>WQSX01000001.1 GCA_009787625.1 Oscillospiraceae bacterium
CTTATAAGCAAAATAAAAATAATATCAAACGTAGAAAGCTGAGAAAACTCCCTCTTCCCAAACAGCCGAATAGCCACAATCAAAAAAACATAAACAGCCGCAGAAGCACCCGCAATCTGAAGATAAGGCAAAACAAGCTCAAAGAATTGTCCCATAAAACCGTCCACCCTTTTCGAAAATTATAATTGTATAATACCATATTTGTAGTATAATGGCGATATGAAAATCGCTAAAAGCAAAGTAGGCAAAAGGTATAAAAAATATTAGCATCCCGACCGACATGAGAAAGACCAGCATAAGAAATATGGCGTACCAGCAAAACCATATGCACTGGTGGCAAAGAGGCGGCTGAGTGGTGCTAATATTTTTTATACCTTTTGTCTGCGACAACCAACCGCAAAAGAAACCAAAAAGACAGGGGGACGGTCCTCCGTCCAGACAGAGGAACCGTCCCCCTGTCTTGTCAGCCAATCTCAAGCAAAAACGCCCCGGAAAGCGCATAACGCCGATAAACCCGGCTCCCATCAGTAAGCAAATAAGTCAAATACAGATGCCGGCCACCGTTTGCCGTGAACTGCTCGCCGCCGCCCGTGATAGACTCCCAGAACGCATCACGCATATCGTTTCGAACATCACGCCTGTCTCGGTTGTGGTCTCTGATATCGGAGCTACGCATATCGTCGCGCTGGCTGCGGGTGAGGTCGGTTCTGAAGTCGATGGTATCTGCAATCTGCCTGTGAAGAGCGACAGCGTTATTTATAGTATCACTATCTCGTGAAAAATCCATGTCATCTTCCATGAAACCATCAAAGCTGATATGAACTCCTGAAACTCTGTCAACACGAGGCACATCTACAACAAACCCGCGCACACCAAACATGGTGACAAGTAATAAAATACCATAGAGCACTGCAACAACACCTGCGAGCGGCATTATCCACTTTATCTTTGAAGTGACATTAAATTTTCCCTCAAAAACCATTTGAGAAACTATAAAAGCGAGAGCAAAACCAAGCACGAAACCGTAGTACAAAAACCACCGCCCTGTCACAAGAGTCATCATAAACCCACCCATAGCAACCATGCCCCAAATTGAAAGAATAAAAACGATCAGATTCTTAACACCCGAAAAGACAATAGGCTTTTCAGATTTTTCTATTTTTCGGCTTGCAAAAAAGGTAGCGGCAAGCCCCATCAGAACTATTGAAATGCCAATATAAATGAGGAAAAAGACTCCCTGATTAGCCTCGCCCCAGTTTAAAGACCAGACGAAAGGACTGGAGTAAGCGGCGATAACCTCGGCACCCACAACATTTGCAGGATAAAAACCAAAAACATAAGTCGAAGCAATAGCAACTCCAAGCTGAAAAACTAAAATCGGCAAAATCAGAACCAACACGAAAACAAGCGCAGAAATAACCCACCGACTACTCACCGAAAAAGCAAACAACCAAAGCGCATACGCAAAAAAGCTGGTCACCACGGCACGCAGGAAAAACGAAAAAACCGTACCAAAGGTGTTGATGATACCGTTTGAAACAACCTCACGGGAAAACAAATCCGCAGGGAAGCAGAGAGCATACTCGCCCAAAGGGAGCGGCACGGGAAAACGCACACGGATTAAGAGCAGTAGACTAAAAAACAAAAGCGGTAAAATAATGTAAATCAGTCCCGTTATAGAGCTCGTCCAAAAAAGTTGGCTCTTGTTGTCGGACAGCTCGTAGTAAGCCGCTGATTTTTTTGAGTCAAACAGATATGAAAAATTCAACATTGCCGCGGCAAACGGTAAAATAATTGTAGCCGCAAGCATCACAGGGTTGCGCATTGCAAGCAAGTCGAGCATACCCTGCGCTCGTTCGGGTGTGTTATCTGTAGGGAAAATAGTCGGCATTAAAACAAACAGCGTAAGCCCTATAAGCGCTAGTACCATTATGATTGAAGTTCGCTTAAACTGTTCCTTCATTAAAGCTCTGCTAATCATTCTCTTTCACCCTCCGTTTCATAGATAAAGATTTCTTCCAAAGTCATTGGCAGATGGTCGTATACAAGTGGCTCATAACCTCTGATGTGGGCGGCAATTTCCTCTTTATCACCACGCACGACCAAAATATCCATACTCCCCATCTCTTCCATATGTAAAACCTCAAGCCCGTCATATGGGAAGTTTTTGAGCAAAAATTCAGGCGGAAACGCAACTTGCAGTTTGTGCACATTACGCCGCAAATCATCGAGGTCACGCTCCAAAATCATATGACCGTTTTTAAGTATACCAATCGTGTCGCAAAAACCATCAAGCTCCCGCATATTGTGAGAAGTGATAATGACGGTCATGTCTCTGCTCGAAATATCCTCAATAATAAATTTAAAGACCTGCTTGCGTACAATCGGGTCAAACCCATCAATGGTCTCATCTAAAAGAAGTACATCAGGTGTTGAAGAAATTGCAAGAGCAAACCCCGCCTGCTTTTGCATCCCTCTTGAAAACGTGGTCAAAGGACGGTTTGCGTTCAAATCAGTCAAACCAAAAAGTTCCGCAAGCTCATTAAAACGCCCCTCATTCCAAGTGCTTTTATACTTATCGGCAATAAATGATTTAAGCATTTTAAGAGTGTAGTCAGGCAGAAAATACATATCTTCCTGCATATATCCGACAATTTTTCCATGCTCGTTTGGCGCACAAGGCATACTGTCGATTCGAGCCAGCCCTTCATCAGGACTGATAGCCCCCGCGAGGAGCTTTAGTGTGGTAGTTTTACCCGACCCATTCACACCGACAAGCCCATAGATAGAACCCTTTTTCACATTGAGATTCAGCCCGTCAAGAGCGGTTATGCTCTCAAACTTCTTAGTGACACCCTCGACTTGAATATATGCATCTTTACCCATGCCAAGCAATTTGCCGATATCTTCTCTCACTTCACCACGGGCAATCAGCTCCTGAATATCAGCATGAATACGTCCATATAAAGCAGAAACAGCCTCATGCTCGTTCGTTGTCTCTTCGGAATCAGCATCCGAAAAAACGCTCCAATCCTTCCCGTCTTCCGTCCTGAGAAAATTTTGGTGCTCCAGCTCAAAGTAGGCCTTCTGAATGGTGTTGGGATTCACAGTCAGAGTTTTAGCCATCTCCTTAACACCAGGCAAATATTCACCGGGACTGAGCACCCCCGATGAAATGAGCCTCTTAAAATTATCCACAATCTGATCAAATACAGCCTTACGGCTTTTTAAATCTATTTGAAACATAGTTTACCTCCGATACTTACTACTATTATTATCCCGCAAACTGGCTGTTATAAATTTCGCTATAAAAACCACCTTGCTTAAGGAGTGATTCGTGACTGCCTGTTTCCACGATATTGCCGCTGTCCATGACGAGTATTAAATCAGCGTTTTTAATTGTGGACAGGCGGTGGGCTATTATAAAGCTCGTGCGCCCTCGCATCAGGTGGTCCATCGCCTCTTGGATATGAAGCTCCGTTCTCGTGTCAACGCTGGAAGTCGCTTCATCGAGCAATAAAAATGTGGGAGAGGCGGCGATGCATCGAGCGATACAGAGAAGTTGTTTTTCGCCTTGCGAGAGATTTGCATTTTCATCGCTAAATACCGTATCATACCCCTCGGGCAGAGTCCGTATGAAATAATCCGCCCTAGCCATGCGTGCTGCCTTTACAATCTCAGAACTCGACGCTTTATACTTGCCATAAGCGATGTTTTCACTTATTGTGCCGTCAAAAATCCATGAATCTTGAAGAACCATGCCAAACAGCGAGCGCAAGTAACGTCTTTTCATATGTGTAATATCCACACCGTCAACCCTGATCACGCCACCGCTAATCTCATAAAAGCGCATCAGCAAATTGACAAGAGTAGTCTTTCCGGCACCCGTCGGGCCGACGATTGCCACCTTCTGCCCCGGCTTAACCTCAAAATTGACACCATCCATCAAAAGGTCTTTCCCATATCCAAACTGCACATTTTCAAAAGCAATATGACCTTTGGGCTTTTTGATGCTCTTTGGCATAGCCACGTCAGGCACATCCTCTTCCTCATCTATAAGCTCAAACACACGCTCCGCCGAAGCTATTGCAGATTGCAGGGAGTTTAAAACAAAACTCGCTTCCGAAAGTGGCTCCTGCGACATTTGAACATACTGGAAAAATGAAAGAATCTGACCGATAGAAATTCGCCCGTTTATTACAAAGTATCCACCGAGTGCGGCTATAATTACATAACCAACATGGTTAAAAAGGCGCATGATAGGCATAATTACCATCATTATAAACTGAGCTTTTTTGTCATCTTTGTAGAGCTGGTCAATGGCGTCATGTGTGTTAGCTTTTGCACTTTTTTCAAGCGTAAATGCCTTGATTTCAACCTGACCGGAAAAATATTCCTCGATACGTGAGTTAAAAACACCGAGCGAACGCTGACGGTTAGAAAACAGCGGACCGCTAATCATACTCACGATTACAGTTATTATTAGCCCAACGAAGATTGAGCCGACAGCAACCAAAGTTAAAATCCAATTGATTCGAAACATCATAATTACTGCGCCGACAATGGTGATAAACGATGTAAACAGGCGCATTATTGCGCTTTGCATAATTTCATTTACCCTCTCAAGGTCGTTTGTAACACGGCTCAGAATTTCACCTTTTTTATGGGTGTCGTAGAATTTGAGCGGAACCTTTGCAAGCTTTGCACTGACTTGTTCACGCAGTGAAAGCACCAACTTTTGAGCTATAGAAGCCATTATCCGCTCTTGATAATAGGTGAACACCGAACTTATCAAGTAGATGCCAATAAGGAGCAGGACATATTCGCCGAGCCTCACAAAACTGATGTCGATAGGCCCAAAACTAAAGATTGCAGGTGCAATACCATCAAAAATCACATTTATTGAGTCTGCGAAAATTTGTGGAGCCCAAAGCGTGAGAAGCACTCCCGCAACTGCGAATATAAACGCCGCAATAAGCTGCCAACGCTGAGGTTTCAGCGCAAGAACCAAACGCCCCAAAGTTTTGCTGCGATTCTTAGCCTTCTCAGTAGACATCCCTTCGCCAACATCACCCAGCACATCAACTGTTTTGTTGTCGTCATTTAAACTATAGTTGTCGCTCATGATTATGACCATACCTTTCATAGTATTTTGAGTTACACAACGACCATCTAAAAGGTATGGTCATATTGTGCATCATTTGCGGTTGCCCGAAGGGCGAGCAAATCGCACATTCTCCCGTTAAAAGGTTGAATTTATTCAACCTTTTAGTTCCTCCTCGCTAAGTTGTGAGAAGGCGATTTCTCTGTAGACATCGCAATCTTGCATAAGCTGCTCATGCTTGCCTTTACCCACGATTTTGCCTTCGTCAAGCACAATAATTTGGTCGCAGTCTCTGATTGTGCTTATGCGCTGAGCAATATTTATCACTATGGCATTTTGCGTAACGCCCTTGAGAGCCATGCGAAGTGCGGCATCCGTTTTGAAATCAAGCGCAGAAAAACTATCATCAAAGACGTAAACATCAGGCTCTTTAACAAGCATCCGCGCAATACTGACACGCTGGCGTTGTCCGCCCGAGAGGTTGCGTCCCCCTTGAGCGACAATATGCTCATACTTATCGGGCATTTCGTTAATAAAATCATCTGCCTGAGCCACGATAGCGGCACGCTTCATATCTCGCAGAGTTGCATTTTCGTTGCCATGCCGCAGATTATCCGCAATAGTTCCGCTGAACAAAAACGCTTTTTGCGGCACAAAACCTATATGCCTGCGCTCCTCTTCCTGCGATAGTTCCTTTATATTCACACCATTTAGCAGAATTTGCCCCGATGTTGCATCGAGCAGGCGGGGAATCATCCTGGCAATGGTGGACTTACCGGAGCCCGTACCACCGATAATAGCCGTGGTCGTACCCTCCTCGCAGGTGAAGTTTATGTTGTGGAGCACAGGGTTTTCCGCATCGTGATATCGAAATCCGACATTTTTAAATTCAAGGCATAACTTACTGCCATTTCGGACACTCGCTTTCCCGTCCTTTATCTCAGGTCTATGTTCCAGCACTTCCTTAACACGCTGTGCACACACAATTGCCCTGGGGAGCATAACGACTGCAAAAACACCCATCACGAGGTACATCAGAATATTCATGGAGTATTCTATAATCGCCGTGATATCTCCAATTTGCATATCACCTGTTTGAATTCTATGTCCGCCAAACCAGACGATAGCAACACTGCAAATTGAGAAAAACAGTGTAATCAAAGGCATTATAACAGCAAACACGCGATTAATTTTTATGTTCAGCTTCGCATAACTCGAAAAAGATTCGTCCATGCGCTCAGTTTCAAGCTTAGTGCGGTTAAACGCTCTGACAACTCTGATTCCTGTGATGTATTGCTTAACAGTATCATTTACTTTGTCCAAGCCGAGCTGAACCTTAGAGAAGATAGGTAAAACTCTTTTTGCCACAATTGCAAATACCGCAACCATAAGAAATGACGACACAAAAACAATCAGTGCCATATAGCCATCTCTGCTAAACGCAAGCATCATACCGATAATAACCACAAAAGGCACAGGTACAAGCATGTCGAAACACATTGCGAGCGTATTTTGAAGTTGCTCAATATCGTTGGTTGCTCTGGTTATGAGAGAGCTTGTGGAGAATTTTTTGTAGTCCTGATAACTGAGTTTTTGAGTATGGTCAAACAGACGCTTGCGGGTGTTTTTTGCAAATCGTGTAGCGACCTCCGTTCCATACCATGTAGACAATATGGAAAAAAGCCCCGTCAGCACAGCAACACCAATCATAAGCGCACCGGTAGAAAACACATAGTCCATATCTTCCATCACGACACCATAGTTAATGATGTTTGCAGTGAGTGTCGGAAGAAGTAATGTGCCGCCCATCTGAAATATAATGAATACAAGTAGCAAAAACACGTTAAGTTTCCCAAGCCGCGCCTGCCTGAATAATCCGAGCATTATTATGACCTATCCTTTCAAGTGCATTTTAACTTACAAACGACCATAAGAAGGTATGGTCATATTGTGCATCATTTGCGGTTGCCCGCAGGGCGAGCAAATCGCACATTCTCCCGTAAGTTTGAATTTATTCAAACTTATGACCTATCCTCTCATTATTTATCTCACAAGTTGCTACCATACACTATCCCCTAGGGGCAGAGTCAAGGCTTTTTTGAAAATATTTTAACTTTTCCAGTTCTTTTGATGTTTTAAGGCTTTTATGGTATGATAAAGCTGATGAAAAAGGCGGTGGAAGCGTGAGCAAAAAGTCCGGACTATTATCAATAGGGGATATATCAAAATTTACAGGCGTAAGCATAAAGGCTTTGCGCTATTATGAGCGTATAGGCATACTAAAGCCTGCCTACGTTGACCCTGATTCGCTTTACCGCTATTACAATTTCAACCAGACAAATATGGTGTTTTTGATTTCTCTTGCAGTAGAACTCGACATTCCGCTAAAAAAACTATCCACCTTCATAGGTGAGGACGGCATAATAGACTCAAAACCTCTTTTCGCTTACGGAAAAGAAGTTACAGTAAAAAAGATAAATGCACTCGAAAAAGGACTGAAATTCATAGAACTTTTAGAAGAAAAAATCGGCATACAGGAGCAATATCCCATGCACGAGATATACAAAAGGGAGCTACCGCAAGAATACTGCTATGTCTTACCATATGATAAAAGCTTTGACACCGCCGACCCACTCCAAATAGCAAAGTTATTCAACGATATGCCCGAAATAGAAAGCGACTCCGAATACGAGCATAGCAATGAACTCTTGGAATACGGATTTTTGTGCAATTATAACGGAAATAAGCTAGAACGCTATGCGTTTGTGGAAATACCGGACGAATTTGAGTTTGAAGAGCGCTTAACCATTCCCGCAGGCGTTTTTCTATGCCGCCAAAGTGACGAAAGCCAAATTGAGAAAGTGCTTGATATCTTCAAAGATCACCTTGACGAAAAATGCTCATTTATAGCAATTGAAACCGAAGTTTTCCCCGGAATGTTTGACATAAGCAAATCATTTCTAAACGAGCTACGAGTCTTGGTTCTGTGATAACAAATCAGGAAAGTTCCATTGGCGCAACACTTCAAAAACGCCGATGGCAACAGTGCTTGACAGGTTCATGCTTCGGGAATTCTCCATCATAGGAATGTGGACACACTGGTCAGGGTTCTTGTCAAGCAAATTTTTATCTATTCCCACAGTCTCACTGCCAAAAAAGAGGTACACACTATCCTCATACTTTGGCTTTGTATAGACACGCCCAAGCCTAGTTTCAAAAAAATAAAAATTGAACGCCGACGTATCGGGTGACGTATCGGGAGCCCCATCATCATCGCCCGCCAAAACCCCATCAGTAACAGCCCGGAAAAATTCCGAGATACCATCATAATGTGTGATATCAAGCAAATGCCAATAATCAAGCCCCGCTCGCTTGAGTTTCTTATCATCAATAGTAAAACCCATAGGCTCAACCAAATGAAGCCTAACCCCTGTAACAGCACAAGTTCTGGCAATATTCCCCACATTCTGTGGAATCTGAGGTTCTAAAAGCACAATGTTGAGTGTCATGAGAATGGTTTTTCCTTCCTTCTTGACTTTCAAGACCACTTTAAGACTATAAGTCAACAATTCAAACATGTCAATAAAAATAAAGAAAAAGTCTTAGAACCGTTGTGGCTCTAAGACTTGGCACGCCCGAGAGAATTCGAATCCCTGACCTTCTGGTCCGTAGCCAGACGCTCTATCCAGCTGAGCTACGGGCGCACATTTCACGCCCTGACATGTTAGCACAAACAAAACAAAAACGCAAGAAAATTTTTCAACACTAACACTAGCATTTTTCGTAATTATATGATATACTATGTTACTATTTGTAACCAATCAAGTTGGGTAAGGTGAAATTTGTGCTCGAACTACTATCCCCTGCGGGCTCTCCCGAGGGTGTTATTGCAGCCGTTCAGAACGGTACAGATGCTATATATCTTGGACTTAAACAGTGGAATAGCTGTCTAAATGCTGAGAATTTTACGACTAACGAATTTGGTCGTGCGCTTGAATATTGCCGAATACGCGGCGTTAAAGCATATCTTGCTCTCGACAACCACGTCCCGGACATAGAACTGCCGATTATAGCCCACCAAGTTAAAGAGGCATCACGTTTTGGTGTTGACGCAATCATAGTCTCCGACTTAGGTGTTATGCGGGCGGTGCGGCAGGCGGTGCCGGAAGTACCGGTATTTGCAAGTTCACGTTTGGGGATCCATAACCTTGAAGGCGTCAAAATGGCGGCGGCTATGGGCTTTTCGCGGGTCACGCTCTCCATTGAGTTGACTCGCAAAAAGATATACCACATATGCAAACACTCGCCGATTGAAATCGAAATTTACGTACATGGTGAAACATGTATGAGCTATACAGGTCAGTGTTATATGAGTGCAATGCAGGGGGACAGCTCTGACGCCATGGGGCGTTGCGGTGAGCCATGCAGAGAAAATTACAGCTGGGCAGGGCACGAGATAACCCACCCACTTAGCCTGAAAGACACATGTCTGGTTCGCTATCTCGCGGACATTGAATCCATAGGAGTCAAAGCGGTAAGAATCGAAGGTCGTAGCGAACGCCCCGAATTCACTGCATTGGTCACGGGGGTATTTTCCAGAGCGGCACACAGTGGGAGGTCGCCGTCACAAGAGAGCATGAATATGTTAAAAACTGCATTTTCAAGGCAGGGATTCTCCGATAGATACTACACGGGGAGAAAAGGTCCTGAAGCGTTGGGGCTGCGTGAAATGGAAGAAAAAGCGGACACAAAACTATTTTCCCTAACTCGCAAGAGTTACCTAAATGGCGAATTTCAGCGGATACCTGTTCGATTCGTCGGGTCAATCAGTCGCGGAGAGCAAGCTAAAATTGCCGCCGCAGACGATAGAGGCAACACGGCAGTGGCATATGGGCTTGTACCTGAGCAGAGTTTCCACAAGGAAAAAGAACTCACAATAACTGATTTAAGCACGCAACTCCACAAAACACACGGCACACCATTCATATGCAAGGGTGTAAAGGGAACGGTTGAATCGGGTTTAACGCTCCCGCCCGAAGAATTTACAGACATGCGCCTCGAACTGTTTGCAGAAATATTGGAGCAACGAAAGCCCGTATCGATGCGTGTTGAGGGTGAATTTGTACCAAACGGAGGAATTTATGTGGGTTCAGTAGATGAGAATGAATCTATAGTTCCACTTCTCGACCCATACCCTCCGGAACTCACGATTTCTGTGACAAAATCCGACCAACTATCAGCAGAGCTTGAAAGTTTAGCACCTAAACTGATATACATTCCGATAGCAGAACTGGATTATGAGTCGCCAGTCTTGCGAAATATAGTAGATAATGGTATAATAGAGGTTGCGGTAACTTTGCCGCGTATAATCCACGACGATGAAAAGAAAAATGTTGCCAAGCTGCTCGATAAAGCAAACTCACTCGGAGTTAAGCAAGCACTTGTCTCAAATATAGGGCATATTCAGTTTGCAAAAGGGCATGGAATGTCCGTTCGAGGTGACTTTGGACTCAATGTATACAACTCGGAAACACTCTATGCGCTGAACCTTTTAGGGTTGAAATCCGCAACCATCTCGTTTGAAATGCCACTCACTGAAATCCGCACACTCGTCAAGTCGCTCGACTTGGAGCTTATAACATACGGACGCCTCCCCTTAATGTACACAGAAAACTGCATTGTAAGAAACTGCACAGAAGCGTGTACATGCGATAGTTTTACGGGAATTGTGGGTAAGCAGGGAGCGCAATATCCGGTCATCGCAGAGTTTGGGTGCAGAAATGTTCTGCTGAGTCCAAAAAAACTTTTCATGGCAGACAAATACAAGAGCTTCTCAAGTCTCGGACTCTGGGCGCAAAGGCTGAGTTTTACAACAGAAAATGCGATAGAATGCGTTGCCGTTACAAAAAGGTATAAAGGCGAGGGAAACTATGCACCACTCAGCTACACCCGAGGAGTATATTTCAAAGAGATTGACGGAGTCATGTAATAGAGAATTTTGTGCTCCGGAAATTGCTGAAAGGTATGGTCATTATAATGAAAACAATTTTGAATAAGCAAACAATAACAATAGCAGGGGCAGCTTTTCTGATTGCAATTATTACAATTATATCTGTAAATGCACTCAACACGCAAGACCCTGTCACAGGTGCGGCAAACGTCGTAACCCGTCCCGTGCGAGAACTTGCTTCAACGATAGCGAGGACATTCGGCAACATTTTTTCAGCAATGTATGACTACGAGCAACTGACTCTTCAAAACGAACAATTACTGCAACAGATTGCACGCCTCGAGATGGACTACCGAGATGCAGCCGCTCTTGCAGAGGAAAACAGGCAGATGCGAAATTTGCTCAACTTCCGTGAGCGTCATGGTGAATTTGAGTCTGAAAGGGCGACACTCCAGAGTTGGGGCAGTGATAACTTTTCGAGCTCATTTATCATAAACCGAGGTTATGCAAACTCAGACATACGTCCCGGAATGGGAGTGACTACGGAGCACGGAATGTTGCTTGGGCAAGTTTTTGATGTTGGTCCGACAACTTCCACAATTATCACAATAATTGACACCAAGTTCTCACTGGCTGCGTTTGTAGGCAGAGGAGAAGCGGACGTCCCCGTCTCCGTCACGGCAAGGGGAGACTTTTCCCTCATGCGAAACGGTTTGTTAATACTAGACAACATTGACGACGACCTTACACTGCTTGTGGGAGACTTTGTTGTCACATCAGGCACAGGTGGGGTATTTCCGGCGGGATTAATCTTGGGAGAAATAGACGGAATCTACAGGCATGACAGTGGCATAGGGAGATTCGCGACAGTTCGCCCCATGCTGGACATAAGCACAATAAACGCTGTATTCGTAATCACAGAATTTGAAAATCCGGATTAGGTACACAACATGAAACGCTGGGAACTTATATTCTCTATAATACTACATGCGATATTTTTGATAGTTGTCTACATATTTCAAGCGGCGATATTTCCGCATCTGAGACTGGACGGCTTGGTGCCACTCATGTTACCCGTTGCGGTGGCGGGCGTTGCACTGTACGAGGGTAGGTATGTCGGCGGTATAACGGGGCTGTTTGCAGGAATACTGTGTGACATTTCATTTAATCAGCCGGCGGCATCATTCACAGTATTATTAACCCTAATAGGATTGGCGGTTGGCTTACTCTCTGAAACTGTATTTCTACCGGGATTTGTGACATTTCTTCTAACAAGCATAGGTGTGCTTATTGTATGTGCATTCGTTCAAATGGTACCACTTTTAATGACACCGCTTGTGACTTTGGGAGTTCAGCCGATACCATTGGCGATGCTGATGAATACGGCAATAGCTCAAACAACATACTCCCTGATAGTTGCTATCCCAATTTGGTTTTTTGTTCGCGCATTGGGGAAACGGGCGGATCGAGGACCGCAAGCCAGACCCAAAAAGGAAAAACCCCAAAAAGCAAAGGAATCATAGCAACAATTGGCGCACAATGTAATCATAAGCTCTGATGGTTATTTTGTGATTTGAAACGTAATGAAAGGAATAGTCATAATTATGCAAAAGATGTACACTCCATCGAGATTTGCAATGATATTTGCCGGTGTAGCCCTCTTTTTATCTCTCTATCTCTACGCCCTGTACAGCCTACAGGTGGATCAACCATGGAGGGGTGACGGTGAGGAGCAGGTGCATACCCGTGTCATCAGGAGAACTGAAACAATTGCATCAGCAAGGGGCAACATCTACGACCGCAACGGTGTTTTGCTTGCTTCCGGCAGACCGTCTCACAACATAATGATTGAGTGGAACATGGTCAGAGCTAATTCAGTCAGAGCTAATGAGGATATACTAAACCTTATTTATGCCGCAATGGATGCGGATATTCAATACACAGACACATTCCCCGTAACCCGTGGCGCACCGTTTGATTTTGTTACCAATATGACTGCAACACAGCGAAACAGACTAGATACATATTTTGAATTTCACGGAATCGACCCCGACATATCAGCACCTGACTTTCTATCTTGGCTACGCAACCACTACAATATAGACTACACGGTGGGAATACTCGACGCAAGGCTTATTATTGGAGTTCGTTATGAACTTGAAATACGTGGAATTATCTGGACAATAACCCCGTACATTTTCGCAAGTGATGTCAGCGCAGAATTTGTCGCGTACATCGAAGAACGCGGTTTCCAGTCTGTCTTTTCCGAAAACACATTTGTCCGCGAATACCACACAACCGCGGCACCTCACATAATCGGTTATGTCGGTCCAATGACAGCAGATGAGTTTGAAATTTTCAGGGAATATCCGTGGGAACTTCCCATGAATGCAATAGTTGGGAAAATGGGTGCAGAACGAGCTTTTGAGAACTATCTGCACGGTAGAGAGGGAGAAAGAGTAGTTCAAACCAGTGCAGACGGAACAATTCTTTCAGTTGAAACTACAAGGGAACCCGAGCCCGGCGCTCACGTACACCTAACTATAGACCTCGGCTTGCAAATTGCATCGGAAAACGCACTCAGATCACAGATAGAGACAATCAATGCATTCCGTATTGCAAATCCGCAACTTGATGACTACGGTGAGCTTATGGACCCCGAAATAATACCCGGTGGTGCGGTAGTTGCTTTAGATTTAAACACAGGAGAAATTCTTTCTGCGGCGACATATCCTACATTTAACATCACAACTCTTTCACAGGATTGGGCTATGCTCCACACCGATTTGAGAAACCCCATGCTCAACAGAGCTATTCACGGGCAGTTTATCCCCGGCTCATCTTTTAAGATGGTGACAGCACTTGCGGCACTGAGAAATTTAGACATTGGCAGATGGACTCCGGTAAACTGTACAGGCCGCTATGCAAGATGGGAAGAACTAGACCTTGTTCTGCACTGTGCTGTTTTTCTGACCCGTGGTGTCGGACATGGAACCCTTGATATTGTTCAAGCACTCGAAGTTTCGTGCAACTATTTCTTTTTTACCGTTGCCGATCGGCTTCCGGGCGGAAGTGCTGAGGCTAGGGGTGATTTACTCGCAGAGACAGCAATGGAGTTCGGACTTGGCATAGAGACAGGACTTCAGCTTCCGGAAAACCCCGGAAGGCTTGCTACCCCGGATACGGTTAGAGAAATCAGAGGTGGATACTTTGCAGGCGATGTTTTGACAACAGCATTCGGACAAAATGAAAATCGCTTTACACCGGCTCAACTTGCAAATTACGCCGCAACAATCGGAAACGGCGGAACACTTTATGCACTGTCGATTTTACGCAGGGTTGTTCCATCAGATTTTGAAGGCGGACCACTATTCGTACACGAGCCTCAAATACTTAACGTCATCAGTGAAACTGAATACATTGAAATCATTCAAGAGGGAATGGTTAGGGCATCTATAGGTGGCTTGGGTACAGCGAGAGATAGCTTCAGAGATTTCCACACAGTGGTCGGTTCAAAAACAGGCACAGCACAACTTGAAGGTCGCGCCGTAAATGATGGAATCTTTGTGGCATACGCTCCGGCAGACAATCCTCAAATCGCAGTCGCAGTAGTCGTAGAAAAAGGCGGTTCAGGCGCACAAGTCATGGACATCGCCAGAATGATTTTTGATCACTTCTTCGCCACAGGCGGTACATTCCAAGTCACGCCATACGGCCAAATGATACCATAAAGGATACATTGAATTAATATGCGAAACAATATTTACATAAAAGGTGCACGGGAAAACAACCTTCAAAACATTGACCTAGAAATCCCACGCGACAAATTGGTTGTTATGACCGGCATATCAGGGAGCGGAAAATCATCGCTTGCATTTGACACTATTTACGCCGAGGGTCAGCGACGGTATGTTGAATCACTCTCCGCATATGCGCGTCAATTTTTAGGGCAGATGGAAAAACCCGATATCGACTACATCGAAGGGCTGTCTCCCGCAATCTCAATCGATCAAAAGACAACGAGCCGCAACCCACGCTCAACAGTTGGAACAGTCACGGAGATATACGACTATCTGCGCCTCCTCTGGGCGAGAATCGGCATACCTCACTGTCACATCTGCGGAAAGGAGATTGAGCAACAATCAATCGACCAAATAGTTGACAGTGTGCTGAAACTCCCCGAAGCAACAAGAATACAAATCATGGCACCCGTCATTCGTGCGCGCAAGGGTGAGTACCAAAAAGTCTTTGAAGATGCCCGTAAGAGCGGGTATGTCCGTGTACGCGCCGATGGAAGTATCTACGACCTGTCTGAAGAGATAAAGCTTGACAAGAATAAAAAACACAACATCGAAGTAATCATCGACCGCCTTGTCATAAAAGAAGATATGGCACGAAGGCTCACGGACTCAATCGAAACAGCTCTTGCGCTCTCAGGCGGACTGCTGATTGTTGATATAGTGGGCGAGGAGCGGGAACTACTATTTTCGCAAAATTACGCCTGCGAGGATTGCGGAGTGTCTATGGAAGAGCTGACTCCAAGATTTTTCTCATTTAACAACCCGTTCGGAGCATGTGCCACCTGCACAGGTCTTGGCACACAACTGAGGGTTGACCCCGCACTCATAATCTCAAATCCATTACTCTCAATCGAAGACGGAGCAATTTCAGCATCAGGTTGGGGCAATGTAAAACAAGATGGAGTTGTCAAGATGTACTTTGACGCATTGGCAAAAAAGTACAGATTCAAGCTATCAACCCCTGTAAAAGAACTGCCCGAAAACATAGTTAATATAATACTCTATGGCACAAAAGGCGAAGCGTTAGAACTGAGATTTGACAAAGAACGCGGCAGCGGAACGCTTGTCAGACCGTTTGAAGGCGTCGTAAACAATATCGAACGCCGCTACAAAGAGACACAAAGCATGTCAATGCGCTGGGAACTCGAAAACTACATGGCAGAGCATCCCTGTCCCGACTGTGATGGGCGCAGGCTGAAAAAGGAAGTGCTCGCAGTTACCGTTGGCGGCATAAGCATCTCAGAACTCACAAACATGTCGATAACACGAACAATAGAATTTGTTGAAAAGCTGGAGCTTTCTGAAAAAGACGAGATGATCGCAACACGCATACTTAAAGAAATTTTGGAGCGACTGGGGTTTCTAAAAAGTGTCGGGCTTGAATATCTGACACTCAGCCGTCAGGCAGGCTCACTCTCAGGCGGGGAAAATCAACGAATACGCCTTGCCACACAGATAGGCTCATCACTGATGGGCGTGCTGTACATCCTTGACGAACCATCTATAGGATTGCACCAGCGCGACAACATAAAGCTCCTAAACATGCTAAAGCGGCTTCGAGATCTCGGAAATACACTCCTTATAGTTGAGCACGATGAAGAGACAATGCTCGCATCCGACTATATAGTTGATATCGGACCCGGCGCAGGAATACACGGTGGTCAAGTCGTATGTGCAGGAACTGCTGATGAAGTCATGGCGTGTGACGAATCTATTACAGGCAGATATCTGAGCCGCAAAAAAGTAATCCCCGTACCAGAGAAACGGAGAAAAGGGAACGGAAAGACCCTGTTGATAAAAGGCGCGGAAGAAAACAACCTCAAAGGCTTAAATGTAGCCTTTCCACTTGGCGTGATGACCGCAGTTACAGGTGTTTCAGGCAGTGGCAAGTCGTCACTCGTCAACGAAATACTATTCAAATCCCTCTCATCAGGACTAAATGGCTCAAAAGTCCGCCCCGGCAAGCACGAGGGAATAGAGGGTATGGAATTTTTAGACAAGGTCATAGACATAAACCAATCGCCCATAGGCCGCACCCCACGCTCAAACCCCGCGACCTACACAGGCGTTTTCGGAGATATCCGTGAGCTGTTTGCCCAGACGCAAGACGCAAAAGCCAGAGGGTATAAAGTAGGGCGTTTCTCCTTTAATGTCCGTGGCGGACGCTGTGAATCATGCTCCGGCGACGGACTTATAAAAATTGAAATGCACTTTTTGCCTGACATATACGTACCGTGTGATGTGTGCAAAGGAAAGCGATACAACAGAGAGACACTTGAAGTTCGCTACAAAGGCAAGAATATCCACGAAGTTCTTGACATGACAGTTGACGAAGCACTTGTGTTTTTTGAAAACCTACCAAAAATACGCCAAAAACTGGTGACATTGGTAGATGTAGGCTTAGGCTACATAAGGCTGGGACAACCCTCAACAACACTCTCAGGCGGTGAGGCGCAAAGAGTGAAACTCTCTACAGAACTAAGCAAACGCTCCACAGGTAATACCTTCTACGTGCTTGACGAACCTACAACAGGTCTACACACAGCAGATGTCCACAGGCTGGTAGATGTCCTAAACCGCCTGACAGATTCAGGAAACACAGTAGTAGTAATAGAACACAATCTAGACGTAATAAAAACTGCCGACCATCTGATAGACCTAGGCCCAGAAGGCGGCGAAGCAGGCGGAGAAATCCTATACGAAGGCACCCCCGAAGGCGCAACAAAATGCAAAAAAAGCTACACAGGTGAGTATCTGCAAAAGGTGCTGTAGGGGACGATTATAGGAGGACATCTTGAAATTCAACGCAGGGCATTATGACATAGCGGTTATTGGCGCAGGACATGCCGGGATTGAAGCTGCGCTTGCTTCTGCGCGCCTTGGAATGAAAACAATCTGCTTTTCGATAAACCTAGATGCAGTCGGCAACATGCCCTGCAACCCCGCAATTGGCGGTACAGGCAAGGGACATCTCGTGCGTGAGCTGGACGCACTGGGCGGTGAAATGGCAAAATGCGCCGACCGTGCAGGAATTCAATTTCGTATGCTAAACAGAGCAAAAGGCCCCGCAGTCCACTCCTTAAGAGCGCAAGCCGACAGAAGAAAATACCAAGAGTTAATGAAAGAAACGTTAGAAAATCAAGAAAATTTGACGTTGCGACAAGCCGAAATTGTTGACATCGGTGTTGACGTAGAGGGCGGCGTAAACTCCATAACCACCCAAACAGGAGCAACATTCAACGTGCGTGCCGTCATAATCTGCACAGGCACATACCTTGCAAGTAAATGCATAGTCGGCGAGGCAATCACCGAAGGCGGTCCCGACGGTATGTTTGCCGCTAATGCATTAGGAGACCGCCTGTGCGAACTTGGGCTAAATATGCAACGGTTCAAAACAGGAACCCCACCGAGACTGAGTGTACAAAGCGTGGACTTTACAAAAATGGAACCCCAACACGGTGATGATCCGCCTGAGCCATTTTCGTTTGAAACCTCAGAACCACTATACAACGAAGCGATCTGTTATCTCACATACTCAAACGAAGCGACCCACGAAATTGTACGGCAAAATCTGCACAGAAGCCCTATGCATTCAGGAAATATAGATGGAGTTGGCGCAAGATATTGCCCATCGTTTGAGGATAAAGTAGTGCGATTTGCGGACAAAAGCCGCCACCAACTATTTGTAGAACCGATGGGATTAAATACCGGAGAATTATATTTGCAAGGGTTTTCATCGTCCATGCCGGAGGAAGTTCAAATACAGATGCTCCATACTATCCCCGGTCTTGAAAAAGCTGAAATCATGCGCCCGGCATATGCCATAGAATACGACTGCATTGACCCAACGGAGCTTTTGCCGACCCTCGAATCAAAGAAAATCGGAGGACTGTACGGCGCAGGGCAGTTCAACGGCTCAAGCGGCTATGAAGAGGCGGCGGTGCAAGGCTTTGTCGCCGCAGTGAATGCAGTGCTCAAGCTAAAAGGCGAGCCGGAGCTGATAATCACACGAAACGACGGCTACATCGGCACTTTGATTGATGACCTCGTAACCAAAGGCACAAACGAGCCATATCGCATGATGACATCGCGCACCGAGCATAGACTACTACACCGTCAGGACAATGCAGATATAAGAATGTCGCAATTCGGCAGGCGCATCGGACTTATCTCCAAGGAGCGGCACCAAAAAGTGCTTGATAAATATGAGCAAGTTCAAAAAGAGATAAAAAGACTCGAAACAACTTTCGCTCCACCGTCAGAAAACCTAAGCGAGCTGTTGGCACACCACAACATGCCGCAGGCAACAACAGGGCAAAACCTAGCGGCACTGCTCCGCCGCCCTGAGATTTCATACGGTGAAATAATAAAACTTGACAACAGCGCCCCCGACCTTACGCCTGAAGTGCAAAATCAAGTAGAAATTGCCATAAAATACGAAGGCTACATCAAACGCCAACAACGCCAATTAGCAGAACTCTCCCGCATGGAAAACAAAACAATTCCCGAAAACATCAATTATAACGACATAGCAGCACTGCGCCTGGAAGCAAGGCAAAAACTCTCCGAAATCCGGCCAAGAAACCTGGCACAAGCATCAAGAATTTCAGGAGTATCCCCCGCAGACGTAGCCGCGCTGATGGTGTATATGAAAAAAATACGTCCCTAGGTCACACCATTTCCCACTTTACACAATAATTATTTATGATATAATACAAATCATGATAAAATTTGGAAATTTAGAAATAAACACAAAAATAGCACTGGCGCCTTTGGCGGGTGTTTCGGACATTGCGTTTCGCACAATCTGCCGTGAGATGGGGGCAGGACTCACCTATACGGAGATGGTGAGCGCGAAAGCCCTCGTCTACAAAGACAAAAAAACACATAGCCTGCTAAAACTCGCAGAGGGTGAAAGCCCTGTGGCAGTGCAGATATTTGGAAGTGACATATCGTGCATGGCAGAGGCAGCGCCCATTGCCTATGAGATGTCAGGTGCGGACTTCATAGACATAAACATGGGTTGCCCTGTAGGAAAAATCGTAAAAAGCGGTGACGGCAGTGCGCTCATGAAAGACCCCGAAAAAGCCGGGAAAATCATTGAAGCAGTGGTAAAAAGTGTACCATGCCCCGTGACAGTCAAATTTCGCAAAGGTTGGGACAAGGGCAACGTAAACGCAGTTGAGTTTGGGAAAATGGCAGAGCAAGCGGGCGTCTCAGCAATTGGAGTACACGGGCGAACCCGCACGCAGATGTACTCAGGCAAGGCAGATTGGGACATAATCCGTGAAGTCAAAAAGGCGGTAAACGTGCCTGTCTCTGCAAACGGAGATATTTGGAGCGGTGAAGATGCCGTTAAAATACTAAAATACACAGGTGCAGATATTGCACTGGTTGCAAGGGGTTCAATGGGGAACCCATGGATATTCAGAGAAGGTGCGGCTCTGCTCGCAGGCAAAGAAGCACCATCCCGCCCATCAATAGCCGAAATAGCAGACACAGCAATGCGGCAGTTTGAACTTGCGGCACAGCACAAAGGTGAACACATAGCCTGCCTGGAAGCACGCAAGCACTACTCATGGTACTTGCGCGGCATATCACATTCAGGCTATTTCAAAGAGCGCATAGCAAAAGCCACAACCTTAGACGAACTGCGCGACATAACTGCCGGTATTAAACGTGAGTTGCGCTGAGCGCAAAGGAGAAAAGTTTGCAAGACGAACGAATTATCATAGAGCAAGTATTAAACGGAAACAAAAATGCGTTTGAAGAGTTGGTTGTTGCCAATCAGAAAAACGTATATAATCTTGCACTTAAAATGACTAAAAACGCAGAGGACGCACTTGACATATCGCAAGAGGCGTTCATCAAGGCGTACAGAAATCTGCAAAATTTCCGAGGTGACAGCAAATTTTCCGTCTGGCTCTACAGACTCACATACAACATCTGTATTGACTTTCTGCGAAAAAAATCAAAGGAAAATGTAATTTCACTGGACTACGAGGACGATTCAGGCACTATTGCCCCAATCGAAATACCCGACGTGAAAGATCTTCCCGAAGATAGTCTTGTCCGAAAAGAAGTGCGAAGAACGATTGCACAAAGCATAGCGGAACTCCCGCAAAAGCACAGCGAAGTCCTGATAATGCGAGAGGTAAACTCCATGAGTTACGAGGAAATTGCCGAAACACTTTTGATTAGCGTAGGAACTGTGAAATCACGAATTGCCCGCGCAAGGGTGAGTTTAGCGGAGATTTTAGTGAAAAAAGGAACTTTCCCCGCTAATTATCGTCATACAGAATGATGGCAGAGCCTGCAACTTAAACACTAGGCGCATACCACAGAGCGAGAGGAACGGTAATTTCAATGAAACATTGCACCGAATATTTAGAATCAATAAGCGCATACGCAGACGGGGAACTAACCTCGCCCGAAGAAATTCGAGAGGTAGAAACCCATCTTTTGACATGCAAAAATTGCGCCGCCTTCTACTCGTTTTCTCGTGAGATTTCAATAGTCACAGAAGAATCATCAGCCAGACCACCATACGAACTGACATCACTGGTAATGGCTCAAATAAACGCTGAGTCTGCACACGGGAATACAAACCAAGCGTATAATCAAGGATATCCTAAAGCACACAACCAAGCGCAAAACCACGCAGTAAACTCAAGACGTAATGCAAACGGATATGTCACCCCAAGCAGGCAAAACAGAGAGAAGAAAAGTAACATGAAGGTGGTGCTGACAAGAGTTGTGCCACTTGCTGCATGTCTTGCGATAGTGGTGCTAGTGTGGCAATTTTGGGGCAATATTGGCGGAGAGCAGCAGCTTGACTTTGCCGCCGGATTACCCGCCGCCGCCGATATGGCGCCTGCCGCTCCCGCCGCACTTGATGCCCCGGCTGAAGATGCAGACGAAACATGGCGTGTATCGGCAGAAGTAGCAGAAGAAGCGGAAATGGAATCCTTTGTCGATGAATTTGATGATGCGGACGACGCACTAATTTTACGCTCAGAGTCAGTGCCGGAAGAGACGGAACCATCAGCAGAAGCAAGCCCCGGCGGCGGCGCAAACGGAGTGGAAACATACATATACCGCGGCGAGCCATACCCCTACACCTTTGAAGATAGTGGAGTATACCCATACCCACACGTGTTTTTCGGATACATCGATGATCTCACAGAAGAAGAATTGGAGTTCATTGAAACTCGCATAGCATACGCCTCATACATAATAGGCATATTCCCCCCCGCAGACCTCCCGTACATAATGCAGAGGTTCGACCAGCTTGAAGGCGTTACAATCGCAGAGTGGAACATGGTCTTTGAAATCACAACAGACCAAGCACTACTCTTACTATCAGAACTGGGCTACGGAGCAATAACTCACGTAAGATTAGACCAAAACATGCGCAACCCATACGCAATTGTACTATTCTCGAGACAATAAACAAACTGAAAGGAACAGCCATATCATGAAGTACACAATCGACTACAACCAATCGAACCCGGTGGCAGAAATTACACTTAACCGCGATGAGGAAATCCTGATTGAAAGAGGAAGCATGGTATACCAGTGCGGAAACGTGACACTTGAGGGTATTCTGAACGCCAGAGGAAAAACAGGACTGGGTGGCGTACTCTCAGCAATCGGACGTTCAATGACAAGCGGCGAAAGTATGTTTATAACCAAAGCAAAAGGCGAGATGGATGGCGCAAAAATTGCAATAGCCCCGTGCATTCCCGGCGTTATCCATGAAATATATGCAAAACCCGGCAACCAATGGCGCATAAACGACGGAGCATTCCTAGCATGTGGTGAAGAAGTAAACTACAAAATGGAAAGGCAATCAGTAGGACGTGCATTTCTGGGCACAGGCGGACTATTCGTAATGACAACAGAGGGAGACGGTCCCGTCTTGATTCACTCCTGCGGAGATGTCTTGCCAATTGAGCTTGACGGCACTAAAAGCATAATAGTAGACAATGACAGAGCCTTGGCATGGAGCGAAACACTGGACTACGACATTAGAGTAGCATCAGGAATATTCGGCTTCAAAACAGGCGAAGGTTTCGTAAACGAATTCAGCGGAGTAGGCACAGTGCTGGTACAAACCCGCAACCTAAAATCAGTAATAGCACAAATAGCCGCCACCCACTCATCGTAGTCGTTTCCACAAAACCTATTGTAGGGGCGACCGTCTCGGTCGCCCGATGTTGCTGTTTCCACAAGACAAAGCAGAGGGATGGCAGTTTGCGGAGCCTTTTTTCGAGAACAGCGGTGTAGATCCCGATGGCTCGAAAAAAGCGGAGCAAATTGCCATCCCTCTGCGACAATCAACGGAAAAACAACCGTCCTACACCGAAGCCTCATCAAGCCGCATAGCCCGATACAACTCGGCATAGTGTCCGTCTTGCTTTAGGAGCTCTGCATGAGTCCCGCGCTCGACAATCTTACCGTCCTCGACAACAAGAATTATATCTGCCTTGGAAATAGTAGAGAGCCTGTGGGCAATTATAAACGAAGTGCGCCCCTCAAGCATGTGGGAAATTGCATTTTGGATAAGTTGCTCAGTCTCGGTGTCGATACTGGAAGTCGCCTCGTCCAAGACAAAAATCGGAGGATTGGCTAAAACAGCACGAGCAAATGAAACAAGTTGCTTTTCACCGGTAGAGAGCTTGTCGCCGCCCTCGCCAACATCTGTGTCGTAACCGTCGGGCATACGCTCGGCAACAGTATCGGCAGAGACAATTTTTGCTGCCGCAATGACCTCTTCATCGGTAGCATCAAGCCTGCCGTAACGGATGTTTTCCATTATAGAACCTGAAAATAGATGAGGATTTTGCAGGACATAACCCAGTGAAGAGTGGAGCCAAAGCTGAGAACGCTCACGAACATCACGACCATCAACAAGCACACGCCCACCCGTTGGCTCATAGAAACGACATGCGAGATTTACCATTGTAGACTTACCAGCACCCGTTTCACCGACGATTGCAACGGTTGTGCCTTTGGGAACATCCAAGGTGAAGTTTTCCAAGACATTTTCATCGCCATCAGGGTACATGAAAGTCACATCATCAAAAGTTATATGTCCCAAAAGAGGCTCCCAGTTCTCGCGTTTGGGGTTAAAAGTATCGCCGTACTTCTCTACAACTTCAGGGGAGTCGGTGATTGTAATTTCCTCATTTAACAGCCCCGTTACACGCTCGGCACCAACTTGAGCCGAAACCATCTCCGTTATAACACCGGAAACCCATATGACAGGCTCAATCATGATGATAGCGTAAGAGATAAACGCGGCAAGCACCCCGAAGTCCAGTAGATCCATATCAACGAGAATTCCGCCGCGGAACAGCACGATCGCAAGAGCAATTGAACCAACAGTTGCAACCATTGGGAGCATTATCGCATTGAGACGTGAAGCACGCACAGACTCACGCTGCATGTTGTTTGATAGCTCCGCAAAATCTGCGCTGTTGACATCCTCAATGACAAGAGTTTTAGACGTTTTTGAACCTGTGATACCCTCGTTGTACGCACCTGTAATGCGCGAGTTAATCTCACGTGTTCTTCTGCTGATGACAATGATTTTGCGTTGAAAAAACCAAGCAATCAGCCAAGCAACAGGCACTATGACAAGCAAAAGCAGAGCAAGGCTCGGTCGCAGAATAAACATGAAGATAATGCCGAAAATCATGCCAAAAGCCGCCTCGGTCACCGCCATGAACGCCCATGAAACAGTACTGCTGATACGGTCGGTGTCAGAGATAACCCTTGCAATCAGATAACCAACCGAATTAGTGTTGTGGTAGGCGACCTGAATTTTTTGCAGATGCACAAAGCAGTCGCGCCGTATGTTTTCCGCAACCCTCACCTCAATGTTGTTGAGCAATTTTACCCAAAAATATGTGCAAATGCCCAAGATTACAATGATTGCTCCGTACAAAATCGCATACGGCATAATCCCCTCCATCGTACCGGGAATGATGAAGTTGTTGATTGCATAACTTGTGAACAGCGGGAACGACGAAGTAAGTGCAGTGAACAAAATCATGCTGATTGAAACTAAAAAGTACGCCTTTTTTTGCTGTTTTATATACGGAAAGAGCCGCTTCCATACACCAAGGCTCAAGCCCTTTACCTTTTCGTCTTTATATTCGTATTTCATTATTTGGAAACTCCTTCCTGTTGAGTATACCCGGACTGCAAATCATAGATTCGGCGGTAAATGCCGTCTTTTTCTACCAACTCGGTGTGCGAGCCGATCTCGGCGACTTCGCCATCTTCAAGCACCATGATAACATCTGCCTTCATCAGCGTTGTGATGCGGTGTGAAATCAAGATGACAGTCGCACCTTGCGTGTCCTTGCGTAGCGACTCACGGATTTTGGCATCTGTCTCCATGTCGAGGTTTGACATAGAATCGTCAAACACCATGACAGGAGCATTCATCATTAGAGTGCGAGCTATTGCAACACGTTGCTTTTGCCCACCCGAGAGGGTTACACCGCGCTCGCCGACAATTGTGTCGTAACCCTTAGAAAACTCTACAATATTATCGTCAACAGCCGCAATTTTTGCCTTTTCACGCACTTTTGATTTATCACGCTTGCGTGAAGCTATGTCTATATTCTCGATGATTGTTTTGGAGAACAAAAACGGTTCCTGCAAAACAAGCCCGATATTGCGGCGGAGATACGACTTTTTGATTTTTGAAACATCAACGTCGCCAATGGAGATGCTGCCGCCATCTTCGGGCAGGTCGTAAAGAGCGTTGAGTAAGTATGTGAGCGTAGATTTACCCGAACCTGTTGCACCGAGAATGCCAAAAGTCGTGCCGCTTTTGATTGTGAAGTTGACATTTTTCAGCACAGGTTGCTCATCATAGGTAAAGCTCACATTTTTAAACTCAATATCACGATCCATAGGTGGTTCGATTGCATCAGGAGCATCTTTTTCCTCTTCGGCATCGAAAATCTCTTTGATGCGTTTGAGTGAGACACCCGCACGACTCATCTCATTTATTATTCTGCCGAGCGTGCGAACAGGCCACATGAGCATGTTTGAGTAACCGAGGAAAACAAGTAGTTCGCCAACGGTGAAATCACTCGTGTATGAAAGATAGGCACCGACCAAAATCACAACAAACGCCTGCGCAAACGCCACGATGTCGCCGATACCCCAGTACACGCCAAGCGTGCCGCCAAGTTTAATCCACTTATCTACAAGGCTTTTGTTCTTCTCGTCAAACTTTTCAGTCTCATGGAGCTCACGCCCGAACGCCCGCACAACACGGACACCCGTAAGGTTTTCCTGCACCTTAATCATGAGCTGACCCTCAGCCTCATCAGCGGCATGAAACTTATGCCCTATACGCCTGAAAAATATGATGGTGTAGACCACAACAATCGGCATAAATGCCGTTACAATCGTCGCCATGATTGGGTTTAGTGAAAACATAATAATGATTGCAATTACAACCAAAATGACAGTTCGCAGAACCTCAATGAGCTGATTGAAAACAAAGCGCCTGACCGTCTCGGAGTCGGACGTACACCGCTGAATGATGTCGCCGGTTTGATTGCTCGTATGCCAAGCAAACGGCAAATTTTGCGTGTGCGTAAACAGGCTGATTCGCATATTGTTTATCATACGTTCCGCACCCTTTGCCATGTTGAGACGCGAGATATAATTGGCAAATCCTGATATAAGCTCAGTAACTGCAATCAACATAGCGCAGATGATAAGGCTCGTGACCAAAGTCGACTGACCGCCCAATGTCTCATAAATCCACATTATCGGAGCAGGCAGCATGGACGACTCATCGCCGATAACCGAGTCAACAGTGAACCCGACTATGAGCGGAGCCAGAAAACTCAGTAATGACGCCACGATTGCCGCCAGTATCGAAATAATGAAAAAGTGCCTAAGTTTCTCGGTGAAACTAAATAGCATAGAAAATCTGTTTTTGTACTTCATTGAATCCTCTTTCTCTTCTTGGGTACCTATTACGCCACTTACAGCGAAAAAGGACACGACTTACATCGTGTCCTTTTTTAAAGACTTGATAAAAGTTGCTTTTTTGTAAATGCACACGAAAACTGAAATGCTTGGGAGAATAGGGTGACTTACCCCTATTTTGTGCATTTACCCGATATTCGGTTTAGGAGTAAATCACCCTTATTCTTATATTCACTGTTAAATCAACTCCTTTCATATAGTATTTACCTTAAAATAAGGCATTTATGTGTCTAATCGGAAAGACACAATGAGGATTATAGCACACTTATATTCCTTTGTCACCATTAAAAATTATTTTTTTTGCTTTTTTTACTCAATTTTACGTAAAAACCTGCTGCCACAATGGCCACTGCACCAAGAGTAATCGCAATTATCGGTAGTATCAGGTTTCTTTCCACACCCGTTTGAGGTGTTACGGGTGCCGGAGGAATTATTGTGGGCAGTCCATCCCCACCGGGATACCAGGGTGCAGGTGGTGGCGGTGGCACCAGAGGAGGTCTTGGTGGTATCGGCGGTATTGGTGGTGGTGGCGGTGGTATGGGTCTGTAGGTGTTGACAAAAATGACCAATATACCGTCATCGGGGTTACCAGGGTCTAATAATAGATTGCCGTAAGGGGTTATGGCAGGAAATTCTATATCTTCTGTTGTAAATGTGGTGGAGAGAATGCCATTTACTATGGCGCTCGCACTTGCACTTACAAATGCATGATAATCCACCTCAACAGGTATCTCTTGGACAGAGAATCTACCGGAGGAAATATCAGGCGGGTCGGAGCCTCTGTCTTCAAGCAGATAAATCATATTCGTATAACCACCGCTAGTTATCTGTTCAGTGCGAGAATTGTCAATAGTAAATGGTGGTAGTTCAGGTGGAGTATCTGTGCGTGGCAGTCCCCATCCTGCGGTCGCCGTCCAAGTCGGAGTCCATTCTGCATCAATATAAATATTCAGAGGTGGCACAACTGCATTATCCGCAAGCCCTCTGTACCACTTTAGTACCATCAAAGCTCCTTCAGGTATTGCAATATTGAAAAGTGCTCCAGGTTTCCATGTATCTGTGCCCGGCATCCATTCGGGTTGGACAACTACGATGTGAGACGTATTTGCAGGTGGAACGATAGGATCTCCGTTAAAATTTGTTTCAGCAATGGTGTATATGATGTGGCGCACATTTCCGCCCGAATCAGGTGTAAGCCCCCAGTTTGGGGTCCCTCCGGTTCCGCCTTGGTAAAGAGGTAAAGAGTGCCAAGTGACCCTCGATGTGTGACTGAGACCAGCTAAAGTGGGATTGACCATTAGTTCTGATGGTATAAGTTCCACCGGATTATACCACGGAACACGCACAGGCGCGCCTAAGTCATTTGTCTGCGTCACTAAAGCCGCTGTTCTGCCGGGTATGCTCAGAGGGGCAACTGTGCTTGCAATATTGCTACGAAGCTGAGCGTACACAGTGGGCCAATGTGACATATCCTCATCGCCACCCCAATACTTTGTCACTGCAACTTCGGTGGTTGGTATTCTAAGGCGTCCATTGTTGCCGAGCCAATTAATAAGAATATTTCTACTTATATCAAACAGGTACTGCGTTGAATACGTATATGTTACACTGCGGTTCATTGACTTAGGGACCGCAAGAATTTGCCCTCCATGATAACTGTCTTGTATCCAAGTTGCAAAATCAAATCCCAAATTTGGCGTAAAAAACGCCATAGAATCGTTGTTATACGTCCCACCAAAATCAAGCCAACGGCTGGCGACAAATGTCAAATAGTTTTGCGGGAAGTGATTGATTGGATTGTCGACAATCAAGTTTGCTCCGCCTGTAGAATTCAAATCCGCTATCACACTTGCTTGGTCCAACTCCACAGCAAATATCGCACGTATGGGTAAAGCAGGTGTTACCCCTGCTCCGTCAAAAGCGATTGAAGGAATAAGAGTCGAGGGGATTGTCCATCTTACGATTTGCTCTCCTTGTCGCAATCGCCGTGTGATGCCGCTACCAACCTCTTCATAATATGCGAAAGTGGCTGTTGCTGTTAGAACGTCAAATGTCAACTGATCAAGGTTGATGGGAATATTTGGGTCTATCCAAGATGCGGAAAGTCCACTAATAGTGAAACGCTCTCCGGTAAACCCGGCAGGCGGCACTGTAATGGGCGTTCCGGTTAATGCAGTCATATCAGAAAAAACATATCCGTTTGCCGCCGGGATATTAGCCGGTTGATGCCACAGTCCGCGCCAACCCGCAAATCTCATATGTGGACCAAGTACATCAGAAAATGTGATTAAACCGTCAAAGTTATTTGTCGGGTCGTCAACGACTGCATACTGAGTGCCGCTGTCGTTAATGCTCTCTGTAATAGCTCTAAAAGCCTCTCGCAGAGTAGTTAAATCAGATGCAGCAAAATAGCGGTCTGAATAGGCGAGTTCACTAAGAGTGAGAGCCGGGGCGCCCACAAGATTGTTGAGATTTATAGTACTTCTGGCATTATTCCATCTGTACTGGTTAAAAGCCTCTCTGTATTGCCCAAGAAAAGTATAACCGGATGGCATAGGCAAACCTGCGGCATAGGTACGCAAAATGGCACCTACCGAAGTATTTGGTGCAGTTGAGGGATAACCTCCCCCTAGATTGCCTACATTCAAACTTCTGGGAAACGCATTGTCAGCAAAGTACGCAGCACTTGGGTTTGCCCTGTTGAACGGTTGCATTGCCGTATCTATTAGTTCTCTGCCCTCGGGACCAAGGCTGATTGTGTAAAAGCCTATATCGAGACTATCTCTGTTCACCGACAAGTCGGTAGCGGCAACAATACGATAGTGGTTTTCTACAACTTGACGCCTGTGAGCAGCTGTCAGAACAGTAAGAAGTGCCAGTGCCGTCTCACCGCGACTTCCATCACCGTGGGTGGGGGCAGCAGCGTTTGACATCGGAATTCCGTTAGGTCCGCGATACGAATCAAGTACATTTGCAATGGCGGGAGGGAAATGGAAGTTATCCCAACCCATTGTCGGCTCTCCATCGGTCATAAGTATAATGTTTGGAACGCGCGTGACCATTATGGCTAAACCGGAGTCGGGGTCAAAAGCAGGTTGGGTGATATCCGCCGCACTTCGTGCCTGTATTGTAAGGTTTGCGGCTGTTTCTAAAACACGTGAACCTTCAAATATTCCCCATTGAGTAGGCGTAGAACCACCAACACCAAAAGTCGAATAATTAATGCTGCCGCCTGACCCGCCAACCACTTGTGCATCAACTCTTATATTGCTGGGAAGTGCGAAAAACTGATTTGACGCTCCACCACGTGTATAGCGCCCCAGTTCCAACACTCTTTGAACTCTGGCATTACCACTTCCGGCACCACCATAGGCAACAACAGATATACGGTTGTCAGGATTTGCATCGAGTAGTATCTCAATAGCCTCGTTGAGTGCATCAATCAAAATTTCAATGCGCCTAAGTGTTTGACCGGAGTCAACCCCCGACATACTGCCGGACACGTCAATAACAAACACAGTATCTGCGGGAATGAGATAGTTTGCCTGAGTTGTAACAGCTTGACTCAGTGCAGAGAGCGTGACAAGAAATTGATTCGCCTGGGGACCCGCAGCAGTGACGACATTTGGCCCGCCGCCCTGCACGGTCGCAGGCTGACCGAGATAGTCAAAAATGTATGCCCTATCAACACTGACACTTTTATCAGTCCACACATACCCCGATTGCAGACCTCTGTCAAACCTGCGATTTGAGGTTATCGGATCCGCCCTCATACTAAATGCGTTGGCAAAACGGGTAGTGCCGCCCGGGTCGACAGCATATGCAACGTGTGCCGCGGGAGGCAGTCCAACGATACCCATTGAAATAAGCATCACCATAGCGAGGATAACACATATCACCCTCCTGATTCGAGAGTTATTCGCCCTGTTTTTTGCTAGCATAAAAACTGTCCTCCACGCTCTTTAAATTTTATATTAATAATATTTTCTCGCTGCGAAAACAATTATCCGCTCATCATACTCGCCACCGCGAGTACACGTTGACAAAATCATAAATTGAGAAGCACCATCAGGAACATTCGGAAACACATCTGCCGCCCTGTGTGGCACAATTAGCGCAACAGCATATGCATAGTCATAAGCATTTGTCTGCCTAGCGGCAAATACTCTAAACGTAAGGGTTTCGCCCGCACGAGTTGTAATAATAACCTCAGGGTTTCGCTCCATAAAGGCAGGGTCGAGATATCCAACAAGCTGGGAGAACATCGTGCCATCAGTTGTGTTATGTCCATAAATAAGTATGACATCTTCATCAAAACCATCTTGATTGCGATAGTCCATAAAAATTGCCCCGGCGGAATTTCGCTCACCCGAAAAAGTTGTTCTGAGATATCTGTTATTATCGCTACCCAGCACAACAGGGTACTCAATGAGGTTTCGTATAGAAATCCAACCAATGAAGTTGTTATTTATTCGTGCCAGTTCTTCCAGTGACAAATTTCGTAAATTAGTTGAAATCGGCGATGCTTCATGGGAAACCACTTCATCGCCGTAGGGTGCAACCCCGGTGTCATCAGAAAACTCATCGTTGACAGCTAGAGTGCTTCCAGAAACATCTGCAAACTCCTCCCGGAGCATTTGATACTCGTTTCGTGCGGCGGCGGCCTCAAATTCAAAATTTAGTATTGTAAGAACACCGAGAGTGATGAGAAATGTGCCAACAGCAACAAGACATATCGTTGGGATATGTCTACGGATCAAATGCTTTGTTGCCACGTTGCTCGCATTGCTCTTTTTACCGAACAATTTACGCACATCAATTACCTCTCCAGTAACGCTATTCGCATTTTTAATAATTTTTGAAAATTAAGCATACAGGTTTGGCTCAATATACCACAAAAACACCAATTTGTCCAGTATTTTGTAGTATATTGAGCCGATTGAATACAATATTTGCCTATTTAGAGAACATAATCTTCTCGTTATTAAACATTATGCTGAGCGCAATGCCGCCTATTCCTGCATAGACGATACTGCTTATGCTTGCAATCAGAACGTTTGTAGTCGAGTAGTTGAGTGAGAATATTCCACCCATGCTCTGCACACTGCCGTAAAACGGTATGAGATAGAGTAGTGGGTTATCAGGCGCTCCGCCGAACATACCAGTAACACCAACGACCATAACAAGAACCATGAGTGGACTTGCAAACGTACCTGCTTGTTTTACAGATTTTGCAAACGCCGACACGATAGAGAGTATTGCGGTTATCATAAGTAGCGTACCTATGATAACAAGCAGTAATAGCGCATACTCGGTAACACCATAGATATTTACATCAGCCATTTCACCCCCACCCATCATGTTCGGGAGTGCCAGAATTGTGGCGATCGCCATGAGAAGACCTGAAAAGAGTGATAGCACAGCAAGGCTGATTATTTTACCGATGGCAAGTTCCCTGCGTTTCAGCGGAGAAACAAGCAAAGTTGCGAGCGTACCGCGCTCTTTTTCCCCGGCAATTGATTCAAGCACAAGGCTCATACAGCTTGAATAGAGGAAAATCATCAGGAGCATAGGCATCATTGAGGCTATCATAGTGGCCGCAACCTCTTCATCTGTAGCCATGTCACCGCTAACGCCTCTGTTGATGTCGAATCTGTTTGCCATGGTGGCTTCATATGCGTCCAAAATCATTGTAAACCCGTGAAAAGCCATGCTCGAATTTGCTTCGGTTGAGTTGAAGAACATCTCAACGTTTGGCGCAGGAGCGGTTGCAGTTTGCGGGTCAAACACCTGTACATCCGCCTCAAAGTTTGGTGGGAAGATTATCAGAAGGTCAGCGTCTCCACTTTCGATGCGAAGTTTAACGCTGTCAATCTGGCTTGCGTCAATGTGCGTAACAGGCATCTCAGCCGCACTTGCCATCATTTCAACTGTGGGCGCGGGGTTTACGGCATAGATTGCCGCTACATGGTCATCGTCGGGACCAAAGAAATTTGCCATCGCCGTGCCCATGAAAGAGTAAATTACATACATCGCCACCGCAGATAAAATGGTAGACATGAGCATACTTCTGTCGGTGAAAAAGCGCGCGAACTCTTTTCGCATTATATTGATAATATTTTTCATTGCGCTTCACCTACCGTTTCTGCATAGAGATCGAAGAATTTATCTTCAAGTGTTTTATCTGCCGTTAAGTTTGCGAGCGTGTCATTTGCGACCATTTTGCCATCTATGATGACACCCGCTCTGTCGCAGAGTTTTTCCACAAGGCTGAAAATATGCGTTGAAATTATGATTGATTTGCCCTCCGCTTTGAGGTCAAGCAGGAAGTCCGTGACCACCTTAGCTGTGATAACATCAAGCCCGTTTGTAGGTTCGTCGAATATGATTATATTCGGGTCGTGGACAATTGAAATTACAAGCGAAGTTTTTTGCTTCATACCCGTTGAAAGATTTGCGACTTTTACCTCTGCAAACTTATCAATTCCAAATTTTTCAAACAGCTCTTTTTTTCTTTTTTCAGCAACACTTGGCTCCAAATTGTGGATTCTCGCGAAGAAATCAAACAGATAGTTTGGCGTGAAAAAATCTTCCAGTTTGAGTTCACTCGTCAAAAAACCAATCTTTGAGCGTACACCCTCAGGGTCTGTCTTTACGCTGGAACCCTCGACGATTGCATCGCCTTTGTCGGCTTTGATGATGGTTGCGATGATTCGGAGTGTTGTTGTTTTTCCGGCTCCGTTCGGTCCGAGCAGTCCATAAATTTCGCCCTCGTAGGCTTCAAGCGAAAGATTATCAACTGCTGTTTTGACTTTTTCTTTAGTGCGTTGCAACTTTTGTTGCTTCGCTGACAGGCGAAAAGTCTTACTCAGCCCCTCAGCTTTGAGTATTACATTCATTTCTTCATTTACCTTTCATTTTTTCTTTCTTCCATAACGGCAAGCAGTATATCATAAGGTGCGCATAAATGCTAGTCTTTAATCTGTAAAAAAACACCCTTATGTGTACTGCGTTTTTCGTCATTTTCGTCATCGCTTGCATTAAGCGTGAGACAGAGGAACCGTCCCCTGCCTCACGCCTGTCTTACGACTCCAAATCAAGCAACTTCTGCTTCATATCCAAACCGCCGCCATAACCTGTTAAACCTCCGTTTGCACCGATTATTCGGTGGCAGGGGACTATTATCCATATTGGATTTCTATTGTTAGCAAGGCCCACCGCACGGCAAGCCTTTTCGCTACCCACAGCGATAGCAATATCTTTGTATGTCCGAGTCTCACCATAGGGGACATCTATCAAAGCCTTCCAAACTTTTTTCTGAAACTCTGTGCCATTTGGACTCAGCGGCACACTAAACTCCCGACGCTTGCCGTCAAAATATTCAGCAAGCTCAGCTGCCGTTTTGTCTGTCAGTGGTGTTGCTTTTTTCTCCGAGGATTTATCTACCCTATCTTCAGGTAATATGTGGGTTATTGCATCTCCGTCGGAAACTATTGCCATTTTGCCAAATGGTGTGTCGTATGTATAGTACATGTCGCCCCTCACTTTTCTATATTTTTTAATACGAAATATTACCACACTTGCAAAGTTATAGCAAGTAGTGGTATTATGTAGGTATTTAATTTGTAGATATTTAATTAACGAGGTACATATTATGCCGGGTAAGGTAATTCCTGAAGGACAAGTTATATTTGGTAATAGCGATACTCCTGATACAATCTCACTTATTGCAGACGGTGAGGTTGAAGGTGTGTTTGGGTCGCATAAGTTCATCTTGGGCAAATCTGATGTTATTGGCATTTGTGACCTGATGGTTGAAAGAGGCTACATCACATACACAGCTCTGTCTGATGTCAATTTTTATGAGTATCCCTGCTCGTCTACTGATGAACTCGACAAGCTAATTCACTCCAATGCCGACATCGGTTATCTCATGGTCAATGGCGCCTGTAAACAAGTGGCGGAGCTTTTCATGTATAGAGACCGACTTTCAAAAGAAGCGGAAAGCACTGTTACCTTAATTAAGGAAACATACGAAAAATATGGTCAACTTAGCAAGGAATACTCCCTGCCCGCTAAAAAACTTCCCGGAGTTATTGACCTTGCTCCATTTTCAGGTGAAGATAATGTTGAAATTTGGGTGCATGACTTTTACGTTGAGATTGGAGCGCTCGAACCGGCATCACGCAAGGCATTTTTCCATAACAGCCCGGGAATTGCACTAGGATTCATGCGCAGGAGCAAAAATGATTTGACAAAAGTCATTGAAGCATGTGAACAGTATCACGAATATATAAAAGGCGTTTCAGCATTTTTGCTTGCTGAGAGCGGGATTGATTTATTCGGGTTGGTTTGCGAACTACACCTAAACTCACTGCACATTGAGGGTGCAGACAGCACTGTTGAAACAATGGTTTCTCAGCTGTCCGATGCACTTGCCACACTCACGGGTATCAATGCATATGCATATAATAACAGGCTCTACTCCTACTGGGATTCCCTTGAAGTGAAACGTGAAGCAGGATTTGAGCCGGGTGTTACACCTGAAATCACATCAATGCACGGCGCAGGTGACATGCTCGCAGGCTCACTTGAAACTATTTTAGAGTATTCCGAAGCTGACGACCAACTCTATCAGACATTCTCCCGCTGTGTGAAGGCGTATACAGGATTTTCTGACAGAAACGGCACAGACGACGACGTATACGATACTCGCCGCGACTTGACAAGGTCATTTTACGAAGTGTATAAACTCATATTAAAAAAGAGTTTTGACGACGACTCCATCCCCACGGTCGTCAACATGTTCCTAAATTTCGGCTATGTTGACCCCGATTTAGCAGGAAAAGAAAATGCGGAGCTTTTGTACTCAATTGCCGACTCTTATAAAGGGGTTCCGGAAAAAGGAATATTTACTGTCAGGGAATGGTTGGAGGCTATTTATCGCGGTGAAAGGGAACCGAGTTTGAGTGAGTTTGACATGGATTATCAGGCGTTTTTGAGAGACCAAAAAAACACCAAACAGATTGATGCCAAGGAAGAAACACGTCTGCTCGCCGACCAAGATGAGAAACTTCGCTATGAACTTGAAAACGCATTCCCTGTTGTCAACAGAGTCACATTCGGAAATCCCACAAGATTTTGCCCCGTATTTTCCGACCACAATGTACTGCGTGACCTCGAAAAAACTCTCGTAACTCCCGGAGCAGTAGAAGATATTGTCAATGAAATCCGCAGTATTGATTTTTCCGCATTTTATCGTGAAACAGGATTCTCTGACCAAAAACTTGGAATTACGGGTGAAAGCATAAATGTTGAAGTTTTACCAAATATTGTTTTAATGCCCAATGTCGGCACTCGCGGTTCTATGTGGCAGGAAATTGAAGGCAGGCTTCGTACCACGCCGGGCAGAATGTTTTTACCGATTTTCTTAGAGGGAGACTTGAATCAGATAATTATTAAGCTCGTAGCCGAATTTCGTTGGGAGATGTGTAAACGTGTGCAAGGCTCTCGTTGGAACGATATGTCTGACCCGTCACTTACGAGTTACTTCTGTGATTATTTACAGTTTTACACGAACAACCGCTCACTGGCAATGCAGACAATGAACGAAATTCGCAACGAACTGTCGGTTGCACGCAACAACTACAAAACAGTGTTTGTATCAAACTACCTATATTGGATTCAAAACGAATCACGCGGAATGGCGCGTCTAAACAACGTAGCACTTGGCATTCTGATGACATTTTGCCCATTTTCGGCAGAAATCCGTGATCAGGTAAAAAACAACATGCGTTACAACGACGCCCTGACAAGGTATAACACCAAGAGGCAAAAACGAGCACAAAGGCTTGCCCTGTTAACGAAACGATTATCGCAACAAGGCAAGCAAATCCCGCAGGAAATTTTAGATGAACTAGAATTCACGAAGCGGTAATAGAAACTTCAACGTCATAAACAAAGGTGAGCAGAGGTTGGGTTGTTTGCGGAGTTTTTTTCGAGAACAGCGGTGTAGATCCCGATGGCTCGAAAAAAAGCGTAGCAAATAACCCAACCTCTGCGGGAATTTACGAAGCGGTAAACCCTAAAACTCGTTCGTTTCCTCTTCGCCCAGTAAAATCCGCAAGCCACCTAAACCGAGTGCTTCCATCTCAAATTCACCCGGCAGAATAACTATTTTGCCCAACCAACCTATGTATTTTTTGACTTCTTCCATGAGATAGTCGCTATAGGCTAGGCTGCCTGTGATTATTATTGCATCGCAATCGCCCCTGAGTGCAGGGGATAGAAGGGCGATGCCTTTTGCGATTTGGTAGGCTTGCGCTTCCATTATAAGCTCGGCGTGCTTATCACCATCTTCAATGCGCTTTAAAATTTCTCTGACATCTGATGTGCCAAGAAGGTCACGAAGACCACCTCTGCCACGGATTTTTGCCTTCATCTCTTTTTTTGAATATTCACCGCTGTAGCATAGCTCAATTAAATCAAGTAGTGGCACACCGCCTGCTCTCTCAGGGGCAAAAGGCCCATTGTCATCACCTAAAGTGTCAATTATTTGACCCTTTCTATGCGCTCCAATAGTAATGCCACCGCCCAAGTGAGCTATAAGCAAGTTTATATCTGAGTCCTTTTTGCCGATTGATTTTGCATAGTGGATTGCCACGGCGCGGCAGTTCAGCGTGTGATACAGGCTGACTCGTTTAATCTCTTTCATGCCTGTGATTTTTGCTATAGGTATGAAATTTGCAGCTGAAACAGCATCGTAGACATATGCCTCAACCCCTGCCTGCTGTGCAATGTCGTAAGCAATGGTTGCACCGAGATTTGAAGCGTGCTGAGGGATTTTCTCCTCTTTTATGAGCTGTAGCATACGGTCATTTACTTTGTAACCACCAACTTCAACGGGCGGCAAGATTCCGCCCCTGCCCATTACGATTGACAAATCCTCAGGCTTGTATCCATGCTTTTCAAGCAAATCCATCGTTGTTTTCATTCTAAGGGGAGTCTGAGCCATGACCCCGTCCAGTTTTTCAAGCTCGGTGTGAGGGTGGGTGATGCTCTCGTTGAATATGACCTCTTCGTTTTTGTAGAGCGCAACTTTTGTCGACGTAGAGCCGGGGTTAATGGCTAAAATTAAATGTTCCATAGAAATGACCATTCCTTTCAAAATTATTTTATTTCAATCGCAGCTTTGTCCAGCGTGGCAATTACTTTATCGCACCATTTGTCAAAGTCGGGATCCGTTTTTTGTAACTCAGGGTTGTCCAAAATGTTTTGAATTGTATTTTTTATGCCTTGGTCATAGCGGACTTTTGCTGTAAATCCGGGAACTAAACTCTTTAGTTTTGAGTTGTCAAAAACCACAGTGTTCGCTTTATCTCCTATCAGACCACCCTTGAAATCATACTCTGAGCATTTGTCCAGAAAACTTGACGACACATAGTAAGGTTTTAACTCTACACCGAGTGTGTTAGCTATTGCCATATAAATTTGGTTCCACGTGAGCATTTCGTCAGTTGTGATATGCACAGACTCGCCGATTGCATGAATGTTGCCCATCAGACCTATGAAACCATCGGCGAAATCGGAGTTGTGAGTCATAGCCCAGAGCGATGTGCCATCGCCGTGAATTATTACGGGCTTGCCTTCAAGCATACGCTTGGCAACTGACCAACTGCCGTTATTCCCATGAACTCCCAGGGGTATGCTCCGCTCGTCATATGTGTGGCTTGGGCGGACAATCGTCACAGGGAAACTTTTTTCACGGTACACTTTCATCAAGTAGTCCTCACAGGCTATCTTGTTTCGTGAGTACTCCCAGTATGGATTGGCAAGAGGTGTACTTTCCGTGATATTGTGGTTGGAGAGCGGCTTTTGGTATGCCGACGCGGAGCTTATGAAAATAAACTGCTTAGTTTTTTCGTTAAATAGCCTAAAGTCACGTTCCAGCTGGTCAGGTGTAAACGCAATAAAATCAGCGACCACATCGAAGTTTAAGTCTTTGATTTTGCCGGCAACTTCTGCTTCATTGTTTATATCACAAACTATTGACTTAAAGCCGGTAGGCAAAATGGCGTTATTGTTACCTCGGTTTATGAGATATAGTTCGTGTTTGCCGCCTTTGATTAGTTTCTTAGATATTGCCGTGCTGATTGTTCCGGTTCCTCCGATGAATAATACTCTCATTTTTGTGCTTTCCCTTCTTCGATTTTTCGGACAGTATCTCTGTTAAGTTCTGCCTTTAGTTCTTTTAAATACTCAGAGTATGCAACATTTTCTTCGCCGTAGCTAATGTTTTCCGTGTATTCGAGCGGAAGCCACGTCTCTAAGGACGACTCATTGTGTGAAACTGTAGCTTCGAGTCTGTCAAGAGCCTTGAAGAGTTTTGCCTCTTCTGTAACAAGCTCTTCCATCTCGCAAAATAATTCTGCAAACTCTGCGGATATTTTATCGGGCAACTGCTTAAGTAGTTGCTCTACAGCCAGACTCTCCTTTTCCCTGTCTTCTGATGTTTTGTAAAATGAGGGTATGTCTCCCGTTATTGCTTCGCCAAAATCGTGAATTAAGCACATTTTGACAACCTTATTTATATCCACATCAGAAAACTGCTCAGCAAGCAAAAGAGCCATGACCGCAAGCCTAAAACTATGGTCTGCAACGCTTTCCTGCCTATCGTCAGATGTCCAGACATGGCGAGTATTTATCTTCAACTGCCTTAGCAAGCCCAAAAAATCAATAAGTTGCCTTTGCTGCATAATCATATCCCACTTTCGTGTATTGCACTAAGCCGTTGCATAAGCAAGGGTTTCTCCGATGCTTTTACGTATTATCATATTTGCCCGTGAATCATAGGGCGTTTTTGATTTGTTTATTAAAATAAGCTTATCTCCGGAGTAATTTGTTATCAGCCCCGCGGCGGGATAGACATTTAACGACGTGCCGCCGACTATCAAAACATCCGCATCATATATCATATTCATTGCCTTTATCATTACCGAACTATCGAGGCTTTCTTCATATAATACCACATCAGGTTTTATTATACCACCACATGAGCAAAGCGGTATACCCTCTGTTTGAATAATCTTCTCCACAGGGTAACATTTTTTGCATGTCATGCAGATATTCTTAAGCGCCGAGCCGTGGAGTTCAAAGACATTTGCGCTTCCCGCCAATGTGTGTAATCCATCGACATTTTGTGTTATGACCGCTTTGAGTTTTCCCTGCTTTTCAAGCGTTGCCAACGCAATATGTGCTTTGTTTGGCTTCGCATCAGGATAGAGCATTTTATCCCGGTAAAAGCGGTAAAATTCCCCCGTGTGCTTCATGAAAAAACTATGTGATAAAATAGTTTCAGGTGGGTGTTCGTAGGCTTCATTATAAAGCCCACCGGCACTGCGAAAATCGGGAATTCCACTCTCGGTAGAAACCCCGGCACCTCCGAAAAATACTATGTTATCAGAATTTTGCAATATATTTCTAAGTTCATTACTTGCTTTCATCGAGCACCTACGGCAAAGCCAACTCCTGATTCCAAGCGAATCAGCGCTTCTTTCAAAACATCTCGCTGACAAGCGGCGTTTATGCGAGTGAAGCCCTTGCCGCCCACACCGAATCTTTCTCCGTCATTAAACCACAGCTTTGCCTTGTTGAGTATCACATCATCTAAATCACTAAGCCCCAAAGCAGAGCAGTCAAGCCACGCCAAGTATGTCCCCTGTGGCTCTATCAGCTTGATTTTTTCTAATCGCTCATGCAAAAAGCTGTTGATGAGACGCATATTGTCGGCGAGATATATGAGAAGAGCATCAAGCCACTCATCGCCATGATCATATGCCGCCTTACAAGTCACTAAGCCTGCAAGTCCCGGTTGGCTCATACCGGAAGCCCTGTATTCTTGCTTGAATTTACGGCGCAGTTCTTTATTGGGAATAAAAATGTTAGCGTGTTGTAGTCCTGCAAGATTAAAAGTTTTTGACGGAGCAGTAGCTGTAATGGTTATGTCGGAAAACTTCGGTGAAAGTGCGGAAAACACGGAGTGCCTGTGTCCGGTGTAAATGAAGTCCTGCCAAATTTCATCTGCAATAACAGTTACATTGTGTTTAAGACATATCTCACCCATACGTGTTAGCTCGTCCACCGTCCAAACTCGCCCAACAGGATTGTGTGGGCTACACAAAATAAACAGCTTTGCCTGCGATATTTTCTGCTCGAAATCGTCAAAGTCAATTATGTATTTTCCATCCTCAAAAACAAGCTGATTAACCAGTAATTTACGCCCTGTGTGCCGCACAGCGCCCTCAAATGGATAGTAGACAGGCTGCTGAATTACAACACCATCGCCCTCTTGCGTCAAAGCGCGGACAGCGATATAAAGGGCATTGACCACCCCCGGCGTGATGGTGAGCCATTCCCTCTCAACACTCCAGTTAAAACGCCGAGAAAACCAATTTTGCACGGTTTCAAAATATGCCGCATCCGGTTCGGAGTAGCCAAAAACGCCATGCCTAGCGAGCTTTGTCAGAGCGTCCACAACACACTCCGGTGCAGGAAAATCCATATCCGCGACCCACATCGGCAAAACATCATCAGGCTTCCCCCATGATGCCGGGTCATATTTAATGCTGTATGTGCCGTAGCGGTTTACCTTTTTATCAAAATCGAACACCAAATTAGCCCTCCAATGCTTGTGTTAAATCATCAATCAAGTCTTTTGTAGATTCCAGTCCGATGGATAAGCGCACCAAGCAGGAGTCCACCCCTCTGACAAGCCGCTCCTCCTCCGGTATATCGCCATGGGTTTGGAGCATAGGATATGTTATGAGCGATTCAACACCGCCCAAACTTGGTGCAAACTTGAGGACTTTAACACCCATCAACAATTTTTTTGTAGTTTCTTCATCGTGCATGGTAAATGACAACATAGCTCCAAAACCGCTTGACTGACGGCGGGTAATCTCATAACTGGGGTGGCTTTCAAATCCAATATAGTGTACGTTTTTTATTTCAGACCGGGTAATGAGCCACTCTGCTATGACCCTCGTTGTCTCCTGGCTTCGCTCCATACGGATGGGTAGCGTCTTTATGCCGCGAATCACCAGATAACTATCGAAAGGTGATAGTACCGAGCCGATTGTTTTTGAAATTATCCGCAGACGTTCATTGAGCTTTTCATCGTTTAGCACTAGCACACCCGCCAAAACGTCATGATGTCCGCTTAAATATTTAGTGGCAGAGTGCAAAATAATATCTGCACCCAAGTCCAACGGTTTTTGTAAATACGGAGTCATGAATGTATTATCCACAATCAAGAGCAATCCGCGCTTTTTTGTCTCCTGTGCGACAGCGGCAATATCCACCACTTGCATCATGGGATTGGACGGCGTTTCAAGAAAAACTGCTTTCGTCTCCGAAGTAACTGCAGCAATAACGCTTTCGGCTGAATTTGCAAAAGTGAATTTTACGCCGTTCTTCTGCGATATTTGGGTAAAAAGCCTGTGCGTTCCGCCGTATAGGTCATCAGATGACACAATATGGTCGCCGGGCGAAAAAAGCTCCATGAGTACGGATGTGGCGGCCAAGCCGGAGGAAAATGCCAAGCCAAACTGTCCGCCTTCAAGTGCGGCTACGGTATGTTCCAGATGCTCTCGTGTGGGATTGGTTAAACGTGAATACTCAAAATCTGCCGCCGGGTCGAAATCAAAGCGTTCGTAGGTCGCCGATGTAAAAATCGGCACAGCAACAGCACCAACCGTATCGTATTGCTTCTTACAGCCGTGAACACATAGGGTTTCAAAATCCATAATACACCTCATATCCTAAGTTTGTATTTCCGCAAACAACGGAGTGGACAGATACCGCTCCCCGGTATCCGGCAAGATGACAACGATTGTTTTATCTGTATTTTCCGGACGAAGTGCAACCTGCGTAGCCGCCCACGTAGCCGCACCGGAAGATATACCAACAAGCAGACCTTCGGTGCTTGCAATCTCTCGGCTCGCCCAAAAGGCATCTTCGTTTTTGACAGTAATAATTTCATCGTAGATGTGCGTGTTTAGTATTTCCGGTACAAAACCCGCTCCTATGCCTTGGATTTTGTGCGGGCCCGCTCTGCCTTCCGAAAGTACGGGCGAGTCGGCCGGCTCAACAGCGATAATTTTCAAATTGGGGTTTTTTGACTTTAGAAATCCGCCGGCGCCGGTTATTGTGCCGCCTGTTCCAATCCCTGCCACAAAGATGTCAATCTTGCCGTCTGTATCTTCCCAAATTTCAGGGCCGGTGGTTGCAAAGTGTACGGCGGGGTTAGCGGGGTTTTCAAATTGCCTCGGAATAAATGAGTTAGGTGTTTCGGCGGCAAGTTCCTCACATTTTGCAATAGCGCCTTTCATTCCCTTTGCACCTTCGGTCAATACCAACTGCGCACCAAGTGCTTTGAGCATATTGCGCCGCTCAACACTCATCGTCTCCGGCATAGTGAGGATTATCTTGTATCCTCGCGCCGTAGCCACAGACGCCAAGCCGATACCTGTGTTACCGCTTGTAGGCTCGATAATAACAGAGTCTTTATTCAGCAAGCCTTTTTCTTCCGCATCTTCAATCATTGCCTTTGCGATACGGTCTTTCACACTACCGCCGGGATTAAAATATTCAAGCTTTCCCAAAATACGGGCGTTTATGCATTTCACAGCCTCATAGCTCTTTAACCTCAAAAGCGGTGTTCTCCCAATTAGTTCCGACAAGCTGTCGTAAATTTTTTCCATTTTCAAAGGTCCTTTCGATAGCTTACTTTGCATATTTACAAAGTGCGTTATCAATTATATGCGATGAATTTTCATTTGTCAAAACTTCTCAAGGGCACAACGGTCTTTGACGTCTTATCTGCCATTGATACCACATAATATGCTCAAATATGAACATTTAAAGCAGAGACAGTAAGAAAAAACGACCCTGTGATTTAGTTTCACAGGGTCGTTCTTCTGCAACAAAGTGGCGTATTTACAACGTTTTACAGTGTTTTTCGCCACTCATAATTTTGGTGGGCCTTCACGGACTCGAACCGCGGACCGACCGGTTATGAGCCGGTTGCTCTAACCGACTGAGCTAAAGGCCCCCATCATCAGCGTGCCGCTCATAATAGCATATTTTCTGCGAAAATGCAATAGTAAAATTCACAACTACACCGTACCCTGCATTATCATTGCAAGTGCAACCTTTTTAAATCCTGCAACATTCGCCCCTGCTATTAAATCTCCTTTTTTACCGTACTGTCCTGACGTTTCGTAGCAACTGTCAAAAATATTTTTCATTATATCTCTCAGCTTTGCATCAACATCTTCAAAGGACCAAGATAAGCGCATACTGTTTTGAGACATTTCAAGCGCAGAAACAGCTACGCCGCCTGCGTTTGTGGCTTTTCCGGGAGCGAAGAACACGCCGCCGGCTTGCAAAATATGTGCCGCTTCGATTGACGTTGGCATATTTGCGCCCTCGGCTACATATTTGCAACCATTTTCAACAAGAGCTTTCGCGCCATCTTCTAAAAGCTCGTTCTGCGTAGCGCATGGCAATGCTATATCGCAGGGGACTGACCAAACCAAGCCGCCCTCAAAATATTCTGCATCTTTCCTAAACTCTAAATACTCCTTAATTCGGCCGCGCCGAACTTCTTTAATCTCTTTTACAGAGTCAATATCAATGCCGGCAGGGTCAGAGATGTACCCGCATGAGTCGCTGAGTGTTACAATGGTTGCGCCAAGCTCTGCAGCTTTTATTGCCGCATATATTGCCACATTGCCGCTTCCGGATATAACTACTCGCTTTCCCCTAAAATCTTCATTATTTGCTGCCAACATATTTTCCAGCATATAAACAGCACCGAACCCTGTTGCTTCAGTGCGCCCAAGAGAACCTCCGTAAGGAACCCCTTTCCCCGTAAATGCACCCTCATGCACTCCCGTAAGACGCTTATATTGACCATACATGTAACCAACTTCGCGTGTGCCAACGCCAATATCACCTGCCGGCACATCTCTGTCTGCACCAATATGGCGATAAAGTTCATTCACAAAGCTCTGACAAAATGCCATGACCTCTCTATCGGACTTTCCCTTAGGGTCAAAGTCCGCGCCACCTTTAGCTCCACCAAGCGGAAGCCCCGTGAGAGCATTTTTAAATGTTTGCTCAAAAGCGAGAAACTTCATAATGCTTAAAGACACGCTCGGATGAAAGCGTATGCCACCTTTATAAGGCCCGAGTGCACTGTTGTATTGCACTCTAAACCCTCTATTCACCTGAACATCACCTGAATCGTCCACCCAAGGCACTCTGAAAATTATCTGCCTTTCAGGCTCTACCAATCTATCAAGAATTTTTGCTTTAATATACTCAGGATGCTCATTCAAAACAGGCTCAAGCGTGGGCAGAAGCTCAGTTAGCGCCTGATGGAACTCACTTTCGCCAATGCTTTTTTTCTTTACACTATCCAGTAATTTAGTTGAATATGACATAATGCTTTCTCCTTCCTTTAGTATATCGGACTTCAAACCTACTTCACTAGTTTTGCTGTGTATCAACTAAATCACAGAGGTAGGGCGCATATCTATCCCACCACCGATTAAATATTTCTTGAGCTCTGCGACAGTATAATCCTTCTTTTGTCTGTATGGATGGAGACTACTGCCTATGATTGCCGCTCCTGCTTCGGTTTTTGTGAATAAATCTTTTATCTGCTCCGGTGAAGCGGCAGTGCATGACGCTATGAGCGGCATTGAGATGTGAGACTCTACATTTTTTATAAGCTCCGCATCAAACCCATAGAAATTGACCATGCTTCCACCTTTTCCTACACTTTCAATGGTTCGCAGGCACACCTCCCCTGCACCAAGTTGCTCAACTTGCTTTAACCACTCTATGGCATCCAGACCTGCGGCAGTTCTCCCATCATCAATATAAACTTCGTAACCACTCGGCATCTCAACAGTTTTTTTCACGTGAGCCGTCAGCAAAATGCACTGCACACCAAATGCCTTTGCACCCTCTTCTATGAGCTTTGGGTTTTTCACAGCCTGTGTATTTACGCTTATCTTCTCTGCGCCTGCCTTCAGAGCTTTGAACATATCATCTAAGTCTCTAATCCCACCGCCAACGGTGAGAGGCACAAAAACATGCTCGGCAACGCTTTTTATCACATCAATATCTATGTGTGTACTCGATTCGCTCGCTGTCTTATCATAGATGTACAGCTCATCAATTTGCTCCTCATACATCTCTCTCGCAAGGTCAGCGACGTTTTGCTTGCAAACCGTTATTTCGTGCCGTGTCTCGTCCTCAATGAGCTCAGCAACCACGTCAAAACACGCAACCAGTCTTTTTGTTAGCATTTTAATGACCATTCCTTTCGAAAATCGTCAGGCACAAAACGACTCATAAAAGTAATGGTCATTTTGTGCATCATTTGCGGTTCCCCGTAGGGGGAGCAAATCGCACATCTTGTGAATAGGTTTGAATTTATTCAAACTTATTCACCTGCTTTCAAACTTAAAAAACCCCTCAGTAACTTCAGTCCTGTCTCACCGCTTTTTTCAACGTGAAACTGCATTGCATGAATGTTTCCACGACACGCCGCCGCAGTGAACGTGACCCCATATTCAGTTATACCCCATGTGTCGGTAATGTCCGCGGGTTTGACGTAATAAGAATTTACATAGTAATAGTAATCGTCTATTGCTCCGACAGGTGTTTTTTTAGTAAAAACTACCTTATTCCAACCCATCTGCGGCACGCGCTCAATCTTACTGTCGAACTTAACGACATTCCCCTTTAACCAGCCGAGACAATTTGTGTCACTCTCCTCGCTGTGTTCAAACAAAACCTGCATACCAATGCATATACCCAAGAATGGGACTTTTTTATGCAGTACAGCATTTTCAAGTTCTGCCATGAACCCCATTTCTGCAAGTGATTGCATGGTTGCCCTCGCACTTCCAACACCCGGCAGAATTATGTGTGTGGCATCTTCAAAGTCATTTGCAGTTTTTGCTAAAATTGCGTTTGCACCCACTTTGTTAGCGGCATGCAGAACGCTTGGAGCATTACCTGCCTTATAGTCGATAATGGCGACTTTTCCGGGAATTTTTTCGCATTTCATGTGGCTTTTTGTCCTTTCACATTTAGGGTTTGAGAGATTATATCACATAAAGTTTGAATATGCACTACACATATGATAGAATTAATGTGAAGAAATTTATTATATAAAAAGGTGATTTTTTTTGGAAACGAAAATTTTAGACGCAAATATTGAAAAAAGCATAGAACTATGTGCCGATGTTATAAAATCCGGTGGTCTTATCGGAGTTCCAACTGAAACAGTCTATGGACTTGGTGCAAATGCCCTGAGCAGTGATGCTGTTATGAAAATCTTTACAACCAAGGGGCGTCAGCCTGATAATCCGCTGATTGTTCATGTCGCGTCGCCATCAGATGTCGGCTTGGTTGTGCGGGAAATTCCCGCTGTCTTTGAGATTTTAACGAAAACTTTCTGGCCGGGACCTCTGACCCTTGTTATGAAAAAAACTGATGCCGTACCCGACAGCGTAAGCGCAGGACTTGACACTGTTGCTGTTCGTATGCCGGAGCATCCTGTCATGCTCCGTCTGATTGAAAAAAGCGGCGTACCTATAGCCGCCCCCTCGGCAAACATATCCGGTAGCCCCAGCCCAACCAAAGCGCAGCATGTTTTCAATGATTTGTTCGGCAAGATACCATATGTTTTGGATGGCGGAGATTGTCGCATTGGCGTAGAGTCAACAGTTGTAGATATCACCGGAGACGTTGCACAAATCCTGCGTCCCGGTGGGGTAACATATGAGGAACTTGTGAAAGTTCTGGGCGCTGTTGAAGTCTTTGCTCCGTTAAACTCCTCAGACGTTACAGCACCGCGCAGTCCGGGCATGAAGTACAGGCACTACTCACCAAAAGCCCCTGTAATAGCCGTTGTTGGCCCTGCCGAAAAGTCCGCTGAGTTTATCAGAACTAACATAGTGGGCGGTTGCAAGTGCGCAAACCATTCCGAGATTGACACGAGACTTGCTGAAAACCCAAAGAAAATTGCGGCACTTATGTTTGACGATTATTCATTTGATAATCCTGCGGTTGTTTGCTTCGGAGCCTGCTCAGACCATAAAGCGCAAGCGGCAAACCTCTTCGACAGTCTAAGACGGCTCGACAGCCTAGATTATAACGTAATATTAGCGCAGGTTCCCGAGCAAAAAGGTCTGGGGTTAGCCGTAGCAAACAGAATTCTAAAAGCCGCCACAGTCGTGGAGAATGTGTGATTTATACAAGTTAGCAGAGGTATGGCTGTTTGCGGAGTCTTTTTTTCGAGAACAGCGGTGTAGATCCCGATGGCTCGAAAAAAAGCGTAGCAAATTGCCATGCCTCTGCGGAAAACGCAGCACCTAAACTGCAAAAACGAAAGGAACACCTATTATGGATTTAGTCATTAAGAACGGTACAGTTGTCACAACGAGTGAAATGTTTTCTGCCGATGTTGGGGTGCAAAACGGCAAAATCGCTGCTATCGGGCAGAATTTATCCGGTGATGAAATAGTAGATGCGAGTGGTTTGCTTGTGCTCCCCGGAGGAATCGATGTGCACACGCATCTGCAAATGGACGTTGGCAAATTTTCCACCGCCGACAGCTATTTTGCAGGCACCAGAGCCGCCGCATGTGGTGGTGTGACTACAGTTTTCGACTTTGCACTTCAAGACTTTGGAGAGAACATGGTAGACACCATAAAAAGGCGCGAAACACTGTGTGCGCCACAGGCGGCAGTTGACTACGCCTTTCATGTTGCGATAAAAGATATAAGCGGAAACCTGCTTGACTCCATGAAACAGGCTGTGGAATATGGCGTGCCTACATTTAAAATATACATGGTATACGACATCGGCGTGAGTGACGGCGATTTTTACAGAGCCCTAGAAGAATCAGCAAAAATCGGCGCACGCATAAGTGTCCACGCAGAAAACCGTGAAATTATCGACCTGCTCACCAAACGCTTTGTAAAAGAAGGCAAAACCGACCCTTGGCACCACTACCTCTCACGCGCAGAATTCACCGAGGGAGAAGCTGTAAGCCGAGCCATCACATGGGCAGTTTCGGCAGGCGCTCCGCTCTACATCGTACACTTAGCGTGCAAAGAAGGTGTCGAAGCCCTTATAAAAGCGCGTAAAGCAGGACATAAAATCTATGCCGAAACGTGTCCCCAATACTTAAACTTCACATCTGAAGTATATAAGCGCGAAGATGGACACCTGTTCATTTGCAGTCCGCCCGTTAAAGGAAAAGAAAGTAACGAGGCGCTTTGGCAGGCAATAAAAGACGGATATATCGACACGGTTGCAACAGACCACTGTCCTTTCCAGAAAACAGACAAAGACGAGGGGCTCACTGATTTTACCAAGAGTCCCAACGGTTGTGCAGGTGTTGAAACCATGTTCCCATACATACTCTCCGAAGCTAATAGAGGGCGCATCAGCTTTTCTCGTGCTGTTGAGCTGTGCTGCACATCTCCGGCGGCACTCTTTGGCTGTGCCGATAAAGGCTCGCTGACTCCCGGCAAAGATGCCGATATCGTGCTGTATGACCCATCACTTGATGTCACCATTGCAAATAAAAACATGCATTCCGACGTTGACCACACAATATGGGAAGATGTCACTCTGAGTGGATACCCGGTACAGACATACTCAAAAGGCAAGCTCGTCTACAAAAATGGTGAATTCGTGGGTTCACCCGGTTGGGGCAGGTTTATACAGCGCAAACTTGACAATTAAGTTTTTTTTATGATAAAATGATTTTCATAGTAATCATTTTATAAGTTACTTTAACCTTGGCGTGAGGGCATGTTACATGCCACATAAATTTAGCATTGTGCTATTGACTGTTTGCGCCTCGAGCGCAACGGAAGGAATGTGTTTTATATGAAAACTTTTGTAGTTGCTATTCCTTTCTTTGATTCGGAAATGTCCGTTGGCGCATATCGACTCAGCTCCAGGAGCGGGCAGAATCTTTTGGGTATGCTCGTTGACGAAATGAGCCTGTCTGACGCAGTTTTATCTCCCGGACTTGATTTAGTTATGTCCCTCGGAGTTGAGCCTTTTGCCGGCGACAGTCGTTTATTTATTGATATAAATGAATTTCACCTGCTCATGCGTACCCCCATAGTGCTCGGCATAAATCCGGAGCTTTTAGTTTGCATTTTGCCAAGTCAAATTAATACCGACAGTGCCGTTATCGAAAAGATAGCAGAACTCAAAGAACTTGGATTCTGCGTTGCTGTTGACGGCGTGCTTCCGGGCAGTATACAAAACCCGCTGTTCGAGCATATCGACTACATGATTATTGATATATCCAAGTTCACAGTTGACGAAAAATTCATAGCAACAGTCAAAATGCTCTCTGCCCTAAAGCATGTTGTGCTCTCTGAAGTCAATGATATGGCGACTTTCGAAGCACTTTCAGGACTGAAAAACACACAGTATTGCGGTCGTTTCTTTAACCAACCCATCACAGAAGGTGTAAGCAAGATTTCTCCGCTCAAAATTAATGCACTTACTCTTTTAAAGCGTGTAAATCAAGAAGATTTTGATCTCGGCGACATCGCAGACACAATTGGGCAAGACCCATCGCTGTCGATTTCTCTGCTCAGATTTATCAACTCAATTATGCCAAGAAAAATCGAGTCTTTGAGAAACGCTGTAGCCATTTTGGGTCAAAAAGAAGTCAAGCGTTGGGCAACTGCAGCAATATCTATCCGTCTTGCCGATGACCGACCGAATGAGGTAACTCGGCTCAGCTTGATTCGTGCCCGATTTGCTGAAAATCTGGCGGCATCGTTTGAAATGGGTGTTTCTTCACAGAGCCTATTTATGATGGGACTATTTTCACTGCTTGATGTAATTTTAGAGCGTCCAATGGAGCAAGCGGTAGCTGAGGTCGCCGTAGACGAACATGTCAAGAAAGCTCTGGTCGAAAAATCCGGTGAATTTTACAAGGTAATGCAATTTATAGATGCCTATGAACATGCCGACTGGGATAAGATAGCCATTTTGATGGTCAACCACAACCTAAATTTAGATAGCGTAACAAATGCTTTTGTAGATGCACTAGTCTGGTACAAAGCTCTGCTCGACGCAATTACAGAAGAAGAAGGCGAAGAGTATATCTAAGACAGAACATGCTTTCGACTCAGTGCATGTCAGACATATTTAAGCATAACAAAAGGCGACCAAGAGCGGTCGCCTTTTCATTATCGTTAAGATAAATTGCACTAATCTTTCTTCTCAGGCAACTTGTCTTTACCTGCATCAGATGGCAGTACCGCATTTAAGATAACACCAAGAATTATTGCAACCGGCAGGTTCATTCTGTCGAGACGCACGGTTTGATCTGCTATTTCAATCAGAATCGGCGTACCGAACCTCATGCCGATACCAACCACGAGCATCACAGACATTATGATTAGATACTTTGAAATATCAAGGTTCACATGCTCTTTGACATTGCGCATTCCGATTGAAGCTATCATACCGTAGAGCATAAATGATGCGCCACCGATTATAGATACGGGAATCGAGTTTATTATCTCGGCGAACAGCGGCGAAAGACCCAAAAGAATCGCAAACAATGCACCGATTGCCACGACAAAAGATGAGAAAACTTTTGTTATTATAAGGAGTCCGACATTTTCAGAGTAGGTTGTGTTCATCGGTGTGCCAAAAGCTGCGACAATCATTGATTGCAAGCCATCTGCGAAAATCGTTCTGGACAGCCCCGGTTTATTTCTCACTAAGTCCTCACCCATTTCCGCTCCGACTATAACGTGGTCGGCAATGTTCTCAGCCACTGTGGCAAGCGAGAACGGTGCAAGCATCAAAATTGGTACAAGTGCGAATCTTGGAGTCATAAATGGAGGTAAGCCAAAGAGGTCAGCCTCGACAATAGGTGCGTAAGCTATGATGTTGCCTCCATCTTGAGCGGTTACGCCAACGAGTTGCATGACCGTTGCAACAAAATATGCTCCGACCAGTCCAATCAAAATTGGGAAAGCCTTTAATTTTCCTTTGCCAAAAACCATAACAACAATGATTATTATTAAAGTAAGTGGTCCTAAAATCCAGTTAGAAGCAAATTGGTTAACTGCGTGAGGAGCTAAAGTAATACCAATCAGAACAACTGTCGGCCCTGTTACAGCGTGTGGCAAGAAGTTCATAAACTTGTTTGCACCAACAGCTTTGACTATTGCCGAGAAAATTAAGTATACTACACCTGCGGCGAGAATCCCGCCAAGCGCATATTGTAATCTTTGCTCATGTGTAAACAAAACTTCATAGACTTCGCCGTCATAAAAGACATCAGGGAAAGGCCCGTACCGTGGGTCAATTATTGCCATAACACCAATCATAAAAGCAAAGCTACTGCCCATCGTCAAAGGCGACTTACCCTTAGTTAGGATTAAAAAAATGAGAGTACCAACTCCCATACCAAAAAGTGTAACTTGTGGACTCATGCCTAACGCCAAAGGAACGATGATTGTTGCCCCAAACATTACGAGCATTGATTGTAAACCCTTAATAATCAGCGAAAACGGATTTTCGCCCCTGTGCGCCGTCTGCGCAACACTGGAAACATCCCAATACTTGCCCCAAAGCCCTTTTTCTTTCTCAGAACCACTCATGCAACTACCTCCAATAATTAAATTTTAGTAAAAATGGGCAAAATTTTTTCGTGCTCCGCCCCAAGCCCACTTATTCTGAGAGGTATTGTACTATATAAAAATCCGTAATGCAATCAGACTTTTGCGATTTTCACATTTTTGTGAAAAGTACACATCTAAGCACTATATACAGGGCAAGTGAATTGTGTAAAACTATATGTAGTGTACAAACATGCAACAGGTGAGCCGGGGTATGGCAGTTTGCGTAGTCTTTTTTGCGAGAACAGCGGTGTAGATCCCGATGGCTCGCAAAAAAGCGTAGCAAATTGCCATACCTCGGCGGCAATCAACGGAAAGACAACCTCACCCTAAAAGCGCAGAACAAAGCCCGTCGAAGTCTAAATAGTCCTCAACAAACTGCTTTCTGAGCAAGTTTAGCGGGATAAACTCGTTATACTTTCCGCGTACCTGAACATTATCGGGTAACGGAAAATCATACAAATTAGGCTTTGAGTGCAAAATATCGTAAATGGTATCTTCAAGCGATTCCTTCGAGCCACTATACACAACCTCAAGAAAAACAGCACTAATCCAAGGTAGCCTACTCTTAATCCCACGATTCAGTAGCGCATAATGCAAAGTGAAAAGTTGCCGTGTTCCAACCCATGGAAAAATAGCAAACTTCTTTTCAGAAAGCGGAGTTACAAGATTATCTAAAATGCCACTGTTGCGAGAGATGTACCGAATCTCCTCAAGCCGCGGAGCAGAGCGCTCGCTCAGGTACGGAAAAGCATCATCCGAAACCAAAATCTCACGCATTTTTCGCACCAAAACGGTATGCAAGTCAATCTCAAAATCCACATCCCAATCAACAAGTGAAATCCCCGGCACCTGCTTGACAAAAATAACCTTGCTCTGCTCGTTCACGTCAACCGTTTCCCACGCAAGTCCCGCAAGCGCAAAGCGCACGCCAACAGGATAAACCTTGTCAACCGTACCAATGGTGCGGTTTTCGTCCTTTACGAGCAAATAGTCCGTCGAAAGAAAAACCGTGAGAAACTTGTGGCTGTTTACAATCTTCTCGCCCTCTCTGCCGATGATAAGCCCATCTCGCTCCGTGCGTTCAAGCTGGCTAATATCAACGAGGTGGCGCAAAAGCTGCTGATAATCTTCCTGGGAAATATGAGAAAAGCAGCCCAGAGTTAAGATATCTGAAGCAAGCGCCGCAGGAGACATTTCACCCGCACTTTTGAGATGACTCATTGTCTGGTGATAGAGCAGATTATATGCGTGATTATACGGATAAATCGGCTCAAGCCACCGTGTTTTTGTGTAAAGCTCAATAATGGCAATAATTCTTATAAGCTCCCAATTTATAGGGCCTAAAATGTCGTCGGTATTGATAACAATTCCCTCGACCAAAGTAAAAAGAAGTTGCGGAATTTGACCGCGCCGCCCGCAACGCCCAAGCCTCTGAGCAAAACTTGACACATTCATAGGCGCACCAACCTGCACAGCTTGATCAAGCGAACCGATGTCAATGCCGAGCTCAAGCGTGACAGTCGCCCCGGTGACAATTTTCTCATCCTCGGACTTCATCTCGTCCTCAGTAGTCTCACGGAGCAGTGCCGAGACATTGCCGTGGTGAACTCTGTAGACATCGGGAGCCTTGTTTTTCAGTGCAATTTCACGCAAATTAGCAAGGATAAACTCAGTTTCCTCACGGCTGTTCGTGAAGATAATTGTTTTTTTGTCAAGCGTTGCCTTAAATAGATATTCAAAATGCTCACGGTCGCCGATATTGCCGCTATCACTGACATTGGTGGTGTACATAGCTGTTGGACTTCCACTCTCCTGCTGAAAGTCGCGCTTGTCAGCATAGTTGACGAACCTCTCAACATGAATGCGCACACGCTTTTTACCCTCATCGGTTATAGGTGAACTGCACTTTCTATTTGTACCGTTATTCAGCCAAGTCTCCGCCATGCTTATATCACCCATGGTGGCAGATAAACCAATCCTGCGAGGGATTACACCCGTGAGCCTTTGAACGCGCTCAAGCACACACAGAAGCTGAAGCCCACGAGCATCTCGCATAAAATGATGAACCTCATCAATTATGACATATCGCAAATCCGAAAACATCTGCATACAAGCCCCACGTTTGTTAGTAGCAAGGCTTTCAAGTGATTCAGGCGTTATCTGCAAAAGTCCTTTCGGGTCCTTCATAAGCTCATCTTTTTTAGTCTGTGAAGCATCGCCATGCCACTTGCAAACAGGAATATTAGAATCAAGCAAAAGCTCTTCAAGCCGCTTAAACTGGTCGTTTATCAAAGCCTTCAAAGGTGAAATATATAGCACCCCAACAGACTTAGAGGGATTATTCCAAAGGTCTGTCAAAACAGGCAAAAACGCCGCCTCGGTCTTGCCCGAAGCCGTACCCGACGAGAGAAGCAAATTGTCATCCGAGTCAAAAATAACCTTACAAGCCTCAACTTGATTACCCCGGAGCTCTTCCCATTTATTCTGATAAATAAAATCCTGCACAAACGGCGCAAGCCGTTCAAATGTGTTCATGGTAGATTTAATCCCCCTCTACGCGCTTCAATGTCAACAGGTTAAGGGTATTCATCCTGACTCGTCATTGCGGGCTTGACCCGCAATCCCCTCAGAAATGCGCATTATTCGTGGGATTCCGCGTCAAGCGCGGAATGACGATAATATTTTGCTTTTCTTAACTTGTTGACATTGCTAAGCACTCTGCTTTAGATCCCGCCTCTCATAGGCAATTATCCCAAGCAAAAGCAACGCAACCGCAATGGCAGTCAAAACAAACGAAGCAGTAAAGTTTATCTCATCGACAGGCAGTAGCGGAACATGCCCAAACGGTGTAATCTGCCCAAGCCACTCAGGCAAATCGAGCATTCGACCCATAAACAGCGTGAAAAATGAAAACGCAAAATACGCCCAAATAGAAGAAGTGAATCGAGGGACAAGTCCTCCGAGTAAAAACACAAGCCCTATAAAGACCCAAAGAGCAGGCAAAAACACCATGTTAGCCTCAAACAAAAATCTAAAGGAAATAGGCTCATCCAAGAAAGTCGCAGACACAAGATAAAGCCCACCGGCATTGACAAACTGAAGAGCAATGCTCAAAAGAAACGCAGGGATTGCATAACTGCAAAGATACCGCTCTCGCGACACCGGAGAAGACAAAATAGACTCAGCACGCCCTTCACGCTCCTCAGAAAAAGGTCTCAGCGCAATGATTAAAAGGGGAACAGAGGAGAAAATAGCACCAACTATGGTGATGGTAGAGACAAACATCTCAATCACGGGAAAATCATCACTGACCCCGATAATCATTTGATAAAACTCACTCTCGGCAATAAAAGAATCAATATCAGGCAAAATAGTTCCATAAGAAGCGGCGAGAATAAAAATGATTACAACCCAAGCAATCATAGTTCCTCGCAAAAGCCGAAAACTAAACCCAAGCGGAGAACGCATAAGCCGCCCGCCCTGTGGCTTGCCGCGTCGAGCGGCAATGAATCCCTGCCCAATATCACGTACAGCGTTCAGCTTATACGCCGCCGCAGTGACCACAACGATCAAAATAAATAAAACAACGGAGGGTAGAATATTGTTTTCCACAAAAAACTGCGAACGCTGAATTAAACCGAGCGGGCTGATAAGAGAAATAATCTCGCTCTCTAAATCGCCCGCGGCACGTATAAAATACAAAACAGCCATCGCTACAAAAGAATAACCCGTAGCCCCACGTGAAGAAGCTGAAAGCTGAGAGAAAAGTGCAGCAACAGCGGCGAAAAATAACCCAAACAGCCCCAATGCCACACCATAGAGCATAGATGCGCCAAAAGGCATACTTTCTTCGCCGACCGATGCGATTAAAAGTCCCGTCAAAAGAGCCAAAACAGCATTTACGATAACGGCTGTAATCATGGTAGAATTCAAAATCGCAAGCCGTCCTGTAGGCAAAGACCGCACAACTTCAGTGCGTCCCGCCTCTTCATCCGCTCTTGTGTGGCGCACGACAAGAAAAATATTCATCGTAGCAACTGCCATAGCCACCCAAATAAACATCAAAACGCTGTACATAGCACCTGCCGTAAAATTATCTGCGCCGTAAACAGGTCCCATCATAGCAATCATTGCAGGATTTTTTAAAGTCTCAGCCAATGCTTGCCTCGCAGGGGCATCAAACATCTCAGGTACTCCAAGAGCAAGCACGTAGGAAAAAAGTGCGAGCGAAATAATCCAAACAGAAGAAACAACCCGCTCACGCCGAATCTTAAAACGAACAAAAGTTCCGGTATTTTCAAAAAGTCCTCGCATAATAATGACTATTCCTTTCGATAAAATCTAGGCACATTACGTGCTGTTAGTCTTGATAATGAAGCATAAACACATCTTCAAGTGATGGTGGCATACTCTCAAACCGCTTAATGCCAAACTTGGCAATAAGTTCAGTAACCCTGCCGACCTGACCGGAGTCTACCATAAATGTAAGCCCACTCATATGCTCGGCAATGTTATGCACACCTTCAGAGCCTTCAAGCCCCTCAACAGGTCTGTCGGTCTCAATTCGCATCGTGACACGAGTGAGATGCCTTAGATCGTCAAGTGTACCTGAATCCACCAATTTACCTTTGCGTATAATACCGACCTTATCGCAGAGCTGTTCTACTTCTGACATGATATGACTTGAGAGAAAAACACCCTTGCCTAAATTTTTCTGTTCTAAGACACACTCCTTAAACACGTGCCCCATAAGTGGGTCAAGCCCACTCGTAGGCTCATCGAGTATGTAAAGCTCTGCATCAGATGCAAAAGCCGCAACCAATGCCACCTTCTGTCGATTGCCCTTAGAATAAGTCCGACACTTCTTAGACGGGTCAAGTTCAAAACGCTCAATAAGGCTCTCGCGCCTAGTCTTATCGACTTTACCACGCAGATTAACAAACAAATCCACAACCTCACCGCCCGTGAGATTAGGCCAGAGGTTCACATCTCCCGGTACGTAAGCTATTTTCTTGTGAATTTCCACAGCATTTTTCCACGCATCCAAACCAAAGACTTTCGCAGTCCCCTCAGTGGCTTTCAAAATGCCGAGTAAGACACGAATAGTGGTAGTTTTACCTGCACCATTCGGGCCGATATAACCAAAAACTTCCCCCTTATCCACAGTCAAGCTAACATTATCCAGTGCAGTCAACGCCCCAAACTTTTTCGTCAAATTGGTAACTTCCAAGCTAAAATCAGACATTACTTTCCCCTCCAATAATATATATCAAGTAATTCTATCACATTGGGCAGGATTAGCAAGAAAAAAATTTGCTCACAAATGTATTGAATAAAATTCAATCAGTATGGTATACTAAGTTTTAAAGATGTCCATACACATTAAAATCGTAAAGAGGTTATATAAATGTCAAAAATCCGCTTGATGATCATCGACGATTCACTGTTTTTCAGAACATTTCTCGCCCAGCAACTAAGCAGAGAGGCAAGCATTGAGATAATAGGTAGTTTTGGCGACCCGGTTGCGGCATCGCAAAAAATAGCGTCTCTGCGTCCGGACGTTATAGCTCTCGATATGGAAATGCCGCGAATGAGGGGAGATGAATTTCTTCGCAAAGTTGCACCGAGCCACAAAAACGTTAAGGTAATCGTTATAAGCGCATTGTCCGAAAACGTATTTGATGCCATGCAAGCGGGGGCTATTGACTTTGTAGGCAAACCCGGCTCAACACCGGGATTTGACGAAAAGCAATTTGTCAGAGAAATAATCGAGAAAATCAAAATCGCATCGCAAGCATACACAAAAACACGTGAAGATTTTGCTCGCTCAAAACCACAGACAGCTCGCCCGTCTCCCGCAGTGAGTTCCATGGTTCTCGGCGCAAGTTCCAAGAACGTCATAGCAATTGGAGCATCCACCGGAGGTACAGAGGCAATAATCGAAGTGGTCAAGAACTTCCCGGTATCAACTCCCGGAGTTGTGATTGTACAACACATGCCACCGGTATTTACAAAAATGTATGCAGAACGTGTCAACAAAATTTGTGCGATGACAGTACGTGAAGCGAAAAATGCAGACAGAGTAACCAAAGGCACAATCCTCATAGCTCCGGGCGGTGATGAGCAAATGACTCTGCGCCAAGATTCACAAGGATACTATGTCAAACTTGGAAAAGCTCCTAAAGTAAGCGGGCATTGCCCCTCTGTTGACGTCCTTTTTGAGTCAGTGGCAAAGGTGGCAGGCAAAAGCGCAGTAGGAGTAATTCTCACGGGAATGGGGTCCGACGGAGCGCGAGGAATGACAGAGATAAAGAGAATGGGTGGACACACCATTGGGCAAGACGAGGCATCCTGCGTAGTATACGGTATGCCCATGGAAGCTTTTAAGAGAGGTGGGGTCAGAGAGCAAATTTCCCTATCATCAATTGGAGATGCGGTTCTGCGCCGTTTTAGTGGTCGTTAATGAATTTTACAAGAGTAGAAAAAGTAAAAAACTGGTTTAAAGAGCGTGTGAAAATACCGCCGGGTGTCACAATAGCCATATGCGTATTACCCGCTGTTTTGGTAGCACTGTTCTACATACTGCGCGGAGTCAGAAGTGTGATGGATTTCGTGGTATTTTATGTTGCTGCGCCAATCCGAGGATTTTTCGCACTTCTCAGTTCAATATACCCGTTTGCCATAATGGAAGTGCTCACCGTATTTCTGGTAATTTTCTTTTTCTACCACATAATCAAATCAATAAAAGACACGGCACGCAGACGAGGAAAGTGGAAACAACTCGGCAAAAAACTATTACCCCTACTGGTCATTGCGATGTACCTGTTTGCAGGGTTTTCGTGGCTTTGGAGCAGTGGTTATCATGCCACCGGATTTGCAGAAAGATACGGATTTCGAGGAGGCGGCGGCACAGTCGAAGAGCTAACCACAGTCACAGAATTTTTCGCAGAGCGGGCAAACGAACTATCCACGCAAGTGCCGCGCGATGCAGACGGCAGATATCTAGAGGACAGGCGGCAGATGTTCGCAGATTCAATATATACATTTGACAACATATCTGAAAGGTTCCCAAGCCTTGATGGCAGGCTATACCCACCAAAACCTATGCTTTTTTCATGGCTAATGACCATAACAGGCTATTCAGGAATGTACTTCGCCCTCACAGGCGAAGCGATGATAAACGTAAACCCGCCGGGAATAACAATGCCTTTCACCGTAGTGCATGAGCATGCACATCAACTCGGTGTGTTCTCTGAAAACGAAGCAAATTTTGTAGCAGTACTTGCAAGCATTAGCTCCGAAAAACCCGTATTTATGTATGCAGGTTATTTGGTAGGCTTAAACTATTTATTAAATGCACTGGCAGGCGTAAATGCTGAGGCATGGCACGAAATAACAAACAGCCTGACTTATGAGGTCAGGCGAGATAGGGAAGAAGTTTTTTCCTTTTGGAGAGAACGAAATGTAGCAGATACAGGCTGGACCTTCCTTGACAACATCCTAACAAATCTAATGGAAACAACAAGCGAGGTAGTAGATCGAATCTATGACGCGTACCTAAGAGGTCAAGGAGAGGAACTGGGAATTCTATCCTACGGAGCAGTAGTTGATCTGCTGATGGAATACTTTGCACCCACCCTACAAACTTCTCCTTAGCTTGACTGCCCCCAGTGCTGTGGCAAAAACAGCATCATCGGGCAAAATGAAATTGAGCTCAGAAATAGCCTTGAATTTAGCAAAAATAGGCTTTGCCTGTGGAAACATAGCGAGAGAGCCGGTAAGGACAACATCTTTTACAGAGTCATTTTTTAAGGCAAATATAGCAAGCATTCCGACAGTCTCAAAAACAAGATTTAGAATACCGAGTGCGACATCTGAATCAGATGCCGTGCTTTTAGTTTTTCCAAAATTCGATGCAGTCAAATCAGCAGGCAAAGTATCTAAACCGCCTGAGACAATATCGGATACGGAGAGGTCAACATTTTTTATACATCCATTATCCGCAAGGGTTAAGATATAATCAATGTCATTTTTATCGAGCATCAAAGAGGCGAGCCCGGCAACAGTGCCACCTCCGACTCCCGTGCCGCCGAGATGGGAAATGCCGGCAGGTGAAACTCTAACAAATGCCGTTCCCGTGCCCATACTTACGACCAGAGCTTCGCTAAGTCCGGAAATCGCAAGCGCACCATACCCTATGGCCTCAAATTCGCTGACTTTTCGTGTTGAAATGCCAAAAACCTGCTCATCTATAAACGTAGCTCCAACCCCGGTCAGGAAAATCTCAGAAACATCAGTTGGAAGTGCTTTATGTTGTCTGAGAAACTTGCCGATAGCTCCATACATCGAAGTAACTTGGTCTGCCGCCTTGACCTGCATCATGCCGATACACTTTTCACCGCTAAAACCAACAATTTTAGTCGTAGAACCACCCACATCAATGCCCAAAATAATACTCATTGCAATTAGCCCCCTATAAGTGTATAATCATAATATAGAAGTAAAGTAAGCCTGTCAAGGCAAATCCGAAGATACGAAAAAACGAAAAAGGTAAGTGTTATGAGATTTTTTATTGGCTCAGTTCCGTTTTTTAATGCGAATATGTCAGTCCACGCCTACAAAATGATGACACAGGACGGGGACAAACTCCTTGGAACAGCAGAGGATCACCGTATGTTAGGTGGTGAATTGATGGCGCTCGCCCTCGATTATGTCAAGGAGATAGGCACTGAACCATTTGCCGGAGAGACAGAGCTGTTTGTTGACATCAGCAAATATCAGCTCCTTATTGGTATGCCCTTGTCCCTTGGGATTCCACCGGAAAAAGTTGTATGTGTGGTAAAAAAAGAAGCGCTTGCAGACAATGCCACATCGGCAAAACTAGGCAGATTAAAGAGAAAAGGCTACAAGCTCGCCATAGAAGGTTACCCCCGCACGATGAGCATGGACACGGCAGTTAATGTTTTTGACTACGTATTGCTCAGTTGTCGGCACAAAGATTTTCAAAGAGAACTAAAAGAGATACGACCCTACATATTTAAAATACGCCTTGTCATCACAGAAGTGCCGGACATGGAGAGTTTCAACAAATATTCAGGTGCAAGGGGAGTGCTATTGTCAGGCAATTTCTACAGCCAGCCGATTACAAAAGGCAAAACAGACATTTCACCTCTAAAAATAAACGCCCTGAACCTTCTCGGTCAAATAAATGACGAATCGTTCGAATTGGGAGAGGTTGCCGACATCATAGGAAGAGACCCTGCACTCTCAATTTCACTCCTGCGTTTTTTAAACACCATGAACCCTGACAGGAGCCGTAAAATAGACTCAATCCGTAACGCAGTGGCAATTTTGGGTCAAAATGAAGTACGAAAGTGGGCCACAGTAGCAATCTCAATAGGCATGGGAGAGGACAGACCCAGTGAAATCACAAGATTATCTCTGCTGAGAGCGAAATTTGCAGAAAATTTGGCGCCCACATTTGAACTGGCACTTAAATCCGGCTCTCTATTCATATCCGGGCTATTTTCGCTATTAGATGTAATTTTGCAAATGCCATTGGAAAGAGCTATAAACGAAGTCGCTGCATCAGGAGAAATACGCGACACACTACTTGAAAAAAAAGGTTCTCTAAGCGACGTAATGAGCTTGGTACTTGCATACGAGCAAGCAGATTGGCACAACACATCACTTCTGATGGTGCGATACGGCGTAGATGTAGACACGTTGACAAAAGCATATGTAGATTCACTCTACTGGTACAGGCAGCTCCTCGATGCCATAGAAGACGAAGAAGTCGCAGAGGAAGAGGCATCACTGGAAATAGCCAGCGAACTGGAAAATGAAAACCAAGCGTAACAAGGAGTTAGTTTGAAAGAGTTCAAACTAACAAAGGAATGCGCCACTCGCTCCCCCTTTGGGGAACCGCGAGGTGATGTGCAAAATGACCAGTACTTTTCATGGTTACTTTGTGTCTGAGATTTTTCGAAAGGAATGGTCATTACAATGAGAGTGATGGCAGTAGATTTCGGCGATGCACGTACAGGAGTGGCTGTCTCCGATACAACAAAAACTCTGGTGGGCGACGCATGGATAATTCTCTCCAAAAAAATGACAGAAACGGCGCAAAAGGTAGCTGAAGAAGCCGCCACACGCGACGTTTCTTGTGTCGTGGTAGGTCTGCCCAAGAATATGGACGGGAGTATAGGTCCCAGAGCAGAAAAAAGCAAAGAATTCGCGGAACTATTAGGTACCCTAACCAAAGTAGAAATAAAACTATGGGATGAACGCCTGACAACAGTAAGCGCAAACAGAGTGCTGAAAGAGACCGGAAACTTCGGCAAAAAGCAAAAAAACAAACGAGACGCAATAGCCGCCGCAATTATTCTGGAGAGCTATTTGGGTAGTTTGTAATTCAACTTCCCACCTACCGCCATAAATACTTCCTCAGCGCACCAACAACGAGCTCAAACTCCAGAGGCTTGCTTATATGCCCGTTCATGCCTGCGGCTAGGCAAGTCTCGACGTCTTCGCGAAATGCATTTGCTGTCATAGCCACAATCGGCACTGAGTCGGCTTGTGGGGTATTGGACTGTCTAATGCGCCTTGTAGCTTCAAGGCCGTCCATCACAGGCATTTGTAAATCCATGAAAATCAAATCATACTTTGAGGGGTTTGCGAGGAAAAGCTCAACAGCTTCAGCACCGTCAGTGGCGCAATCTATATCAAGATTGGTAGACTCCAGCATAGCCACAACAATCTCACGGTTAATGTCAACATCCTCTGCAAGCATAACGGCGAAGCCGCTGAAATCAGCATTGGAAACAATACCATCACCGGGAGAGACGACACTGTCCGTGGCGGTCAGTTTGTTTTCACTGTATATAGGCTTCGCATGAGGATCAAACGGAAGCCGCACAATAAACGAGACCTTTGTGCCTCTTCCGAGAGTTGACTCAAGCCAAATCTTGCCGCCCATCATTTCGACGACACTCTTACAAATCGTAAGTCCGAGCCCTGCACCGCCGTACTTTCGAGAAGTACCGGATTCAGCTTGTTCAAAAGAGCTAAACAGATGAGCTTGTTGCTCAGGGCTTATGCCGATACCATTGTCGATAACCTCAAAAAGTATAGTGCAGTTGCTACTATGTTTCTCTTTTGCCACTAGGTTGAGCGTTATGGAACCACCCTCAGAAGTAAATTTGACCGAATTGGACAATAGGTTGGTAATGACCTGCATGAGCCGTTGGTCATCACCAATAAAAGCATCAGGCAGAGCGGGATCAACGCTAAAGACCATTCTCTGCTGCTTTTGTTCAACACGGTAATTCATAAGATCCCTGACATGCGTGAGAAGTTCGCGCAGAGAAAACTTGACGCCTGACAGACTATACTTATTTGCCTCAATCTTTGAAACATCTAAAATATCATTAACAATCCCCAAAAGATGTTTCGATGCATCATTTATCTTACTGAGCGCATAATTTTTCTTTTCAATATCGTGAGATTCCGCACCCACACTTGCCATACCGATTATGGCGTTGAGCGGAGTGCGAATCTCATGGCTCATATTCGAGAGAAAGTTGCTCTTCGCACCACTTGCAACTTCGGCCTTTTCACGAGCAACCTGAACATCGGTTGCAGTTTTTTGAGCAATGTTATAGTTATCCTCAATGCTGTCAGCCAAGTAGTCAAGGGCGTTTGACAGATACCCAAATTCATCAGTAGCCGCAGAGTTTATCCTAAAATGCCTGTCATCAGACATGAAAGTATACACAGCATCTGCAACCTCTTTAGTCCGCCTTGCAACAGAAGACGAGACAAGAAATGCAATAATCAAGACAATAATGAGAGTAGAACTGCTGACTATGAGGAGCATAGTGATATATTGCTCCAATGCATTATTGATAAGTTCGGTAATGTCTAGTTCAAAAACACCTGCAAGTGCCGCATAATCGAGTATAGGGTTCGTAATAAGTGAAAAATTGCGAACATGGTCATAGTTGAGAGCCATGGTGACAAATCCCCATATTTCACCATTAAAGTCCGCAACAGGCGTAACCCACCGCTGAATGGCTTCAAATGAGTCATCACCATAAACGAAATCACCAATCATTTCAGAAACAAACACCTCTCCCACAGTGAGATGCTGTACCACAGACCAATACGTCTCGCTACCAAGATATGTGTTATTTTCATTTGACACATCCAGAAGTTCAGAGCTTAAAGGATTAAGGACTTTAGGAGAATCGGGGTGTACGAACTTAAATAATTCTTGACCGTCAAGGTCAATAAAAGTGATTTCATCATACAGCGGCACCAAATTCAAATCAGGTCGCATAGGGCTTAAGCGACTCTCAGAAAAGACCCTAAAGGCCTCGTCAGACGGCATGAGTTTGGCGAGCAAAAGTATATCCTGTTCTCGCTGATTTAAGAAAAAATCAAGACCCATCTCTCTCTCGTCATCTATAGCACTAAGGTGCCTGCGCTCACTGTCATTGAGGGCATCAATTGACGAAGAAACAGACAACCGGCGAATTTGCTCAGACAAAGAAACAACTTGTCTATATGAAAAAAACGCAAGTATGGCAACGGGAATCGCCATAATTAATAAAAAAAGCGTAGTCAGTTTGAAGCGCAGACTAACTCCAACTTTATTTTCGTGGCGAGGCTTACGCTGAGCCTGTCTATTAAATTGCTGTTGTGATGAACTACTCATGCAAATCCTTTCTCCAAAGAATATTCCTACGAGATTAACTATATCAGAAAACAAAAAATAAGCAAAGTAAAATTTAACTACAAATTTAACATTCAAGCACTTGCATTTAAAAAGAATCGGGCTATAATGATAGTAATGCAAAAAATGGAGGAAGTACATGAAACGTAAAGACAAAGAAAACTACTATCTTGACATCGCAGAAACAGTTATGCTCAGGTCAACTTGCAGCCGCCGCCAATATGGTGCAGTAATAGTTCGTGATGATGAAATTATATCAACAGGCTACAACGGCGCACCACGGGGCAGGCAAAACTGTCTGGACAGAAAAGTTTGTATGAGGGACGAGCTTGGGATACCGCAAGGTGAACGCTACGAGTTGTGCCGCAGTGTCCACGCAGAAGCAAATGCAATAATTTCTGCCGCCCGCAGAGACATGATAGGTGCAACACTCTACCTGTCGGGGCGCTACGTTAAAACAGGAGAGCTGATGGACGACACAATGCCTTGCAGTATGTGCCGCAGGCTGATAATAAACGCAGGCATCGAAAAAACAGTGTGCAGAAAAAAAGACGGAAAATATGTTGTGATTCACGCACGAGACTGGGTGTTTAATGATGACTCAATATTGGATAAAGCAGACGTCTCGCTTGCATAATAGAACGAAAAGTTACGTGTGAAAGAGAAAGGAAGAGTCATTTCTATGAAACTGGACAAAATAGAAGAAATTCTCAAAGCAAAAGTATATACAAATTTTCCGTACGATGAGATAGAAGTAAATGCGGCGTGCGGAGCTGATTTGATGAGCGATGTCCTTGCCTTTGGCGAGGATAAGGGGCTTTTGCTCACGGGACTGAACAATCCACAATGCATACGTACAGCAGAAATGATGGACATAAGCTGCGTTGTGCTGGTTCGCGGAAAAGAGCCGGACGAATCAGTTGTGAATCTCGCCAACGAAAAAAATGTTGTAGTAATGAAAACAGACTACCTTTTGTTTACCTCGTGCGGACTGCTGTATAATGCAGGAATCCGAGGAGGCAGTTAGTGTCAAAATGCAAAAATCCATACCTTTTTATGATAATTTTGTGCTCTAGGTGCAATGAAAGGAATGGTCGTTTACATGCAAATAATTAAACAACAATATAAAGTTTGCGGTGAGGATTTCTTGATGGCAGGAGCCGCATCCGCCGCAGTCAAAAAGAAGTTGAATCAACTTGGATTCCCCGCCACATTTATCAGGCGCACATCAATAGCAATGTACGAGGGAGAGATAAACATGGTGATACACGCCGACGGCGGAGTTGCCGATGTAGAGATAGCAGAAGATTATGTAAAAATAACACTCACCGATCAAGGTCCGGGTATAGAAAATGTAGAACTTGCAATGCAAGAAGGTTGGTCAACAGCATCGCACACAGTCCGAGAACTGGGCTTTGGCGCAGGAATGGGATTACCAAATATAAAAAAGCAAAGCGACGAATTAGAAATATTGACCGCAAAAGACAAAGGCACAACCCTTATTATAACTATAAAACTTTAGAGGACAGCTTCGCTAGAGGTATAACAGATGCATAAAGCAACACACTCAGTCACTCTTGAATCTGAAAAGTGCAAAGGATGCATCAATTGCATAAAAAGATGCCCAACCGGGGCGATACGAGTCAGAAACAGCAAAGCGGCAATTCTCAGCGACCACTGCATAGACTGCGGTGAATGCATAAGAGTATGCCCTAATTATGCAAAAAAAGCAATCTCTGACCCGCTATCTGTCATGAAAAACTACAAATACAAAGTAGCGCTTCCTGCCCCAACGCTCTGCGGTCAATTTAAAAAGGTAAGAGATGTAAACATAGTTTTGACTGCACTGGTCAAGGTTGATTTTGATGATGTTTTTGAGGTGTCTCTGGCGGCACAATCAATTTCAGATTATACAAAACAAATATTACCCGAACTTAGAGAAAAGCTGAGAGGACCTGTCATAAGTTCGGCTTGCCCTGTTATTGTAAATCTCATACGAATACGCTATCCAAGCTTACTGGACAATGTGCTTAAAGTGCTGGCTCCAGTCGAACTTGCGGCAATTGCGGCGAGAAAACAAGCAGTGAAAAAAACAGGTCTGAAACCAAGCGAAATTGGAGTATTTTTTATTTCCCCATGCCCTGCGAAAATAACCGCATCAAAATATCCTCTAGGCTTTGATAACGTCGAAATAGACGGAATTTTCTCAATGACAGAGATGTACAAAAAGTTACTGCCTGTGGTTGAAAAAATAGAAAAACCGCTTGACTTGGCTAGTGCAGGTGTCAGAGGTCTGAGATGGTCGTGTGCAGGCGGAGAAGGCAAGGCAATGGACGAGGATTTGTTTGTGTCAGCAGACGGGATTGACAACGTGATAAGAGTTCTTGAAGAAATAGACAATGACAAGCTCGACTCAGTGCGTTTTGTAGAGCTAAACGCCTGTGCCGCAGGGTGCGTCGGAGGCTGCCTGACTGTGGAAAACCCCTTTGTAGCCAGAGCAAGGCTTCAGCGCATCGGTTCGGCTATGGATGACGATAAATGCAGAAATAGCGTTGATGAAACGCTTATAAATTCAGAGACATTGGACTGGAAAAGCACGCCAAACTCAGCACTCACCCTGCGCTTAGACTCCGATAGGTCAGAGGCGATGAGAAAGCTGGCTCTGATAGATAAAATATTGACAGAATTGCCGGGAATCGACTGTGGCTCATGCGGAGCCCCGTCATGCGAAGCCCATGCAGAAGACATGGTAATGGGCAAAGCAGTTGATATAGATTGCGTATTCAAACTCCGCGAACGCATGGGTGTCCTATTCGAAGAAATAAACAAACTCCACGACTACCTACCACCCCCACTGACACCAGACACAAGACAAGGGGACGGTTCCTCTGTCTTGTAAAAGGAGGAGACTAACCATGACGGTCAATGAACTTGAAAAAAACCTGAATCTTAAAAAACTGTCCATCGGAGAGAATAGAGAAATAAACTCTTGCTACATATCAGACATGCTGAGTCGAGTAATGGGAGGGTGTGAAACAGGCGATATTTGGATAACAGTCCAAACCTCAATGAACATGGTCGCAGTTGCGACCTTGGCGGAAGTTGCCTGCGTAATTCTTCCGGAAAACTTGACAGCCACTGAGGAAGTCCTGCAAAAAGCGACAGAAGAAAACATAACAATATTCACATCTCCCGAAACCGCATACACATTGGTGACGAAAATTGCAAAAATTTTACTATGACCTACACATTCACACTGCGCTATCCCCATGCGCAGACGACGACATGACGCCAAACGACATAGTCGGCATGGCGCTTTTAAACGGTCTCGACATAATAGCTATAACCGACCACAACAGCCTGCAAAATGCTCCCGCAGTAATAAATTCAGCAAAAGGCAAAAGCTTGGTTATAATACCCGGTTTGGAAGTCTCAACAGCAGAAGAAGTTCACGTTCTCTGCTTGTTTCCATGCCTAAAAACAGCCCAAGTGTTTGAAGATGAACTCAACGAAGTGCGGTCAAAAGTCGAAAACAGAAAAGACATCTTCGGCAACCAACTGATATACGACGAAAACGATCGAATAACCGCAGAGATCAATGAATTGTTGATAGCACCCACAGAGATATCATTCGACGCACTGCACGCCAAGATAAACAAGTATGGCGGAGCTTTCATCCCGGCTCACATAGACAGAGACAGCTTCAGTGTCCTGTCAAATCTGGGTTTTCTGCCACCGGATTTAGATATAAAAACACTCGAAATTTCACAAAACGGAAAGGCAAAAGGATTCATGGAAGAAACCGGTGGGAAATACGCTAACAATCAAATAATTACATCGTCTGATGCACACAGGCTTTGGGAGATAAATGAACGGTTAAACTATATTGAATTACCCGAACTCACAGCAAAAGCAGTAATTAATTATTTGCGTTGATTTTTATACAAAATTAGTGTAAAATAGTATGGCTGTTTTAATAGGGGGTTAAGCGAATGCCCCTATGAGAAAAAGGAGAAAGGAACAAATTAAATCATGAGTGATAAAACTACCCCTAAGTTCCCATTCAAAGGAACGAAGGAGCAAGAACAACAGCTCAAAGAACTAATTGCCAAGCACAAAGACAAAGTCGGCGAGTTAATGCCCGTACTGCAAGGCGCACAAGACATCTACGGATACATGCCGGAGGAAGTCCAAAGAATGGTTGCGGAAGGAATGGGCGTGTCGCTCAGCGAGGTGTTTGGAATTGTCACATTCTACTCGCAATTCAGTCTCACCCCGAAAGGCAAGTACAAAATAAAAGTCTGCATGGGCACCGCATGTTATGTTGTCGGAGCAGGAGATATTTTGGACAGATTTGCAAGAGAACTTAAAATCAAAGACGGCGAGTGTACAGAAGATATGCAGTTCTCACTGGATGGCGTCAGATGTATCGGCGCATGTGGACTTGCACCCGTCATAACAATAAACGAAGATGTCCACGGCAGAATCAACGAAGGCATGGTGCCTGAAATCCTCAGTCAATACACGTAAGTTCTATGATGGAAGAACTGTCTCTCAACATACTCGATATAGTGCAAAACTCAATAAGCGCAAAAGCAACTCTCATTGAGATTTCAGTCGAAGAGAGCGACAAAGAAAACCTGCTCATAATTCGAGTAAACGACAACGGTTATGGAATGGACGAAGAGCTACTTGAAAAAGTGCAAAATCCATTTGTAACCACTCGTACCACAAGAAAAGTGGGGTTAGGTATCTCATTTTTGAAAGAAGCGGCGGAGATAACAGGCGGTTCTTTTGAGATTTATTCCACACCAAATGCCGGAACAAATCTCACGGCAACATTTACAAAAGACCACATCGACCGCCAGCCAATGGGAGACATAGCAGGGACTATCACAACGCTAGTAACATTAAATCCGCAAATAAACTTTGCACTGACCTATACGGTCAACCGCGAACGATTCGACTTCACATCAGAGGAAGTAAAAGAACAACTGGGAGACGAAGTAGACATTTCAAGCCCTGCGATTGTTAGTTTTTTATCAGAGTATTTAAATCAGCATATAGAAAATTTAAAACCGGCACTCTAGGAGACGAGGATTGCCCGTCTCACCCAAGAAAATTAAACAAAAGGAGCGAAGTAAATGAAATCTTTGGCAGAACTCGCAAAAATCAAAGAAAAGATGAAAGCGAATGAAACCATGCGTCATGACGGTGAACGAGCAAAGAAAATCGTCGTCGGCATGGGCACTTGCGGTATCGCCGCCGGAGCAAGAGGCATTATAGTCGCACTCACGGAAGAAATCGCCAAGAGAAACCTTGAACACGTTACCATAGCACAGACAGGCTGTGTAGGCATGTGCAAACTTGAACCCATGATGGATATTATTGCTCCAGGCGAGGAAAAAGTAACATATGTTCATCTCACAGCCGATAAAATACCAAAAATCATAGGCGAACACGTAGTAAACGGAAGAATCGTCAAAGAGTTTACTATCGGCGCATATGAAAAAGAATAGGGGGCAGGAAACATAATGAGTTATAGATCCCATGTAATGATTTGTGCCGGAACGGGATGTGTTGCGTCCGGTTGTAATGCTGTCGGCAAAGAAATCGAAGAAGAAATCAAAGCCGTCGGTCTTGAAAATGAAGTAAAAGTAGTTTACACAGGCTGTTTCGGACTCTGTGCACTCGGTCCGATTCTCATCGTCTATCCCGAAGGTAGTTTTTACGCACATGTCAAAGCCGAAGACTGCAAAGAAATCGTAGATGAACACCTTCTCAAAGGCCGCATAGTTAAAAGACTTCTATACCATGAGACAATAGGCGATGACGACAACCTAAAATCACTCAACGAAACAGGATTCTACAAAAAGCAAACCCGCGTTGCACTCAGAAACTGTGGTGTTATCGACCCTGAACAAATCGACGACTACATCGGTTTCGACGGATATTTAGCTCTCGGTAAAGCGCTGACAGAAATGAAGCCCGAGGACGTAATCGACATAGTAAAAAGATCAGGACTTCGCGGCAGAGGCGGTGCAGGCTTCCCAACCGGAATGAAATGGCAGTTTGCAAAAGATGCTCCCGGCGACCAAAAGTACGTGGTATGTAATGCCGACGAAGGTGACCCCGGCGCATTTATGGATCGCTCAATTCTGGAAGGTGACCCTCACTCAGTTATTGAAGCAATGGCATTAGCCGCATACGCAGTCGGTGCAAACCAAGGCTACGTATATGTTCGTGCGGAATATCCGATTGCCGTTAATCGTCTGCAAATAGCTATTGATCAAGCAAAGGAATATGGTTTGCTTGGCAAAAACCTCTTTGATTCAGGTTTTGATTTTGACCTTGAAATTCGTCTTGGCGCAGGTGCATTCGTCTGCGGTGAGGAGACAGCTCTGCTCACATCTGTTGAAGGAAAACGCGGAGAGCCAAGGTCACGCCCACCATTCCCTGCGGTCAAAGGGCTGTTTGGAAAACCAACAGTCTTAAATAACGTCGAAACATACGCAAACATTCCCGTTATAATGCTCAAAGGACCTGAATGGTTTGCGAGCATGGGTACAGAAAAATCTAAAGGTACAAAAGTTTTCGCAATCGGCGGAAAAATCACAAATATCGGACTTGTTGAAATTCCAATGGGTACAACGCTTCGAGAAGTTGTCGAAGAAATCGGCGGCGGCGTGCCAAAAGGCAAAAAATTCAAAGCCGCACAAACAGGCGGGCCGTCAGGCGGATGTATCCCTGCGGAGCATTTCGATGTTCCAATCGACTTTGAAAACCTCTCAGCAGTTGGCTCAATGATGGGTTCAGGCGGACTTATCGTCATGGACGAAGATGACTGTATGGTAGACATTGCGAAGTTTTTCCTAGACTTCACAGTCGAAGAGAGCTGTGGCAAATGCGCCCCATGTCGTATCGGCACAAAGCGCCTGCTTGAAATTCTCGAAAGAATCACCGAAGGCAAGGGCGAACCATCAGACATCGACGAGCTTGACACACTCTGCCAGCATATCCGCACATCTTCCCTATGTCAGCTCGGTATGACAGCACCAAACCCCGTACTCTCTACACTACATTTCTTCAGAGATGAATACATGGCACACGTTGTAGAGAAAAAATGTCCGGCAGGCAAATGTAAAGATTTGCTTCAGTACGTTGTTGTGCCTGAAAAGTGCATTGGCTGTACTGTATGTAAGAAATTCTGTCCTGTGGACTGTATAACCGGAGAGGTCAAAGCTGTACACGAGATTGACCAAGGTGAATGTATCAAATGTGGCGTCTGCTTAGAAAAATGCAAATTCGACGCTATCGTAATTCAATAAGGGAAGGAGCAAGAAATAATGGATATGATAAATTTAACAATAAATGGCGTATCAGTAAAAGCTCCGAAAGGCTCAACGGTTTTGGAAGCGGCAAAATATGCAAACGTTGAAATACCCACACTATGCTACCTAAAAGACCTAAATGAAATCGGCGCATGCCGAATCTGTCTTGCCGAGGTCAAGGGAGCACGCTCGCTGGTAGCGGCATGTGTTCACCCTGCAGATGATGGCATGGAAGTACAAACAAATACTCCTGAAATCAGAGAATCACGCCGTCACACACTGGAACTCACAGTTTCAAACCACAAAAGAGAATGCCTGAGTTGTCAAAAAAGCGAAACCTGCCAACTTCTCAAACTCTGTAAAGACTACGGCATTGATGAGAAAAAATATGAGGGAGTCACTTACGACTACGAAATTGACAACAAATCAAATTCTCTAATCCGTGACAACACAAAATGTGTACTCTGTCGCCGTTGCGTTGCGGCATGTAAAGATCAACAATCAATCGCCGTCATAGATGCTATCGAAAGAGGATTCACAACCCACATAGGTTGTGCGTTTGAAAAAAGTCTTGACGAAGCACCATGTGTCTACTGCGGTCAATGTATCGTTGTCTGCCCGACAGGTGCACTTCGCGAAAAAGATGACACGCAAAAAGTTCTCGATGCGATCGCAAATCCTGAAAAAACAGTCTACGTTTTTGCGGCTCCCGCAATAAGAGCGACACTCGGCGAAGCGTTTGACATGCCACTCGGCACAAATGTTGTAGGAAAACTCGCCGCTGTACTCAAAAGAATGGGCTTTGATGGCGTATATGACATGGCACTTGCCGCAGATCTCACAATCATGGAAGAGGCACACGAGTTCCTTGACCGTGTAGAAAATGGCGGAAAACTCCCACTCATAACATCATGCTCACCCGGTTGGGTCAAATTCGCCGAACACTACTACCCAGAACTCACAGAAAATCTCTCAAGCTGTAAATCACCACAACAGATGTTCGGCGCAACATTAAAAACATATTTTGCAAAGAAAAACAATCTCGACCCGAAAAATGTTGTAGTTGTATCTGTTGTACCCTGTACATCAAAGAAATTTGAAGCAGGCAGAGACGACCAAAGCGCGGCAGGCGTACCCGATGTCGACATCGCAATCACAACAAGAGAACTTGCAAGAATGATAAAAGCAGACGGCATTGACTTTGCCGCACTCAAAGATGACACATTTGAAAACCCATTCGGAACAGCATCAGGTGCAGGTGTAATCTTCGGTGCAACAGGCGGTGTACTCGAAGCGGCGCTCAGAACTGCAAGTCATTCACTCGACAAGAATTTTGAAATCTCACAGTTTAATAACGTGAGAGGACCTGACGGAGTGAGAAGAGCAACATACAAAATCGCAGGCAAAGAAGTAAAAGTTGCGGCGGCATCAGGGCTTGCAAACGCCAGAGAACTGCTTGACGCAGTGAAAAACGGCACAGAAGAGTTCCACATGATTGAAATAATGGCATGTCCCGGTGGCTGTATAAATGGCGGAGGACAACCCGACCTTACAGACCATGTCCGCAACAATCAAGATGTAATTGCCGCCCGCACTAAGGTATTACATGATATGGACGGAAAAATGCCACTGAGAAAATCATACGAAAATCCGGACGTTCAAAAAATCTACGACGAATTCCTAGAAAAACCGGGCAGTCACAAAGCCCACGACGTCCTACACACAAAATTCGTAAAACGCACAGCATTCTAAGTTTAAATCGTAAGCAGTACTACTAGGAGATGAGAGGGTGTTTAAAATTTTTTGTGGCTCAGCGCCACGAGGCCAGTCGCACATCGCGGGCTAGCGATAAAGCGATGGAACAAAGTCGGAAGGCCGACTAGCGCCTAAAAGCCACAAAATATTTTAAACACCCTCTCATCTCCCTGCGCATGGCACAAATACGAAAATGAGGGAATCAAAAATGAATAAATGGTGGAAAGACAGAGTAGTATACCAGATATACCCCCGAAGCTTTCAAGATTCAAACGATGATGGCATAGGCGATATACCCGGAATAATTTCAAGGCTTGACGAGTTAAAAGAACTTGGTGTTGGAATTATATGGCTCTCACCGGTCTACAAATCACCGGAATTCGACAACGGCTACGACATAAGCGACTATCGCGATATAAATCCCAAGTTTGGGACAATGGCAGACATGGAACACCTATTCGCAGAAGCCGAAAAACGCGATTTAAAAATAATAATGGACTTAGTCATAAACCACACCTCAGACGAACACGACTGGTTTATGAAAAGCCGTGACCCCGACAGCCCATACCGCGACTACTACATATGGCAACCACCCGGCGAAAACGGAGGACCGCCCAACAACTGGACGACGTTCTTCGGCGATGGCGCATGGGAATTCGACCCGCTGACAGGGGAATACTACCTACATTTATTCCACGAATCCCAACCCGATTTAAACTACAAAAACCCCAAAGTAATCGAAGAAATCAAAGAAATCATGCACTTCTGGCTAAAAAAAGGAGCGGCAGGATTCAGATGTGACGTAATAAATCTCTTATATAAAACAAGTTTCGAGGACGGCATACACAGAATGGTTGTTCGAGGAAGAGAACACTATTTAACCCAAGAAGGCACACATGAAATACTAAAAGAACTGCGCAGAGACGTCCTAAACCACTACGACTGCTTTACAGTAGGTGAAACCCCGATGGTAAGCCTAAAAGATGCAAAACTGCTTACAGACCCCGAAAGGGAAGAACTGGACATGCTCTTTTATTTTGACCATCTGCAAGTAGACAGGCTCATGGAAAAATATGTGCCAATAAAATTTAGCCCCACAAAACTACTCAAAGTCCTTACAAAGTGGCAACAAGGGCTGAATTGGAGCGGCGTATATCTCGAAAACCACGACCAGCCGAGAATAATATCACACTACGGAAATGACGGAGAATATTGGGAACGCAGCGCAAAGCTGTTCGCAGTGATGCTACTGACACTCAAAGGCACTCCATTTATATATCAAGGTCAAGAAATAGGCATGACAAATTTCGACTACACAAACATAAAACAATTAGACGACATAGAATCATTGGGAGTAGACAGACTCCTGCGCTCATATTGGATACCCACAGGACTGCGCTGGAAGTGGATAGCCCCAAGCTCCCGTGACAACGCCCGCACACCATATCAATGGAACTCAGAAGAGGGTGCCGGATTCACAAAAGGCACTCCGTGGTTAAAAATTAACAAAAACCATACAAAAATAAACTTCGACGAACAAAAACAGCGCAACGACTCGATACTCACATTTTACAAAAAAATGATAGCCCTACGATCATCAAGCCACACGCTAAAACACGGAGACTTCGCCCCCTCATACTCAGACAAACAAATAATGTCCTACACCCGCACAACAGCAGGTGAAGAACAGTTTGCCGTAATCCTAAATCTATCAGGCAAACCCGCAACATTACCGTTTGAAGGAAACTTAATAGGAAAAGTAATGGTAACAAACGTAGGCCGCACCAACTATGACGGAAATCTATCCCCATGGGAAGCAGTGGTGCTGAAGGTTTGGTAGTACCCTAAAATTTACGGAGTTTATAGTAATATTAATCATAAAAATACGGCAACCGCAAAATGCAGATGCCGTATTTTTTTGTTGAATTCTACTTCGCGTACTCAATAGCCTTAGTCTCACGCAACAGATTAACCTTAATCTGACCGGGATACTCAAGCTCTGACTCGATTTTCTTTGCTATGTCGCGAGCAAGCAAGACCATTTGGTCCTCGTTGATTTGGTCGGGGTCAACCATTATGCGAATTTCACGGCCGGCTTGAATTGCGTAAGAACTATCAACACCCTTGAAGGAGTTTGTGAGTTCTTCGAGCTTTTCAAGGCGCTTGATGTAACTCTCGATGTTCTCGCGGCGAGCGCCGGGGCGAGAGGCAGAGATAGCATCTGATGCCTGAACAATACAGGCGACAATAGTTCTCGGTTCGACATCACCGTGGTGAGCGTGAATTGCGTGGAGCACCTCGTCGCTCTCCTTGTAACGCTTTGCAATGTCAACACCGATAGAGACGTGCGTACCTTCGGTCTCGTGGTCAATTGCTTTTCCTAGGTCATGCAGTAGACCTGCGCGCTTTGCAGTGGCTACATCTGCGCCAAGCTCAGCGGCTAAAAGCCCTGCAATGTGAGAAACCTCGATTGAGTGGTTCAGCACATTTTGACCGTAACTGGTGCGGTAGCGCATTCTGCCAAGAAGTTTAATGATTTCGGGGTGCAGACCACGGACACCTGTCTCAAACGTAGCACGATCGCCCTCAGATTTGATGGTTGCCTCAACTTCTTTTTTAGCCTTTTCGACCATCTCCTCAATTCTAGCCGGATGAATACGTCCATCCAAAATGAGTTTTTCGAGAGAAAGACGGGCAATCTCGCGGCGAACGGGGTCAAAGCCTGACAGAGTAATCGCCTCGGGGGTATCGTCAATAATGAGGTCAACACCTGTGAGAGTTTCAATGGCTCTGATGTTACGCCCTTCGCGACCGATAATACGCCCTTTCATCTCGTCGCTAGGTAGCGGAACAACCGAAACTGTTGCCTCGGCAACATGATCGGCGGCACAACGCTGAATCGCCATTGAAATATGCTCGCGTGCCTTTTGGTCTGCTTCTTCTTTGAGACGTTCTTCAATTTCTCTGATTTTCATTGCGGCCTCGTGCGTAACCTCAGATTCGAGGTTAGAGATGAGGTAGGCCTTAGCTTCCGCAACGGTATAACCGGATATTTTTTCCAGCATCTCAAACTGGCTGCGTTTGACCTGAGCAACTTCTTCATTTGCGGCTTCGAGGTCAACCCTTCTTTTTTCGACAGTCTCGGTCTTTTTCTCAAGAATGTCAGTTTTCTTGTCGAGCATCTCCTCTTTTTGCTGGAGCCTGCGCTCTTGCTTTTGAATTTCTGAGCGCCGTTCTCTTACCTCACGCTCGTATTCACTGCGGTTTTTGTGGATTTCTTCTTTTGCTTCGAGCAGTGCTTCACGCTTCTTTTGCTCAGCGCCTTTGATTGAGTCGTTGATAATTCTTTTTGCTTTCTCTTCTGCGCTTTGAATCTCACGTTCTGAAACCTTCTTACGGTAAACGATACCTAAAAAGAAGAAAACGACAGCGGCTACGACTACAACAGCCGCGGAAATACCTAAAATTAATAAATTGGGCATTGCGTATATATACACCTCCATTCGGAAAATATCACCCTATTTTATATCTTTCCACCCCTGAATGTCAAGAAAAAAACATATATTATTAACATTTTATTTCTACGGGTGTAGCTAAAACTCTTTTAACAGCATTTGACACTCACTATAATTATTTGGTATAATAGCCGTGAAACCTGCGAAACTCACTCGCTGAAGGGAATTACTCACATCTATGAAACGATTTTTTCAATTTATCGGCGTTATTGTTATAATGGTTGCAATATTTGCAATTGGAGCATATGGTGAGCCCTATACAGACCCTGTGCCGACTCCTGCTCATACCCCTCAGCCGGATAGGCAACCGGTCGAAGAACTCGACCCGACAATAGATATACTGAGCGGAATGGTCCCCGCAACCATCGAGTACGGCGTACCAACAGTTATCAAACACAACAGAGATCCTCTCCACGCATACATTCGCTTCCCGCAGGCAGGCAACCAAACGGACAACGCCATTGCCGAATGGGCGCATATTCTATTCAATAACGTAAGCGACGAAATGGATGTCGTTTTAAACGCCGATCCCACTGAGATTGGCGAAATTAACGTGCATTTTGATTCGTTTCTCATAGACAACAGATACGTTGGAATTTTCCAGCACGGTTTTTATGTGCACACACTGGCAGGTACTCCAATAGAAGTTCTGCACACGTTTAACATTGACCTGCTGACAAACGAATTTCTCGCACCAATCGACATACTCAACTTCAACGCATTGGAGAGCATACTGGAGTTACTCAATCTCAGATTATTGGCAGAACATCCCGCGACAGACGGCAATATACACAACATGGATGAACGCTGGCTATCATACCTATTCATCGGACATTATGGCATTGGTGTAATAATCCCGCAGCACGCAGGCTTTCTTCCTGAGACATTCAACACCTTAGTTGTTACACTTCCGTATGAGGACTTAGGCACAAATCTTCTCATCAGAGACGAACCGCCATTTGATGAACCACCGACAGATGTGCCGGAGGAGCCACAGGAAGATTACCCCGAATCAATCATCCCGCCAATATGGGATGACATAGATGACGATGCAGATTACTACGACGAAAGCGCCGCAGACGGAGATGACTACTACGATGAAGACGCCTACAGCGATGAATATAATGAAGAAGACACCGTCTCAGACGATGAATATGCCGAAGATGAAGTTGAAGAAGTGGTGGAAGATGTTATAGATGATGAAACAATGCTTCCCGACCCCACAGAGCCGACAGTCTATCCGCAAGACGATTTCATAGACCCGTCACTCCCCATGATTGCCCTCACCTTTGACAACGGCCCAAGTGCATATATGCCTGAGTTTTTGGATTTGCTTGAGCGCTACAACGTTCGTGCGACATTTTGTGTTATAGGGAACTTAATTAACACCCAGCCCGACACACTTCTCCGTGCCGTTAGTTCCGGCAACGAAATTATCGGAAATTCTTGGAACCACAGGAATTTGGCGAAGCTCACAGATGACGGTGTCAGAGTACAGATTGAAAAAACCGCTGATGCCATAGAAGAAATCACCGGAATTAGAGCACCGTTTTTCCGTCCGCCCTACGGACAAGTCAGCGACACAATGCGACACATATCTGAAGAATTGGGTTTTGCCATGGTAAACTGGAGCGTAGACTCCCACGACTGGCGAGCCATGGATGTCGATGAAATAGTTTCGGCTGTTATGGATTATGCTTATGACGGAGCCATAGTAATGGGTCATGAGGTGTTTGGCACAACACTGGAAGCATTTGAGCGCATTATCCCGGAGCTATTGATGCGCGGCTTCCAAATTGTCACAGTCTCAGAGCTTCTTATGAACACATTCGATGAAATTGAACCCGGTAGAGTATACTTCAGCACATTAGATGTCAGCTAAATAAGCACTGATAACTCTGGTTAATCAGTGCTTACCCGGTATATAGTTTGTCTGAGTGGTTACTTACCGAGATGCTATACTAACAATCTCAGCAAGCTCTAAAGGATGCAGAGCCTTTCCGTTTTGTGTAACACGCATGTTGCCTCCGGAAATTTCGTCAATAAGTGTGAGTTTACCTAAGCGGTCAATGCCGAATTCAAGCTTTATATCAAGTAATGAAACACCCTTATCCGCCAAGTCGCTGCGAATGACGGTACACATGTTTTTCGTAAGCTTTTTAAGTTCTCCGTACATGCCCGGCTGAAAAATGCCAAGAGCAATTAAAGAATCCTCAGTGATGAGTGGGTCGCCTCGCTCGTCATTTTTTATTGTCATTTCAACAATAGCATCAAGAGGTTTGCCATCTTCAATGTAATCGCCATATCTGCGAACAAAACTGCCGGTTGCCACAAATCTGCAGATGACCTCGAGCCCCTTGCCAAAAACCGTGCAAGGCTTGACAGTCATGGAGTTTTCCTCTGAAGAGATGTATTGAGTGTTAAACCCTTTTTCTTCAAGTAATTTAAAATAGTATACGGACATGCCGAGTCCGGCAACACCTGCACCGTCGACAGTAAGTCCAACAGTATTAGCACCGGGGTCAAAAACACCATCTTCGCCCGTCATGTCGTCTTTGAAAACAAGTTTATAGTTTCCATCTGTAAGCTCATAGACATCTTTTGTTTTTCCCGTGTATATTTTCTTCATCAAATGATTATTCCTTTCATATTCCCCTGAGACAAAAGCGACCAAACAAACGATCTTAGAATCTAACCGCCGTTGCACCCCTTTGCGCCGCCGTTTGCCCAATGTCGCTTCTATATTGTGCGCCGCTGAAGGTAATATTTTTAATATCGCGATATACCGCTTTTCGTGCCGAATCAAAGGTGTCGCCTGTAGCCGTGACAGCGAGAACTCTTCCGCCATCTGTAAAGAATCTGCCGCCTTCAAGTTTTGTTCCTGCGTGAAACACGGTGCTCTTTGTCTGCTTTGCCTCAATTTCGTGTCCGGTTTCATACTTTCCGGGATACCCGGCTGATGCCATTACAACGGCGACAGCTTTATTGTTTTTCCATTTCATTTCACATTCAGCTAAACGCTTTTCAACGACAGCAAGAGCTATTTCATAGAGGTCGGCATCTAAGCGGGGCAGAAGCACCTGAGTTTCAGGGTCTCCAAACCTCGCATTATATTCAAGCACTTTAGGCCCGTCACTGGTGAGAATTAATCCAATATATAACACACCCTGATAGTCGATACCCTCAGCCTTTAATCCGTCAAGCGTCTTTTCGGCAATCTCATCTCCAAGTCGAGGAGTGTAATAAGGTGAGGGAGAAATGCAACCCATGCCCCCGGTGTTTGCGCCGAGGTCTTTGTCTAGTGCTCTCTTATAATCACTCGCAGTCTCCATAGGTACAATAGTATTTGAGTCCGCGAAGCAAAGTAGTGAAACTTCCTTGCCCTCCAAAAACTCTTCAATAACAACTTTATTCCCTGCATCACCGAATACACCGTCAGACATTATATCCTCTAAAACAGTAGTCGCTTCACTGATACTGTTGCACACAATGACACCTTTTCCTGCGGCGAGTCCATCAGCCTTTAAGACGAGCGGAAATCTCCTGTTTAAAAGAACCTCTTTGCCATCTTCAATGCTTGAAACACTGTCATATTCGGCAGTAGGAATGTTATACTTTTTCATGAAATCTTTTGCAAAAGTCTTACTACCCTCTAGTCTTGCCGCAGACTTGTTCGGACCAAAAATCTTGAGCCCTCGCTTATTAAACTCATCGACAACACCAAGAGTAAGGGGAAGTTCCGGGCCTACTACGGTCAAATCCATTTTATAGCTCTCGGCGAAGTCAGCGAGTTTTGTTATCTCATCAACTTTGATATCAATATTATCGCCAATCTCAGCAGTTCCGCCATTGCCGGGAGCAAAGAAGAGCCTTAGATTGGGGTTTTGCTTTAATTTCCAACCTATAGCATGTTCTCTACCGCCGTTGCCGATAACAAGAACATTTGCCTGTTTGCTGTTATGACCGCTTAGGTCATCGCCATCACCACCGAACTCAATTGGAGCTTCAACCGCTTTGCCTATGTCTCCGGAAACCATAATTTTCACCGCCTCAACCAATATTTTGTGTTCTACAGTTAGAACTCTTTGTTGCACTATATCCGCTGTATCACCCTGCAAAACAGGCACTCTAGCCCTTACTAAAATTTTTCCCGTGTCTACACCACTGTCAACCAAATGCGCTGTTGCGCCCGTATAACTTACGCCGGAACGCAAAACAGCCTCATGAACCTTGATCCCATAATAGCCCATTCCTCCGAACATTGGAAGAAGTGCCGGATGGATATTTATTGTTTTGTCTGAATACTGCTCTACAATTGAAATGGGCAATATGGAAAGATAACCCGCAAGGACAATTCCATCCACCTTGAATTCTTTGAGTAAACTTAGAAGTTTATCAGGCTCTTTTTTACTAATCACGGCAGTTTCTATACCATGCTTCTTAGCACGTTCAAGTCCATAGGAACCGATTCGGTCAGAAATGACGATACTCACATTAGTGTTTGGAATCTCGCCGCTCTCTACGGCGTCAATGACAGCCTGAAGATTAGTGCCACCGCCTGAAATTAAAACAGCAAGAGAAAATGAATGTTTATTAAACGATGACAATGTTATCTTCTCCCTCTTTGCGTTTTTCGATGCGTCCTAAGTCATACGATAGCTCAGTTTCCTCCGTCCATATGACCGAACGCTCTCCTGTGTCTAATGTTTCAAACTCATGTCCGCTGTAATTGTGTATTGCAAGATGGGCAGCACCTACATCCTCTTCGGCGACACAGATACACATTCCTATGCCCATGTTGAATGTTTTGTACATTTCGTAATCGTCTATGTTGCCCCACTTTTGAACTATCGAGAAAATTTCATTTGGGGGAGGTGCTCCTCCTCTATCCATGCGGATTTTCAGGTCATCTGCTACGAGCATTCTGGGTATGTTTTCTACCCAGCCGCCGCCTGTTATATTTGCTATGCCTTTAATGTTGACTTTTTCGGTTAATTCTGCTATCAGCTTTGCGTATATCTTTGTAGGTGTGAGTAGCTCCTCGCCAAGTGTTCTTCCGGTGTAATTGAGCGCAGAACACCACTCTATACCGAGTGTTTTGCATAGTTCTCCCATCTTTATATCATAGGGCGTGCCGGATGCCTCTCTGAGTTTTCTCACCAAAGTATAACCGTTACTGTGTAGTCCTGATGAAGCAATTCCAATAATTGCATCGCCTTCTTTAATATCTTGCCCCGTGATAAGATTATCTTTCTCAGCAACACCAACAGCAAAACCTACAAGATCATACTCACCGGGCTTATATATATCAGGCATCTCACAAGTTTCTCCGCCAATCAAAGCACACCCTGACTGAACACACCCCTCACTGACACCTTTGACAAGTTGCTCCGCAAGATGTGGGTCAAGCCCTCCAATGCCGATATAATCAAGAAAGTAGAGAGGCTTTGCACCCATACATATAATGTCATTGACACACATAGCAACACAATCAATCCCAATAGTATCATGCTTGTTGAGCTCAAAAGCAATCATAACCTTAGACCCAACGCTATCGGTACCTGAAACGAGAATAGGCTTCTTATATCCCTCCGGCAGTTCAAAAAGCCCGCCAAAACTACCTAGCCCCTCAAGCATACCAGGAGTTTTAGTCCGAGCCGCATGAGCTTTCATACGCCGAACAGCATCATAACCCGCCTCAACACTAACCCCGGATTTCTCATAAGTCCATTTTTCCATAAAAAGATTCCCTTTCAAGACTGCAAAACCATGAACTATACATCAATAGGATAAACTCCGCTAAAGCACCCGGTACAATACTCAGTACCGCCAAGAGACTCCAGCAAGCCCTCAGTGCTGATGAACCCAAGACTATCCGCACCAAGCGTCTCCCGAATTTGGTCAACAGTGCTGGAGTTAGCGATAAAGTCTTTTCTGTCGGGAGTATCAACCCCAAAGTAGCAAGTATTCCGAATCGGCGGTGAAGTTATGCGCAAATGCACCTCTTTAGCACCCGCACCTCGAATCAAAGTGATAATTTTCCGCATAGTAGTGCCGCGAACGATACTGTCATCGACAAGCACAACAGACTTACCTTTGACAATACTGCCAATAGGATTGAGTTTTATCCTGACACCTGCCTCTCGCTGAGACTGGGTAGGCTCAATGAAAGTTCGCCCGATGTACTTATTTTTTATAAGCGCAGGTCTGTATGGAATGCCGCTACCGACCGAAAAACCAATAGCCGCAGGAGTGCCCGAATCAGGCACACCGATTACAATATCAGCATTTGAAGGTTCTTCACGCGCTAAAATCTTACCTGCCGTCTCTCTGACATCATACACATTGTTGCCGTCTATTGTTGAATCAGGACGAGCAAAGTAGACATACTCAAACGAGCACAAAGCACCGACAGGAGCCGCACCTGCATCGGTGGAAGTGACTACACCATCTTTAATATGCACAACTTCGCCGGGCTTTAAATCTCGGATAAACTCTCCATCCATAACATCAAATGCACAACTTTCCGAAGCAATAGCATAACCATCACCAAGTTTACCGAGAGCAAGCGGTCGCAAACCAAATGGGTCACGAGCGCCAATTATGGCATCTCCCGTCATAAAGCAAATGGCATAGCCGCCTTTTATGGTATTCATAGTTTTTTTGACTGCTTCGGTTATGTCGCCCTTGTCATGTCGTGCCACAAGTGCCGCCACAATTTCACAATCTGACTTTGTGGAAAATATTACGCCGTCATCTTCCATTTTGTTTCGCAGTTCACGGCTGTTCACAAGAGCGCCGCTGAACGCAGTGGCAAGCGAGCCATTTTTATAGTTAATAACAAGGGGCTGAGCAAAGATTTGAAACCCCTCACTCGATGTCCCATACTTTACATGGCCGAGAGCCCTTTCGCCCAAGAGGAGTGTAAGTATCTTTTCGTCAAGGACATCTGTTACCAGTCCAAGATCCTTGTAACAGGTGATTGCGCCATCGCTGCAAAGTGCGAGTCCCGCACTCTGTTGACCCCTATGTTGAAGTCCCGTCAATCCGAAGAATGCCGCTTCTGCCGCCTCTCTTGTACCCTTTAGCTCGACGGCGACTACGCCGCACTCTTCAACAAGTTTATCCAATGTAATAATGACCATTCCTTTCGAAAACTCTCAGGCACAAAACGATTCTATTCGCCTTCGACCCTTACGATACTTTTTAGAGCCTGTGCTTGCTCCATCGCTTTATCTACAGTGTCTGCAATCACTGTATAATGACCCATTTTACGTGCGATTCTCGACTCTGATTTCCCATACAGATGCACACGCACATTTGGGTTTTCGTAAGCTTCGTTAAGACCAACAAGATTGGTAACCCCGTCGCTTTGACCGAGTAGGTTAACCATCACAACGGGGCTCATGAGTTTGGTACTGCCAAAAGGCAATCCAACTATTGCACGAATGTGGTTTTCAAATTGGTCTGAAAAACATGCTTCAATGGTATAGTGCCCTGAGTTATGAGGGCGTGGAGCTACCTCGTTTACATATACCTCACCATCTTTACCCACAAACATTTCCACGCAGAAAGTGCCGACACCATCAAAGATAGACATGACTGCATCAGCGATATTTGTAGCTTTTTCCTCAATGGACTTATTTATTTTAGCAGGAACAGCGGTGGTATCCAGCACGCTGTTTGCGTGGGTGTTCTCAGCTATTGGATATACTGCACGTTCTCCATTTATACCTCTGCAAACGATAAAAGATATTTCTTTTTCAAAATCCAAAAACGCTTCAACCATAAGCTCAACTTTGCCGCCACCAAGTTCATTGTAGGCTCTTTCGATATCTGCCTCGGTTTTGATGAATGCATTGCCTTTGCCATCATAGCCACCTCTTGTTGCTTTGAGCATGAGTGGATAGCCAAAGTTTTCAGGTTTACCCATTTCACGAATGTCATCTGTTGTGGTGACTTTAGAAAATTCGGGTACGGGTATGTTTCCTTTTTGCAGAGCAGTTTTTTGTAAAAACTTATTTTGTATAGTGGTAAGGGCTTTCACAGATGGGTAGACGTTGTATCCCTCTTGCTCTAGTGCCGCTAATCCTGCGGTATCGATATGCTCTGATTCATATGTGATTACGTCTGAATACTTTGCAAGTTCAGGGTAAGCCTTTGGGTCATCAAGTGGAGCAACGATTAGATGATCGCAAATACTGCTTGCGGGGCAATCACCTGCCGGGTCTATTACCGCGACTTGGTAGCCGAGTCTTTTTGCCTCTAAAATCATCATTTTCCCCAGTTGCCCGCCGCCTACTATGCCTATTCTCTTTTTGATTGATGCTTGTGTGCTCTTGTTCATATAAATACTCCTCATAACCTATTTCTTCTAACTTATGTGCTTTTTGCGTAACTGTTTCTTCGAGTTCGCCCTTTAAATCAGATAGCCTGTTGGCAATATCTTCATCAAAAATTGAAAGCATAGATGCGGCGAGAATACCTGCATTTTTCGCCCCGTTTATTGCCACTGTCGCGACAGGGATTCCCGGGGGCATTTGTACGATTGAATATAGTGAATCCACCCCATCGAGCGATTTTGACTTCACGGGAACTCCGATAACCGGAAGTGTCGTCAACGATGCGACCATTCCCGGAAGGTGCGCGCTCCCGCCTGCACCTGAGATTATCACGGATATCCCTCTGTCGCGAGCACTTTCGGAATAATCATACAATCTCTCCGGGGTTCTGTGAGCTGAAACGATAGTTAGCTCATATTCAATTTTTAGCTCTTCCAAGACTTCAGCGGCATCTTTCATAACCGCTAAATCCGAATCACTTCCCATGATAATAGCAACTTTCATTGTATGTTCCTCACTTTCTTAAGATTTTACTTTCTGCACAAATAAACCCCTTGATTGTTTTCACGTCCTTCGGCTCAGAATAAGTTCTCTGAGATGTCTTGCCGTTTGGAAGTTCGCACATATCAAGGGGGGTAGTATATTTTTCTTATCGAGTATTCTTGTCATATGTCCCTCACTTTGTAAATAAAGGTTTTTACACCAATAAAAACTCACCTATACTAATTTACCACGAAACTGTCAGAATATCCAGTGGTAATTCTTAATAATTCTGTAAGAATTTCATGCGCTCATTTGTAAGATTTTTACTGTATCTTTTAAAATATCTTTTTTATGAGGATGTGGTATAATTGTGACAAGAAAATAAGTTGGCTAATGGTAAAAACGAAAGGACTGGTTGCAAAATGGCGGGAATACTGATTTGTGATGACGATAGAGAGATTGCAGCGGCTATTGCAGTATATCTAAAAAATGAGGGCTATGAAACTTTTCTTGCCCATGACGGGCGAGAAGCTCTGAAAGTTCTAGATAACAATGAGATACAGCTCATTATTATGGATATAATGATGCCTAAAATGGATGGGCTCTCTGCGACAATGGAAGTGCGAAAGAGCCGTAACATACCAATAATAATGCTCTCTGCAAAAAGTGAGGACACCGATAAGATCATAGGGCTGTCCGCCGGAGCAGATGATTACATCACAAAACCATTCAACCCTCTTGAGCTAATAGCTCGTGTAAAAAGCCAAATAAGACGCTTCACGGTGTTTGGCAGTGCGCCATCACCCGAAGATGGAGTATTCACAGTCGGTGGTCTAACAATTGACGACAATCACAAATCCGTGACCGTAGACGGCGACAGTGTGAGACTGACCCCGCTTGAATACAAAATTGCACTTTTGCTAATACGCAATCCGGGGCGCGTATTCTCAATCGAACAAATCTACGAAAACGTATGGGGCGAAGACGCATTCTGCGCCGACAACGCAATAGCCGTACACATCAGGCGAATTCGCGAAAAAATTGAAATAGACCCAAAAAATCCCAGATATCTAAAAGTAGTCTGGGGGCTGGGGTACAAGATGGAGAAAATTTAGGAGAAACAAAAATGGAAAATATAAAAAAGAGATGGACTGCTATTGGGCCGGTTAAGATAGCCTGCTTTGCACTTATAATAATTGCATGTTTCAGCTTGTTAAACAGAGGGCTTATTCTTATTGTTGAATCAGAAAATGCAAGGGTTAGCCCTGAAGTTGTTTTTGTAAATTTAGATTCATATCAATACTTTCATAACAACAATATGTGGCGTGTTCAAAACGATGCATGGTGGGTGTTGCAATACGGAAGTGAAGAAGCGATTTCAGCCGGATTAAACCTGCGTTGGGAGCGTCGCCACAATCAGGGGTGGAGTGATATTCTGCAAAGTGAGCGTATGTGGCAGACCTCTGAGTTGGTTGACATCGTTTCCGGGGAGCGTCTTGGCGTTTTGATTGATGAGGACTCTATGCTTATAGCCGGGCAAGAAGTCGTAGATTTCGCCGAGCACGAAGACAGAATCACACGCCAAGGTGCCAGAATCGAAAGGTGGGTCACTTCACACGATGACCACTTAGAAGAAGATGCTGATTATGCTCAGCCAAATGCTTATGATGTAACAATTGTAGAAAGCACTAGACAACAGGAAATAGATATCATATTCGATGTGGATTTAGGGTTGAGAGCAAATACTCCCGCAAACCGCGCGGAACTTGAAGCAAGAGCAATAGAGTGGCAACTCGCTAATTTTCGTGGGTCGCTTGAGCGCATTCAAAACACAGATGGGCTTTTGTTCTATCTCCACTTCCCATCACCCGCCCACGCCGATGTTGGGAACGCAATTTACAGCAACGTGAGTTCAGGGAACCAAACAGCCGAGTTTTTCTTAAACCACAATGTTTCCCACGTCGAAGATAATATGTTTCTCGCATTTGACAACAACTTTGTCGCCGCAGCTATGGCGAGGTACGCAGAACTTCAAAGTACATTCACTTGGTACGCGATTAATATGTTATCCCTAGTTGCTTTTGCCATGTTCCTTTTTGTAGTTTTACTGTGCGGCGCAGGCAGGAAGTATCGTACTGAAGGGGTTCACTTTACTCCGATTGATAAACCATATTTGGATATAAGCCTGTTTGTAGTAGGACTTTGGGCTGTTATAGTATTCGTTATTTTAGTAGAGGAAGTCTTTGGTCTTGCCTGGAGACATGGCAACATAGTGGCTCTTAATGTAGTATTTGCTATTGCTTCAATCGTCATTGTCTCACCCATTCTACTTTGGTTTATGAGCTTCTTCAAGCGCTTGAAAGCAGGGAAATTCTGGAAACACACCCTAATCTATGCAATTTTGGCAAAAGTTATATACCGTAGTCTGCGTTTTTGTGTGGGAGAATCCCGAAATCTTTGGGCGGGAACTAAGTTGACGGGTAAAGTTGCAGTCATATCCGCTACCTCATTTATTTTTATCATGTTTATCAGCATTTTTTCAATTTTGATGGATATGGATGGTCGCGGATTTATCGTTGTTTTCCCGATTATCATAGGTGCTACCGCTACCATAGTTATTTTGTTGCTGAGGTACTCAAAGCGTATACATACTCTCGAACTTGGGGCGCTCAGGGCGAATGAAGGCGACTACGAAACCCCAATTGAAGTCGGCGGAGGGGAACTCGGAAGGATTGCCGCTTCGATAAACAATATCTCGGTAGGTATAGGCAAAGCAGTCGATGAGCGCATGAAAAGTGAGCGGATGAAAGCCGAGCTTATAACAAATGTGTCGCACGATATCCGCACTCCACTCACATCTATTATAACCTATACAGACTTGCTAAAACATGAGGGCTTAGATAGCGAAAAAGCACCCGAATATCTCGATGTGCTTACCCAAAAATCGCAGAGGTTAAAGACATTGACCGATGAGCTCTTTGAAGCCGCAAAAGCTGCAAGCGGCAACATCGACGTTGACCTCTCTGATTTAGACATTGTAGCACTTTTAAATCAGGTGCTGGGGGAGAACGATAACGCTATAAAAAGCTCAGGGCTTGATATCCGCACGAAATTCCCGGCAGGAAAACTAAAAATACGTGCCGATGGCAGATTAATGCAACGTGTGGTGGAGAATCTTTTGTCAAATGTATGCAAGTATTCCCTTCCGGACTCCCGTGTATATATAGACGTTTTAGCGACAGAAGGCTCACGCATGAAGCTTGACATAAAGAACATATCAGCAACAGAGCTAAATTTCGACCCAAGCGAACTCACAGAGCGATTTAAACGCGGCGATGACTCCCGCTCCGACGGCGGAAGCGGACTCGGGTTATCAATAGTTCAAAGCTTCGTACTGGCGCAAAACGGACGATTCGAAACAGCAATAGACGGAGACCTATTCAAAGCCACAGTAACCCTACCCATGTAGGTGCGATTATCAATCGCCCGCTGAACCACATTGCACAATTGTAGGGGCGACCGTCCTCGGTCGCCCGCCTGCGGAAAGCACGCCCCATAAACAGCAACGCGCCCAACACCTCGCAAAATCGGATTTATCGCCCCTCAAGCCAAACATCAATGCGCTCAATAGCCTCATCCATTTCACCACAGAGGATATGGTCTGCCAGCGCCTCTAAGAGTTCCTTTGTCTGAGCAGAACAGGTGGCAGCTTCAATCTCCAAAATCACTTTTTCGGCAACTTCAGTGTCAAAGTTTTCACAAGCATCTCTGACTATGCCAAGTTTTTCTTTGACAAACTTCGGGTTTTCGTCAATGTCTAAGCCGGTATCGTCTGCTTCGACGGAGCGAAGTGAATGTGCTACTCTTAAAGTGTCAGCCAAAAACTGAGCTGTTTTGCCGTAGATAGCAGTAAAGTTCTCACTGTTACCAGCCTGCTCCAGTTCAGCCGCAACTCTCGATAGATTAGTCTCCCCAATGGTATTGAACGCATTTTTCAGGGCGTGAACTCGCACGGTGTAGTTTTTGAGTCCGGCGCTGTCAAGCATACTGCTCTCCACTAACGACTCGATGACGCCAACTGCGTTGTCAACATCTTTCAGGAAACATTTGACCAGCTCATCGGAAAGTTTTACATCACCATTTGAAACATCTGAACCTGCGTCGCTCGTCTCGTTTTCAGCACTTTCCGACGATTTTTTGTACCTTACATATTTTGTGAGAACTTCTTCTATTTTAGCAGTATCTATTGGCTTAGCTACAAAATCATTGAACCCACTCTCCAAAAACATCTCCTCAGCTCCTCGGAGCGCATTCGCAGAAAACGCAACAATCGGCGCATTATAGCCCATTAAGCGGAGCAACCTGGTTGCCTCAACGCCGTCCATCACGGGCATCATATGATCCATAAAAATAACATCATACACACTGCCGTTCTGAATTTTAGTGATTACCTCACTGCCGTTAGATGCAGTGTCAATTGACAGCTGATAAGGCTTCAAAACCTCTTTTGCAACATATAAATTTGACTCACTATCGTCTACTATCAAAACCTTTCCGTGCGGTATCGGTTCATAATTTATTGATTTGATGTCTCTCAGTGATTTGAACGTGGTATCTAAATTCTGTAAGCGGTCTGCTTTCCATTTTCCGAGCACCTCATCACCGGTCATTTTCTGTGGCAACAGCACAGTAAACACGCTCCCTACGCCCTTTTCACTCTCAACATAAATATCTCCGTCCATCATTGTGACCAGGCGATTAGTAATGTAAAGCCCTAAACCACTACCTTGAACATTGCGATTTTCTTCGTTGTTAAATCTTGTGAACTCACTCACAAATAAGCTGTCAACTTGCTCCTTGGTCATACCCTGACCTGTATCACTCACTTTAATTTGTAGAGTCAGTTCATCGTTTCCTTTGAGCTGGTGAACACTAATTGCTAAATTAATATCACCTTCTTTTGTGTATTTAATTGCGTTTGACAATAAATTGTTTAAAATTTGCTTAATGCGAAGCTCGTCACCAATCATAAATGCGGGTAACTTCTGGTCTATTGCCAGTTTAATTTTAATTTTTGTGTTATTAAAGGTCATGAGGTTCAATTGCATGGTATTCATAATTAGTTTAGCAGTTTCATAAATAGAAGGAATAAGTTCAAACCGACCTGATTCTACTTTGGATAAGTCGAGAATATCGTTAATAATTGCTAACAGCAGGTTTGACGAGTTATAGATTCTTAAAAACGCATCTTCTGTTTCCGATGGATGCACACCTTTTTGTATCTCTATTTCGGAAATACCCATAACGGCATTCATCGGCGTGCGAATTTCATGGCTAATACTTGCCAAAAATCTACTTTTTGCTCGGTTTGCCTCTTGCTCTCTAGCGACAGTCTCTTCGAGCTTATTGATCATGTCCTTTTCCTTGCGCATATCGCGGACATAAGCTATGGCAACTGTTTTGCCAATCAATTTGACGCGCTCTACGTTGCAATAACACGGAATCATCGTTTTTTTGTCTAAAGTGCAGTGCATCCATTCAGACTCCGCACTTCCCTCTTTGAGCGCTCTGGCAATTACGTCGTGAGCTTTTTTCCTAGACGGCGTTCCGCATGGCTGAAACTCCGGACACAAATCCAAAAATCTCTCCACATATACTTTATTATCCGTAAGACCAAAGAGTGTTGCCGCCGCCTTGTTTGCGTCTATGACATTTAAGTTCTCCTCGAAAATAGCACAGAGTATAGGGGAAGCATCCAGCATTCCCCGAAGTCGTTGCTCCATTAATGCTGTGTTTTCCAGATTCTTGTGGTAGTCACGCATATCTTGAATGAAGCAAATGACATTATTGTTGTCGCCGACGTCAAACCTGATTGCCGTCAAATTGCAGGGGATAATTTCACCTTTTGTATTTAGGTGAATCCATTCATGGTGGCTAATTCCATTATTGTATGCCTCTTGATATAGTTGTTTTGCTTTTCCTCTGCTTGAACTTCCGTCAGGCTGAAACATAGGACTTAGCTTGATAAAATTGTCGCTTAAAGCCCCCGTAGATGGCACTTCAAACATTTTTAGTGCCTCTCCGTTACTTTCCGTGATGTTCAGTTCTTCATCAATAACAATTGCCACCAGCGGCATTATGTCTATGATTGTCCGCAATGCTACATTTGTCGCTATATCGGATTCTATTGCATCTACTAATATGCTTTTGGTGTAATTTACACAGTTTTCCTTGTGATTTATATCAAGGACAATCGCCTCTGCCAGAGATCTGCACTTGCTATATCCGCAAGCACCGCAATCTATGTGCCGTGCATCTGTAACGTGTTTAAGAAGTTTTGAAGTGAGTACATCTTCTATCTCTTCTTCAGTGACTATTCTCTTGTCCGCATTATGTTCAACCTCAGATTCACACATAAAATCTTCTATATTCAGATTTTCAAAATTTTCATTCAACTGTCTAATGCGTTCAGTGGGATGAACCCACACTTCATCTCCGTGGCTGTTTGCGTTCAGGCTGTTATTTTTTCTCGCTGAATGTGCTCGGAAAGTCACTGCATTCACCTTTATGTCGCTTTGATTCACGCCTGCTCCTCTTACACACCCTGATTTACAGTTCAAAATGTCAAGAAGCTCCGGAAGCATATTACTGTCAGATTCGTAACTTTTAAGATGCTCATATGCATCATCTGCACCGGTAACCAACAAGGAATAAGTTTCCCTGTTGAAGTAATAGTCTATACAATTGCTCAATCCTCCGGTGACTGAAAATATCGAACTCGCTTCAAACTCGGTCTCGCAGCCCACTTGCTCATAGTCACTCAAATTTACATCGTTCTTTTTTATATGATCCAGTATGTTTTTGAATGTTATGCTGTATTTGGCGCGCCCCGTGCCTCGCATTGATTGAATTTCCGTTTTCTTTACTATGCATGGGCTTATGATTACAAGCTCATCTGAAACCTTAAGATATTTTTTCAGATAGATTGCCATGCACATCATGGGGCTTTGAATTGGTGCCAAATTATTAACGAGCTGCGGCATGTGTTTTTCAATGTATGTGACTATTGATGGGCATGTTCGCGAAATAATCCCCGTAGAGCGGTGTTCTCGCATATAATTCACATAACCCCAAACCGCTATGTCCGCACCAAAACCTGCCGGGTAGAATTCTTTCATACCCAAGCTTTTTAAATAACCCAATATATGCTTAAACTCGTCCGGGTAGAGCAAGTAAAACGAAGGGGCTATGATTGCTGAAAATGCTTTGCCGCTGCTCAAATCCGAAATGAAGTCAGCAAAGTCATCTCTATACCTTCTGGCTTCACGAAAGCATACCTTAATGCATGTGCCGCAAAGGATACACTCCTTTTCATCGACACATGTCACAAAGGATAAATCATCACGCTGAACAGACACGTTTGCCCTGAGAATCGGGCATCCGCGAATACACTTACTGCAATCTATACACGTTGACTCGTCCGTATAGACTAAACCTGTGTTATACTCAGCTCCTGCTTGCATTGCTAGGCATTTGCCGCAAGGTGTTTTCTGACGCACGTTCGGAGTGCTTCTGCGTTAATAGGCTTGGTCAAGTAGTCTGAGGCACTTCGCGTAATCATTTCCAGTTGCATTCTATCGCTTAGTTCTGTTGTTAGAAATATAGCGGGAGTCTTGGCGGTTGCCTTTCTTGACCTTATTTCAAGTAGCGTCTCAAAACCTGTCATATCCGGCATATAGTAATCAAGAATAATTAAATCAGGGGTATTAGAATTGAGATACGCAAGAACCTCTTCTCCGGATTTAAAAGCAGCTACATCATATTCGCGCCTCAGAAGCTCAGTTACCTCTCGGCATACAGACACTTGGTCATCTACAACTACAATTTTCGACTTCTTTTCAAAACTAGCTCCACTACTCATAAAGATTATTCCTCCAAAATAAATTGTTTTTTATTTAACGGCAAACCGTAGCCCTGCATCTTGTGTGTAACTTATAAAATGCACTTAAACGTAATTATACTTCTTTAAACGCAAAAATGCAACACAAAGATGCAATATTGTGATAGGTATTCACCAAAATGTTACAAAATGCGCAGTAATGAAGGGAAATGGCAAAAAAATATCACAATTATCAAAAAAGACACATTTAAGCACTTGATTTTTTAACTAAAATATGGTAAATTCTTCTACGGTAGGTTCTTCTACGGTAGAATTCTGACACTTTTTGTGGCATCAAAATAGCAAAATTGCTGTTTTGTTTTTACCACCACTAAACAATGACTGGAGAGTATTTTATGCGTAAACTCATCAACGAAGACATAGCAAAATGTGTAGGTTGTAACCGATGTATCCGTGTATGCCCCGTTGAGGGGGCAAATCGCGTCTATAAAGACGAAAGTGGCATCAAAGTTTCAATCAATGCAGATAGTTGCATTGCGTGCGGATTTTGTATCGACACATGCCGCCACAAGGTTAGATTCTACGAAGATGACACCGAACAGTTTCTCGCTGATTTAAGGCGCGGCGAACCGATTTCTCTTTTTGTAGCACCTGCAATCCAAACCATCGAGGGCGGAATGCAAATGCTGACATGGCTCAGAAAATTGGGTGTTAAAAAAATCATCGATGCATCAATAGGTGCTGACATCTGTACATGGGCACACATTCGTTACATTGAAGCGAACAACCCACACTCCGTTATCACCCAACCTTGCCCCGCAATTGTCAATTACATCTTAAAATACAAACACAGTCTCATCAGATATCTTTCACCTGTACACAGCCCAATGCTTTGCACAGCTATCTGGATGAAACGTTATGATAGAAACAACGATGCAATTGCCGCTATTTCTCCCTGTGTAGCGAAAGCTCATGAGTTTGAACAAACAGGACTTGTCAAATACAATGTCACTATAAAAAGTTTGATGCATTATCTAAAAGATAATGATATTGAATTGCCACAGCAAGAGTCAACCTTTGACAACAGAGAGGCCGCATTCGGTCGCTTGTACTCTATGCCGGGTGGTTTGAAAGAGAATCTTGAGTTTTATTTTAGCAAGAAGCTACGCATTGACCAAGCGGAAGGGCAGGGCGTTGTATATGAATCTATCGACGCTTTTGCAGAAGAAAACCCCGCCCATCTTCCTACAATTTTCGACGTTCTAAACTGTGGTGAAGGCTGTAACCTCGGTACCGCGGTTGACCACACTGTGAGCCGATTTGCAACTCATTCCATGATGGATAAGAGTAGAAAAGAAATATTAAAGACATTTGACCATGAATATTACAACAGAATGTTGGCACATTTTGACCAACGTCTGAATAAAAATGACTTCCTGAGAAGATATGTCCCAATGCCAACGAAATCACTGGCTGTTTCTGAGGAACGCATTGAAGAAGGTTTCCAAAAGCTCCACAAAAGCACTGAAGCACAAAGAACTTTTGACTGTGCGGCTTGTGGCTGTGATACGTGCTATGATATGTCAAAATCAATTGTGCTCGGCGACAATATCCCCGAAAACTGTATTCAAATGCTGCATGATGAGATTGTAGATGTTCTTGATATTGCCGTTTCTAACATCAGTAGTGCGGAGCTTTTAGAGAAAGATATCACCGGAATTAAAGAGAAATCAGAAGTCATATCTGAACTCATGAGCACTCTAAATGAAGGAATTTCAAAGTTTGAAATCATCTCAAAAAGCATTTTGTCAATCGCTACGCATACAAATCTCGTTGCTCTCAATGCCTCTATTGAGGCGGCACGAGCAGGCATACACGGAAAGGCGTTTGCTGTAGTTGCTGAAGAAGTTCAAGCTCTTGCGGCTAAATCCAAAGAGGTTGTTTCGGAATCAGAGGAGATTACGAAAAAATCACTAAAGGCAATCGTTTCTGTCAATGATTTGATAACCAGTATATCCGAAGGCTATGATAAAGCCCATATCAGTATATCCGTCATCAACCAAAGCCTTGCAAAAATCGTAAACACCATGGATATAGAAAGAGCGCCCAAACAACCCAGAGAAATGATGCAACAACTTCCGGAAGCCGCAACAACGACTGAGGATGAATCCGAAGATTCTTCTGAGTATGCGCTTCAGTAAAGAAAATAATAGTTTTGCCATCTATGAGCAGAGGGACTTTGTGTTACAGTCCCTCTGCCGTATTGCTTAGTGGACTATTTGTGCCTAGGGATTACTGAAAGGAATGAATTTTTTATATGGACATGGCTAATGATAATAGGGCGAAGATTATTGTTGTGGATGACGAGAGGTTGAGCTTGGCTTCTGCAAAAAAGTGTCTTGCTGACAACTACAAAGTATTCACCTCATCTTCAGGGGAAAATCTTTTTAAGCTCCTCTCGAAAATCACACCCAGCCTTATCCTTTTAGATGTCGAAATGCCGGGCGAGGACGGATATTCGGTCATAAAAAAACTCAAAGCCGATGAAAAAACATCAGATATTCCTGTAATTTTCCTGACCGGAAAAAGTAGCCCCGAGGATGAAATTAAAGGCTTAGAGCTCGGTGCGGCAGATTATGTGATGAAGCCATTTTCTGAAGAGCTACTAAACCGTCGCATTAAAATGCACCTCGATATCCAAACTCAAAAAGAGGAGCTCTATGAAGCGATTCGTGCAGCCAATGTGGCAAATGAAGCAAAAACAACGTTCATTGCGACGATGAGCCACGAGATGAGAACACCTCTAAATGCAATATTGGGTTTTACGGAGCTTACACTGGATGAATATGGTCTCAGCGACAAGGTGACTTCAAATCTTTCAAAGGTCGAACAGGCAGGGCAAACACTGCTCAACATAGTCAGCGATATTTTAGACATATCGAAAATTGAAACCGGAATGTTTGAGCTATATCCGGTGGAATATGAAGTGCCGCCCCGCATTAACGACATGGTAAACCAATGCATCGTATACAAAGGAGATAAGGATATTGAGTTTGAGCTAATTATTGGCGATGATTTTCCAACACATATGTTCGGCGATGATTTGAGAGTTAAGCAAATTTTCGTCAATCTTCTGTCAAACGCATTTAAATATACACCCGCAGGAACAGTCACTTTTTCCCTTGAGTGTGAGCGTAAAGGTGATGAATGTCATATAATCGCATCGGTCAGCGATACGGGACCCGGAATGCGCCCCGAAGCTCTTGCACATATTTTCGAAGATTATTATCAAGCCGATGCACAAGCAAACCGAAAAATCGCAGGGACAGGACTTGGGCTCTCAATCGCCCGCAGGCTTGCGCGAATGATGGGTGGAGACATTACCGTCCAAAGCGAGATTGGGCTGGGGAGTACCTTCACCATAACCCTCATTCAGGAGTTTGTCTCTGATGGTGCCATAGATAAAAAGACAGTAGAGCTTCTTAAAAATCACACCTATGTTTCTGAATTGCGCCATAAGTGGAATAATCCGTTGCGTATGAGTTTGCCATATGCAAACGTTTTAATTGTAGATGATGTTGAAACAAACCTTGAAATTGCTCGCGGGATGCTTATCCGCTACGACATTATGGCTACCTGTGTAACCAGCGGTCCTGCCGCTATTGAAGCCATTCGAGGAGATATCGAGACGGGAAATGACCGCTTTAGTGCAGTTTTCATGGACCATATGATGCCCGAAATGGACGGCATTGAAGCCACAAAAATTATCCGTGAGCTTGGTTCTAATTATGCAAAAAATATTCCTATCATAGCCTTTACCGCAAACGCTATCGTCGGAAGCAGAGAAATGTTCCTTGAAGAAGGTTTTCAAGATTTTATATCCAAGCCCATTGAGTCCACGCGACTGGACCAGATTATTATAAAGTGGATTTATGATGAAAAACGCGAACATCTATGCAAGCTCTGTAAAGATGACAAAAACAAAGAACCCATGTGTAAGCGGGAATGTATAAAAAACAAAAGGCTCGCATCACAATCCGCTGCGGCCTACGAAAGCACTTCATCTACTTCGATGTTTGCAGATTTTATTATTACTGATATTGATTATCAGCGCGGAGTTGAACGATTTGCCGGTGATGAGCAAGCATATATAAGCGTGCTTCGCACCTTCTCCAAGAACACTCCGATGGTGCTTGAAAACACCCGTTCGTTAGATGAAAAAGACCCAAGTGCATACATCACTGCCGTTCATGGACTGAAGGGTGCATGTTACGGGATTTGCGCCGATGAAGTCGGAGATCTGGGTAAGGCTCTTGAGTTTGCAGGTGCAGATGGGGATTTCGACTTTATTTCGAAAAATAATGATGCGTTTGTCGTGCGTATGAGCTCGCTTATTTCAGAACTTGACGACTTTATAGATTCCTTAACTGATGATTCAAAAAAAGAATTGAAAGAAGCTCCGGATACAGGAATGCTAAAAACTGTTCTCGAAGCCTGCAAAAATCACAGCATGTTCGACACCGACGACGCTGTAGCTGAGTTAGAAAAATTTGAATATTCCTCAAACGGCGACCTAGTACCATGGTTACGAGAAATGGCAGATAAAATGGAATATTCAGAAATAATCAAGCGACTTGAAGATATGCTGAAGTGATATTCGTAACAAGTAAAAGCTAAGCAGAGGGTGGGTTGTTTGCTACGCTTTTTTGCGAGCCATCGGGCTATACACCGCTGTTCTCGCAAAAAAGACTCCGCAAACAACTCACCCTCTGCGTCAATCAACGAAAAATTTTACTTACCAACACAAAACCTTTCAAATATTCGTGAGATAATCTCTTCTCTGACGGTTGCACCTGTCAGCTCTCCTATTGCCGACAAGGCGAGCTCTATATCCGTAAGAACAGCGTCAGATGTGACCAAGGCGACTAACGCTTCTTTTGCATTTTGTAAGCTTTCCACAGCTTTTGCCAGAGCCTCTGATTGCCTTTGGTTCGTGATTATTTCCCCTGCCGCTTGCGTCGGTTCGGGGAATTGTTTTGCTATTTCTTCAATCAAATCTTCAACTCCGTCCCCCGAAAGTGCAGAGGTGTAGCATATGGGGAATTTTTGCGTTTCCAGCTCCGCTATGTCAAATGTCTGCTCTAAATCTATTTTGTTTATTACCGCGATTTTCGGTGTATCACCGGGAATCTTTCCGATAATTTCAAAATCCTCGCTACATAGTGGCTGTGTTGTATCGAAAACTACTATTACGAGCTTTGCTTTTTCAAGTGCTGAGATGGTTCGCTTAACTCCAAGTTGCTCTACTGTATCGCTCGTGGCTCTCACGCCTGCGGTATCAATCAAGTGCAGAAGATTATTTCCAACTCTTATTTTCTCCTCTATTGTATCTCTTGTTGTGCCGGGAATGTCCGTCACAATAGCACGCTCATAACCCAGTATTGCATTTAAAAGCGATGATTTACCCGTGTTTGTTCTTCCGACAATGGCTGTAGGTATACCTTCTTTCAGCAATCGACCCCTCTCATAAGTTTTGAGAAGTTTCTCCAGTTCGATAATCGCTTCGGTCAATGTTTCGTTGTAGCTCTGTAGCTCAAACTCATCTATGTCCTCATCGGGATAATCTATAACAGCGTGAAAATGGGCTATTATATCGAGCAATTTGTCGTAAATTTGTGTCATCTTCTGCCCGACTACGCCCTTTAACTGCGCCGCCGCATTTTTTGCAATGGCAGAAGTTTCGGACTCGATAATGTCAATGACAGCTTCAGCTTGAGTTAGATCCATCTTGCCGTTTAGAAATGCTCGCTCAGTGAACTCGCCCGGCTTTGCAGTGCGCACCCTTTGCCTGTTTAAAAGTTGCATAATTTCAGCGAGCACAGTCGGGGAACCGTGGCAATACAGCTCCGCCATATTTTCTCCTGTGTAACTGTTCGGAGCAGGGAAAACAGCACACATGCAAACATCAAGGAGTTCACCCCTTTCGTTTACAATCTCACCGTAATACATATGGCGGTCTTTGGCGAATTTAGAGGAGCTTTTTACGGAGCGGCGAAAAATGTTGTCCGTAATGGTCAGTGCCGAGTCCCCGCTAATTCGGATAATTCCGATTGCCGTAATAAATTCACCCGTAGCTATGGCGGCAATAGTATCTGGCATTATTGTGCATTCCTTTCAAGAATATTTCAGGCGCAAGAAGTACCCTATTCACAAATTGACTATTTTGTAGTATATTAGAAAATGATAGATTACGCAAGAAGGAGAGAAGAAATAAATGTACGAATATTCACGCCCTGTTTTTTACTATGAAACTGACCAGATGGGGGTTGTTCATCATTCAAACTATGCAAGATGGCTCGAAGAAGCACGGTCATACTTTTTTGATGAACATGACCTTGCATATGTAGTCACAGAGAGCTTAGGGGTTATGTGTCCTATCACAGACCTCAATGTAAAATTCAAGTTTCCCGCAAAGTTTGGTGATGTATTCACAGTAAAGCTCCGTTTGATCAAATATACAGGTGTGCGTTTTCGAGTAGAATATGAAATAGTCAACCAAGACGGCAAACTGCTTCTCTACGGTGAAAGCGCACATGCCTTCATCGACAAAGAACTCAGACCGATAGCACTCCCAAAAGTTATACCGGACAGACACGAGAGAATGAAAAAATTACTGGAGCAACAGCTATGAAAATTTTAGCCATATTGCTTGTGTTTCTTGCCTTTTTGCTCGTAGGGTGCGAAAATAACGGTGAAGAAGAAAGTAGTGTAGAAGAAAACCAAGCTCTACCTGAGTACGTGGAAGAAATACCTGACATAGAGTTACCACTTTTCACATTCACTCAGGATAATATGCCGAGGATATCAGGATCGCCGGCTCTTGCTCCGCTTGCCGAAGCGGCAAAAAGTGTTTTACTGGCTGAGCCGCGCGAAGCGGCACGGCCACACCTTGCCTTTACAAGAACAGCAGAAGCCTTTCGCAATCTGGCGGCAGGAGAATCGGACATAATACTTGTCTCAGAGCTGTCACCAAGCCTTATCGATGAACTGCCGGGACTAAACGTAATCATGCAGCCCATCGCTTTAGATGCACTGGTTTTTATCGTCTGCCCTACAAATCCGGTAGATAATTTATCAACAGAGCAGCTCAGAGGCATTTTCTCAGGAGAAATCACAAACTGGCAACAAGTAGGTGGTAACGATATCGAGATTTCCGGTTTCCAAAGAAACGAAGAATCTGCAAGCCGTGTACTGGCAGAAAGATTAGTAATGGCAGGACAACAAATGGTACTGCGGCTGTTACCATCATATGCAACGGAATTTGACGATGACTTTCTGATATCTGCAATGAGGGGCTTTGACGGCTCTCCGGGAGCGATTGGTTACGCATTTCTGCACAGTGTAGAAAACTCAGGATTCACAGATGGAGTAAAAATACTATCCATAGACGGAATAAATCCAGAGTACAGCACAATAGCATCAGGAAATTATCCATTTACGAACAATTATTATGCAGTAATAATTGCAGATGAGCCACAGGACAGTTCCACCCGCATTTTATTTAACTGGCTATTATCAGAGGACGGACAGTATCTGATGGACTTTGAAAACTACGTGCCGATAAGTGAAAGCTTAAATCATGACATAACGAACCTACCCGAAATGAGCGTGGACGTTGAGACGAATTTCTCAGCTCTGACAAGCTTTGAACCAATTCACAGCAACTTTTCAGGATTTATTAGTCTAACACTGAACGAACTTTTGCCATCAAACGATTACGGAACGCTTCTACCATACGCCGGAACGGTTACACTGAGTGACGGAAGTATTGAAACTGCCGGATACGGGTTTGTGACCACAGAAGGGGTTTTAGTGACGAATCTTATATTTGACGAAATAACAAGAGCAACCTATAATTCAGCAAGCGGCGCTGAGCCACGTCCTGCATACAGCCTGCGAATTCTCTCACACGATACAGGGGAGTTTGGTTATTCGGAAGCTATGGCAGTTACAGCACTCGATGGCAGTTGGGTTACGCCGTTTGAATATGTGAGTGTGGCATTTTCGGACGAAGTAATGTTTTTGGTTCGAGAGTTTGATACATTCAACATTGATGTTCTTGACTATAGCGGTCAACAGCTATATAACATGCTTGATTTAGACTGGATCGACAGAATATCTGAAGATTACTGGGCGGAACTGTTACTATACAATGTGAGTGAAGGAGTTGTGTTTATACCACTCACAGATGGACGTGTGGGACTTATGGACGCATTGACCGGAGAACTCAGAGAAACTGAGTTTTACGGAGCACTGAATTTTTCAGAAGGACTTGCAGCGGTTTTAACAAATATCAGTGACGGACTATGGGGATTTGCGAACAAAGACCTTGAACTAATTATAGAATCAAGATTTATTATTCCGACAGTATTCAGAGGAGGACGAGCCGCAGTTATGACCGTCGGCGGGAACGAGCATATAATAGATATCAGCGGAGAAATCATATTCTCCGCACCTGAAGGATATATGATTGTTATGCATCAAGATTCTTCAGGATTTTCGGTATTTTCAATGGAGACATGGGATACGCCGAGATTTTACAGCAATGATTTTGTGGAAATCACGAGTCTCGCAAATCCCGCTTTACTCGGAAGCGACCCTGCTATAAAATTTCTCGGAAACGGATGGCACACAGCTCTGGTAGAGGACGGAGTCTGGCTGTTCGATGGAGAAACAGAAATAATGCTCTCGGAACATCGCTATATTATCGAAGTAGTGCAAAACTACATAATATTCTCCGAATCAGATCTGATTTCAGGGCGTGACATACTTGGCGTAATGCACACAGACGGCACTGAGCTGATAACACCAACGAACGCTTTAAATATCACACCTATCATTGACAACACGGGTGTTAGAGGATTTATACTAAATACTAACGCCATAGGTACACACTTTATTGAAGAGCGGTATACCACTGCCGTATATAAACTTTTCGACACAAGCGGTAATTTACTAAAAACAGACCTAGGCGTACTGATACACGACGCAACAACCAACCTGATTCATGCTGTAGGCACAAATTATTTTGCATGGTTAGATTTAACAGGCAGTGTAATAGTGAGCATTCCACTCATGGGATATTCTTTTGATTGACTGTAAGGGACAGCGAGGATACGGAAACTTCCATATCCTCGCGGGGAACAACAGATGCAGGCAAAATCAAAAGTCATAGGGAGTGACCTGATACACGAAGTAATTCAGCCAATTTGAATACATAAGTTGAGCATGTGCCCGCCAGTACACGCTTGGTGTATTGGAGGAATCATCGCCCGGAAAATAGTTCTTAGGCATATCAATGTCGAGCCCCTTGTCAGTATCTCTGAAATACTCTAGCGCAAGAGTATCTGCATCATATTCAGGGTGTCCGGTTATAAATATTTGGCGATTGTTTGCGGATTTTACAGCAAAAACTCCAGCCTCGTCCGACGTAGACAGCAGTTCGAGCCCAGGCACAGCAAGTATGTCTTTTTCAAGAATCTCAGTGTGCCGCGAATGGGGCATAAAAAACTCATCATCGAACCCACGAAAGAGTCTGGATTTTGCATTGTGAACTTTATGCATATAGATACCCGAAAGCTTTTTAGCAAGCGGGTATTTTTTTATGCCGTAATGGTAAAACAGAGCCGCCTGCGCTCCCCAGCATATGTGGAAAGTAGAGTGAACATTAATTTTAGACCACTCCATGATTTCACAGAGTTCACTCCAATAAGTTACATCTTCAAAGTCCATATTCTCAACGGGCGCACCTGTTATAATCATTCCATCGTAGTGTTCGTTTTTTACCGAGTCAAACGTCCTGTAAAATGAAGAAAGATGCTTTGGGTCAGTATTTTTTGATCTATGGCTAATAGTCTGCAAAAACTCAATTTCCACCTGCAAGGGAGTATTAGACAACTTTCGAAGAAGTTGAGTTTCAGTGACGATTTTAGTTGGCATCAAGTTGAGAATAAGCAGTCTGAGTGGTCGTATATCCTGACTAAGCGCCCGATACTCAGTCATAACAAAAATATTCTCATTCTCAAGAACCTGCCTAGCAGGAAGATTATCAGGTATCTTTATAGGCATAAATATGTTCCTTCCTTGTGCTTTTCGCGTGTTTTCCGCCTGAAACGGGCAATTTGTTCCGCTTTTTTTCGAGCCATCGGGATCTACACCGCTGTTCTCGAAAAAAAGACTCCACAAACAGCCCACTTCAGGCCACCTGTGTTATTCAACATAATATAGCAAGAATTCGCGAAAATCAACTATTTTGCTTCACAAAAAGGTGAAACTTTGGTATACTGAACAAGTGTGTGCAACATAAAGATATGGGGTAATGGAAATTGGGCAATAGACGTGGTAACAATTTTAATGATGAGGACAAAACCGGTGAGGTAATATCATGGGTTGTTATCTTCATTTTGCTCATTGCCTTTTTCCCTTTGGGCTTACTCTTTTTATTCTTAAAACTTCGAGGGTCACTGGGGTCGTCGAGCTCTCCTAAGAGTAAAGACACAACCTCACACCTGATCCACACAAATAGTAAGTACCAAGACGCAATTCCTGTCAAATATAAAGAGGTAAGCTCTCAGCCCAGGGCAGCTCAAGCTACGACATCACACGCCATCTACTCCCATGAAGCACAACCCGCCCCTTCGGCAAAAAAAGGCAAAATCCGCAATCCGCTCAAGAAGAAATCAGGCAGATTTATTTCAGCGGTCATGCTTGTAATATCAATACTAATGGTAGCTTTTGGCTTGGCAGGTGCGGCAAGTGTGTTGCAACAATTTTTTGAAAATGCCGGTATAAGCTGGTTTGGCATTATAATGAGTGCTTTTCTCTTGATTGGAAGTGCGACAACATTTCTCTCGCGCAATGTTGTCGCTCGCCGCTACAGCAGGTTTAAAAACTATTTTGCTTTTATCGGAGACAGGGGAGTTGTACCGCTTGCTGAGCTTGCGCAAGTGGCAGGAGTATCTGAGAAATATGCCATTCGAGACCTGCACATGATGATTAACAACGGCTATTTATACGAGGGTACCTACATAGATAACGAACTTGAATGTCTGATTATATCACCCGCAGAAGCGTATAAACTTCGCATGGAGATTAAAAAAGGTTTTGTTACCGACTCGACAGCCTCTTCAGACACTGCAAAAGATGTCGAACAAGGCTCAAACATCGTAGCCTTAAAGGAACTCCGCGAAATCAATTCTCTAATAGTCGATGAGGGAATATCCAAAAAGGTGTCGCATTTAGCAGAAGTGACCGAAAAAATATTCAAAATAGTTGATGAAACTCCCGAAAAAAGAAACCAACTGAGACGTTTTATCAGTTACTATCTTCCAACGACAATTAAACTGGTGCGCTCATATATAACACTTGAAAAGCAGGGAGTTAAAGGAGAAAACATAGCCGGGGCGAAAGAAAACATAGGAAACATACTCGATACACTCCGCACCGGATATGAGCAACAGTTAGATATGCTATTTAAAGCTGATGCGCTTGACATTGCGGCAGATATAAATGTATTAGAAAATCTTATGCAACAAGATGGATTAATGAACAGTGGTTCGGGATTTCAAGTCATGAGCAGATAGATATTGCTCCACCGATTAAAAACGTTCAAAAAGAAGCATTATGCGGAACTTTTTAGTAAATTAAAAGTCATAATCTGAGGTAGTAATAATTGGGAAACTTAATCGTATTTGAAGGAATTGACGGTAGCGGTAAATCAACACAATTTAGACTTATGTGCGAGCGCCTAGAGTCCGAGAACAGAGATTTTCGCCGTGTTGTATTTCCAAGATATGATGAACCGTCGTCAGCCCTAATAAAAATGTATTTGTCAGGAGAGTTTGGCAAGAATCCAGATGATATCAACGCATATGCTTCATCATCTTTTTATGCGGTTGACAGATTTGCCTCATTTATAATGGATTGGCAGAGCTATTATCAGTCAGGTGGCTTAATTCTCACAGACCGCTATACAACAAGTAATGCACTTCATCAAGGGTCAAAAATGTCAGGTGTTGACCGTAAACTGTTCTTTGAGTGGCTCTATGAATATGAGTTTGACCGAATCGGGTTGCCACGTCCCGATATGGTGTTGTTCATGAAGATAGATACATCGCTCGCAGTCTCACGCCTGCGCTCAAGAGAGTCTGCAACCGGAACAAATGCAGATATTCACGAGAGTGATTTAAGATATTTGACGGCATGTGCAGAGAGTGGTGACGATGCGGCAGCACAATATGGATGGTCAGTTATCGAGTGCGCACAGGGTGGCGTGAGCAGAAGTGAAGAAGAGATTCATAAGCAGGCATATGAAATGCTAAGCAAGCATCTGTAACTTCAACGCCTTGCGGTTCCTGCATAAAAGTGCAATTAAAACACAAAAATCCACACCATTTTAAAATAGGTTATTTCTCAAAATGCAGTGAGTGTATTTTCTAAGTAGGGAAGGAGAGCCTTTAATGCCTAATGAGTTTGATAAAGTAAAAAGCATCGAAGATGCTCTAAAAGTTGTAGATAAGAGCACACTGTCACCTGTGTCTGCCCCCACTTCGAATTTACAAAACCACACCGAGTCGCGTATGGTTGATATGGGCTACGTGGACTATGTGGACTATCTAGAAGATGATGAATTGCCGGCCAGACCAAGCGTCGATAAGGCAAAAATACCCAGACCCTCAAAAGCAAAGAAAGTCGGATTTTTTGAAAGCATATTGCCCGACAGAGGTTCATCTAAAAAACATGTCAGCGTACCCGCGGAAAATGAAAATAATGACTTAGATATGGGACCTGATGACTTTAAGGTCAAATTTGATTTTGAGACAGCATACCGAGATGTACCTGAAAACAAGCCTTTACGTTTTCGCCGAGAAAAAAGAACAGGTTTGATCGGAGGACTTTTGCTTGCAACATTTGTTATTTGTGTAAGTATCGCCCTCGCATCAACTGCATGGATTTTCACTATGGACGTTCTGGGATTCGGTTCAGTAGACGAAGTTGTAAACGTGACAATTCCTAACGATTTTTCGATTGAAAGTGTCGCAGAAATTCTATACGAAGCGGGTGTTATCAGACACAGAGCTGTATTTTTGCTGTATGCCGAGTTTTCTGAAGCAGAAGATAGGATTGTGCCCGGCTCATTTGTGCTGAACAGAAATTTTGACTACAGAGCTATTGTGCAAGGAATGACCCCAAGAGCAGGTGTCAGAGTTGAAACCACCGTAACAATTCCGGAAGGTCTTTCACTCGCTCAAATTTTTGAACTGCTCGATAGGGCAGAAGTGACTCCAGCCGCCGAGCTCTGGGAAGCGGCGACATATCATAATTTTGATTTTCATTTCTTAGACAGGTCAACGCTTGGTGACAGGCTGAGGTTAGAAGGATTTTTGTTCCCGGAAACATACAATTTCTTTAAAAATTCGTCTGCAACATCAACGATTTCTCGTATGCTCCGCGAGTTCAACAGGCGTTTCACCGAGGAATATGTCGAACGCGCCTATGAAATGGGTTACACGGTGCATGAGATTGTGACCATTGCCTCAATGATTGAGCGTGAAGCAGGCGACGATGCCGAGCGTCCACGCATTGCTGCGGTCATTTACAATCGTCTATATAGCCCGAACTTCCCATTCCTGCAAATCGACGCAACCATTGTATATGCAATCCAAGGCACAGCAATTCCATTTTCGACAAGGGTTGACTCGCCTTTTAACACATACACCCACGAGGGACTGCCACCCGGACCAATAGCAAATCCGGGCATAGCCTCAATTCGTGCGGCTCTATTCCCCGCATCAACAAATGAATTCTTCTATGCACTAAACAACTACGGCACACACAACTTCTTCACAAACTACACCGACCACAGAAACTTCGTAAACAGCCCCGACTTCGGTGGGTAAGAAAAAAGTAGTAAAAAAGTCTTGATATTTTCCGCCGAGTGCGTTACAATGTCTTTTGCCGTGACTTAAAGCCACGGCGAAAATGCGGAGGGTTAGCGAAGTGGTCATAACGCGGCGGTCTTGAAAACCGTTTGGGTGCAAGCCCACAAGAGTTCGAATCTCTTACCCTCCGCCAAATTTCGAAAAACTCAGCATTTGCAACGGTTTGGAGTCTGTCGAAAACACCTGCACACGATTTTTACACGTTTTTTCAGAAAACAAAAAAAATAACAAGGCTAACCTTGCAGGAACCGGTTACACTTTAGCGGTGTAGCCGTTTTCCTTTTTAAGCGCAAAAAACGGCAAGGCACAGAATTGACTCTGCACCTTGTTTTTTTGTATAATATGTAATTTACCTAAACCACTCAAAATAACCGTTTCCGATTTTGCAACCGCTTCAAACTCGCCACATTAAGAAAAAACTCTATCAGCCTCAGCCATATTGTTCATTATTTTCACATCAAACGGGCATCTCTCTTCACACGCACCACAGTTCAGACAATCGCCACCTGAAGCGGTTAAACTGCTATAGTGTGCTTTTGCGGACGGTGGAACAGACTCCGGTGTGAGCCTTGCTATATCGAGATATTTTATTACTGATGCGATATCAATATCTACCGGGCAGGGCTGGCAGTGACCGCAATACACACAGTCACCCTTGAAGTTGTTGCGCATTGAGCCTAAAACTTCGGTGTAATCTCGTTCATTTTCGCCAACTGCGTAGTAACTCATCGCTTCCTCAACCTCGGTGGCTGTTTGGCATCCAAGTAATGCACTTGATACTGCCGGGCGTGTGAGTGCGTAGTGAATGCATTGCGGCACAGTCATTGGCTTTGCGAACGGTGTATGCTCAGGAGAAGTCAACTTCCCACCACCGAGGGCCTTCATAACGGTAATGCCGATGTTATTTTGCTCGCATAACCTGTAGAGGCTGCTACGCCTTGGGTCAATGCCTTGCATAAGCGTTGTGTCGAAATCTTCAAGAAATTGCGCAAGCGCATCTTCGTCTGGCGGCAACATATCAAATGCAGGATTTATGCTAAAAAACAACACCTCAGGTATACCTGTTTCAAGGGCTTTTTTAGCGATAATCGGATTATGTGATGAAACCCCGATATAACGGACATCGCCTTTTTTCTGTAATGAACGGACATATTCGAGATGTTCCTCAGCAAATACATCAGAAAATTCTTCGTCGGAGTCAACAAAAAATAACATAGCAATATCGACATAGCCGAAAACACGAAGCATCTCATCAAAATATCTCTTGACGATTGTCATATCACGGCTTTTGTCGTATTGCTGTCTGAGGTCGGTTGAGCCAACAGCTCCCTGTATAATCACCTTTTTTCGGTTGCTCCCAAGAGCCTTTGCAATGTTTTCCCGTATTTCCTTGCCCGGCATAAAGCAATCAAAAATATTCATTCCGTGTGCCAGTGCCGCATCAATGGTCTCTTTTGCCTGCTTATAGGGCTTTCGGTCAAGGTGCTCACACCCAAGCCCAATTTCGCTAACGCTAAGACCTGTTTTTCCAAGTGTACGAAATTTCATGCAATTCTCCTAAGTTTGATAACTAAACAGTCCAATCATGCCCCTGTGGTGGGGCGGAAAGTTGCGCCATTAGATTTTCAAGCCATGACGGCTCAAGTGGGTCAAATGTGGTGGAGGTTTCTGCGCCAAGCAAAGTTCTGATAGTTGCAGTCGCAGAAGTGTTTCCGTTTTCATCCAACATAAGACTCAAAATCAAAGATTGACCGGGATTTTGCTCCTGCCACTGTTCAAGCTCAGGAACAGCACTTTCAAATTCACGAATCATTGAAGTAACTCGATCCATCTCCGCAGGGTCATTTGCCATGCGCTCTAAAATATCCCTATCGATTTGAATGTTTCTAAATCCTTCGCCCCAATCGGCAGTAGAAGTAGAAATATTCCATCCGGGCATCATCTCGCGAAGAGATGCTAAAACATCGTCTGCTGTCCTTCTTCCGTTTTGCGCTTGTGAAGTTTGATTCGTGCTGTTTGCTCTAAAAGCATTAGCGGCTGTGGCTGAGCCACTCATTGAAGAAATGCTACTCATAATATCAAACCCTCCTTGATTTATCTCGTAGGCTTTTGGCGATAACTCGCCCTAATCATAATTATCGGATATTCTTAGCAAAAGTTTAGCAAATTATATGTTAAAAGTCAAAGGAAAGCAGAGAAAAGACAACAAATTTATTTGACAACAGCAAGGGAAGTCGATATTATTTAGATAGGCACCTCCAAAAACCCACTGCCCTCCCATCTGCCAGACATTGAATTTTTAGAGGTACCTGTGTGAAAACCGAAAGAGGGTGATGTTTTTGGATGTTATTGAAAGTAAACAGTCAGACAATTCGATCCAGGAACACCTATGCCCCCTATGCAATAGCCCTGCAACCATTGCTTTAACAGACGAACGGCAACGCATATCCATAAATGATGAAAACCGCTGTTTCAGGCGAGAAGTGCGAGCAAACCTAAAATGCACCGCCATTCACTGCGGTCACTTTTGGCAAGAGTGGAAGTGGGCAACCGAACCCGACCACGAACACAACTTGGAACTGGTGAGTTTCAATGGGCAAGTAGTAGTACAAAGATGCAGCAACATAGTGTCCGGTGAAAGATGCCCCAGAACCACAGTAATAAACCTAAAGCGCCCAATATTTATTTAATCAAAAGCAGCTATATTTTTCTACGAATAATATCAAATTGCGCCACAGGCTGTGAAGTGCGAAACTTTAACTTCTGCTGTGGGTGCGGAGCTGAAATAACAGGATTTCCTGCGATGTCAAAAAGTTCATCAATAACTTGCGAAAAATTCTCACCCGAAGTCTTAAAAATCTCCACAGACTCTCCGACCCCAAATTTATTGCGTTGCTGAATAAAAGCAAAACCGGAAACAGGGTCATAATCGTCAACAATGGCATAAAAATCCTGAGTTTTAGTGTGAGAGCCATCGGTGTAGCAGTGATCATTTTCGCTTATAGGTCCAAAATAAAACCCTGTAGTATACTCGCGATGGCAAATCTTGCTCAGTTGTTCCTTGTAATACGGTATACGTGAAACATAAAGTTCCGGGTCAGAGACAAAATCATCAATAGCCTCGCGATATGTTTTCGTTACAGACGCAACATAATAAACAGTTTTCATGCGCCCCTCAATCTTAAAACTCCGAATTCCCGCATCTATAAGCTCAGGGATATGCTCAATCATGCAAAGATCCTTTGAACTAAAAATATGAGTGCCCTCGTCATCCTCAAAAACAGGAATAACAGCCCCGGACTTCTCCTCAACAAGCGCATAATCCCAGCGGCAAGGGTGACTGCAACCGCCGCGGTTAGCGTCTCGTCCGTTCATGTAATTGCTGATTAAGCAACGTCCGGAATAAGCCATGCACATTGCCCCATGAACAAAACACTCCAATTCCACGCCACGCGATCTAGCCTGAATTTCACTAATTTCCCGAAGTGATAATTCTCGAGCCAAAATAATACGACTCGCACCGAGCGATTTCCAAAAATTCACCGAAGCGAAATTAGTGGTATTCGCCTGAGTAGAAATATGAATCTCCATATCAGGGAGAATTTTTCTTGCCACATCAAAAATCCCCAAATCAGAAATGATAAGCGCATCGGGATTAATATCTCCAAGCTCATGGAAGTAGTCCTCAATGTTGACAAAATCCTCGTTTCGAGCAATAATGTTTACTGTAACATAAACCCTCTTGCCAAGGTTATGAGCATACTTGACTCCCTCACGGAGCTCATCAATTTCAAAATTACGAGCCTTAGCCCGCATACCAAGAGCCTTCCCCGCAAGATAAACCGCATCCGCCCCATAAGCAAAAGCAACCTTAAGTCGCTCCAAATCCCCTGCAGGAGAAAGTAATTCAGGAATAATCATAGAGATACCTATTTCTTTCAAAATCATTAAGCTGCAAACCAACTAACGTAATTATACCACAAAATATAATAGGGGGAGCAATAAACACCAATGAACGAAAAAAACATATTAAAGCGACAACACGGACTGTTTGTATCAGTCTGTTTTGTGGTGGGGTTTTTGGTAGGCACAGGCATATTCTTCCTGCCCGGAAGAGTGCTGTTTGAAGTCGGCGGAGACATAAGGTTAGGCACCTTGGCATGGATAATAGGCGGGCTGATGATAGCCCCAAGCGTATACATGTTCAGCGTATTTGCGGGAAAATACGAAAAAATCCACGGCTTTGTGGACTACTCGGAAGAAATTGTAGGCAAAAAATACGGCTACCTGGCAGGGTGGTTCTTTGCAGTGATGTACCAACCCGCAGGCTACGCCATAATAGCATGGATAACATCAGGATTCACCGCAACAGTAGCAGGCTTAACAAACGAAAATGAAAACTACATAGCAATCCGATTCGCAATAACAATATTTTTCATGATTGCAACATTTGTATTAAACTATTTTGCTCCTAAAATCCCTGTTAAACTCAACGTAGCAACAACAGTAGCAAGAGTGATACCTCTAATCCTAATGGGAACAATAGGCGTTGGGATAACGTTGGTGACCGATACGGTCAATATAGGGAATGTAGTCGCTTCAACCACCCTTGTAGGGGACGGGGTCCTCAACGTCCCGGCTCAGGCGCAAACAACAAACTTACAACCAACAGCATCACTATTCGCAGCAATATCCGCAACAGCATTCGCATTTAACGGCTGGCAAGCCGCACTTGCATTCAACTCAGAAATAAAAGACAGCAAACGAAAGTTCCCCATAGCCCTAATGCTGGGGTTTGGGGTAATTATAGGGATATACGTACTGTATTTCATAGGTGTGACAACAGCCGATACAGAAGCGGCAGAGCAAATGATCCAAGGGGGAGGAGCAAACTTTGCGGCAGGAACTCACCAAGCATTTGAAGCAATATTCGGTCCGGCAGGGAGAGTGCTAGTCGGATTTATGATAATATCAGGGCTAGGAATACTAAATGCCTGTTGTCTAGGCATGAGCAGAGCCATGTACTCTTTAGGGCGCAGAGGAAAAGGACCAAAACCGGAAAAAATGGCAAAACTACACGAAAAAACAAACATTCCAAGGAACAGCATGATACTGGCAGTGATAATAAGCTTCCTATGGTTAGCCGTAATATTTGCAAATCAAACAAACATATTCGGCACATTCGCATTCAGCCTACCGGACTTCTACAACTATAGCTTCTTTGCCCTATTAATACCAATATTCATAAGCTTTGTAAAAAAACAAAAAGACATGCACCCGGTAAAAAGATTCCTAATTCCAACCATAGCAACACTAGGCGCAGGATTCATGTTCACAACATACTGGCTAGGCTCCCCACGACATGCGCTAGTATACACGATAACATTTGCAGCTCTAGCCATAATCGGCTGGCGTTGGCACGCTAAGAACACCCAATAAGCTCAGAGGCATAAGGCAAAGAGCTAATCCAAGAGGCAAACTCCCGCCACTCATCGAGCTTATGCCCACGCCGATTAAAGTAAATATTGGTGAGCACCTCATAATTGACCGTACAGGTTCGCATCTGATTATAAGAAGAAGGCAAAAGCTGAATTAAGCTATACCAGAGAGTTTTATCCTGAGTCTCAACAAACTCGGCACGAAGCCCCTCGATAAACGAAATAAAAGAAAGCATCTGCTCACGAGAATCAGAGTTCATGCGATCCATGCTAAAATCATCAGCAGTGATAGGCCGAGCATGGATTTTATGCATGGTGCTTGTGGAGTTAGCAACGGTGCCAACTTTGTAAGTATCAAACTCTTTCCACCAGTAAAGCGGAGCGGTTATGTCCACAGAGACAAAAATCTGACGGATAAATTTTCGATGATCACTACCAGCCCGGCAAAGCTTATTAGCAAGAACCAAATCTTTAGGTCCCACAATAAACTGACCGTGGGGGTCAACAAAACTATCGCTAAGAGCATGGCTCTCCATAGGATTGCGAGCACCACGAATGGCATTATCCATATTAAGCACACTTACATTTTCAATCTTAATCATCAGAAATCTCCTTTAAATTGTATTATAGCCACATAGGTAGCCCGAAATGGGCAGTTTGTGGAGTCTTTTTTTCGAGAACAGCGGTGTAGATCCCGATGGCTCGAAAAAAAAGCGGAGCAAATTGCCCATTTCGGGCGGCAACGAAGCAGCAGAACCTACGATACAATAGAGGCATTTAAACCGATGCTCGTTGCCATTTCAAGAACATGCTCCGCAAATTCATCACTGCATTCTTCAGTGCCATCCATAAGCTCAATCATTTCGAGACTGGCATACTTACCAACCTCAAGCTTCTTATACTTGATAATATCGAGCTTCACTAAGCTGCCGAGACTCTTGACAAACGCGAGCCTACCGCTAATCTCGGTATAGCTATCGTTGACTCCCGGAACCAAAATCATGCGTATAATCATAGGCTTACCTGAGTAAGCGATTTTCATAGCATTTTCCAGTATGAGCTGATTATCTACACCTGTATAACGCCTGTGCAGTACACGGCTCAGGAACTTGAGGTCAAATAAAATCAAGTCACAGGCAGAGACCAAAGGCACAAGCTTCTCCCAAGGAAAATGACCCGAAGTATCAAGTGCAACATGAACATCTGCATCTTTAAGCCTCATGGCAACCTCAAAAAAGAACTCAGCTTGCAGTACAGGGTCGCCACCGGAAAAAGTTACACCACCCCCGGATTGGTCATAAAAAACTTTATCCCGCAATAGATCAGAAGCAAGTTTCTTATCAGAAATAGGCTCTCCGACCATTTCATAAGCATCATAAAAACAAATAACAGAGCTTTCCTCAAAACCATCTTCAGAATCAACTGAAGAGCCCCCGGCTTGGGCGACACAAGCCCCACAGGCAACACATCTCCGCGGATGATAGAGAAACTTAGCGGCATCACCAATCAGCTCGGGATAAGCACACCACAGGCAATTGAGCGGGCATCCGACAGCAACAACAGTGCTACGAACCCCCGGTCCGTCTTTTGTAGAATATTGTTGAATTTGAGAAATAAAACCATCCATACGGACAGTATAACACATTTAATTTGTAAATTGAAATATTTGTGATAGAATAATTGTTGCACGTCGGATAAAATCACTTGTGAAAGGATAAACAGAGCATGAAATATTATTTGGGAGTTGACCTTGGCGGAACAAATATAGTAGCCGGGGTCGTGGACGAAAATTATAATATATTGGCAAAGCACAGCTTGCCAACAGCCCCGGACAGAGGGTTTGAAAAAGTCAATGAATCAATAGCCGAAACAGCCTTTGAAGCTGCTAAAAAGGCAAATATCGACATGGAAAAAATCGAATCCGTCGGCGTTGGTTCGCCGGGCTGTGTAGACCGCAAAACAAATCTGTTAGTGTTTTCAGGCAATCTAAACTGGTCAAATGTGCCATTTCAAGCAGAGCTTGAGAAGCACTTCAATATACCTGTATACATAGAAAACGACGGAAACTGCGCAGCACTCGGGGAGGTTCTCGCAGGAGCCGCCCGCAACTTTGAAAATGCCTGTATGATAACGTTGGGAACAGGAATAGGCGGCGGTATAATTATTGATAAAAAAATATTCAGCGGCTCCGACAGGCTAGGCGCAGAAGTCGGACATATGATACTGATTCATGACGGTGAAAGTTGTACATGTGGGCTAAGTGGCTGCTTTGAAGCCTATGCATCGGCAACAGCACTGATTCGCCAAATAAAACAGGCGATAAAAAATCACCCCGAAAGCCTGCTGAACACGCTTTGCGGCGGCGATTTAAGTAAAGTAGAAGCAAAAACAGCATTTGATGCAATGGAGCAGGGGGACGAAGTTGCGACAAAAGTTATTGACAAGTACATTTCATATGTGGCGACAGGGGTTGGCTCAATGATGACAATGTTTCGCCCTGAAGTATTCATAGTTGGCGGGGGTGTAAGCAACGCAGGTGACAAACTGATAAAACCACTCATAGAAAAGAGTTCAAGATTGACGTTTACAAGAGATCAAGCTGAAAATCCACCAATTGTACTCGCACAGCTCGGAAACGATGCAGGAATCATTGGAGCGGCGATGTTGGGGACTTCACTTTTGTAACTATGGCGCAGGCTCGTCCTCAGCGTCAGCTTCCGGCATACTTTCTGCTGAATCAACAAATTCGACAATGAGTTGCTTAACAACAACCACAATAGGCACGCCAAGGAACATGCCAACGACCCCGAAATAAGCTCCGCCTGCAACCACAGCAAGAATGACAAGAATTGGGCTTATCTTCAAGGAAGACTTCATAATGCGAGGTTCAATGAAATTCGCATCTAGCTGATTGAATAGAATCAGAGCGATAGCGACAGGAATTGCAACCCCAATATCGCGTGTAACCAAGGCGATGAGGCTGATTAAAACCGCAGAGATTAAAGAGCCCAAAAACGGAATAAAGTTGAAAACCCCTGCAACAAGCCCAAGCAGCAGTGCATAGGGAACTTCCATGATAAGTAAAACAGCGGTAGCAACTGCGAAGTTTATAAGACTGTCAAGCCCCTTACTTGCAATGAAGGTGAACAGCACCTTATTAACTTGCCCAAAGTAGCGTGCAGACCTGTGACGCCTTTTTTCGTTCTTGAAGATAGCTTTATTGAGTCTGAGGAAAAATTCAGAAATTCTATCCCGGTCATGCAAAATATATAGAGAAATTATAAGCCCTAAGATAATGCTGAAAATTCCACTGAACACACCCACGACAGTTCCGGCGGCTTGCCCAAGCCAATCCGAGCCCAAAATCATATTCATCAAATCAGCGGCAACCGTATTAAGAGTGCCGGCAATGTCAAAATCTGCCCAAAATGAGTCATATGGGATGTTGTCAAGATAATTGAGGAGCTGATTCACGTAGATGGGAATACTGTTGGCAAGGTCAATGACGCTTGTGACCAAAATCGGAATTACAAAGCTGATAACGACAACAATGAGAGCAAGCAGTAAAATAAGCATTATGACGGTGCTAAAGCCACGTGCCCGCCTAGAAATCCAGCCAATTTTAACTTTTCTCAGAAGTTTTTCAATCAACTTATGCGGAGTGTAAATAAAATATGCAAATAGAGCCCCAAACAAGAGTGGCGAGATAACCGACAAAAACTCACTTATTGCAGTGGTTATTTGCCCAAGATTTCCAACGGCATTCCAAACCAAGATCAAAATAATAGCCGTAATTAAAATAGGAAGCCACTTGGCCTTTTCATAATTGTTTTTACTCATAAAGGTAATTATTCCTTATAAAAAACTCTATAAAAAAATGCTCTCTTACAATTGTATCATGAGATAAGAAAATCTTACAGTTACAAAAAGTGTCAATTTAAGATTCTTCTAATTATGAGCAAAATAGTCAATTTTAAAGTTGCGTAATTGGTTGTAAAATGATACTATATCTAATAAAATAAATATAAACGGAGGAGTGTCAATGAAAGCATATCTTGGAATTGAACTGGGTTCAACGCGCATTAAAGCAGTGGCAATTGACTCAAAAGGAAAATCACTCGCATCAGGAGGCTACGATTGGGAAAACCGCTTTGAAAACGGCATATGGACATATCACTTAGATGATGTGTGGACAGGTCTAAGAGAGAGTTACAGAGAACTCGCAGATGACTACAGCAAGAAAACCGGAGAGACGCTTGAACTCGCAGCCATTGGCGTATCCGCAATGATGCATGGATATCTCGCACTTGACAAAGACGACAACCAACTTGCCGAGTTTCGCACATGGCGTAATACAATGACCGGAGAATCAGCAAAATTGCTGACACAGACCTTCGGATTCAATATTCCGCTGCGTTGGTCATGTGCGCATCTGCATCACACAGTGAAAAATAAAGAAACCCATGTTAATGAAATAAATTATCTCTCAACACTCGCAGCATATGTACACTATAAGCTCACAGGCGAAAAAGTCTTGGGTGTAGGTGATGCCTCGGGAATGTTCCCCATAGACAGCAACACAAACGACTATGACGAAAACATGGTCAAAAAGTTTGATGCACTCATGGCTGAATTTAAAATGCCATGGAAACTGAGAGAGGTATTCCCCAAAGTGCTGGTAGCAGGGGATGATGCAGGGAGCTTAACAGAAGAAGGCGCAAAACTGCTCGACCCGACAGGCACACTTAAAGCAGGAATACCGCTTTGCCCTCCCGAAGGAGATGTAGGTACAGGAATGATTGCAACAAACACAGTAACACCCGGCACAGGAAATGTATCAGCGGGAACATCAATATTTGCAATGCTTGTAATGGAAAAAGCGCTCTCAAAACTATACCCTGAACTGGAGATGGTCACAAGTCCGTCAGGAAAACCAACAGCAATGGTTCATTGCAACAACTGCACATCAGATATAGATGCATGGGTAGCCATGTTTGGTGATATGATGACAAAAATGGGGAGTCCACCCGACAAGACAGAGCTTTACCGCACACTGTATAATGCGGCGTTAAACGGCGACCCCGACTGCGGAGGGCTTGTGTCGGTGAACTATCTCTCAGGCGAACACAACACAGGGTTCAGCGAAGGCCGCCCACTTTTCGCAAGAACTCCTGACAGCAATTTTACGGTAGAAAACTTTATGCGTTCACTACTGTTTTCATGTATGGCAACCCTCAGAATCGGAATGGATATACTTACAAACGAAGAGGGTGTTAAAGCAAGTAAATGGCTTGGGCACGGTGGATTATTCAAAACCCCTACAGTTGGGCAAAAGTTGATGGCAGGAGCTCTAGAGACCCCTGTAGCCGTCATGGAATCAGCGAGCGAGGGCGGAGCGTGGGGCATAGCCCTACTCGCAGCATTTTTGGGAAGCAAAGAAAACACAGAAACTTTAGAAGCATTCTTAGAAAACAAAATCTTCGCAAACTCAGCAGTAAGCACAATAACCCCCGACCCAAAAGACATAGAAGGATTCAACAAATACTTAAAAACATACAAATCCGCCCTAAAAGTAGAAAAAACAGCAGTAGAAAATTTGTAGGGGGCGATGGCAATCGTCCCGCCCGAGCAAATAAACAATCAGGAGAACAAACATGCTAAAAGACTTAAAAAATCAAGTCCTCAAAGCTAATCTGGATCTGCCGAAGCATAACCTCGTCACATTCACATGGGGTAACGTCTCAGGAATCGACAGAGGCAAAAACCTTGTTGTAATAAAACCTTCCGGAGTAGAATATGAAAACATGACGGCGGATGACATGGTTGTTGTTGAGCTTCACACAGGTAAAAAAGTGGATGGCAAGCTCTCCCCATCATCAGACACGGAAACCCATCTCGCACTGTACAGAGAATTTCCAAATATCGGCGGCATAGTCCACACGCACAGCCGTTGGGCAACTCTTTTTGCACAGGCAGGAGCTACAATCCCGCCACTGGGAACAACACACGCCGATTATTTCTACGGAGAAATACCCTGCACCCGAGAAATGACCCCATTTGAAATATCAGGTGACTACGAAGCAGAAACAGGCAAAGTGATAATTGAAAGCTTCATAGAACTAAACCACGATGCAATACCGGCGGTTTTGGTACACAGTCATGGGCCGTTTACATGGGGAAAAGATGCGCACGATGCAGTCCACAATGCAGTAGTGCTGGAAGAAGTGGCGTTTATGGCGTGGCACGACATGATTTTGGACCCGGAAATTGAACCAATGCAACAAGAACTGCTAGATAAGCACTACCTGCGCAAACATGGCAAAAACGCATATTATGGGCAAAAAGCAACATAGGGGACGATGGTAATCGTCCCGTGAAACAAAAAATAACAAAAAAATAGGAGGAACCAAACAATGACAAATATCCCAAGCGTAAAATTAGGTATCATATCCGTATCAAGAGACTGTTTTCCGATTGAACTTTCAACAGCGAGGCGCAAACTTGTCGCAAAAGAATGCAGCGACATCTACGAATGCCAAACAACAGTAGAAAACGAAAAAGACATGCAAATAGCTGTCAAAGATGTCAAAGCCGCAGGAGTAAATGCACTTGTAGTCTTTTTAGGCAACTTCGGCCCCGAAACCTCAGAAACACTGATAGCTAAATACTTCGATGGCCCCGTAATGTATGTCGCGGCGGCAGAGGATGGAGCAAACAAACTAATTGACGGGCGCGGCGATGCATACTGCGGTATGCTCAACTGCTCATACAATTTAGGACTCCGTAATCTCAGCGCACACATACCTGAATATCCGGTAGGCACACCCGCAGAAATTGCAAAAATGATAGAGGAGTTTGTACCGATTGCAAGAGCAATAATAGGTGTAAAAAACCTTAAAATACTCTCATACGGTCCACGCCCGCAGGACTTCATGGCATGTAACGCCCCAATAAAGCAACTATTTAACCTCGGCGTGGAAATTCAAGAAAATTCAGAGCTTGATTTGCTTGTTGCGTTTAACAAACATAAAGATGACTCCAGAATTCCGGAAGTTGTAGCCGACATGGAAAAAGAACTCGGTGAAGGCAATAAGATGGCAGGAATTTTGCCGAAACTTGCACAATTTGAGCTAACTCTCCTCGATTTGGCAGAGGCAAACAAAGGCAGCCGTGAATTCGTTGCATTTGCAAACAAATGCTGGCCTGCGTTCCAAACAGAGTTTGGATTTGTGCCCTGCTATGTAAACAGCCGCATGGCGGCAAGAGGGATTCCGGTATCATGCGAAGTTGACATCTACGGAGTGTTGTCCGAATACATAGGAACATGCGTCAGCGGAGTGCCTGTAACACTGCTTGACATCAACAATTCAGTTCCCGCCGACATGTATAACGACGACATCAAAGGTAAATTCGACTACACGCACAACGATACATTCATGGGATTCCACTGCGGAAACACCCCGATGTGCCACCTGAGCAAAGGCGCACTCAAACATCAGCTAATAATGCACAGACTCTTAGAGAAAGGCAAAGAACCCGACATCACACGCGGCACATTGGAAGGCGACATAAAACCGGGAGAAATCACATTCTACAGACTTCAAGGTACAGCCGAAGGCGGACTTACCGCATACATAGCACACGGAGAAGTTCTCCCTGTGGCTACAAAATCATTTGGCGGCATTGGAATATTCGCCATAAAAGAAATGGGTAGATTCTACCGTCACGTACTGATAGCAGACCGCTACCCCCATCACGGAGCAGTGGCATTCGGCCACGTAGGCAAAGCAATATTTGATGTATTCACATATCTTGGAGTACCAAAAATCTCCTACAACCAACCAAAGGCGCTGCCATATCCGACAGAAAATCCATTTTAACAATAGAAGCGACAGTGGGGCAGATGAGCTGTCCCACTGTCGTAAAACTTGACGAGGTGTAGCGTGAAAAAATTAGTTGAGTACGCAATAGTATCTGATTTTGATGGAACGATTATAGTAGAAGATTCTACAGTTGAACTCATAAATACTTTTGGCAATGATAAAAATGATGAAATTGAACTTGAGTTCATCTCAGGGGCAATAGGAAATAGAGAGGCGATGTTGCGACATTTTGAGATTCTGTCTATAACACTTGACGAATATCAACTCTTCTTAAAGTCAAACATCAATATTGATTCCGGATATGATGCGTTTTTTAAAGAGTTAACTCGCGCCAATGTGCCTTTGATTATTGTAAGTGCAGGGAACAGACCATCAATAGAGACTGTGTTAGGTTATGAGCGTTTGCATGGAGTTGAAATCTATGCAAATTCTTTGTCTGCAGAGCCATATATAAAACCTGTTTTTGCAATGGAAATCCCGACTTGTGAAAAAACTTTCGGTCCTTGCGGGAATTGCAAACGGGAATGTTTAAAAGCGATACGCAAGAAAGTTAAACGCAAAATAGCATATATAGGCGATGGTTTAACAGACCGTTGTGCAATAGAAGAGACAGATTTAGTTTTTGCAAAAGATGCTCTTGCGAAATATTGTGATAAAGAAAACATAGCTTACATTCCGTTTAGCAGTTTCGATGATATATCGAAATTTTTTGAACTATAGCAAAAGAGCGTTAATCTTAAGATAACGAATAATGCAAAAGCTGTAATATTAAAGAAATATCAAAATTTATTCAATTGGTCTGCAAAAAAACAAATAAAAAATTACAATAAAATTGTTGACAAACTTCAAACAACGTGTCATACTTCTGTTAGTTATAGACAAAATTTATGCAAAATTAATTGAGGTTTTTATTTTTTTGCCATAGGTGGTGAAGTGGTCTATACCACTGATTGTCGGAGGGAAACAATTGGAACCAACAGACATTGTTATTAATAAATCAGCAGCAATTCCAACATATTATCAAATTATGCGGCAATTGCAAGATATGATTCAACGTGGTGTTCTGGTTGCAGACGAAGCGATCCCATCAGAGCGAGATTTTTGTGCAGCACTGAATATCAGCAGAAATACTGTACGTCAGGCAATCAGCAAGTTAGTCAGTGATGGGCTGTTGTATAAGAAAAAGGGTATTGGAATTTTTGTATCTCAACAAAAAGCCAAAATGAACCAGCCACTTTCACGGTTGCCGAGTTTCACAGAATATGTGCTTAGCCAAGGGATGGCTCCGGTTAGTAAAGTTATTGAGTTGGGATTAGTTACTCCTCCACTTGAAGTTTCAAAGGCTCTAGAATGTGAATCGTATGAGAATGTAATCTCTTTACACAGGCTTAGATTGGCAGAAGGATTGCCAATGGCGGTTGAAAAGTCGTATCTTGATTCCGTACTATGCCAGAAGGTTTTATACGCAGATTTTAATCATGACTCTCTATATGATACTTTGCGAAACAAGTGTGGATTGCAGTTAACCCATTGTCACGAATCAATTGAGTTAGGTTTCTGCGATGTAGAAACAAGCCGGCATCTTGATATCCCCACCGGAACACCGGTATTCCATAGAACTCGAACCACTTATACAAAGACAGGGGCAATCGAATACGTTATTTCACAATACAGAGTTGATAGATTTAAGTTTCATTTAGAAGTTAGCCTGTGATTAACTTATATATAATAACAAGTGAAGGGTGGATCTGATTATGGAAAAAGTAAAGGTTGCTGTGGTTGGTTGTGGTTTTTTTGGGGAATTGCACGCAGAGGTATTTTCAAGCTTGTCTAATGTTCAACTCGTAGGGATTTGCGACGCATCTGAGGATGTCTCTTCAAAAATGGGGCAAAAATTTAGCTGTCAATCATTTACAAATCTTGAACGTATGCTTGACACAACAACTCCTGATATTTTGGATATTTGTGTGCCTGACTGCTATCACTTAGATGCAGTGACTACTGCAATCGACCGAAACATAAACTTTTTTGTAGAGAAACCACTTGCAGATACCCTTGAGGACTGCCGCACAATTTTGACAAAAGCCAAAGGATTTCAGAAGAAAGCAATGGTTGGGTTCATCAGTCGTTTCGATTCAAGATTCCTAACAGTTAAACAAGAAATTGATAAAGGGAAGATCGGCGATATTATGTATATGACCAGCAAGCGAGTTAGCCCTATACGTGCAGGGCTACGCTACGCTCCTCTGTGCCATATAACCACTCATAGTGGAGTACATGATTTTGACCTGGCTCGATGGTTTGCCGGAAGCGAATTTAAAAGTGTCTTTGCAAAATCAACTAAAGGCAGGATGATTGAGCATGGCTATGATGTAGCAGATGCAGTTCTTTCATTGTGTGAGTTTGAAAATGGCGTTATTCACTCACATGAAAACACTTGGAGTATGCCCAAAGCATTCCCCGCTTATATTGATGGCTGTTACACGATTGTAGGAACACGCGGATCTCTTCACGTTGACATGAGTAGCAGTGGTTTGAAAATTATAACAGATGAGAATATCGAACATCCTGACCTCTATTTTTGGACAGAACTCATGGGTGCAAGGCATGGAGCACTTAGAACAGAGCTTGAAGCGTTTGTGAAATGCGTTACAGATGATACGACACCGCTCATTGGTCTTGATGATGGATATAGAATATCCCAAGTTGCGCTGGCTATCTTGGAATCTCTGGATAAAGGTACTACCGTAGAAATAGCAAACGCTTAAAAACATTGTTGCATAGGTGCAACTAAAAATAAATAAAATTTATTTTGGGAGGAATTTATGAAAAAATTGATCGGTATTGTGTTGGTGTTGAGTTTGTTGGCTATACCTCTTATGGGTTGTGATAACAATCAAGCTGACGAAGAGGTTGTGCGTACAGTCACCTTCATGACTGTGGGTGATCCGTATGTAGGTGCGATAGCGTATCTGTTGCCCGAATTTCATGAGGCAAACCCCGATATCAACGTTGTATTATCCAGCGTACCTTTTTTAAATCTACGCGAACTGGCTATTCTTGAATTTGTTGGTGGTACAGGCTCATACGACATTGTATCTGTAGATATGCCCTGGATAGGTGAATTTACAGAGGGTGGGCACTTGCGTGACATAACAGATCTTGTTGAGAGAGATCGCGATATACTAAGACCTGATGAGTTTTTACCGGGTGCGTGGGAAGGCATTGCTATGTACGGCGGCAGAGTATGGACTTTGCCCATCGCTCCATATTATATGTATCTGCATTATAGAACAGATGTGTTCGCCGAGCACAATTTAAGTGTACCCGTAACTCTCGAAGAGTTTAGAAACGCTATAGTTACACTCCATGATCCGGATCAGCCATTTTTCGGGTTATCTGTAGCCATGAGACGCGGTCCTTCCATTGTACATGACTGGATGGCATACTTCAATGGATTTGGCGGTACAACATTTGTTGATCATGAAAATAACTTTAGAACAGCCATTAATTCAGAAATTGGTTTCATTACAACTGAGCTATTCAAAAATGCAATACCATACTCTCCGCCCGGAGTCCTTCAGTATGAAAACATTGATCGCTGGAATGATTTTATGCACGGGAACTCTGCAATGGTAACGGTATTTAACGCAAACTCCCCTATGTTTGAAACCGCAGAAGATTCACAAGTCGCAGGCTTGGTAGGTTATGCACACTTGCCTCGCTTAAATGCCAACGACCCACCTTCTATGCCTTTTGCGGGATTTGGAATGGGAATAAATGCAGACATAAGTGAAGAGCAAGTCGAAGCAGCTTGGAGATTTATGTTATGGATAACAAGTGAAGAGATTGACAGAAGATGGGTACAAGTTCCAGGTACACCCGGAGTTCCGCTGAGAACCGCAACTGTAAGAGATCCTGAACTTGTTGCTATGTTCCCATATTTTCAGTTGATTGCAGAAGCCGAAGAAGCAGGCACAGCAGATGGCGTGAATTTCAGATCAAGGCTTCCGGAGTGGCCAATAATAGAGGATATTCTGGGTCTTTACCTGAATCTTGCTGTGTCAGGAGAAATGGACATACAAGAAGCACTAGACGCTGCTGCAGAGCAAATAAACGAATTGATGATATCAAGAGGATATCCTGTAAACTAAGGCGAGTCGGCTATATACTGAGGGGCAATGGAAAGTTGCCCCTCAGTCCTAGAGAGAGGAATGGTGTTCTTGAAAAAACCACTTGGAGTTAAGCAACGGGAAAATATTGTTTGGAAACTGATGATTGCACCCACAATGATTATTTTAGTTTTGTTTATAATATTCCCAACACTCTTCACTTTATATAATAGCCTTCATTCGTGGAATTTGGCAAGCCCACAATTTGGAAGACATTTTGTGGGATTAGATAATTTTATTTCAATGCTCACTGACCCCAGATTCTACAATGCCCTTTATAATTCACTCAGAATCTCATTCGCTTCTCTCTTTGTAGAGTTTACGCTCGGATTTTTCATTGCATTATTACTGGCAAGAGGTTTCAGGGGTTCTAAAATTATAAGAGCAGGTATGCTTCTCCCTACAATGATAACTCCGGTTGTTGCCTCGTTCATGTGGCTTTTAATCTTTAACGCTGACTATGGGGTTTTGCGACACTTCTTTGAGTCTATAGGAATAGTTCCTGCGCCATTAATGTTGGCTGACAATAGGTTTGCATGGTTATCCATTGTTATAACCAATGCCTGGCAATGGACGCCTTTTGTTGCGTTGCTCCTGCTTGCGGGTATGCTTTCAGTGCCTGTTGATATAATAGAAGCCAGTTCAGTAGATGGTGCGAGCAAGTTCAAGCAAATGATTAAAATCGTACTGCCATGCATGAAATCTGTTACATTGGTTGCACTGCTCATAAGACTTATGGATTCTTTCCGATTATTTGAGCCTATATTCATTTTGACCAGAGGCGGTCCCGGCATAGAGACTGAAACACTAACATTTTTGATTTTCAGAGAAGGTTTCAACTTTTTTGAAATGGGGTATGCAAGTACGCTCGCCTTGCTTCTTCTAGTGGTTATCACATTCTTTTCTCAAATTCTTGTGCGCATAGTAAAAGATGAGTGGGAGGTTTAAGATGGACAATCTAAATAGAAACATGTACAAAATTTTTGCCTTCCTCTGCATTTTACTACTTCTCGCTGTTTTCATTGTTTTTATGTTTCCAATTTATTGGATAGCCACGACATCAGTAAAAGATAGAGCAGATTTGTTTGCGAATCCTCCCAATATTTTTCCAGTCAGTTTTACACTTAACAATTTTGCAGCTGTTTTTGGTGTATCAACTGATACTGCTGTTGCAACAGTTATTCCGGGAGACGGAATTATGAGGTTCTTTACCAACTCTGTAATTGTGACATCGATCTCTTGTGCAATTGCTCTTGTAATCGGAACATTTGGTGCATACGGGCTTGTGCGTGTGGATATGCCCGCAAAAAGAAAGAAAAATATTTCCTTCTTTATTCTCTCCACCAGAATGCTACCACCTATTTCTGCCGCAGTTCCGCTATTCTTGATTTTTAACGAGCTTAGACTTGTCAACACCCATGTTGGCTTGATTATCGCCCATACTGTATTAAACTTAGCTTTCGTTGTTTGGATGATGCAGGGTTTTCTAAAAGATATTCCATCAGAAATTCACGACGCTGCCTCTGTGGATGGATGTGGACCGCTATCAGGGTTTTTGAGAGTTGTTCTGCCACTTGCTGCACCAGGCCTGGTAGTCACAGTGATTTTTATTTCGATTTTTTCGTGGAACGAGTTTGCTCTTACGTTGGTTCTATCAGGCGAAGGAACCAGAACTATTCCTGTCTTTATCGCAAGCATGTGGACTTCTGTACAGGCAGTCTGGGGAGAAATGGCCGCTGCCGCTTTTGTCGCAACTCTTCCTGTTTTGATCTTAGCCATCGTTGTTCAGAAAAATTTAATAAGAGGTTTAACATTTGGTGCAATTAAATAAAGGTAAATTAACTCTGTACAGTTCAGCTTTGCTGGTATATACTAGCAAATGACTTTTTCATGATAAAATAAATATTTAATATGGAGGGATTATAGTGCTAAGTCAAAACTATAATGACAGCGTAGTTAATATTCTGCGCAAAATAAGCGAAACTCAATCGGAAAACATACAAAAAGCGGGAGCTTTAATAGCTAACGCATTGAATTCGGGAAATATATTGCATCTTTTTGGTGCAGGCCATTCGCATATGTTGGTTGAGGAAGGTTTCTACCGTGCAGGGGGTCTTATGCCTGTGAATCCGCTGTTTGACAGTGCAGTAATGCTTCATGGCGGCGCATTAAAAAGTTCGGCTGTGGAGCGCGTTGAAAGTTATGCAGAAATGATTTTAGATAATTATTCAATTAACCCAGGTGATGCTATCATAATATTCTCCAACTCCGCTCGTAATGAGTTAGTTGTGGGTATGGCAGATTCTGCTCGGAAGAGAGGCATGAAGGTTATACTTGTTTACTCTGCTTCGTATAAAGATTCAAAGTCGCGGCACTCTTCAGGTAAACGCGCAGAGGGGTTTGCAGACATTGCAATTGACAACTGCTGTCCCTACGGGGATGCGTTGGTTGAACTTCCCGGGCAGAATATGAGCATTGCTCCGGGATCTACTGTTGCAGGTGCCACTATCCTCAATATGATAAGTGTTTCCATTGCTGAAGCGCTTATAAAAATGGGCGGCGAGCTTGAATATCTTGTTAGTGCTAACATTGATAATGTTCCAAATCGAAATGCAGAGCTGTTGGAGAAATACAAAGGCAAAATTAAAGCTTTATAAAGCTAAGATACATGAAAGGAAGTTTTCACGTGAGCCATGTATATTTAGGTGTTGATCTTGGCACTTCAGCGGTCAAATGCTTGGCAATGAACCTTCAAGGTCAATGCTTGTCTCAAGGGGAGGGGCGATATCCGCTATATGCGCCCAAGCCCGGTTGGGTTGAGCAAAATCCCGAAGAGTGGATGGAACCGGTATACGGCGCTATTCGAGATTGTCTCAAAGGCTTAAAGCGTTGTACGCCTGTCGCACTATCATTTTCCGGACATATGAGTTCACTCATAGTATTGGATAACAATCTAAACCCATTACTTCCGTGCTCATTGGTTGGAGACACGCGTGCATCTAAACAAGCAGATGAATTAAAAGAACAATTAGGGAATGCTTTTATAGAAACTACCGGAAATGCACCTTGGCAAGCGTTTATTGTCTCAAAGCTACTTTGGATTAAACAAGAACTTCCTGATATTTATCGGAAAATTGACAAGTTTATAGTCGCAAAAGACTATATTCGGTATAAAATGACAGGCGAATTATATACTGACTATACTGATGCAGGCAATTCCCTTTTGTATAACTCAAAGACACAGCAATGGAACGATGCTCTCATTGCAGCTACAGGACTAGATAAGAAAATCTTTCCGCAGCTAATCTCGCCAACTGACCCCGCCGGAACTATTAACACTCATACAGCACGGATTACAGGTTTGCCTGAAGGCTTACCTGTGATTTGTGGTGGTGCAGATATGGCTTGTTCACAAATAGGAACCGGCGGCATAAATCCGGGGCGACTGATTATTACTCTCAGTACGTCAGGGCAAATGTGTATGAGTGTTAAGCAACCGTCAACCTCCGTAAAAGAAAAGGTGACATTTCATCCGGGTATTGAGTCGATGTATGCGATGGCCTCTGTTTTTTCCGGTGGTTTAGCTGTAAACTGGGGATTTTCCCTTTTAAGTGGGAAAAACTCGGGTGACATTCCTGACTTTGAATCGTTAGGGCTCTTTGCAAAGAGCATTGAAAACTTCCTTCCCGGGCAGAGTGGAATTACATTCCTGCCGTTTTTAACGGGTAGTGGTTCTCCCCACAACAAATCTGAAGATAAAGCTAATTTGGTTGGATTGACGCTTTCTTCCGGTAAAAGGGAAATCATGCATGCTGTCATGGAGGGTGTTGCGTATAATTTCCGAGAAAACGCTGATGTGTTCAGGCAGCTTGGCAACTGGAAGGAAGTTCGGTTAGGTGGTGGTGGTGCGAAAATGAAGGTATGGCGGCACATAATTGCGGATGTGCTGGGTGAAAATCTCGATGTCTTGCGAACCGGTAATGCTTCCGCTGTGGGTGCTTGTATATTGGCGATGGTTGGTGTCGGTGCTGCCGACTCAGTCTTAGATCTGTCAGAAAGAATTGTTGACTGTGATTGTCGGATTGAATACGACAAGGGGAAAAAACAGGAGTATGACAAACTATATGCGGAGTATTGCGATATATATAGCGCACTCTGCTGCAGATAAAGTGTACCTCTACCCTAACACAAAAAAGGTTGTCATGAGATTCGCTCTCATGACAACCTTTTTACTCGTTATTTTTGATATTTATAATGTTCGGATTACTAATGTTAGAATTACGAAATTAAAAGTTAGTGTAAAACCTTATCCCAATAGCCAGTCAATCAATGAGAACTCAGCCAAGTATACGAACACTAGGGCAACAGATGATGACAGTGTAATCAGAATGTTAAATGACGGACCTGCTGTGTCTTTGAACGGGTCACCTACGGTGTCGCCAATAACTGTGGCCTTGTGATTTTCACTGCCTTTACCGCCAAGTTTACCACTTTCAACGTATTTCTTCGCGTTGTCCCAAGCACCGCCTGAGCACATCATGAATACTGCAAGCGTAAACCCTGTGATAACGATTCCTGCGAGAAGTCCAACAACACCTGCGGCGCCGAGCAAGAAGCCTGTGCCAACCGGAACAACCAGTGCAAGGAGTGAGGGAGCGACCATTTTTTTAAGTGCGCCTTGTGTACACAGGTCAACGCATTTTGCATAGTCAGGTTCAGCTTTGCCTTCCATAAGGCCTGTAATTTCTTTGAACTGGCGGCGAACCTCAATGACAACACTCTGTGCCGCCTTGTGTACGGCTGAAATGGTGAGTGCAGCAAAGAAGAATGCTGTTGCAGCGCCTATGAATAATCCGATCAAAACTGGAGGATTCGCGACACTTAGTTCTTCGCGTCCTACACCTGCAAGAGCCATGTATGATACCAGCAGTGCGAGTGCAGTGAAAGATGTTGAGCCAATTGAGAAGCCCTTACCCGTTGCGGCCGTGGTGTTGCCGAGTGAGTCGAGGGCATCTGTGCGATTGCGTACCTCTTCGGGGAGGTGAGACATTTGTGCGATACCGCCTGCATTGTCTGCGACAGGACCGAATGCATCTGTGGCGAGGTTTACGCCGAGTGTAGAGAGCATTCCGACAGCGGCTATACCTATACCATATAATCCCGCATAGAAGTTGATGTCGCCGTCACGGAAACCACCTGAAATGAGGAAGCTAATAATCGCAGCAAATGCAACTGTGAGAATAGGGCCGACAGTTGCTTTCATTCCAAGTGCAAGTCCGCCGATCATAACCGTAGCAGTACCTGTTTCACTTGCTTCAGCGAGTTCTTTTGTGGGTTTATACATATCAGATGTAAAGTATTCGGTGAAATGTCCAATCAAGAGACCGGCGCCTATACCGAGCAAGATTGCTCCGAAAATGCCCCAGACATTGTCCATCATAGAAACGATTTGACCAGGAGGCAGACCTGTTGCCTCATAGAACGTGGCATTTGCGTTGGCAGGAAGCTCTAAACTGGCAACCAACCATGTGAGAGGCAATGCCGCAACAGCGGAGATACCTGCCGCGAGGAACGTTCCTCTGTGGAGTGACTTGAGAAGGGATTTTTGGCTGGCATCTTCCTTGGTTCGTACAAAGAAAGTACCAATTATAGAGGCGATGATACCAACAGCCGCCATAAGAATCGGCAATAGCATACCACCGTAGCTGTAGCCCACACCGACACCTAAAGCAAAGGTGGCGATAATCGCATGTGCATATGCTTCGTAGAGGTCAGCGCCCATTCCGGCGACGTCGCCGACATTATCACCGACATTGTCAGCTATAACGGCGGGGTTGCGTGGGTCGTCTTCAGGAATGCCTGCCTCAACCTTACCAACCAGGTCAGCGCCGACATCAGCGGCTTTTGTGAATATGCCGCCGCCAACACGTGCAAACATGGCCATAAAACAAACACCGAGACCGAACTTAACCATGGCTTGACCAATCTCTATGTCATTTGCTCCAAATACAAAGCGCAGGAGTAAAAACCATATAGTAATATCCAAAAGCCCGAGCCCTGCAACAGTGAAGCCCATGACAGAACCGGATGAAAAAGACACTCTGAGCCCTTTGTTGAGACTTTCAGAAGCCGCCTGTGCAGTGCGCGAGTTTGATGCCGTAGCAACTTTCATTCCTATGTAACCTGAAAGTCCTGTAAAAAAGCCACCTGTTAAAAATGCGAAAGGTGCAAATCGGTTGACAAGACCTTCATCTTGTCCCATTAGGATAGGGATAAAAGCGAGAGCGCATAAGATAACAAACACTATTACAAAAAACTTTATAACAGTGGTGTATTGGCGCTTTAAGTATGCGTCAGCGCCGACACGAATCGCCCCTGCGATTTTCTTCATTGTATCATTGCCTTCAGAGTAACCAAGCACCTTGCGAGCTTGGAAGAAAGCGAAGCCAATGGCAATAACTGCCCCTACAATGCCAAGCCAGAATAGTTGTACGATCAAAAGATATCACCTTCTTTCTTAATTAGCAAAAAACGCCTATAAACTTAAATAAAGACGATTTTCACCGTTTATCATTTTATCACGATTTCAACAAATTACAATTGTTTAATATGTCTCAAAAATTATACAAATTAAGAGCAAAATTTCACATAATAGTCAACAGGTGATTATTATTCTTTGACATCATAATAACCATATGGTATCATTCATGCTAACTTTATAAAGTAACGGAGAAATTATGAGCTTAAGAGAAACACGAAAAGAACTGGACCTCGTCAGAACGATGCGCGAAGTAAAGGGAAATCCCAAACTCTGCCTTATAACGGAACCACTTTGGACAATCCCGTTTAGCCTGTACACGCCATTTATCTCAGTTTACATGGCGGCACTCCTCTTAACTGACAGTCAAATTGGACTTGTTGCATCAATATTTATGTTATTTAGTGCTATCATGGCACTCTTTAGCGGCGCAATAACAGATAAGCTCGGACGAAAGAAAACTACATTTATCTTCGACACGCTTTCGTGGACAATACCTTGTTTGCTTTGGGCGTTTTCACAAAACTTCTGGTGGTTTGCTGTGGCTGCCGCATTTAATGGAATGATGCAAATAACCACTGTTTCGTGGACGTGCCTGTTGGTCGAAGATGTGCAAAAAGGTTACATGGCAAAGGTATACAGTTTGCTGCACATGATATCACAGCTATCAATAATGTTCCTGCCGATAGCGTTTATAATGGTAAGCAGGCTCTCCTTAATCCCCGCAATGCGAATACTCTTCATATTTTCAGCACTATCTATGACAATAAAGTTCATAATACTATTTAAATTCGGCGATGAGACAGAAGTCGGCAAGACACGCATGGAAGAGACTAAAGGTATGTCGTTATGGCAGATTATGGGCGGTTACGGCGAAATCTTCAGGCGTATATTTGCTTCAAAAAGCATGGTTCTGTCACTGGTTATAACCACAATATTCAGCATACTCGGAATGGTCACAGCAAACTTTTTTGGATTATATGTAACGGGAACCCTTATGATTCCGGAATATTTTCTAGCTATATTTCCCGTCATACGCGCAGTCGTAATAGCGGCATTTCTCATATTCATACAGCCAAAACTCCAAAGATTTGGATTTAGAAACCCAATGCTGATAGGACTTATTCTCCATGCAACAGGAATGGCTATACTGATTGCGACCCCATTATATGGTGCTATGCTTTCACTGATCATATATATATTAATTGATGCACTCGCATTCAGCCTAGTTGTGCCGCGCAGTGACTCGCTAACACAACTACTTATCGAACCGAGTGAACGTGCTCGTATCAGAGGGCTTATGATGGTGATAGTGCTATCGCTCAGCATACCGTTTGGTTACATTTCGGGAGTGTTGTCGGATATGGATCGCCGCCTGCCGTTTGTCCTATGTATAGCGCTGCTCATAGTGACATTTATAGTTATAGCGTCGAATAAAAAAAGATTAGCAAAAGTTAGCGAACAAGAAAATATGGGGTGAGAAGAGAAAACAATTGCCTTTTTACTTTTTTTGGTGTATGATAAGGGGTGGTTTTTAGTGACCAAATTTCGGCGGGAGGCACAATATCTTGATTCGCTTTTTTACAAGTCCGGAAAACATAAGAGAAACAAGTATTGAGCTCACTTCCGAGGACAGATTGCACCTACGTTCGCTCAGAATTCGTCCAAGCGAAGAGTTTATAGTGTGCGATGGAGCCGGAACGGATTATGTCTGCAAGTTAAAAAACGGCAAAAATGAAAATAAAGCTGACTTTGCAAGCACAGCAGTGATTCTAAGGCAAGAAAAAACACAGAGCGAGCCAACAACACACTGCACATTATACATAGCATATGCAAAAGGTGACAGGCTCGAATACGCAGTTCAAAAATCCGTAGAACTCGGTGTTACAGGTATAATTCTGTTCAAATCAAAACGATGCATCGCCACATTTGACAACACAAATAGAAAACTTGAGCGACTGCAAAAAATCGCACATGAAGCTGCAAAACAAAGTGGCAGGGGAATAGTTCCCATAGTGAAAAACGGCGGCGAATACGAAGAAATCCTTAACACAGCGGCGATTAGAGATGGATTTAGCATACTACTATATGAGGACGAAAAACATCTGCATATAAAGCAAGTGTTAGAAGCTAAACCCACATTTTCGCAAGTAGCCATTATTTCAGGTCCCGAAGGCGGATTTGAACTTGATGAAATAATGCAGGCACGAGAAAAAGGCATACACATAGCATCGCTCGGAGCCAGAATTTTACGCTCTGAAACAGCACCGGTAGTCGCATTATCGGTACTTATGTTCCATACAGATAATCTGTAATGAAGCTGAAAGGCGTGGTCATTATATAATGAAGAGAGTACTAGTCGTTGACGACTCGGCCTTTATGAGAAGAACTATGAAAAGTATCGTAGTCAGAAATGATTACGAAGTTGTCGGTGAAGGCACAAACGGGGTTGAGGCAGTCAGTTTATATAAAAAATTAAGACCGGATATTGTAACACTTGATATAGTTATGAAGGATGTAGGTGGACTTGAAGCCTTAAAATCAATTATGAAAATAGACCCGAATGCAAACGTTATCATGGTGACATCAATGGGTCAAGATGTAATAGTGCGTGAGGCAATTGTTTCCGGTGCAAAAAACTTTATCCTAAAGCCATTCACAGAGCAACAAGTAATGGCGGCCTTTGAAAAGTTAAAAGAAAAATAATAACTACCTATGTAATCGAAATTACCCTATTAAAGCGAGGTGCAACCGTGGCGACAAGGCAAGAGACTGTCAGATTAAATAGAGTGCTACCCAGAATCGAAGCTCCTGTCACAGTCGGATTAAGCGGACAGCAGGCACGTGAAAGACTCGAAAATGGCTATGGGAACATGAAACCCGAGTCAGCCGAAAAGACTATAGCACAGATACTGCGAGGTAATATATTTACATATCTAAACCTACTGCTCACAACACTCGCTATATGCCTCATGCTCGTAGGCTCTTTTGCACAGCTCACATTTCTCCCTGTAATAATGATAAACACAGTAATCGGTATCATACAGGAATTGCGTGCAAAACGCGCTCTGGCAAAGCTCACATTCATCACAGCACCAAATGCGACAGTCATAAGAGATGGTGTTGAAACAACCGTAAGACCGGAAGATGCAGTGCTCGATGATATCGCAATGTTTGCAAAAGACCAACAGATATACGCCGATGCAGTGGTTTTGGCAGGTGAAGTTTCGGTAAATGAGGCCCTTGTCACCGGAGAATCAGATGAAATAACTAAAAAACCCGGCGACACACTGCTGTCGGGCAGTTTTATTATATCCGGCGAGTGTGCCGCCCGTCTTGACAGAGTAGGCAGAGACTCATTTGTAGCACAGCTCACGCTGGAAGCAAAAAAGACAAAAGGAAAACTATCAGCCGGAATGGTTGCAACACTTAAGCGATTTGTGCAAATCATAGGTATCATTATGGTACCCGTGGGAATAACAATGTTCGTCAGGCAAGTCATGCAAGAGCATATATACGTCACCACAGCCACAGAGACAACAGTAGGTGCGCTCGTTGGAATGGTACCCGATGGGCTATATTTGCTTGTTTCGGTTGCACTCACAGTCAGTGTCCTGCGCCTTGCCAGAAGAAGAACTCTTGTGCAAGAACGAAACTGCATCGAAACACTTGCAAGAGTAAACGTGCTCTGCGTCGACAAAACAGGCACAATAACAGAGAACAATATGGATGTAAAAGGCATTGCCCTGCTGAATGAAGACCGCTTTAGTGAGGAAGATGTTGTAAACATTTTAGCTGACTACTCCGGAAATATGTCAGATGAAAACGAGACAATGACAGCGATAAAATCATATATTAATATGCCTGCAAGAAGAAATGCGTCAAACATAATGCCATTTTCATCGGCAGTTAAATACGGCGGTGTGTCATTCAGTGATGGATCATCATATGTGCTTGGAGCGCCGGAGCGTATCTTGCAGTCAAAATACTACAAATATCAAAGCATAATCGAAGCGCACTCGGCAAGAGGGTACAGAGTGCTTTTACTTGCCATGTCGGGTAGTGGTATAGGAAACAAGCTGAGTCCGGAGTCTATAATGCCGCTTGCCTTGGTTCTTTTATCAAATAAAGTGAGAGCAGAAGCTCCCCCTACATTTGAGTTCTTCGCAAAACAAGGCGTTAAAATAATCGTTATAAGCGGCGATAACCCTGTTACAGTTTCACACATAGCCCTCGAAGCGGGAATAATCGGAGCAGAGAAATACATAGACGCCGCGGAGCTGCAAACAGATCGTCAAATAAAAAAAGCGGTCAGTGAATATGTAGTGTTCGGCAGGGTAACACCCGACCAAAAGAGAAAACTCGTAAGGGCGTTAAAAAGAGCCGGCAATACCGTAGCTATGACAGGCGATGGTGTCAACGATGTTCTCGCGCTGAAAGACTCCGACTGCTCAATAGCCATGGCGTCAGGCAGTGAAGTTGCAAGCCAAGTCTCGGATATAGTTCTGCTGGACTCAGATTTTTCAGCAATGCCCCACGTAGTAATGGAAGGACGCAGGGTCATAAACAATTTAGAGCGCAGTGCCGCACTATTTATAACAAAAAACATCTTTACACTGCTATTTGTGCTTGCAGTGACAATCCCGTTCGGAGCGCTGTTTCCGTTAAGACCGAACCAATTCACGCTGTTTAATGTCATGTTTATCGGTATACCGTCATTTGTCTTGGCTATGGAAGTAAACAAAAGCATAGTCAGAGGAAAATTCCTGATAAATGCTTTCAGGCACGCATTACCCGCAGGTCTCACAAGTTTTGTTGGTCTCGTGAGTATGTTTTATTTCAGCTCAAACTGGGACATGCCCATCTACCAGGTACAAGCAGAAGCATCGACAGTATCACTGATTATAATAGGATTTGTGGGAATGTTAATGCTCATCAAGCTGTGTCTACCGTTTAATATACTGCGCATCGCACTTTGTATAGCCATGCTTATAGGTTTTGTCGGAGGAATAATTATACTCAGTGGCTTAGAAATAGACGGAGTAGCGGCACTTGCCCCACTATCAAGCAGCGGCATATGGCTGACCGTCTTGACCTGCCTGGCAATGGCACCCATATTTTTCGGGCTTACACTTGCATTTCGTAATATGGGGTTGCGTAAATAATGTGGTGATGTAACTATTCAAAACCTTTGTCATTCTGTGTGCAGTCGCAGAACTGAGCGAGGGAAATGAAAATCATAGGAAAAACGAATGGAACTGATAAATACAATACTCGGCACACCCCTAGGTTATATCATTTACTTTGCATATCAACTGACAGGAAGTTACTGGCTGTCGGTAGTTGTGTTTGCAATAATCGTGCGGGTTGTTGTGCTATTCCCCGTGAGCATATTGGCACATAAAAACTCCATACGTCTTTTGCAAATATCACCGAGATTAAATATAATCAGAAAAAGATATTCAGGCGACAAGGAACGCCTAAACGAAGAGCAACATGAGCTTTTCAAAAGTGAAAAGTACAACCCACTCGTGGGAGTGATCCCGCTGGTAGTTCAGTTAATCCTAATAATCGGCATAATGCAAGTAATGTTAAACCCAATGCGCCATATGCACGGGATAGCCGAGGACAGTATTAACTTCATTTTTATGGGGCTTGATTTTCGTGTGATACCGTCGATATTCAGCCCATCACCGGAACTAATAATGCTCCTACTGTCAGGCGGCTCTGCATTTTTGTTCTGTCTAACAACAAACGCACTAAGCCCCGGTGCGCTGAGCCAGAGCGACAAAACAAACAACGGCATGACAATATTCACAGTGGCGTTGTCGCTATACCTTGCACTGGTGTTGCCTGTGGGGGTAGCGTTCTACTGGACAACAAGCAATTTTGTGGCAATAGGCATGGTGCTTTTGCTAAATGTAATGTATAATCCCAAAAAACTGGCACCTGAGGCACTAGCCGCAACTCAGGCAGAAAAGAAATCCCCCGAAGAACTCAAAAAGGAGCGCGAACTAAATAAAAAGCTCAAAGCGCGAGAAAAGCAAGATGCAGCAAAGTTCCGAGAAGTGAAAAAGGAACTAGTATTTTACGCAATAACAGGTGGTCAGTATAAATACTACAAAACAGTCATAGAGTATATACTGGAAAATTCAGAAACCACAATTCACTACCTGACAAGCGACCCCGACGATAGTATTTTTGCTCAAGACAACCCACGACTAATCCCATACTACGCAGGGCAAAGAAAAACAATTTCGCTAATGCTGAAACTAGACGCAGACATGCTCGTAACAACAGTCCCCGACCTGCAAAGCTACCACATGAAGCGCTCCATAGTATGCGATGATATTGAATATGTGTATGTGTTTCATGCCGCAACAAGCACACACATGATTTACAGAGAAAAAGCCTTTGACCACTTTGATACTATTTTCTGTGTCGGGCCGCATCATGTAGGAGAACTCCGCAGGCGTGAAGAACTCGCCGGGCTGGAAAAAAGAAAGCTGATAAAAGCGGGCTACGATTTGTTTGACCAACTGCTGCTATCATATGTTCCGGAGGCAAAAAACGATAAACCGGTAATACTGATAGCTCCTTCATGGCATAGCGGTAACATTTTGGAGACATGTATTGAAGATGTTCTCGACGCACTAAAAAGACACGGCTATGAGATTATAGTAAGACCTCACCCGCAGTTTACAAAGCTTTTCCGAAAGCGTTTGGATGAACTGGAAGAGAAATATGCTGAAAACACAAAACAAGGTGAGATAATATTTGAACTCGACTTTGGAAAGAGCAGTTCAATTTTTGAGTCGGATCTACTCATAACAGACTGGTCGGCAATAGCATACGAGTTCACATACAGTACTTCCAAACCCTGTGTCTACATCAACACCCCAATGAAAGTCATGAATCCGAATTGGAAAAAATACGGATTGGAACCAATGGACATAGCTCTCCGCGATAAAATCGGAATATCGATTGATACTGAGAACATACAAACTCAGTTAAGTGACACAGTAAAAAAACTGTTAGATGAGAAAGAAACATACAAGGAACGAATACATGAGGCACTATCGGAGTACATTTACCATCCCGGCAGGAGTGCTGAAGCAGGTGGGAAGTATATAATCGAGAGGCTCAAATAGTAAAAAAATTAGGATTTTTAACATTATTAGGAGGAAACAAAAAAATGCAATTACAAGAGAGAATAGACCTGAAAAAAGCTGATAGAAATGAGTTGTACTGCCTTGAGCCACCATTTCCTCGCACTAATTTTTTAATTGAAACATCAAATGCATGTAACCACAAATGCATTTTCTGTGCATACCAAAAAATGACACGTAAAGTCAACATGATTAACCCGGAGACAGTCACGAGAGTGCTACAGCAAGCATATGACTTAGGCACACGTGAAGTTGGATTATATGCAACAGGCGAACCTTTTCTGGTAAAAGAGCTACCGGATTATGTTGCAAAAGCGAAAGAAATCGGATATGAGTATGTCTATCTGACCTCAAATGGCGCCCCTGCGACACCTGAGCGGATACGTGCAGTTGTTGATGCAGGAGTTGACAGCATTAAGTTTTCAATAAATGCACCGGAGCGTGAACTATATGAGTTCATCCACGGATATGACGATTTTGACCTCGTTATGGAAAACCTCAAGTACCTGAATCAATACAGGCAGGAGAGCGGTAAAAAATACAAAATCTTCGTAACCGGAATACTCACGCGCTTCACCGAATATATGAAAGACGAGTTTCAACGCGTATTCGGCAATCTCGCAGATGAAATAGTGTTCAAAAATGTATATAATCAAGGCGGATATATGCATGAAATCGAGGGTCTGCTCAAATGCTACTCCGATGACGAATCGTTTAGGCGTTGCAATTTGCCGTTTGACGCCATCTGCGTGACATGCGAGGGTTATCTCTCTGTGGAAAATGCTGATTATGAAAATATGCTGGTGGTTGCAGACTTAAACAAAGTCAATCTCAAAGAAGGTTGGTATGGTGAAAACATGAAGAGAGTTCGCCAAGCATTTATTGATGATAAGCTGGACGGTCTGGTATGCGATGGTTGCGTACACCACGAAATACGCCCCTCGTCACCCGTTATGCCTGAACTTGCCGCAAGGCAGTCTCTGGATTTTTCAGATTCTGTTGTAGCCGACAGAATTAATAAATTCAACCCACCAAAACTGGTATACGTGCCGATGGTAGCAGATATACTTCACCCCGGTCATATCAACATAATCAAAGAAGCAGGTAAATACGGCAATGTGATGGTTGGACTTTACTCGGATGAAGCGGTTAAAACTTACAAAAAACCACCGACCATGAGCTATGAAATGCGTAAGACAATACTTGAAAATGTCAAAGGCGTGAGCTATGTTGTGAAACAAAACGTAAAAGATTATGAGCCAAACTTACGTAAATTCAAACCGGACTTCATGGTGCATGGCACAGATTGGCGCACAGGACCACTTGCAGAGGTCAGAGCAAGGGCGATTGCTACCATGGGAGAATGGGGTGGCGAAGTAATAGAGCCTGAATATACAGCAGGCGTTTCATCTACGGCAATTAAACAGAAAATGGAGAACTGAGTAATGGGAGAAAAAACAGCATATGTTGCTATGGCAACAGACCTGTATCATTCCGGACACTTAAATATCATAAATGAGGCGGCGAAGCACGGCAGTGTGATTGTCGGAGTTCTGACTGATGAAGCCGTTGCAACCTATAAGCGCCCACCACTGCTTGACACTGCTGAACGTGTCAGAATTGCGTCTGGATTTAAGCATGTAGAGCGCGTGGTAGTGCAAGAGCATATGGACTACACAGACACATTACATGAAATCCGCCCCGATTATGTCGTGCACGGCGATGACTGGCGCACGGGGCATATGCAAATAATCAGAGAGCGGGTCATATCGGTGCTCGCCGAATGGGGAGGTGAATTAATTGAGATACCGTACACAAAGGGAATCTCCACTGATGGACTCTCCAGACAACTCTCTGCGGCGTTTTCAACACCTGATGTACGCCTTGCAAAGCTTCGAAAACTTCTCAAGCTTAAGCCATATATAAGAGCTATAGATGTATCAAACGGACTCACGGGAATTATAGCCGAGAACGTGCGTGTTATGGACGAAGCGAGCCTGACAGTCAAAGAGTTTGATGCAATGTGGGTGTCCAGCCTTTGCGATTCCTCATTTAAAGGGAAGCCGGACATAGAACTCGTTGACCTGACAAGCCGAATCAGCACTATAGATGAAATTATGGAAGTGACGACAAAACCCATCATTTTAGACGGCGATACAGGCGGTAAAATCGAGCATTTTTCATATCATGTGAAAACGTTAGAGCGTATTGGGGTATCAGCGGTTATAATCGAGGACAAAACAGGATTAAAGCAAAACTCCCTGTTTGGAACCGAGGTGGAGCAGACATTGGACGACCCGGAGCATTTTGGAGCTAAGATTGCGGCGGGTAAGCAGGCACAAGCCACACGTGAGTTCATGATAATCGCTCGCTTGGAGAGCTTGATTGCCGGAAAAGATACTGACGATGCCATGAAAAGGGCAAAAATATACATCGAAGCAGGTGCTGATGCCATCATGATTCACAGCAAGGAAAAATCCGGCGACGATATATTTGAGTTTATGGATAAATTCAGAGCATATTCAGCAGATATCCCCGTTGTAGCTGTTCCGACAACCTACAATCAATTCACGGAAGAAGAGCTCCACAAAAGGGGCGCAAATATAATTATCCATGCAAACTATCTGCTACGCAGTGCATATCCTGCAATGCTGAAAACAGCCGAAAGCATTCTAACTCACAATCGCAGTGAAGAAGCCTCCGACGAATACTGCATGTCTATAAAAGACGTACTGACATTTATATAGAAGGTAGGGAGCCATGCAAGCAACTAAATTTCTCGACATTCTTCAGTCACTAAGTGGTGGTCTCTACACAGGTGTGCCGGACTCACTGCTCAGCCCATTTATTGATGCAGTTATGGAAAGGCATGGCATATCGGAAAAGCACATAGTAGCGGCAAACGAAGGTGCGGCTGTGGGGATTGCCGCAGGGCACTTTTTGGCTACATCAAAGCCCGCAGTGGTTTACATGCAAAACAGCGGAATAGGAAATGCCGTGAACCCAATTTGCTCGCTCTTACATGAAAAAGTCTATTCAATTCCCGCCATTTTTGTAATAGGCTGGCGTGGCGAACCCGGCGTAAAAGACGAGCCACAGCACGTGTTTCAAGGAGAAATCACGCTCTCGTTACTTGATAACTTGGAGATACCATATATAGTGATATCAGGCGATGATGATTTGGAAAAGACGGTAAATGAATTCAGCGAGCATCTGAAAAATGGACGTTCCGTAGCATTTGTCATAAAAAAAGGTGCTCTGCAAAATGACAAGAAATATGAGTACAGCTCGGGCGCAAAACTCTCACGTGAGGAAGCACTTGGCGCAATACTTTCAGTAGATACCACCGATAGCCACTCCGTAAACAGCCCAATCTACGTCTGTACAACAGGAAAGCTCTCTCGCGAAGTCTATGAAATCCGAGAACAGCAAGGCGCAGGGCATGGTTCTGACTTTCTGACAGTAGGCTCAATGGGTCATAGCCTAATGATTGCCTATGGCATAGCGTTAGAAAAACCAAAGAGACAAGTCTTTTGTCTGGACGGAGACGGTGCAGTGCTAATGCATATGGGAAGTCTTGCAACCATCGGCGTACACAAACCAAAAAACCTAATCCATATCGTGATAAACAATGGAGCACACGAAACAGTTGGCGGATTGCCGACTGTAGGAGAAAATCTGGACTTTTCCAAAGTTGCGGAGTCTCTGGGATACAAAAAAGCAAGTCGTGCCACCGAAGTAACAAAGCTTGTCAAAGTGATAAAAGACACAAAAAGCACAGAAGGCCCGTTTTTAATAGAAGTCATATGCAACCTATCATCTCGCAGTGACTTGGGTAGACCAACAACAACCCCGGCACAAAACAGAGACGAGTTGATGGAAAATTTATTGGGCTCCAGGCTCAAAGACTAAACACAACAATGCCCACAATGATTAGCACGATGCCTAAATACTGCGATAGCCGTAGTTTCTCATTGAGAAAAAACAAGCTCAGCACCGGAATGAATATGAATGCCGCCGATTCTAAAATCGGAATAAGAGACAGCGGAATGTACCGCAACATGTAAAAATTAACAATAGCGGCGACACCAAAAATGAAATACGCAAGCATAACTCGCCAGTTTAGATACTCGGCGAGTCTATTTTTCCATGTGATTTGTGCCGCCTTCTTGAGCAAAAGCTGAGAGCATGCCGAGATGAAAACCATAGATAAGACAATAGCCATATGAATCAAATAATCATCCATGCTTATCACCGACCTTTTTGTTGTTTCTCACTATGAGAACTATTCCGGCAATAATAATAAGTGCCCCGATTATCATGTTTAAACTTATGGTCTCGCCAAAAAGCACAGCACCAAAAAACATGCCGTAGATGATTGTAACGGCACGGTTTGCGTGAGCTATGGTAAGCGGAAGACGTTTTAGGACTTGTTGCCAAACTAATGCAAAAATTCCAAAGAGCATAAACGCAAGCCCGTACAGCCCTATAGCTTGAATTGAAACAAGAGGAAAAGTGCCGGCAAAGTTAGCCACAACCAAACTTACCGAAAACAGAAGATAGCAGAGATATATGATCCCATAGGTTTTTATTTTACTTTTTTCCAAGGAAACACCAACCCTTTTATGTCTGAGTCTTATACATCTCCATAGGCGGCAGCGACTTCATCCACATCTCCGATGCAAGCTATGTTGCCCTTTTCGAGTAATACTGCCCGTGTACACATTGATTTAATGAGATCTATGCTATGCGAGACCAAGAGAACAGTGGCACCACCCGTCATTAATTTGTTCATACGCTCTATGCATTTTGCTTGAAACTTATAGTCCCCGACTCCAAGCACCTCATCTACAATCAAAATGTCAGGATCAACACTGGTAGCCACTGCAAAACCTAAGCGTGCGTTCATACCCGTTGAAAAGTTTTTTAGTGCGACGTCTTCAAAATCTCGAAGCTCCGCAAAATCAATTATTTCATTGAATTTCTTCTCCATGAAACTAGGGGGATATCCATACATGGCACCATTCATATATATATTGTCACGAGCAGAGAACTCAGGGTCAAAACCGGCACCAAGCTCCAATAGTGGAGAAATGTTGCCATTGACGGTTATGCTGCCAAGGGTCGGCTTAAAAACCCCTGCAATAATTTTTAGCAAAGTTGATTTGCCGGCGCCATTAAATCCAATGATTCCAAAGACCTCACCGCGCTTGACGTCAAAGCTGACATCCTTAAGTGCCCAAAAATCTTCATAAAAGGCCTGCCCCTTAATGATTTTTATGACATGCTCTTTGAGACTCGTGATTTTGTCCTTACTGAGACTAAATTTCATTGAAACATTTTCGATATTGATAGCAATATTTTCCACAGTATGGCTCTCCCACATTAATAATTAGAATCTGTATACCCCTCAGGCGAACACAGTTCGCCCCTACAGAGGCATTACGAATATTTTAGACTACATATTATGAATGTATTTATCTTGCTTTGACATAAACATATATGTGCCCAGGCAGAGTGATGCAACGGCAAATCCAATGCAAACCATGTTAGCCCAAAGGTTCGGAACAACTCCAAACATCGCAACATCTCTAAAATACTCAACAAAATGAACCATTGGGTTTAGCCAATAGAATGGGATAATCCAGTCGGGCAAGATGTCGACAGGATACATTATCGGGGTGAGGAAAAAAAGCAGCTGCATCAGTACACCCCATAAATGTGTTACATCACGATAGAACACAGCGAACGATGAAATAAACATCGAAACACCAAGGGTGAATACGAAAGTGTAGAAGATTGGGATAGGCATTAAAATTAATGTCCACTGTAGCTGAACACCTGAAAAAAGCAGTATAATCAAAAATGCTATAAAAGTGAAAGCCATATTGACAAAAGCTGAAAGGAGTTTAGTCAAAGGAAACACATATTTTGGAACATATATTTTTTTAATTATAGCCTCATTGCTAATCAGTGAGGTCATGGATTGCGTTGTCCCTTCAGAAAAAAAGTTAAATATGAGTTGCCCACTGAAGAGGTAGACTGGGAAATGCTCGACATCCCACCTGAACAGGTGAGAAAAAACAGCAGCCATAACAAGCATCATGAGAAGAGGATTGAGCCATGACCAAATAACTCCAAATATGCTCTTTCGATATCTGGAGATAAAATCACGCTTTATCATAAGTCCCATGTAATATTTGTAGCGCTGAAAAGCAAAAAGTTGTCCCATGACGAATTTGCGCTTAAACACAAAAAGTAGGACAAACGCTGTGGCCACAGCTGCAGTACCGGCCAAAAACAAAAGCCTTGGAGCAAACAAAAAGAAATTATCACCTCGATTGCCAACTATGCTCTCGGGCAAGAAAATAAGCGAGATAAAATAAATAATTGTTAAAGCAAAAGTAATCCCGGCCAGGCGCTTTTTTGTGAGTTCCATAAATAAATGACTATTCCTTTCAAACCCTAAACTACAAACTCAATTTGTGTCATCATCAAGCATATCGACAGTATCATCGTCGGTTATAGTGTGTTTAATATCAGATGTTGGTCCAGACTTATTTTTAGAAAACAAATTGCTGATTTTCTTTCTCAAAGAAAAGATAACTCCCCCGCCAACGGCTGCAATCACAACAATAATCTGAACAAGCATTCCTCCAAAACCAGGATCTAAATACATAAGATCACCCCTTAAAAATAAAAAATTACAAAAATTTACAAAATATTACAAAAAACACTTGATTTTTGTTCCAAGTTAGTGTAACATATACGTCTGCATATTGCAAGTTAAAGGTGCATATGCCTTACGGTTAGGAAAGGAATGGTCATTTTAATGAATTTGGTTAGGAAATATGCAAGGTTCACTGCGATTTTCCTCGTAGTGTGTGTGGCAATATCTCTTGTAGTGACTGAATCAGTTTCGGCTAATACAAATATCAGGAGAACTATAAGAGCAGGTTTAAACTGGGGTGACACAGCAGTATCAACAACCAACCTGCAAAACAATCCCGGAAGTGGCTTCGAGTGGGGGACATACAACTCTTCTACAGACCACTTCACATCATTTGGTTCTACATACGTAGGAAACGTCAATGTAGCAGTGGGTGGCGAAAGCCAAGTAGTTATCAACAGAGCTGATACAGGCGAAGTCTTATTCACCTTTACACAAAACGGCACAGCAGAACTATTTGGAGTGAGACCACTTGGTGCAAACCCATCTACACGATACAGAAACAGTAGTCCCAGATTTTCGGCAAACAGAAACTATACGTTCTTTGGTGGATTCAGATTTGAAAGGCGGGGTAGTTCGCTTATAGTTGTCAATATAGTCGATATTGAAGATTATGTCAAAGGCGTCGTGCCATATGAAATGAGCCCAAGCTGGCACATTGAAGCTCTCAGAGCTCAGGCAATTACCGCACGTTCGTTTGCAATGTTCAGAATGCTAAATCCCACACCTAAAGCGGTAAATAACCGATTTGATTTATGTGTTGAGGCTTGCTGTCAGGTATATTGGGGCAATCGCAACGCTACGGCGAGAACTGACCAAGCTATCACAAGCACCGCAAACTTAATAGTGACACACAACGGTTCAATAGCGGAAACACTTTACTCATCATCACATGGTGGTGGTTCTGAAAATAATGAAAACGTATTTCTCGGACCTCCGAGACCATATCTGCGCGGAGTGATTGACACCTATGAGGAAGATGTTAATATTCCTAACTATAACTGGACAGTAACGGTTTCTCAATCAACGCTCACATCGCGTGTTCGTTTAACACACTCAAATGCAGGAACCATACACTGGGTTCAACCGGAATTTACGCCAACAGGAAATGTGCGCTCTGTCTTAGTATACGACAACAATAGCAGAGAATTCAGATTTACAGGACGTGCAGCACTTCAAAGACTCTTTGGCGGCTCAACCGTTATGCGATCACAACGCTTTACAATTGACAATGCAGGAACAGACGGCTGGGTAGATGTCCGCGGTAGCAACGTCGTTCTCAGAGGGCGAGGCTGGGGGCACAGCATCGGCTTGAGCCAGTGGGGCGCACAGTCTATGGCGAGTGTACGCGGCAGAACTGCAGATCAAATAATACATCACTTCTACACAGGAGTCCAAATTACGAATTTTGAAACAGGTTTGATTACAATATTGCCCTCAATACCACCGATTAGTGATGCGGAACAACCAGGGCAGTCAGAGTCACCACAATTTCCCGGTCGAAGCGGCTGGGTGCAAGAGGGTGGAAACTGGTTCTTCGTTCGTAGTGGCGGCACAGTAGCGACAGGTTGGCTGCAAGACGGAGGAGTTTGGTACTACTTTAACGAAGGTGGCATAATGCAGACGGGCTGGATAAACAACACCGGTAGTTGGTATTATCTGCGGTCAAGCGGTGCAATGGCAACAGGCTGGGTGCTGACAGGCGGGCAATGGTTCTTTCTGCATTCAAGCGGCGCAATGGCAACAGGTTGGATTTTTGACGGCAGAAACTGGTATTATCTGCGATCTAACGGTGCAATGGCAGTCGGCTGGGTAGAAACCGGCGGACAATGGTATTTCATGCGTCCAAGCGGCGAAATGGTAACAGGAAGATTCACTGCCGACGGAGTAAGACATAGATTTGCCAATGACGGCAGATGGCTCGGCAGGGCGTAGGGGTTTAGAGTTCACTTTCGCCAAACCATCATATCCACAATGCTTCTGTAGCTTTGTATAATTTTCACTACTTTTGATGAAGTATTTTCATCGACATAATCCGGCACCTTAGCACCTATACTATTTTCTGAATCCAATTGAACAGCAAGGTTAACAGATTGAATGACACTCTCAGACGTAATACTCCCGATTATGAAATTACCCTTGTCCATCGCTTCAGGGCGCTCTGTGCTTGTTCTGATTGATACAGCGGGGAAGTTAAAGTAACTAGCCTCTTCAGGCAAAGTGCCGCTGTCCGACACAACACACAGAGCGTGTTTTTGCAGACAATTATAATCAGTGAAACTAAATGGTTTTAAACTACGCACCAACGGATTAAACTGAAATCCACGGTTTTCGATGTGTTTTTTGCTTCTGGGGTGGGTTGAGTATATAATCGGCACATTATATGTTTCTGCGAGTTTATTTATCGATTCCATTAGAGAAAAAAAGTTGTGCTCGTTATCTATATTCTCCTCCCGATGAGCAGAGAGGAGAATATATTTTTTACTATCAAGTCCTAAACTGTTCAGTACATCACTTTCGTTTATTCTATCAAGATGAGTACGAAGAACTTCAGCCATAGGGGAGCCAACGACGAAAACGCTCTCTCTTTTTAAACCTTCTGCCAAAAGGTTTCGGCGAGCATGTTCTGAATATGCCAAGTTTACATCGCTGGTATGGTCAACTATTCGTCTGTTGACCTCTTCCGGGAGGTTTTCATCAAAGCACCTGTTTCCTGCCTCTAAATGAAAAATAGGTATTTTGAGCCTTTTAGCTGAAATCGCACATAAGGTTGAATTTGTGTCGCCAAGTATCAAAAGTGCATCAGGCTTGAGCTCTCGCATGATACTATAACTCTTTGATATAACGCTTCCAATAGTTTGACCTAAGTCATCGCCTACCACATTGAGATAGTGGTCGGGTTCTCTAAGCCCTAAATCGCTAAAGAAAATTTCATTAAGTGTGTAATCATAATTTTGCCCGGTGTGGACAAGAACATGCTCAAAGCACCTATTACATGCCTTAATAATTTCAGAAAGCTTGATTATTTCCGGCCTTGTCCCAACAATTGTCATCAGTTTAAGTTTTGTCATATATTTCCTACCCCCACTTTAAATGAAGTCTGCCAGTCACTCATGCTACAAATAAATGAATTGTACTAATCCCGCCTGAAAATATCCCTAGTGTAAACTTTGTCAATAACACTCTCCAGTTCCGGGCTATAACGGTTGGCAACAATTACGTCACTTAGGGTAAAAAACTCTTCTATGTCGCGCACTACTTTTGAATGATAGAAATGCTCATCTTCAAGGGCAGGCTCATACACTATGACCTCAACGCCTTTGCCCTTGAGGCGCTTCATCACACCCTGAGCACTGGACTGGCGGAAATTATCAGAACCGGCTTTCATCGTCAGGCGGTATATGCCAACCACATGCGGATTTAGCTCTAATATTCGGTCAGCAATATGATCCTTGCGTGTGCGGTTTGCTTCGACAATAGCCCCGATGAGGTTGTTTGGCACATTGTCGAAATTTGCCCGAAGCTGCTTTGCATCTTTGGGTAAACAGTAACCGCCATAACCAAAGGACGGATTGTTATAAGTTGTGCCAATTCTTGGGTCATGGCACACGCCTTCTATAATTTGAGATGTGTCAAGCCCACGCAATTCGGCATATGTGTCAAGCTCGTTAAAAAAAGATACCCTAAGAGCAAGAAAAGTGTTTGCAAAGAGCTTCACAGCTTCAGCTTCAGTAGAATCAGTAAAAAGAACGGGAACATCGTTTTTAAGAGAGCCTTGAAGCAGCAATTCTGCGAAACGCTTTGCACTTTCGCTTTTTTCACCAACGATGATACGCGATGGATACAGATTGTCATATAGAGCTTGCCCTTCACGCAAAAATTCCGGTGAGAATATGATGTTATCCGTGTCAAACTTCTTTTTCGCACCCACTGTATATCCGACAGGAACTGTAGACTTAATTACTATGGTGGCACGGGGGTTAATCTTAGTCACATCTCTAATAACCGAATCAACCACAGCAGTATCAAAAAAGTTGAGTGCAGGGTCATAGTTTGTTGGCACAGCAACTACTACGAAATCGGCACTCGAATAAGCAGCTACAGAATCTGTTGATGCAGTGAGATTGAGCTGCTTGGTCTTTAAATAATCTTCGATATCAGGGTCTTTAATCGGTGAAATGCGTGCATTAAGTGCATCTATCTTGCTTTGCGCTATGTCGAGCGCTATGACGTCATTCTCTTGAGCGAGCAAGACGGCTAATGATAGCCCAACATAACCGATCCCTACAATAGTAATATTCGTCAAAATTCTTCTCTCCTATCTAACCACCACTTTACAAAATGCTCAAGCCCGGCCCTCAGTGGCGTCTCGGGCTTAACTCCCGTGTCCAATATAAGCTCATCAATGTCCGCAAAAGTAGCAGGTACATCACCGGGCTGAATCGGCAACATTTCCATTATAGCCTTTTTGCCGGAAAATTTCTCGAGCAGTGAGATAAAATCTAAAAGCTTTTCAGGGTGATTATTGCCGATGTTATAAACCTTATATGGTGCATCATTACTTCCGGGTGCAAGTGCAGCAGATTTATTTATAAGGGCAAGAATACTTTTCACCACATCATCGACATAAGTGAAATCACGTTTCATTTCGCCATTGTTAAAGACCTTTATGGGTTTTTCGGCATTGATTGCATCCATAAATAAAAATGCTGCCATATCAGGACGCCCCCATGGTCCGTATACCGTGAAGAACCGCATACCTGTAGTGGGCAGCCCAAACAAGTGTGAATATGTGTGCGCCATCAACTCATTAGACTTTTTTGTCGCAGCGTAGAGGCTAATAGGGTTGTCTACCCTGTCCTCAACTGCAAATGGCAACTTCTTATTTGAGCCATAAACGGAGCTGGAAGAAGCATAGAGCAAATGCTGAACATCACCACTGCGGCAGCACTCTAGAATATTCATGAACCCAACAAGATTAGACTGGACATAAGCATCCGGGTTTTCGAGTGAATACCGCACCCCGGCCTGCGCAGCCAGATGGATCACTATCTGAGGTTTATGTTCAACAAAAACAGATTCAAGCGCCGCCTTGTCTGCCAAGTCTGCATGAACGAATGTAAATGATTTGCCTGTGACCGAGGAAACTCTGCATAGTTCTTCGAGTCGTGCCTCTTTGAGCACCACTGAGTAATAGTTGTTGAGGTTATCGTATCCAACAACGTCTGCACCAAGTTCCATGAGCTTTCTTGCTACATGGAAGCCGATAAAACCTGCTGCTCCTGTTACCAGCACCGGAGTCGCGCCTATCTGGGAGTTGTCAATAAAAAAATCCATATATGCATTTTCTCCTAATGTTTTGTATCAAGGCAATAATAGTATACCATATGATTGGTAATATTTCTACTTTCCGATTAATTTTAACCCACTGCATTGATAAAATGTGCTTCGTGGTATATGATGCCTTATAAACATAATTACTCAATATGCATTTTCTCCTAATGTTTTGTATCAAGGCAATAATAGTATACCATATGATTGGTAATATTTCTACTTTCCGATTAATTTTAACCCACTGCATTGATAAAATGTGCTTCGTGGTATATAATGCCTTATAAACATAATTACTCAGAATCTGTACAGTGTTAGACTTTTGGATGGGTTAAATAGTTTAACTGTGATTGGAGGTAGATATGAAAAAATTACCGCTTGGAGTCCAAAACTTCCGCAAGATAGTGGAAGGAGACTATGTTTATGTCGATAAAACTAATTATGTCTATGATATTATCAATAAAGCAAGCTATTATTTCCTGTCGCGTCCAAGAAGATTCGGGAAGTCACTTTTGCTTGACACAATAGCCGAGGCATTTAGTGGCGACAAGGAGCTTTTTAAAGGACTCTATATCTACGATACTGACTATTCATTTGAGCGGCATCCTGTGATTCGGCTTGATATGAGCAATATTGTTAATCGGACATCTGATACACTGGAAAGTGCACTCCGTGAAGCGCTGCTGAAGCAAATTAATTCAGAGGGCTTTGATATATCGTCAAGTCTATCATCTGATTTATTCAAAAACCTCATCATGGAGCTACATGAGAAGTATGGGAAAAGAGTTGTTGTGCTCATAGATGAATATGACAAGCCAATGCTAGATCAATTGAACAATATTGAAGTTGCGGAAGCCAATCGAGATGTGCTCAGAGATTTTTACGGCATACTAAAATCCATGGACCCGCACCTACAGCTCACATTCTTAACAGGAGTGACTAAATTCACGAAAACCTCAGTATTTTCAGGTCTGAACAATTTGCTTGATATCACGCTCATGGAAGACTATGCAAATGTCTGTGGTATTGAAGTAGATGCACTTGATTGCTACTTTAGTGAGCATATAGATGATTTGGCATCACAAAAAAACTTCAAATGCAGCTCAAGTCTGCGTGACGAGATATTGGCTTGGTATGACGGATATTCATGGGATGGCGAAACAAAACTCATTAATCCGTTTTCACTTCTTAGCCTTTTCATGAAAAAACGCATTTACAGTTTTTGGTATGCCAGCGGTACTCCCTCGTTTCTCATCAAACTACTTAAAGACAAACCCTCTTCATATATGGACCTCGACGACTTGGATATGAGCGAGAGTGCTCTTGATTCTGTCGACATCCGCAAAATGAGTGCTGCACCGCTTTTATTTCAAGCAGGATACCTTACGGTGGAGAGCGTTAACTATGACCCTCCGCCTGCTTATTATAAGCTACGTATGCCAAACCTCGAGGTCAAAGAGGCGTTCAATTTAAACATAATTTCTGAGTTTACCGAAAGCGACTATGCATTCACAGAGAGTTCTTATCGAAAACTTAAACAATTGCTTCAGTCGGGAAATCTTGAAGGAATTCTTAGCATTTTAAAATCACTTTTTGCATCCATACCACACCAGTTACATGTCAATCGTGAAGCCTATTATCACTCAATATTTTATGCCATAATGACAATCCTTGGATTTGACATTGAGGCAGAAATATCTGTGTCGGGCGGGAGGATTGATGCTACGCTTGAGCTTGCTGACAATGTTTATGTTATGGAATTTAAGTATTTAGATTGCCCGGTTGATGTGAGTGCAGACGTAAAGCGTAATGCGATTGACAAGGCTTTGGATGCAGGCATGGCGCAGATAGTAGGCAAGGGTTATGCAAATAAGTTCAAAAATAGCAACAAGACTGTGCGTAGAGCGGTGTTGGTTTTTACAGGGCGAGACGAGATTGAAATGCGTGTGGAATGAATCGATCCCGTCAGCTTCCGGCGTGGACTCCCGGTGAAATAATTATATTTAATGCAGCTTTTCCCACCTCATCAAGCCAATTTTCGATGTCGCTCCTTTTTCTACCGAAATATGCAGGGAAATCTATATGGAATAGATGGTGGCTTTCTTCTGTGGCAATATGTGAATAAGTAATAAGCCCTCTTAGTGGTTGCATCTTCTCGTTGTTATTTTTAAATGCTTCATCTTTTTTCGGGTTTAGCTCATCAAAGCATTCTCGTTTACTACCAATAAGTGGAAAAATTGCATCAGGAACTGTAGAAGTTTTGTCAACTTGAATCATGGGGCGGCTGTCTTTTCCTTCGCTCTTATGCCACACCTCTTTGCTGTCTTTATATGGATCAATCCACTTTGCAGATGCCGCTAAGAAATACTCCACAATAGCGGGCTTCTCACTATATTTTTGAGAATAGTTTAAACTCGCCAGAATCACTTTTTTGCAATCAGAACCTGTTTTATCTTTTTCCCAATATTTCCTAACTATATCGTCATCATCATTATCGGGCTTGCAGAGTATGATGCAGTAATTTAAAGCAAAATCAAAGCTTCGTATATTACCATCATCGGACGAATTCTTAGTATAGTGTTTTCTCTTATAATCGAGGAGTATGTTATGTAGCTTATATGTCGCTGAAAGCGTTGTTCCCATCGGCATGATTGAGATAACTGATATCGTTTGTTTCGAAGATTCTGTTACCAGTTCAATGAACTCACGCTCATCCGCATAAGGAAAGTTAAGCAAGCGTTTTCCGGTACTGTCCTCGGTAACAAATGCCGACCAGATTTTAGACTTACAAAATGGCACTCCGCTCTCATGCTTTTCTATCAGAGCATGAACCTCAAGCAGCGTTGTTGTGAAGTAATTATCATATCCCAACAATTAAGATATTGCCATTTTTAGTTTTGTAGTTATCACGTAATAGTTAGACTATAGTCGACAATAGTTTTTTATTAGAGATTTACAGCACAGCTTATATATGTTATAGTTAACCTCAATCGCAACTGAATATATTTTATTACGTTGGCAGGAGGAAGTTTTTCGTGAAGAAATACATTGCAGAAATAATTGGTACTATGGTTCTCGTATTTATGGGATGCGGTGCCGCCGTGGTGTTGGGTGCAGATGCGGGGGTAGGGAATCTGCCTGTCGCACTTGCGTTTGGTTTGTCTATAGTGGCAATGGCTTATGTCATAGGAAATGTTTCGGGCTGTCACATCAATCCGGCTGTGTCGCTCGGAGTGCTGCTTGATAAGCGTATAAATGCAAAGGAATTTTGCGGATACGTTGTCTCACAAGTTATTGGCGCAATTATTGGCGCAGGTTTACTGTTTTTGATGGTAGAAGTGTTTGGAGTGCATGATCACACAGGAAGTCTTGGCTCAAACGGTGTGGCTAATGCCGGCGGCATAGGCGGAGGGTTGTTTGTTGAGGGAATTCTTACATTCATATTTGTACTTACCATTTTGGGAGTCACTGCAGATAAGAATAAAAGCAGTGTAGCAGGCATAGTTATCGGGCTCACACTCGCCTTTGTACACATAGTTGGGATTCCACTCACGGGCACATCGGTCAACCCTGCAAGAAGCATAGGTCCTGCCATTTTCAGCGGAGGGCAAGCTCTTACAGATTTATGGGTGTTTATAGTAGGCCCATTGGTCGGTGCTGCACTTGCGGCGTTGGTTTTTCAAGTATTAAAGACAAAGAAAGGCGCAAAGTAGAATTTGTACTATTATCATAGAATGGTTGATAGTATATGCTATGTGAGTATGAGGAAAATAATGCTTATGAATAGTCTGTCAATAGTTGTTCCGATATTCAATGAAGCGGAAAATGTGGTGCGTCTGCATGAAGAAATTCGCACTGTCTGCGACAAGCTTGACCGCCATTATGAAATCATTTTTGTTGATGATGGTTCGACGGATGGGACTGCCGAGGTTGCGAGAAAACTGTCGCCATTAAAACTTATTTGCCTGCGGCGCAATTTCGGGCAGACCGCAGCGATGGATGCCGGGATAAAGGCAGCTGAAAATGACTATATCGTCACCATGGATGGCGACTGTCAAAATGACCCTGCCGATATTTCAAGGCTCATTTCGCATCTTGAAGAGAATAATCTGGATATTGTTTCGGGATGGAGAAAAAACCGTAAAGACAGCTTTTTAAAGAGATTTACTTCCAGGGGTGCAAATCTGCTCCGCTACATCATGGTGCACGATAATATACACGACAGCGGATGCTCCTTAAAAATTTATAAGCGTGAGTGCTTTGAAGGGGTGAATCTATATGGTGAAATGCATAGATTTATTCCGGCACTATTAAAAATTAAGGGTTTTACGATAGGTGAAATAGTTGTCAACCACCGCCCTCGCACCGCAGGAAAGACTAAATATAATTGGAAGCGCACTATCAAAGGTTTTTTAGACATGATATCAGTTTGGTTTTGGCATAAATATGCCGTGCGGCCACTACATCTGATGGGTACACTTGGCATTGTTATGTTGCTTTTAGGTGCAGCCAGCGGAGTTTGGACAACGATAAACTTCATCAGAGGACAGAGCCTAACAGATGATTTTCAGGCGTTTCTTACAATCACGTTCATAGCTGTAGGACTTTTTTTGTTGGTGTTCGGACTTATTGCGGACGTGCTTGTTAAGATATATTATGGCAACAAAATCGACATGCCGTATTCGGTGAAAGAAGTTTTTGAGAGCGATGAGACTGGTAAGGATTAGAAAAGCACAATGAAAATACTGTTGGTTAACTATGAATACAAAGGTCAAGGCGGTGGTGCGGGGCAACAGATGTACTACCTTGCCAAAGCTTTGCGTGATTTTGGGCATGACGTCTCTTTACTGATTGGCTGGGATAAAGAGCTTGGAACGCCTGAGATGCTTGATGGAGTCACAACTCATATTGTCAAACACAAAAGAAAAAATATCCAACTATCTACTCCGCTCGGGATGCTTTTTTTTGTGTTTAGGGGGCTTAGGGAAATAAACAAGCTGACGAAAACGTATAAATACGATATAATTCAGTTTTACTTCTGTGTGCCTACAGGGATACTAAAATACGGAATTCATGGCAAAGTGCCATATGTTGTGTCACTTCGTGGTATGGATATTCCCGGGTTACACAGCGATAGAAATAAGGGGTTAAGCAAACTGACCTCATCATTCAATAAAAATATATCGCGCAAGGCTGTTGCAGTAACATGTAATAGTACGGAATCTTATGCCATTTTTCATAGCTTTGCACCTGAAATTCCTATAACGATTATACCAAATGCCTTTGATTCAGATATTGAATGCAAGCATTTTTATTCTGAAACTGTAAAAAGTTTTGTTTATGTTGGAAGACTCATATACTTGAAACGCATAGACCTACTAATTGATGCTGTTATTGAGCTTCGCAAGGCTTATCCCGACGTAACTCTTGACATATTTGGGCAAGGCTACCTATTCGATGAGTTAATGCAGCAAATTAAAGATAATGAGGCTGATGAATTCATTACACTCAAAGGTTACATAAATAAGTCGCAATTAACTGAAGCGTTATGCAATTACGATTTATTCTTATTCGCTAGTGTGAGTGATTCGTGCCCCAATGTTTTACTGGAAGCAATGGCAGCGGGATTGCCTGTTGTTGCCGCTAGGGCGGGGGGGTCAATAGATATAGTTGAGGATGGTGTGACAGGATTGTTTACAGCCCCCGGCGATTTGGGGGACGCGATTGAGAAACTTGAGTATTGCATTAATAATCCCACAAAAATGAAAGAATTTGGGATAGCCGGAAGACAGAGGGTACAGCGCCAATATTCACTTGAATATGTCGGGCAGAGACATATAGAGATATTTGGGAGGTCTGAAAAAGTTGTGAATGTTGACAAAAACGCATAAATATGATGTAATACAGTTCTATTTTGTGTTCCACAAGTGAGTCCGCATATGCAAAATTAACTGAGGCGAATATAAAAGTGGCCTGCGCCTATTAAGATACTTTCTTGGAGAGAAGTCAGAATGAAAATGTCTCATAAACTGCTTAGTAAAGCTGTATTCATAAAGATTTTGATTTGCATATTTATTATTTCGATTCCTGCAATTCACATCTATGACTCCATTATATCAGACTTTATTTTTACTGCTGAAATATCATCAGACGACATTCGAGTGCGGGAAAGATTTAATGTTTCGTTATTTTATGATGTAGGTGATGGTGTGGATTTTGACAACCATCTTTTAGGGGAAAGGCTCGGTAGCGGTGCATCTGTTGGGATGTCTCCGAATGTATTTAACAGCCTCGTGAGTCTGCGCATTGATTTAAATGGGGTATCTCAAGGTCAATCACTCACGCTCGAAACGTTTGAAATTAGTAAACCATTAAGCAGGAGTGTTTCAGTGTCATTTTCTGATATTATTTATCAGGATGCTCCTATAAACGATATGTATATTGAGCTTGCCGAAAATGGGGCTCCAGTTATCATTACCGGGATGGATCCCTTTTTCTTTATAATGATTGACGAAATGAGAGAAGCTGCTGACTCTGTGCGCATGCGCACAGGAGCGACCTTACTCTTAAGTGCAGGTGCTGTGGCAAGTTTGATTGTTTTAGTTATGCCACCAAAAATCTACAAAAAAGTGTGGAATAAACTAATTTACTTCTTTGAATTCATTTCTAAAAGAATCAAATATTTTCCATCCTTCTGCAGAAATATGCTTAGCCGTATCTGTAAAAAAAATGATTATGAGAAAGTTGTTTTAGTCGCATTCATCATTGCTTTGTTTGCTTCTGTACCTATTTTATTTATTTCTACTAACGAGACATATACCGGAAATCCCAATATGATACGAACTGTAGTCGCTCCTAATGCTATATCAGGTGGCGATGAAATGGTTTTTAATGTGGATCTTATCAGAGAAATAGATGATTATTTTTCTGTAATTGGGTGGATGGTAAAACTCGGCGAAGATATTATTAACGCAGACACAAGTGTGTTGCTTAGAAACAGTGAATCAGGTGAATTTATCCAAATGAACACAGACATTGTACTAACGCCTGGCGTAACAGCTCTTTTTTCTAGTAGATTTGGCTTTGTTGATAACGACCAAAGCGGAATGAACGCAACAATCAACAGAATATTTTTAGAAAATGGCAGAGAGTATGATATTTATTTTTGGTATAAAAGTGATGGCAATAGTATTTTAGTTCCCACAGGCAGAATCTTATCAACCATACCGGAAGCACTGACTATTGTCACTCCGAATGATGAAATGGCTGATGGGGATAGCGATATTAAGTTTGATATTATACACATAGAGCATGTGGGGTCCATCCTCTATGTACGCGGCTTGGTAAAAAGGGATGGCGACGTGATGGAGCTTGCAGACAGTTCTGTGTTGCTGCGAGATAGTTACACAGGCGACTTTATCCTGATGGATACAGACGTGACGCTTAGCTCGGATATTGCTGAAGAGGGCGGAATAGTTGCGCAGCTCGATGGTCTTCTGTTGGAAAACGACAGAATATATTCTGTTTACTTTTGGTGCAGGAGCGGTGATGATAGTATTTTGATTTCGGCAGATAAGCATATTAGTATGGGTTTTACGACATTTACGGCTACGGAGTTGGTTGTTGATGTTCAGGAGTATAAGAAAGATGAGGCAGAGGGTGGGGATACGGATTGAAAGTGGTGAATTCATTGGTCGCTGATTCAGCACAAAAAGAACCAACAGAACCAACTGTGTTCCAGCGGTTCTACGGAAAGTACAAAATATTCTTGGCGGTTGTTGCGTTCATTGTCGCACTTACCGTCACATATTGCACTTTGTCATTTGTCATTTCCGGTTCTATAGGCGTCCCGGAACAAATGCAATCTATCGTAACGTTTAACCAAAAAGAGGTGTATAGCAACCTTCGCGGGTTTGAACTAAGAGGTATCGATAACAATGTAATTTTTACATATGGCGACTTTGGTTATTTCGTTATGGAGAACGTCGATGAAAAATTTAGCCAATATAATTATATTACCATCTTTTTATCACGGCTCAGCGATCCAAATACTAACATATTGCTGAAAGCACATGAGCCGGTCAGCTTGTTTGACGATGGGCACAGCGTGCAACATAGGATTCTTGCTTCACAGTTTAGAATCCTCGACGGGCAGAACACGATAGCTATACCATTAAACGAATGGTTAGCACTGGAACTGCGCCTCGGTGATAGACAGCATATGTCTATGATTGTTGAAGAAGTAACCCTTAGCCGGTTTCCTGTTTTACCGGACTGGTTTATACCTGTATACTTAATACTGACTCTTGTAATAGTTGCTTTATGGTATTTTCTTGTATTTAAAGGACTTGGCAAGTGGTTTTTAGCGCATCCTTGGGCATTGCTTGCTGTTATTATCATATTCCAAGCTCTCTTGATGGCATATTATGTTGGTCAAAAAAGAGGCGTACACATTGACGATATATACACTATATCACAAGCGACTGCATTTGAAACGGGGGAATATGGTCGCCATTTTGTTTTTCGTCCGGACTTGACAAATAATTGGCATACACCTGATTTTTTTTGGAATGCCATAACGGTTCAAGAACATGAGCGCTTTGACTTTGTCGGTTTGCATAGCTATATAATGGCTGTGCCGCACCCAAATCCGTTATATCAAATAACTTATCTATTCGTAGCCTCATTCTTTCCGGACACGTTTAACTTTTGGATAGGAGGCGGAATAAACATTTTTTGGATGATATTAATAAGCATTTTTATGTACAAATCATCGCTTTTGATAATAAAAAACCCATTGTTGGCACTCATGCCTGTTGCCATTTGGGCTTTTAGTAATGCTGCCATGTCTATAGTTGTGTTTATCAGATTCTATAGTCCCAGTGCATTCTTTTTCACTCTTACAACTTATCTTAGTCTGCTTTTAATAACAAAAAAGACAGATGGTGGAGTAAAGTTTTGTTTGGCACTTGGAGCGGTATTTCTTTTTGGTTGGATTACAAATACACAATTTATACTTTTCTTCGGACTTTTGGCGGCTTTGCTATTATTATGGTTACTCTTAAATAAAGAGTTTAAGAAAATAGCTAATTGTATAATAACCTTAGTGGCAGGTGTTGGTATTCACTATTTTTTCTACAATGTGGGGATAAGAGGCGTATTTGAAGGTGGAAGACTGCATGGCCCTTTAGGAATTGCGGAACGCCAAGAAGGCAGAATAGCAGGGATGACTACGGCACAGCATGTTGTACGAAACAATGAATTTTTGTCGCATATGGATCGGTTCTTTTTTGGAGAGAACATGATTCTGGTTTTACTACTACTGGTAGCGTTGCTGGTTATTATGGTTATAAAACTCAGTAGTCTCAAATTAGGTGTTTTAAGCGATATTCCTATGAAAGATAAACTACTACAGATATTCATGGTGGTAATCAGCCTGACACTATTATCTGCGTTTGCTTATATCAGCAGTGCGGTGATTGGAGAAAACCTCACTATACTTGCCGGTATATTAATTATGTTGCTGATTATCGCTTCTACTTACATGTATAAGTACAAGTCTGTTTTTATCAGCTTTTTTACTCAGCATAACGGATACGCCATTATACTTCTATTGGTAAGTGTGTCGGTGTTCTTTGTCATTATTGCCAGATATAACCCCGGCATATCTGAATACCGCAATAGACATATGATTCCTATTTACCCGACTCTGGCAATCGCATTAATTTATTCACTTTATCTCATTATCCCGAACTTAAGCAAAAGGCTTGTGGCTGCTACACTTGTTCTTGTCACCTGCTTTATAGTGCTTAGCAACGTATCAAATAGACATGTAATGTTCTTATACCCTTATACTCCTGATACGGCGGCAATTCTGTCAACTGAGGAGCGTAGGGATTCTTTGTTTTTGATAGCAGGAAGAACCGGACCGGGAGTTAATTATCAAATATACGATTTAGTACACTTTGATAGGATATTTATTGCTGATGGACTTCCTGAAAATATAGAAGATGAAAGCTTTTATGATGCACTTCACGACATCAATCATGGCGAAGGAATCTTTATTTCGATTTGTGAGACCTTAAATGCCGGACCGATTTTTGAACATATGCGAGAAGTCATTGGCTTTAGTGATATAGAACTCCTATATAGAAAGTACGCTTTTATAGAGTATTTCTATATGTACCGTATTGTATGGTAATGTCTAAATGATGGTGTGAATTATGGAAAAAGTGTTGTTCGTGATTTCCTCTTTGGAAGCAGGCGGGGCGCAGAGGGCCCTATCCAATGTAGTGACAAATTTACCCGATGATTTGGAGATTGATATTCTTCTGTCACACACAGAAAAAGTCACATATCCATACAAGGGAAACATTATTGGACTGAGTATCAAAGAGCCTGATAATCGCAAAAATTTGCTATATCAAGCCAGAGTACTGTGCAGGAGATTTTTTGCATTGCGAAAGCTGAAAAAGCATAAAAATTATACTGCTTGCATAAGCTTTTTAACCAGCGCAAATATAGTAAACGTGCTGACGGGCAATAAGTACTGCAAAACAATAGTTTCCATACGTAACGATTCCCGACATAGTGGATTTTCTGGTATTGAGCGCTTTTTCAACAGGATAGAATGCTTACTAAATAAGAGAGCCGATTTTGCAGTTTCTGTGTCTGAGAGTATCCGAGAATACATGATAAGGGATTTAGGGTTTTCTCCCCATAAAGTAAAAACAATTTACAATGGATACAGTAAAGAGAACTATATTACTGATGAATCCACCACGATAGAAAGAACAGCCGGCAATAATTTTACATTTATTACAACCGGAAGGCTCAGCAAGCAAAAGGGTCAGTGGCACTTGATACGGGCTTTTTCGAGACTGGTAGAAAAACATCCTGATTGCCGCCTCTGCATTTTAGGAGAGGGTCCATTACGCACCTACCTTGAAGAACTCGTGAAACAATTGAATTTAGAACGCCATGTCTCGCTTCCCGGTTTTGTTGAGAACACTTTTGATTATTATCGGCAGTCTTCGGCGTTTGTGCTTACATCGAGATGGGAAGGTTTTCCAAATGTCATGATAGAAGCGATGATGTGTGGGTTACCTGTTATTAGTTGTGACTGTTACACAGGGCCCCGAGAAATACTGGCTCCCGATACTGACAACAGCTACCAAGTAAAATGCGAAATTGAGTGTGCCCGGTATGGCATTATAACACCTCCCATGTCAGGAGCTTTTTTACCGGCACATTCTGCTCTCGAGAAAGAGGAAATGTTGCTATTTGAAGCAATGCAAAAGATAATTACAAAAGATAATTTGAGGGAAAAATACTGTAATATGTCAATAATGCGATCAGAACACTTTCTTATTGATAACTGTGTTAAGCAATGGCTAGAGTTACTAAAAAGCAGTATATGAGAATCACCATATGTGAAGAGAAGTGAGGTTAGTAAGACATGAATATAATAGAGTTAAAGAAAAACATAAGAAAACTTCCGGGTGTTTTGTATTGGTATAGAAAAATAAGATATGCATATATGAAGAGAATTACTTCAACTGAGGAGGATATCATAGAGGTACTTTGTCGTCGATATAAGAAAGTTTTTGGCAAGCCATTAAATCTCAGTAACCCTCAAACTTTTAACGAAAAAATGAGTTGGTCTATGATTTTTGACCATGACCCTTTGCGGTCCATGTTGGCTGATAAATACTTGGTTCGCGATTTTATACGCGAGCGGATTGGAGAAAATCACCTAATACCATTACTAGGCGTGTGGGAAGATGCAAGGGATATTGATTTTAGCACTCTACCCCAGCGATTTGTCCTAAAGTGCAACCATGCTTCCGGGCTTAATATCATTGTTAAAGACAAATCCAAACTTAACATAAAAAAGACGTGCAGAACACTCAATTCATGGCTTAAGATTAACCATGCTACATATAATTTGGAGCTGCATTATGCGAATATTTCTCCTAAAATTATTGCGGAAGCATATATGGAAGATGCTGTTTTGAAGGGGCAGTTACTTGACCACCGGTTTATATGTTTCAATGGAGAGCCACATTTTGTATATGTAGACATAGACTGGTTATCCACAACCCCATCACGAAATGTATATGATTTGTCGTGGACTTTACAGCCATGGAGGATGAAGTATCCTAATACCACCACGGAGCACCCAATGCCGACTAACTTTAACGAGATGGTTGATATAGCTCGAAAATTGTGCAAAGGTTTTTCTCACGTACGAGTTGACCTATATAACATTAGTGGAAAGATTTACTTCGCGGAAATGACATTTGCTGCATGTGCAGGAAGGAATAGGTTTATCCCCTCTGATTATGATGCTGTTCTAGGAGAACTGTGGACTTTGCCGGAAAGGAACGAATCACTGAACACTGAGAACTGAGAGTTTTGATATGAAAGAAGTATTGTAAAAATGAAGGTCGCACTAGTGCAAGACAGGAGCAGTTTATTATGCAAAAAATCCTTTTTGTGATAACTTCACTCAGCGGAGGTGGCGCTGAGAGAATTATATCTAATTTAACAACAGGATTTCCCCCTGAATGGGAAATAGATATTCTCATTGCCCGCAAGGATAGCACTATGTATCCGCATAGAGGCAATTTATTTAGTATTGATATCAAGGATGGGAGTAATCGCAATAATCTATTATACCGAATCAGGGTGCTATTAAAAAAATACATTATGTTACGAAATTTGAAAAAAAAAGGCGGATATACCGCTTGCGTAAGCTTTATGACAAGATCAAATATATTAAATGTACTCACCGGTAATAAGCGTTGTAAAACAATAGTCTCTGTCCGTTGCGATGGTAGGCATAATAAATACAAGCGAAGCAAAGATAAAGTAGAGAGCTATCTCAACGGAAAGGCCGATTTTGTAATTTCTATATCTAATGGCGTTAGGGAGCACCTGATAAATAATGTGGGATTACCTCCGAAAAAGGTAAAGACGATTTATAATGGTTTTGACGTTAATAATTATATTCATGGAAAACCTTTACAGTCCGAAATTGCAAAACTGATAAGCGTGCAAGATTCATTTACGTTCATTACAGCGGGACGGCTTACCTCTCAAAAAAATCAATGGCATTTGATTCGTGTATTTGCACACTTATCAAAGAGGCACCCTAAGTGCTCGCTTATAATACTTGGCGAGGGTGAGTTGCGACCATATTTAGAAGAGCTTGTGAGTGACTTTGGAGTTGAAGCGAATGTACATTTTGCGGGTTTTGTTGAAAATACATTTGATTATTACAGAGAGGCTTCGGCATTTGTCTTTACGTCTCTGTGGGAAGGGTTCGGTAATGTGCTGATTGAAGCTATGATGTGCGGTTTGCCCGTTATAAGCACTGACTGCCACAGCGGACCTCGAGAGATTTTGGCGCCAACCACAGATGTTAGCTTTCAAAATAAGGGTTGTATTGAATACGCTGATTATGGTATACTTGTCCCGCCGTGCTCAGGCGTCAGGCACGGTGCCGATGCACCGTTAGAGCTGCAAGAACAACTTTTATTAGATGCAATGGAAAAGATTATTAATGACGACGATATGCGAGAGAGCTATGTAGAACAATCCAGAAAAAGAGCCGGTGACTTCGCTATTGAAAAAATTGTTGGTATTTGGACTGAAGTAATCGAGGGAATTTAATTTTGGAAGGTAAAACAGTGAAAAAATTGCTAGTTGTTGTAAATGTATTCGGCAAGTATCAAGATTATATCCCTCTCTATGTGTTATCATGGCTTAGGGCTTACCCAGATGTGAATCTGAGGGTTTATTTAAACGATGCACTAAACCCAGATATACAAGCGCAACTTGATATGTTAGGTGTTTCGGATAGTGTAACAATGGTTGAATATGTCGGAACGCTGGTTGGGCTTACACAAAAAGCAATACAGCACAAAGAAATATCAAAATGTATACGCTGGCTGATATACGAGCCGATTTTTGACGAATATGAGGCAATTTACATTGGAGATGTCGATATCATAATTGCTAAAGAAGAGGAATCTCTATATAACCAACACATGAGGCACTGTGACTTCCTGAACCTGCCGTATAGCAACATAGTGAGAACACGACGAATTCCTAACCAGGCTCTTCCGCTTGAAGTGGCAAGGAACATAGTGCGATGTGGTTTTCGGGAGGCGCTGCGGAGCGTCCCTGTAGGTAGTCAAACATTGTATAGATTGAGCGGATTGCATTTTATTAAGACGGAGCCGTACTACCAGTCAATAAAGCCTGTTTTGCGAGAGTTTGTCCAGCATTTGAACCTTATGGCAGAAGGAAAACGGGGAAAGTATAATATTTGTACTTTCAGAACTAACGAGGCAATGCTATTCGACATGGTCAAAACTGCCGAACTGCGCACACCCGAAAACACTGAAAACGGATCTGATGACGTGGAAAACCCGGAAACGGAAGCATTTCGCCCGCACCATGGTATTCACTTGGCTCCCTTTAGAAAGGCGAGTACGGAAAAAAATATATTTGTCGGTTCGCTGAAAAGCGAGTTATACAAGAAGTATTATGGCGATTTTCGCGACTTAACTAACTCTAATAGTTATAAAGACTTGGAAAAGCATCTCTCGCCCTTTATAAATGAGCAGATTCAAGGTGTTCACGATTACTATTCGTGGCTTACATGAAGTTCCATAACAACCTACATTCCGATAATAATACAATAGGTGCAAGTCAAAAAAGAAAGTTTGGTATTTAATGAGTAACATTTCTAACAAATTATCCAGAAATGCAAAATTAATCATATGGAACGTTGCGCATAAATGCTTTATTACAAAGAAAAGCCGAGTATATTTAACTATGCACAAGGCTTTGAAGGGTCTTGACGTACTTACCAAAAAGATTATACATAACTTTGCTCAAACTCCATACGATTTGGCACAGTTTGTTGAAACATACAAAAAAAAGTCTTTGGAAAACGTGAGACATTGCACCCCATTGCCAAACGAACCCATACTTCTCTGTGTTGCAAAAGACAGCTTAATTACTGTAAAAGCGCAAGTCGACTGGCATAGGAGGATGGGGATTAAAAATTTTGTTTATGTTGATAATATGTCAACCGACGGAACCTTTGAGTGGCTTCTGTCTCAAAAAGATGTTTCGCTATTTATTGCCAGAGAAAGTTTTAGCGAAGCAAAAAAAATAGCGTGGCGCCGAATTGTCATGGACATCTTCGGCTATGATAGATGGTATTTGTATTTAGACCAAGATGAGTTCTTTTGTTATCCGGGAATTGAGAGCATACCTATACAAAAATATATACATTATCTAGAAGAAAAAGGGATATGTACTACTTTAGCACCTATGATAGATATGTATTCTAATAACTCATTATATTCAGAGAATCAGGATAGCAATAACATTATGGATGAGTACTGTTATTTTGACACAGACACATACACATTGTACAAAAACCGCATAATGCCAATGGTGCGCGGAGGTCCTAGAAGCAGATTATATCAACTTAAGGATTATTTTATTCTTTCAAAATATCCATTCGTCCGAGTTAATTCTGAAACAATTATGGGCAACCAAAGAGTCTATCCTACAAGCACCCGTTTTCTAAATTCCACCACGCTTGCGCTTGGTTTTTTACTTCACTATAAGTTCCTGCCACACGATTATTTGAAATTCAAGGAACATATTACATCAGGTGTCCAGTACAATGATCCGAGGGTGTTGCGTCTTTACACAGAATCCTTCGAGAAGAACAATGGGATTTCATTTTTTTATGAAGGCTCACAGAAATTTAACAGTTCTATGGATTTACTAAAAATCAACATTTGTGACAGGGTATTTTTTGAGGCATTTTTGGCAGAAAATGGGATAAATATAGTTGATTGAAAAGGGGGTGTAAGTTAAATGCTTACATGTGAGATTTGCGGCAACAGTGAAAGAAATATAAACCATAATGCAAAGGAGTTGATGTTTGGATTTGCTGATGAGTTTATTTACGTGGAGTGCGGAAAGTGTGGGTGCTTGCGATTGATGGACCCTCCCTTTGATATGGCGAAGTACTATCCTGATAGTTATGGCCCTCATAATGCTAGTTCAAAACGTTTAAGGACATTGACGTATTTGTTGCACATCCTGAAAGGCAAATATTTTACCGGAAAATGGCGCCTAATAACAAACTTAATAATAGGCGTCTTCCCATGGAAGATGCCTATTATTAAACCGTGTGATAATGTTTATAATAAGAAAATACTGGACGTAGGGTGCGGTAATGGGGCTCGTCTAATAGAATTAGCAGCAGATGGATTTTTGTCTCTTTATGGTGTTGACCCAAATATAGGAGATGATATTGTGTCAAATTCGTCTGAAACAGATAATCCTTATATTAAGAAGAGTGAAATTTTTGATGTCAACGATAAATATGATATTATCATGTTTAATCACTCACTTGAGCATATGTATGAACATGAGAAAGTCCTGCTGCACGCAAAGTCGATACTCACAGATGATGGATACCTTATCATCAGGTTTCCAACTGTCTCAAGCACCGCTTGGTCAAAGTATAGAGAGCATTGGTATGCGCTTGATCCTCCGCGGCATGTGTTTTTGCACTCACTTAAAAGCATAGAGATACTCGCTAAAAAATGCGGATATGAAATTACAGATATAATTTCAGAAACAGTTTCGAACATTACGCTAAGCAAGCTTTATAGAATTGGCTTAGACCGTAAGCAGCAAAGGAAATTCCTAAAAACACCAAGAGGAATTCTTATGCGTGTGTTAAATTTACCAAGCAAGTTTTTCGCACCCCGAGTTGGCAAAAGTGACCGCATAAGATTATACTTAAGGAAATCAGGAGGAACACAAGATGGGCATAAGTTGTAATACTGCAATGTTTTTAGCGAGTTGTGCAGATGCGCATGAGAATATTGAAAATGTAGACTTTTCAAAAACACTCACACTGGGTCGGCAATTTTTGAATTATCTACAAAAGAGTGTAATAAAGTTCTAAACAAGATGGGAAAGTTTTCGAATGACCTCCTAATGCATGCTGCGAATAGCAACTCTGAACCATGTTATGCAGAGCCATTTCTATCGCTTCTGGGGAAGGGAGAATCTTCCGTGGAGTCGCTAGATTATTCAAGTTATGAAGGTGCAACAATTATTCATGATTTGACAAAACCGGTTCCGGAGGATCTCAAAAATAGGTTTGCTTGCGTTTTGGATGGTGGTCTTCTGGAACATGTATATGACTATCCTGTTGCTCTTAAAAACGCTATGGATATGGTATCTATCGGAGGACATCTTATATTATGCACTCCGGGCAATAACCACTTTGGACATGGCTTCTATCAATTTTCACCCGAGCTTTTTTATTCTGTTTTGCGAGAAGAAAACGGTTTTAGCAATACAAAGGTTTACTGTAAATTCCGCAGAAAGTGGTACCTTATAAAAAACCCACGAGAAACGCACTCGCGCTCATATTTTCCACCCATAACGGATAGATTGTTACTTTATGTTGTGTCTAAAAAGAGAACTAATGTCCCCGATGACGTAAAGGCTTACCAAAGTGATTACGAAGAGCTGTGGGCAGCTGCAGGTGATGACAAAGCAAAAGCCATTTCTATGACAAAAAGAGAGAAGTTAATACTGATTAAAGCAAGAATGCCGCGTATATTTCAAAAAATAATTAATAGAGTATCTAACAAATTATTTTCGCGTACAAAGTTTAATAAACGATTTGTTCGTATTCGGATTTAATAATCGAATTTTGGGCTCTGGAGAGAAGAGGTGGATGTTCCTATATGAGAGCTAAGCGGATTGCATATACTTCGATAACACAGTTTCTGAATGTCATCGCGACGGTCATCGCAGGATTTGTTTTGCCTCGTCTGATTCTTACTAATTTTGGTAGCGATTATTATGGAATCATTGCAGCAATAACACAATTTATGGGATATGGCGCATTGCTTGTTGCCGGTGTTGGAGGCGCCACCAGAGCTGCTTTGTATAAGCCATTAGCTGAACAAAACAATGAACTTATAAGCGGTATTATGTGCGCAACTATGATTTTCATGCGCAAGGTTGCGTTTGTTTTTGTTGGAATCTTGATAGTTGTAGCAGCAATATACCCGCTGCTTGTAAGTGAAGATTTCGAATGGTTCTTTGTTTTTTCTCTTATACTTATACTAGGTGGTGGCTCATTTATCACATTTTTTTTTGGGGCAGCATACTCAATGCTTATACAAGCAGATCAACGATTCTACATTACGACAATCGTTAGCATATGTACAGTAGCCCTTAATATTGGTATTGCCGCCCTTTTAATACTCGCAGGCAATGAGATTAGGGTTGTCTATCTCGCAAGTTTACTCGTTTTCGCAATAAACCCGATATATATATATATATATGCACGCAAACGATATAAATTTAATCACGCTGTGGCACCCAATAACAATGCGATAAGACAACGATGGGACGCCTTTGCCCATGAAATAGTGAATTTCATTAACAGAAATGCCCCTATTGTAATATTGACAATATTTGTCGGAATATTTGAAGTAGCTGTTTATGCTTTGTACCACTTAATTATTAGTAAAATTATGAGAATTATTAACAGTCTGGTAGGAGGCATGATACCTGCTTTTGGAGATATGATAGCAAAAAATGAGCATAAAACGCTTCAAAAGGGATTAACCTTATATGATTTTGTTATCAATTCGCTATCTATCCTTTTGATTACATGCACAATATTGTTAATTGTACCTTTTGTGACTGTATTTACCTTAGGCATTGATGATGCAAACTACTATAGACCGCTTTTTGCAGTTATAGCTTGCTCATCACTTTTTGTCACATTTGCAGGTGTCCCGCATTTTCATTTAATTCATGCGGCAGGGCATTTCAAACAAACAAAATACATAATATATGCAGAGCTAGCCATAGGTGTTACCCTAGCCATTACATTGGTGCAGTGGTTCGGAATTGTTGGTGTTGCTCTGGGAATGCTCTGTGCAACGATTTTCCGCACCATTGCGCTAGCTCTCTATGCATCAAAACATCTGGTTAAGCGTAGTATGTGGGTATTTGTCCGTAGGATGCTTGTGTCATTACTCACCGCCGGTGTGATTATTGCAATTGCTCAGCTGTTGCCGACAATGGCTGAGACTACATATGTTGCCTGGATATTGCATGCTTTACCTGTCTTTGGCACTGCAGTTGCTGTTACGGCGTTGAGCACACTACTGTTTTATAGAGAAGAGGCGCGAATGCTGTTTACTAAGGTTCGAGGCGTGGTGCGAAGATAGTTGTTTACAACTCGGTATAAACAATATATAATAAGCTCGAAATACATACGTTGGAGGTGCAAGTTGGTTACATATAGCGACATTTCGTCCGGGAAAACCAAAATCTCAATCATTGGGCTAGGCTATGTAGGATTACCTATCTCCATAGCTTTTGCGAGAAAAACATCCGTCATCGGTTTTGACATAGATTCCGCAAAGATTGATACTTACAGAAGTGGCGTTGACCCCACCGGCGAGGTTGGAGATGAAGAACTCAGAAAATCAACCATGCGCTTTACCGCTGACCCCACCGAGCTGAAAAAAGCGCTATTTCACATTGTGGCAGTACCAACACCTGTTCGAGGAGACAAAACCCCTGACCTCGGTCCCTTAGAAGGTGCTTGTGAGACTCTTGGTGCAAATCTTACCGGAGGTTCTGTCGTGGTCTTTGAGTCCACGGTATACCCCGGCGTTACCGAGGATATCTGTGTTCCGATACTTGAACGGGCATCAGGGTTTAGGTGTGGTGCAGACTTCCATGTGGGCTACTCCCCTGAGCGGATAAACCCCGGAGACACAGTCCATCGTTTGGAAAACATCGTCAAGGTAGTATCCGGAATGGATGATAAAACTTTAGACTTAACTGCAAAGGTTTACGAACTTGTTGTCGAAGTGGGGGTTTATCGCGCTCCTACCATCAAGGTAGCTGAAGCTGCAAAAGTAATCGAGAACAGCCAACGTGACCTCAATATTGCGTTTATGAATGAACTTTCGTTGATTTTTAACCGTATGGATATTGACACATTGGAAGTTTTAAAGGCTGCAGGGACAAAATGGAATTTCTTAAAATTCCAACCGGGATTGGTTGGTGGACACTGTATAGGAGTTGACCCATATTATCTGACTTACAAAGCTCAGCAGGAGGGTTATCATCCGCAGGTCATTCTCGCTGGTCGCCGCATAAATGATGATATGGGTAGGTATATAGCAGAAAATGCAATAAAGCAACTCATTTTAATGGGTAAGGAGGTCTGTCGTTCAAAATTTGCAGTTCTCGGCTTTACCTTTAAAGAGGATTGCCCTGATACTCGCAACACACGAGTCATTGATGTTGTCCGAGAACTTGAGTCGTATGGACTAAACCCACTAATTGCAGATCCGGTGGCCGATGCCGCAGAAGCCTGCGAACACTACGGCGTGTCACTTGTTGCACAGGAAGAAATAGATGGTGCAGATTGTCTGATAGTGGCTGTAGCACATAAAGTTTTTACAGGGATTCGTCTTGAAAAGTTTCTATCGCCGGGGGGGTTACTTGTAGATGTTAAGGGGCTATTCGACCCGAACGTGGTGAAACAGGCAGGGTATAGGTACTGGAGACTGTAGTTAACTAGCTTGGGCGTTCATTGCGTGAAATATTAGCTACAATTTATGTTTTTTCATGCCATGAGCAGAAGCTCTGACAACTAGTGTTTTTTGTGAGATGGGATTAAATGCGATGATTTTAGTTTTATTATTGTTAATGCTACTCCCCGGGGTTATTTCAGTGCTTACACTTTGGTTGAAAAGTCAACTCCAAAAAGAGAATGGAAATCCTATCTCTAAACTCATCATTCGCAATTATTTATTGTATTCGGTCATGATTGTGTTTTTTGCAGTTGGCGTTATCTTTGTACTTGATTTGGTGCGCTCTATTTCATTCATTGAGCGTATAACTAGCTTCAGATATAATTTCACACCCTCTTTTATACTCAATTACTCAGCAGTCGCGCTCATAGCAGCAGTGGGGCTACCTTTCGTTTTTCCACCACTCATTCGCATTTATGAAAAACATAAAAAAACTGTAGCACAAACGATGCGAAAGTTCATTTTCCCGCTTGCCCATCTCTATAGAGCCAATAAACACCACCCTGCATTTCGCCTTGTTACTGTAATTCCTGTAGTGATTATTGCAATATTGGGTGTTGTTTTCGTCGTGCAGCATTACACTCGCTCTTATGCCCCAATCATACTAGCAATAAGCCCAAATGAAATTATTCAAAATCCAAATATATCGGGGGAAACTGAAATTACTGTTGAAGGTATTTATCTGTCGCTTAATACGGCCATTTACGTAAATAACCTGAGGGTAAATCACACTTGGATTCCCACACAAGAAGAGGAGAGCACAGCTGAAGATCAGAGTCAAGAATACGAATATCATTACGATGACTACGAAAGCTACGAGTTCTTTGAAGAGATAAGTTTCTTTTTACCGCCTGAGCTCCTTGAGCCGGGTGAAGTGAGTATCGTTGCAATAAATAACGCAGATGGGATCATACCTGCAAGATCAAATGAGTTAGTACTTAACATAATGGAAACAATACCTCCCATGATACACAACATAGCAGTCACTACTTTCACGGATATGACAGCTGTACTTCACATTCATGGCGAAAATTTTGAGTCGACAACCCGCGTTATGGTAAATGGGGCAGAGCAATCCTTTGCAATGGTGGAGGATGAACAAAATATCGTCGCAAGTATAAACCTCGTTTCCCTACCGCTTTATGGACTTGCGCCTATGGATGCCATTGTGGATAAATTTGATGATGATGAACGTGATTTTGAAGCCTTAGGTGATTACGTCAACGGACGAGGTGACATAAGACCCCATGATGCACTCGTTGTAGTTGAAAACTACGGAGGAATAATCAGCAACGAATACCTCTTAACCAACCTGCCGAGAATTGATACGGCGCAAACTATATCAAATCGCATAGATTGGCTTAATATAGATGCAAATCTTATTGTTTCAGGGGGAATAACTAATAGTGAGGAAGCCTTTTTGCAAGGTTATGAGGATGGCTTTAGAATATTCGAGTTTAGCACCCTGTTTAGTGCAGATGGAATGTTATTTTCAACAAATAGTGCTATGAGGAGGCATCCCAACTTAACATTTTATCAGCAAAAAAATGCTGCTCCTTTCACGCTGCTCACATTTGAAGATATTCTAAGGCTTATGTTGGAGTATGACGACTGGTGGCTAATCACAGAGACAGGTTATCAAGGCAATTTCCATGCACTATACAATACATTTGAATATATGATGCATGCGATTGAGCATGTAGACCCGGCACTAATAAACCGCGTCATTGTACAAATTTATGATGCAGACATGTTCCATTTCATAGCAGAAAATTTCTCTTTCACCTCTTTCATATTTAATATAAGAAGCACCCGGGATGATTCTATAGTTCTTGATTTTTTGGACACATCGGGCGTGCAGGCTGTGATATTACCAATCACCCGTGCTACGGAGGATTTAATGTATGCTCTGGGCGAGCGCGATATAGCAGCCTTTGCTCAAAGAACTGATGACAGAAATGAAGTGCTCGACCTCCTTAACATGGGATTTAGAGGGGTTTATACGCAGTTTCTCACGCCAAGGCTGCTGAGCAAAACAGAAAACGAATACGAAGAATATAGCTTAGCACAGACATTAGAGCATAACTACGATGAGTTTACTCGCTTTGTCTCGCAACTTGATACACGGGAAGATGAAAACCTTGTTCGGATGATTTTTGCCGAACACTTCATAAACCGTGATGTAGTAATTAATGATGACTCAGGCGATGGTAGTGAAATTTCCGGAACTTTCACCGCTTCCAATGTAAACACAGAATACATCCCTGAAAATCTGCTAGAGTATTTCATGCAGCTCGTAAACCTTGAATCCAGCTCACAACTGCCATTTTGCATAGTAGATTCCGGCTACTTAAACTTAGATGGATTTGTGTACAGTCACAGAATAGACGAACACGCAATAACATATATCGTATACGATCTCACAACAAATCGGGTTGTGCAGTGGGTGGTGTTCGAGCCGCAAAACCATTTCAATAGAATTACTCATGATATCAGGCGCATTAACAACAGTAGAAATTTTGTAGAATACCTAGAAGCTATGCACGGAGATGACTCCGTTATCATTTTATCCGTGAAAGATGAAGCGTCAAACCATTTTGATTATGGAATGCTCTCCGCTCTAGCTTCGTTCGGGCTTGAGCAAAGTTTATATGGCAGAGGGATGTATAGTTATATAGCCATTATTGATGACAATTCAGTTATATTTGAGAGTCTTTCTACTGAGCGAATCGACTACTCACGGCTGATTGACAGATGGCTCTTTGAAGTCACCAGTGCCGGAAGAAATGTTGGGGATGTTTCGAAAATTATGATTAATGGAGTAGATCACTCGCCAAATGAGCGAGGTATCAATATCGTTGTGTTCAACAAACGAACAGGGACAGTAGTGGCTTCCGTAGCCTTTGATACACATGATCGTATTGAATTTCACAGATAGGTAAAAGATTGGACAACTGCAAAATGAAGCGGGCTTTAATAAATTCTTCCATACTCTTTTTTGGTATTATGGTACTGAATGCATCTGTGTTCATAGGCGACACATATCTTATTGCGCCTAACCAATTACTAATACCGAATCCCCTGCCGGCATCGGTTATAGTGGATTTACTGGTGCTCTGCGTTTTCCCGGGGTTGCTGTTTGCTGCTACCTATTTGTGGAGTACAATTAAGCTGAGCAAAAAGGACCCTAGCATGGGGGGGGGGGCACTAGCGTTACGGAGCAATTTCTTTACATCTTGCCGTTTCTTTTGCTCGTTACAACCACCATCGCTATATATAACAGTCTGCGGAACTCCCTATACTTTTCAACATCCGGATTTTTTGGGTTTGTGGCTCTCATCGGCACAACTATGGTTTTTCCCAACATCGCAAGAGTTTGGATAACCGCTATCGTCGCCACGGTTTTACTGGCGGCTGTGAAGTATTCGATAATACCACTTTTTGCTTTGCAGAAAGTTAAGGCACCCAAACCAAAGAGCAGGCTTGACACAGGATTGTTCTACACTGCATCCGCATTTATGCCGAGTATTTTGCTTTTTAACCTATACAACGACAACAGGGTGGAAAACCACATTGTATTTTCCCATGTGCTTATCTTTGCAGGGTTTCTCGCAATCGTGGGTGTGCTGCTTTATTATTTCTTTAAGCGTATTTCCGGAAGTTCTGAGGCGGCACTGCTTCTTTCTTTCCTATTCTGGATTTGCTTCTGGCTGTTTGAGGCAATGTATGGTGCGGTGCGTAGCTTGCTTACTGCCTTGTCGCCAACAGTTTTTATGACGATACTTGCTTTTATATTAGTCGGCGGGGCGATTTTATTGCGCATATCCAAGCCACGTTTTTTGACAGGTCACCCCGTATATAGAGCGCTCACAGCAGGTTTGTTTGTGATTTTCATTATTAATCTCGTTCCAGGAGTCAGTCATGAAATTGTACTTCAAAGAGCAATTGCGGCAAGACTGGCAGAAGGAGAGAACGCACCATTTTATATTAAGCGAGAGTTTTACATAGATGAGTCGCTACCGACACCGGATATTTACTGGCTGCATCTTGACGGCATGATGAGCATGGAAACCGTGGAACGTTTTTGGGGAGAATGTCAAGATGATTTACGTGAGGAACTGTCGCGAAGGGGGTTTCTTGTATACGCAGACGCTGAACTAAACGCAGGGGCAACAACATACGCACTGCCTGCGTTACTCTCACCCACATTCTATGATAGTTTCTGGGGTGAGCAACTAAGCCAGGTAGACACAGAACTAATGAGATTCAGGCGGGGAATTTTAAATGATAAACTCACACAAGTCGGGGTGACTGTCGCTCGCGACATTGCTCCACAATATGAGTTATTTGCAGCTTTTGCAAAGCGCGGATATGGGATGTACGGTTTGCGTGAATCAGGTACTGTCTGGCCTTCTGTATCTTATGCTCATACAAATGATAACGCTCAAGGTCTACTGCATAATTTTATACGAGGAGCAGGAGATTTCCCTGAGTTGCTCAGCCTAACCACGCCCTTTAATATTTCTATTGACACGGTTCCTGATGAAAATATTAGATTTGTTATAACCCCTCACCTAACTATTGAATCACTGGCGCAATTTACATGGATAGTGTATATGGACACACATATGACAGAGGTATGGAGGCATGACCTAACCTTATCGAGATCTGATCATACGGCAATACATGTGTATCCCCGAGCCTATGCATATATAGCAAACAAAGCTCTGATACATGTTGACAACATCCTTAATGGAAACCCTAATGCAGTGATAATCTTACAAGCCGATCATGGGTTTCATTTTGGGAGAACACAACAATTTTTGCTAGATCAAGGGTATTCTTTAGAGCAAGTTATTGAACTAAATCATTCCGTGTTTAGCGCAGTGCGGATACCGGCTGAATACGGAGGATTGGGTGCACCAATTGCGCCGCTGAACATATCTCGCGAGTTAGTCAATCGCTTTGTGGGGCAGAATTATAAGTTGTTGCCCTGACACAAACATTTATGGAGGTCTAGGTTATGAACATAACCATCGCAGGCATAGGCTATGTTGGATTGTCGCTTGCTGTCTTACTCGCTCAGGATAATGATGTCACGGCGGTTGATATTGTGCAGAGTAAAGTGGATGCTCTAAATGCTCGCACATCGCCTATAAAGGACAATGATATAGAGGAATATTTAAGAGAGAAAACACTTAATCTTAAAGCTATGACAGACAGTCTCTCAGCTTATAAAAAGGCGGATTTCGTTATCGTCGCAACACCGACAAACTACGACCCTGTGCTTAATTATTTTGATACAAAAGCGGTTGATGGAGTAATTTCAGATGCCACTGCGGCGAATACGGATGCTATCATGGTTATTAAGTCCACAGTTCCCGTCGGGTATACAGAAAGTGCGAAAAAGAAGTTTGACACAGACAACATAATATTTTCACCGGAATTTTCGCGTGAAGGGCAATTCCTTTATGATTGCCTCTATCCATCGCGAGTCATCGTAGGTGAAAAGAGCAAGCGAGCAGAACTTTTTGCAGAATTGCTGGTTAAAGGAGCAATTAAAGATGATATGAATGTACTTTTCACCGATTCAGCAGAAGCTGAGGCAGTAAAACTTTTCGCAAGTCTAGCGTTCAGGGTGTGATGAAACGCCTTAAGGGTGAGGGCATAGAAGTTGTTGTTTATGAACCTGCCAGTGAAGATGAGTATTTCTATTATTCCAAAGTGGCGCGAAGCTCGGAGGAGTTTTTGCTATGAGCGATGTCATTGCCGCAAATCGATAAAGCCCTGAACTTGAGGGTGTCATGAACAAGGTATATACAAGGGATATTTTCAAGCGGGATTAAAAAGCAGTAATTATTATTCTATGGCACTCAAAGAGTGTCGATGAGTGATGAAAGTTTCGAGGGGTATTATTTCATGAACATAACAATTGTTATAACGCTATTGGCGATGCTGTTATTTCCGGGAAGTATTTCTGCGCTGATACTTTGGTGGAGGAGGCGAGCAACGAGTGGAGTGCAGAAAAATAATAATCCAACCTTTAGTCTTATTTTGCGCGACTATTTTACATATTCGCTCTTGGTTGCTCTTTTTGCGATTAGCTTTATTTTTATTGTCGATGTGGCTCGAGGGCTCCCATTTTTAGAACGTATATCTAACATTAGCACGACTCTAACACCCACCTTTATTTTAAGATACTTTATAGTCGCGGGTGCAGCAGCAATAGGCCTGCCTTTCGTTTTGTCAATATTAGTCCGCACATACAAAAAACACAAACATTCGGCAACAAAAGCGGTGCGAAAGATTGTAACAGAATTGTTGCGGATATATAAATCGAATAAACATCGCCCGGCATTTCGCCTTGTAACGATAATGCCGATATTAGTTATTGCAATAGTGATTGTCGTAAGTATACAGCAACATTATACTCGCTCATACGCACCCATCATATTATCAATAAGCCCAAATGAGATCACCTACAATCCGAACATCTCTGAAGAACTTGAAATAGTTGTTGAAGGTGTTTTTCTGTCACTTGATACAGCCATTTACGTTAATGATATGAGGATAAGCAGCACTTGGCAAACCATACATGAAGAAGGGGAGTACTATGTTGAGGAGCTTTTTGAAGAATTAAGCTTCAACCTACCACCTGAACTTTTTGAGCCGGGGGATGTGAGAATTGTTGCAGTAAATAGGGCAAATGACATAATTCAGACAAGATCAAATGAAATAGTTCTTAACATAATTGAGACAGTACCTCCGGCGATATATAGTATAGCGGTTACTACTTTTCCGGATATGACTGCAATCATCAACATTCAGGGGGAAGGATTTGAAGCGAATGCGCGCGTTTTTGCAAACAGAGAATTGCAGTCCGCTGTGATAGTGGAGAATGCGCAAAGCATCATCGCAAGCATAAGTCTCATTTACTTGCCACTTAACGAGCTCGACATTTTTTTTGATGAGTTTGATGAAGAAGATGATCTTTTGCCTGAAACAGTGCATGATCAGGATGACCTGAAGATCATTAGTCCTTTCGATATAGTTATAGAAATCGAAAACAGTGGGGGAATAATCAGCAACGAATATATTATAGCCAACTTACCGAGAATTGGTATGACGCAGACAGTGCAAAATCACACAAACTGGATTGATATTGGAAATAATAACCTCGTTGCACATTCTCTTGGGAGTTGGGATGGTTTGGTCGGCACTAATAGCAAAGAAGCTTTTCTACAGAACTATGAGAATGGATTTAGATTATTTGAGTTCAGCACCCAATTTAGTGCAGATGGGGTACTTTTTGGGGCAGATGCTACCACAAATATGCCGCGTGCAAGATTTAATGAGCAACAGGATGCTTCGCCATTTACATTGCTTACATTTGAAGATATTCTTGGTCTTATGTTGCAATACAACGACTGGTGGCTCATAACAGACACAGGTTACCAAGGTAATTTTACAGCTCTTCATAATACATTTGAGCATATGATAAAAGCACTTGAGCGCACAGACGCAGAACTGATAAATCGAATTATTGTTCAGGTTTATGATGCAGATATGTATAATTTCTTAGTAGAGAATTTTCCTTTCACGTACTATGTGTTCAACATAGCAGATACAATGGAAGATTCCGCTGTGCTAGAGTTTCTGGACACATCGGGTGTACAGGCTGTAATTGTGCCGCTCGCTCGTGCTACCGATGAGCTTATGTATGCCTTAGGCGAAAGAGATATAATAGCTTTCGCTCACATTACTGATGATAGGGATGAAATGCTCAGGCTCTTGGACATGGGATTTAGAGGTGTGTATACACAGTCTCTTACACCGAGGCTGCTCATCAAAACAGATAATGAGTATAAAGAGTATAACTTGGTGCAGACAATAGTGAGCAACCACAATGAATTTGTCAACGTTGTCTCGCTACTTTATAGCCAAAAAGAGGAAGGACTAGTCCAAATAATCTTTGCTGAGCACTTCATAAACCACGATGATGTAGAAGATAGGGTGCTCACAGTTTCCAATGTAAACACCGAGCACATACCGGAACATCTGATGGAGTATTTCCTGCAACTGGTAAATTTTGAATCAGCCTTACAGGTTCCATATAATATAACGGATAGCGGATACTTAATTTTGGATGGCTTTATCTATAACCTAAGGATAGATGATACTGCGATTACATATATCCTATATGATAAAGAAGCAAGAAAGCTTGTCAAGTGGATGGAGTTTAGTCCACAAAATCATTTTGAGAGCATGAGTATCGACATTGTTCACGATAATAACCGCAGATATTTCATTGAATATTTAGATGCAATTCAAAAAGATGGTTCCATCATTATCTTCTCGGTCAGAGATGAAGCATCAAACCATCTGGATGAAGCCATGCTTAATAGCCTATATTCACTCGGCCTTGTGCAAAGCCTCTATGATAGAGGTATGTACAGCTATGTAGCTATAATTGATGACGGAACGGTTATTTTTGAGCATCTCTCTGATCAGCGAGTCATCTATGAACGGCTCATTGACAGGTGGCTCATAGAGGTTGTCAGTGCGGGTAGAGCTGTGGGGAATGTGTCAAGCATCAGGATTAACGGCGTTGACCTCTCACAAAATAGTCGAGGTATTAATATTGTCGTGTTCAGTAAGCATACAGGACTGGTGGTGGATTCTGTGTCATTTGACACGCATTACCACATTGGAATTACCAGATATGAAGGATGAAAGATTAGAAGATGAAAAGAACTATAATTAATTCATCAATATTATTTTTCGGCATCACGGCGTTGTATATGCTTGTGTTTATAGGCAGTACATATCGAATAACACCTAATCAGTTGCTCATACCAATCCCATTGCCGTCATCAAGCATTATCGATTTGTTAGTGCTGTGCATTTTGCCCGGGCTTCTGACTAGTGGCGTTTATTTGTGGGCTTCAAGTAGGTTTCGCCAAAGCAACCCGGAACCGACCAAGTCACACAGTTTTTTAATGTTAGTGCTGGATGGTCTGCCATTTGCTTTTCTTATTGCAGCAACAGTTGCGGCTTATACTGCATTGAGACATTCCTCGATATTTACGTCATCTGGTTTTTGGGGACTTGTTGCTCCGACCGGGACAACTATGGTATTTCCGAATACTGCCGGAGTATGGGTCACTACGATTATTATAGCGCTAATGTTAGCGGCTGTTATATACATGTTTGCTCCACTTTTTACGTTTAGCCGGCATAAGACACCACCGCCAACACACAGATTTGACAAATGGCTGTTCTATGCTGCTGCCGCATTTATTCCGAGTATTCCACTGTTTTACTTATACAATGGAAACCAGGTGGAGAACCACTTAGTGTTTTCACATATTCTTATAGTAGCGGGAATACTTGCAATAGTCGGCATGCTGTTACTTCATATACTCAAGAGAGCGACTGACCGTGGAGAGGCTGCACTGCTTCTTTCCATACTTTTCTGGCTTTGCTTTTGGCTATTTGAAGCAATGTACCGCGCAGTCTATAACATTTTTGTCACTTTATCATCCACAGTCTTTATGATAATTTTGATACTGACATTCGCCGGCTTGGCGATACTAATTCGTATGTTCAAACCACGCTTCTTCAACAGCTCCCCTGTGTACAAGATACTTACAGCAAGTCTATTTGTGATTTTCGTTTTTAATTTGGTTCCGGGAATTAATCACGAGATTATTCTGCAAAGAGCAATAGCTGCAGATGGTGAGGGAGAAAATGCAACATTCTATATTAAAAGAGACTTCTACACAAGTGATTCACTTCCAACCCCGGATATTTATTGGGTACACTTGGATGGCATGATGAGTATGGAGACGGTGGAGCGTTTTTTTGGAGTGTCGCAGAACTCACTTCGAGAGGAACTTGAATATAGGGGTTTTCTTGTATATCCTAATGCAGAATTAAATGCAGGATCTACTAGAATGGCATTACCGGCATTGCTTTCTCCCGCATTTTATGATAGTTTTTTTGGAGAACTGCTTGATGAGTATAATGAACTACTTACAAGGGAAACATCGGTTGTAGTTAATGACCATTTAAGGCAGCTTGGTTTAAGATGGGACAATATTTCCACCAGTTATGAACTTCTGACAGCATTAGCCAATAGGCAGTACGATTTAACTATATTGAACAGTATGGGTGGAAGAATGCAATTACCAAGTTCTTTTGACTCTATTGCAGGTGACAACGTTTCTGTTATCAACTTTTCAAAATCCATTAGAGACCACTTCGGTGACTTGGTTGAGATGATGAACCTAACAACCCCACTTTATATTTCGGATAGTCATGAATTAATTGATGATTTACGAACCGTGATAGTCCCCCAGACAGATTCAGATATTGAACCGGTGGCTCGATTTACATTTCGGGCATTTAATCAAACACAGGCCACCAATTTTTGGCGTCTTGATGCCGCCTTTAGTGAAGATACTGAAATTTCTCGAACTAGGGTGGATATTTACCCTATGGCTTATGCACTGATAACGCAATCCATGCTTAATTATATTGATAGTGTGCTTAATAATAACCCAAATGCAGTAATAGTCTTGCAATCAGATCATGGTTTTCATATATATGAAACACAACGTTACCTATTGGAACAAGGTTATAGTTTAGAACAAGTTTTAGAGCTAATCTACTCAGTATTCAGTGCAGTGCGAATACCACCCGAGTATGGGGGCTTAAATGCACCAATTGCGCCGTTAAACATATCCCGCGAGTTAGTAAATCGCTTCGTGGGGGAGAATTATGAGTTATTGCCTTGACACAAACATTTGCGGAGGTCTAAGTTCATGAACCAACAAGATTAGACCGAACATAAGCATCCGGGTTTTCAAGTGAATACCATACCCCAGCCTGCGCAGCCAGATGAATCACAACCTCCGGTTATAGTAATGTTACATCAACACAGCTACCACACGATGCGATACATATTGAGTGTGTGCCATCCGTAATAAGCATCTATTCTATATAGCAACATTGCATGATCAAAGCCTATAGACTGTTGTATATGATTAATTATTGGAGTTGTGTCAGAAGCTCTGAATATTGCGAGATATAACCCCTCGCCGGGAGATATGTCATCAAGTGCGCTGTTGAGGTGTTCATGATTAAAATCAGCAGGTATTTGGCTTGAAATAAATGTTCTATCAAAGTGCGTGAAATCATACATTTCCCACTGGATTACATTACTGTGAGGGACTGCAAACATACCTGCGACATCCCCAATTACAATCAAAGTATCTCTATTTTCTTCTGTACTTAAAATAGCGGCTGTATCAGGTCTGTTTGGATATAGAAAATGAACCTCCCTGTTTGCAATATTGCCTAAAACAATTACTATAGAAACTAAAACTAATACCACAGGCATAAATCTCTTGTTCAAATAAGATGCAACGAGATAAAATGAAAGGGTAATCAGAACTGTTAAAGATGGGTAGAGCAAAATCATATATCTATTGTGAATAGGCAATGTAAACATACGGGCGAGCCGTGCAACCACTATAAAATATATAGCGACACTGATGAACATATAGATGAATGCATATACGTTATGCTGCTTAAAAGAGCTGAGCAATGAAGACAAGTTTTCTCGTCTCAAGATAAAAACAATGACCAGCGAAACAAGAAGCAGGCCAAAGAGTACTATAACAGGAATTACGTTGCCCCCAAAAAATGACTGATTCAAGTTCGACAAAAACGCATTAATTCGCTCCAGATGACCTTCAATCCCAAAGTGGCTAACTTCGCCTTCCAAGCGTTCAGCTAAAGCTACTACATTTTGAAGTCTACCGCCGGTTAATATACCTCCGAAATTGAAATTAAAAAAGAAATAGTGAAGGCCTATTGAGATTATGAGGGTGATTACACTGTTTATGAGTTGCTTAAACTCCTTGTTAAATAACAACCATAGCGAAAGTGAAGCTGCAGCCAGACCAAAAAATAGTACAAATTGCGAATTCGATAGCCATCCAAGAAGAAATGTTAATCCAAGTGCAATGCAGAACTTTAGGTCGACCTTCGCTTTTTTCGTTATCAGGAGCAATCCTAAGTGTGTTGTAAGCGTAAAAAAGAAGGTGCTCGGATTATAGAAGCGAATGAACACGGCAAGCGTCATAGCAGCGTTGCTAAAGCCCCAGACTATAACAGGCAAAAGCGATAGTAACGGATCTTTGATCAGTAGTAGCGAAGCTTTGTACAGAAAAATACTAGTCAATATAATCCAAAAAATGTTGATACCTCCACCTATCCAGACACTAAATGTGTCGGGAAAAAATGAGGCGGCAAATAAGTAGTTTATATGGTGAAACGGAAATGAATGATGTGCTCTAGCCCAACTAAACAAACTCAGAAAATCAAATTGTTCTTCTTGCACAGTAACTGCATTTCTGAAATATTCGGGACTATTCCATGTATCAAAAAAATCAGGATGCCTGCTGAACCATCTGATATTTTCTTCTGCAAGAAATGAGGAAGCTTGCGATATGGTAATCATTTCATCTATGTGCAAACCTCTCTTCTGGCTTATAAAGTAAACCATCACGAGCGATTGAAAGAATAGCAAGATGGCAAGCAGTATCCAAGGGTGGGAGAGCAGCCATTTGCCCAGTCCACGAAAAACAATGAAATACCAAGCTACTCCCAAAGATAAAGCTAACACGGCAAAAATTGTGGCAAAATAATCAGGCAAAACAGGGAAACGGCTAAAGGTTATCTCTTCAATTATCATTGACATATGCTGCCTTGTGCCGAGTCTTATTTGCACTTCGTCTATGCCTCCAGCAGGCAATCGAACCGTGTTCTGTCCATCGAATAGATTAAAAGATTTGGATGAGCCGTTTTGAAAGTCACTATCAGCTTCATTCGTTGTAATTAGTATGTCACTACCGGGGTCACTTAGCCTAGAGATAAATAGTGTAGCATACCTATATCTCTCGAAAGTGATGTTTTCAGAGGTTATTATGACATAGGCACTGTCGCTATTTGCCCACAAAACTTCACCGTCAACATCAAAGTTGTAAAGCAAATGATCGTATACTACACCTTGTGGGCGTGTATGTGTACATTGCATAAAACGTGGTACGCCAATGGCATCAGACATGACCAGCGACAATGTGCAATAGACAACCAAAAGCACGGCAAGTAGAACAAAGATTGCTATGTGCAACTTGTATCTTTTTATTTCAAATTTACCAATTGTTCCACCGCTATTGTTCATAAATTACCCCTAACATATCCATGTGGCAACATTTTTAGAAGATTTTTTGATCGCTCCTTTATTTTTTTGCATGGTATCCCTACGCAGACACTCCATGCGGGAACATCTTTGTTGACAAGACTCATAGTGCCGATGGAAGCACCTTCGCCTATAGTGATATCAGGTAGCACTGTGGAGGCTGAACCTATAATTGCATGTTGTTTTAAAATCACGTCGCCACCATAAGTAGTGCGGCATTCTTCGGGCACCATAGGATTTGTCATGCATTCACCTGAGTAATCATCGCTTTCTGCATAAATTGCACAGCGTGAAGAAACAGTACAAAAATCGCCTAATTGAATCTTGTATGAACCTGCATAGAGTGAGGTGTATGCTGAGATGTGGATATAGCTTCCTATTTCAATATTGCCAGACAAAATACAGAAATCATCTATCCGAACATGACTTCCAACAGATACTTTCCCTGCAGCATAAATAGAGCATTTTCTCGAAATCAGTACATTTTCCCCAAAGGTTTTGAGACCAAGTGCTGAAAGTTCGTCACTAGTGTAAAAACTATTCATAATCTGCTCTCCATTTCAATTGGATTATCATTTTTTCAGAAGAGTAACACAATCAGAATTCGGCACAGCCCAATCAAAAATATTTTGCTCAACTACACTGAATCCGTGCTTTTCAGAAATGAACCTAATATCTTCTGCTGAGTTGGGGCTTCTTCCGCCCGGATTTTCATAATAAATCTCACTTTTCCTATTGTCAGTTACGACATCAGGTGATCCTAGGTTAGAATGATGAATGAATAAATACCCGCCATTATCAAGGATTCTGTAAAATTCACTCATATAAAAATCAATCCACTTATATGAAAAATGTACCATTGAATCAAATGAATAAACAAATGTAAAGCTTTCATTGCTGAACTCAAATGGGATGCATTGATACTCATGTGTTTTATTTACCATATAATCAAACACATCGTTACCTGCAAATCTCTCCCGGCAATTATCAATCGCATTGCTGTTTGCATCACAGCATACAAAATATTCAATATTTTCAGCATACACCTTATAAAAAGCTTCTGCTATTCTTCCACGCCCACTGGGAAAATCTAAAACACGATTGAAAGGAATCGTATGTTTTGAAAGCAGTGGGATTATGTAGTGTTCAACCTGCAGTGTTTCGGCACCCTCTGCATTATCGTAATATTCATCCCAACCATCACCGGCATCGGGCGTTATAGGCCCTCTACCAGGGGCTCTGGTCAAAGCAAGACGTAGCATCATTTCACGGTATTGCTGACTGAGAAGATCCAACCTAGACATTACTTCATTGTAGCGTTGACCTAAACTACTTTCAATTTCATTGTAGCGTTGACCTAAATTACTCTCAATTTCACTGTATTGCTGACCAAGAAGATCCAACCTAGACACTATCTCATTGTGATAAGCTACTGACCTTTTTGCGGGTAGAGGTAAAACATTTTTAAGAAAATTCTTCATATTCTGTCTCTTTCTGGTTGTAAAATAAACCATTAAGCGTTTAATTAATATTGTGAAATATAACACATACCGTCATTCAATAATTATGGATCAGATAAAATATAGTAATTATCACCTACAAACCGATTAACTAACTCACGGGATATGTTTAGCGGTGCGATAGGAGCATCCAAACCGCCGTACTCAGGAGGTATTCGTACCGCGCTGAACACTGAATAAACCAACTCCAGTACTTGCTCAGTACTATAGCCATCAGAAAGCAATTGTCCCAATGTAGTGCGATAATGAAAACCATGGTCGGCTTGCAAAACTATTACAGCATTAGGGTTATTTCTAAGGATTTCATCAATAGCATACAGCATCTCATCAATAGCCTCTGCAAAAGCTAGGGGATATAAGTCATACCTTAAAGTTCCCTCAAGATTTGGGTACGCTTCTATAGTATGGTAAAACCTGAATAACCCTGATGTGTGAGCCAGAAAACAAGTTCTCCAAACAAATTGAGGTGAGTACGATGTTAAAGCGTTGCCATCATTATGACTATCATCGTAAAAGCGTTCGGGACTCCATTGGATGTTTAGCGGGGTTGTTTCATTTAATAATCGCGGAAAATCACTAGATAAAAATCGGTTTATTATATTATTCTCTAGCAGTCCTCCTGCTAAAGAATATAGGTTTACATTGAGAAATGCGGGCAAATTGTTTAACTCATATCCAACAGCAGAAAGAGCACTTAATAACTCAGGATAAGGTGCAAAGTCTGTCCACATATCAAGCCCATCTTGTTGCAGCAGTTCATCAAGAATATGAATTATCCATCTGTCACCAAGTGTACCATCTGGTTGGGATAGGATATACTCCAAATCATCAAAGAGAAAGGTCAGGTAACTGCTATATAGAGATGGAGACAATAATGCTAATACGCTTGGCTCTGTCTTCGCACCACGTAATAATCCATTCTGATAAATCTGAAAACCGCGAGCAATTAGGTCTTCTCGCACACGCTCTTGAGATTCACCCCAGAAACGCTCAACAACTTCGAGACTCATCACGCCATCCATATGAAACCAATAAATATTCGGACTCGGCAAATGATGGTCAACAAAGAAAGTTCGCTTTATATAGATAGAGTCATAGTTATCTATCGCTAAAACACCTTCAGCTCTTGCTCTGCGAAATGTAATCTCGTGATATGCAGCCGGCGAGAAGTTGAAACCAAATAATAAAATAAGGCAAGCAGCTAACACAAGAAAAGCAGATTTTATCTTGGGAAATTGTGGTTTATGCTTCCAGAAAATAATAATTAAACTAAGAAATATCACAATAAGCACTACAAAAAAATGCCGCCTCCATAGTGAAGGAATAATCAGTGAAGCTATGCTATAAAGTGATTCGAACAGCCAAAAACCACCCCATGCGATAATGCATAGAAGAAGTGCATTTTCATTACTTTTTGTTGTAAACCTGATTAAGGTGTATAGAAAAGTGCTAATTACAGCAAGTATGCCGCCAACGATGAGTACATGAGTAAAAACAATATGACTAACTGCTCGGTTTTGATTATATAGATAGAATAATATTATACTAGGCATTAAGAAAGTCGCAATGTAGTATATTAAACTAACAATCAGATGTTTATATGATATAGACTCTGTTTCAGTAGAAATCATTTATTACTCCTTTAAAAATATTGCGTCAAGAAGCCAAGGAAAATCCCTCAAATTGATTTTAAGTAAGCGACTATGCTTTCGTCAAAATTAAACCTGAGATACTGATTAACCTCACGTATTATCATTTGTGTTTCCTTTGCCATTGTTTTTTCATTTGAACGGAATAGACCACCTTCACTTGAATTATACTGTGCTAGAACATCATCGTTAAGCACAAATATTCCTCCGAAAGCCGAATGAATAAGTGTAAGCTGAAAATCAATGATACTATAGTTTTTGATAAACTCCGGAACACGATTATGCAACTTCCAGCGCATCATGACTGTACAAGAGGCAATAAAGCGACAATACAGCAAGTCTCTAAACTCGTACTTTTCTTTTAGGTTCCAAGCACCTTCTATATGGGCGTCAACATAGAAGATTTCATCGTCTTTATTCAAACCAACATAATGTTTATTAAATGACGAGCAGACAATACTAAAGTCAGAGTATTTCTCCAGAAAATCAACTTGCATCTGCAATTTGTTAGGGTGTATCCAGTAGTCATCTCCATCGCATATTGCAAGGTATTTTCCTTCTGCCAACTGAAGTGCTTCATAGTAGTTTTGCCCGATTCCCACATTTTCGTCACGTAATAAACATTTCTTAAATAAGTGTGGGTATTTCGATATATATTCCTTAATCACCTGTTGTGTCCCATCAAAAGATGCATCGTCTGCTACAATAATCTCAAAGGTATAATCTGTTTTCTGATTAACTATATATTTCAAAGTATTTTCTATAAACTTGATATGATTATATGTGCAACATAAAACACTGACCATAACAGGGAACTCAGGCTCGCTATAATCGGGCCAAATAAATGCAGGCTCTAAGGGAAAACCTCCGGAGCTTTGCTTTTTCAGGATAAAATCATCATAAAAACGCGTCTGCTTTAGTGCAGAGTACCATTTATCTGCTTTAGTTGAATTAGGATCATCCCATGGCTTCGGGCTGGAGGCATAGTGAAGTTGAATCGGATTTTGCAACGAATTCCTGATTTCATCAGATGTATAATGCCTATCTGAGTTATATGACGCAGTAGTTGGGAATAAGTCGTAAGCATAGCTGCAGAGGACGTAATTAAGCGGTAGGTTTAGAATGTTTCTGCTATCTAAGCAGTAGTTAAACACATCCTGTTCTGCTTGCAGTAGCTTATGTGCGTTCATATCTAAGAAATCAAGGAAAATATTCTCCATATTATCTTCCCTAAGTTTATGTAAATTTAACACAAGGTATCCACCGCATATTTTCAACTCGCTTTGCATGCCGGGTCCAAATGTTTTATCATAATTGTCATAGTAACCATCTAGCCACGAGCCGACAGGTTGAATATGCTTTACACCTGCAAGATATATGTTGTCTGATGTGCTAAACTCAAAGAAGCTAGGGGAGATGTCTCTTTCAAAAATAACATCGACATCTGTCACAATTAACTTATCATAATTATTGAAAATCGTAGGAGTTATGAGCTTATATAACACTTCCTTTGCGAGATGTCCGACATTGACAAAATTTTTCCAAACATCATCAAAACGATGACTCATATCTATGAATTCGAGTGATGCATTTGGAAATCTTTCGACTAACTCTGTTAGTTTTTTCTGATTTTGCCATGTTATGTCGGAGTGCAGTACATATAGCTTGTAAACAAATGAAGGGTTTGCATGAGTGAGCATTGAATGGAATGAAGCCGCTGCCGGGATAACATAGTTGTTGTCAAAGCAGTGCATAATCGGGATTATTTGCCCCGGTGTTATCTTTGCCTTTTTTGCCCTAGCCTTTTTTTTTGCCGGCTTTACTGCCCTATATGCTTTTTTCACTAAAGAGAAAAGTGCCCTGAAAAGCCTATTTGCCATAAGCCTTTGAGTAATCCTGTATGATACAGTATGCATTAGGTTATGGTTGTGCTGCTCGAGGCTTCTAACATGTTGGGATAAGTTGTGGACATGCTGAGTTAGGTTGAAGATCTGCTGCGCTAGATCATCCCTGTGAAGTTCCAGATTGCCACAATGCTGCATTAGGTCATCATATTGGAACTCCAGATTGTTACAATGTTGCTGAAGTACTGCATGATTACTGACTTGCATTGTCAGATCTGTTATTTGCTGCTCTTGCTCATCGCATTGGCTCTTCAGACGATCTCGCAACTCTAATGTTTGCAAATAATGAATAACCACAAGCTGCTTATAATCTGCGAGGACAGAATCAAGTTGTTCAGTAGCCCTTGCGCTTCGCAATGAATCCACCAACGAATCCCACGAAACACCTGCTTCCCTGTAGGGCTTTCCATGTAGTTCCGACGTCAAAATTTTAAGTCGCGGTTCTATCTGACTTTCATAGCTATAAACATCTCTTGCCTTTTTCTGCCCCTCTTCACCAATGCTCTTTAACTCGCTAGGGTGGTTAAAATAATATTCGATTTTATGGACAATACTTTCAACATCACAGTCTATGAATACGAAATCCTCGCCATCCGAAAATAGCCCATTACTGCTACTGAGCACATCAGAGCCAAATGCAGCCACTTTCCTGAGCATTGCATCGGTTGTGGCTCCGGTTGGGAAACCATCGCAAGCCCCCTTGTAGTGACCGGTTGTGAGCATTCTGTTGGGCGACAATATGATATCTTTATCAGAGTAGAACTTGTCAAACCAATCTTGCGATCTAGTTCCATAAAAGTGGATATTCTTGACGCCGCTTATATCAATTGTATCCTCTGTCCATGCACCTACTATGTGAAAGTGTAAATTGTCATATGCGGCACTTAATTTTTTCGCAGTTTCTATGAACAAGTCATAGCCCTTTTCATAGCCAACATCTGAGTACTTATGTGCTACAAAGCAGATGTCAAGAGTGTCCTTATCGTAGCCATAATGCTTTTTGTTGTTAGCTTCTACCAGTAACTTTTCCGGAGGCGTAACAACGCCAAAGATATATTCTATATGCTCTTCTTCACAAAATCCCTTTTCCAACAAGTAATTGTATATAGCTCTTTGTGTTACTATAACTTTTCTGAAATATTTAGATTTGCACACACTGCTCAGCATGTTGTCCGAGTCCTCACGGTTAAACTTGAACTCACCGCCCGGATAAAGTGTAAATACAAATGGGATTTTGTATTTTTCAGCCATAGGCAAAAGGAAATTATACGCTTCAGATAAAAAAATACAATACAGAAGTTTTGCATTTGCTGTTAAAATTTCGCTAAATCGCCATAGTTTATCGGCATTGTTAGGATGCTCTCTAAAAAAATCTAAAATTAATTTATCGATAGAATCAGTACCTATTAAGTGAAGTGATTTTCCTGTTGCTATTACGTGTGAGTTCGGAATTTTATCAAGTATTGCTAAGTTTTCGGCATAGGAAAAGCCGGACATGGGGTGCGGGAAAACATTGCCTATAACAATGAGGTCACAATCTCCAAGAGAAGTTATACCCTGGCTATAGTGATGAATACCTTTTTTGTTGTCATTGTTGCTTTTCACTCCGGTTCCCCCTCAAATGGCTTCTTGAATAGTCCGACAAACTCTATCTACCTGCTCAAAAGTCAAAGATGGATATATCGGCAAAGCAAGTACTTGCTCTGTGATAGTTTCAGCTTTCCGGGTAGAATTATTGCGCATATACTGCCGATAACATTCTACTTTTGTCAAACTTGGGTAAAAATATTTACGTGCATGTATGTTATTCGCTGCCAGCACGTCGAAAACCTCGTTTCGTTTTGTAGTGATTAAAATCGGCACATAGGCATAGTTATAGTCGATGTTTTTATCTTGGCATGGAAATATACTAACGCCTTGTATATTATCAAGGTTTTGCATATATCGCTCGAAAATTGTTTTTCTTTGTTCAATGATTTCATCTAAGTAGGGCAAGACCGTTAATCCCATAGCGGCTTGAAATTCATTCATTTTTGCATTCAATCCAACAAGCTCTATGGTTTCCGGTCCGGAAATACCAAAGTTTTTATATAAGTCAATGTTTGTCTTCAGTGCGCTATCGGCAAAAATAAGAGCACCACCTTCAATGGTGTGGAATAGTTTTGTTGCATGAAAGGAAAACATGGAAATATCCCCAAATTGCGAAATATCTTTCCCATTAACGCGAACTCCAAAAGCGTGAGCGGCATCATACAACACTTTTAAGCGATGCTTGCGCGCAATCTCATCAATGCGCTCCACATCGCAAGGGAAACCATAGACATGCACAGGTAAAATAGCTGCCGTTTTAGGAGTAATTAGCGCTTCGATTTGATCTACATCGATAGTGCAATCATCGTCAATGTCACAGAAAACCGGTATGTGTCCCTGGTTTACTATGGAGGATATAGTGGATACAAAAGTAAATGGGGTTGTAATGATCTCACTTCCGGGTTCCAAATTAAGTGCCTTCAAAGCGATTTCTAATGCAAGGTGCCCATTTGTAAACAAAGCGACATTTTCACATCCAAATCTTGAACACAGCTCCCGTTCAAGGTCAACGTGCAAGGGCCCCATATTTGTCAAAATGTTACTTTCCCAGATTTTTTCCAAATTATATAAATACTCGTTGATAGGAGGAAGGAAGGGCTTTGTCACATGAATTGGCTCCAAATGTGTGTCCTCTTTTTTATTTTTACAAGATATTGAACAAGTTGTCCATTATTCTAAGCTACCACCACTTGATTGTCAAGGAATTATTTTTAGTGAATGTAGGACCTTTCCAACTGCACGTAACGGTCTCGTAATTCTCCAAGAGAGAGTTCTTTTGAGATTAACGCATTCTTGACACACTGAAATTTGCTCCACATAAGTATTTGTACAAAAAATATCTATTACCTTATTTAACTCAAAACATAGATTCTTGCTATTTTGCTCACTTGCAATGGCGCTCTTATTAAGCTTATTACGTAGCTTAGAGCTAATTTCATCATTTGACCTGTCGGATGTGATTGTCTCGAGTAAGAACTCCCACTGTGCACCTACTTTTTCAGCACTAAATCGCTCTGCTAAAGCCGCAGCATTTTTTGAAAGGCGAATTCTCAGTTCATTGTCAGTAAGTATATTACACACATGCTCAGCCATTGAATCTATATCGTCTTGTAGGGGGAGATAACCATTCTCACCTTCTGTTATTATGTCTTCAAGTCCCGGAATATAATTGCATACAGCTGGCACACCAAAACATGCAGCTTCATTTATAACCATTGGAAAGCCCTCAGAATTTGAGGCTTTTATCAAAACGCTTGCTTTTTTGTAGTAAACACTTACACTTTCTACTGAATCTGCAAAACGCAAGTTTTTTTCAGGAATACCGAGCTTGTTGAGAAATTGTAAAATCGTAAGTTCTTCGCTTCCTATAAATGGCAAGTTCATATCGCACTTGCCTATGAGAATAAGTATTGCATCCGGAACTTTAGTCAGAACTTTACTGAAGCATAGAAGCACTCTGTCTATTCTTTTAACATTGATATGGTCGTTAAACCTGCCAATGCATAAAACAATTTTTTCTTTTTTGCTTTCTATATGTCCGGCGTTGATCTCATATGTGTTTGGGTTAGGTATTACGTACCCGTTTGAATTGTAGTTGTTGTAGACATATGCGCTAAAGTTGGTTTCCCAAACCGCCGCATCTATATTTTTGTATACTTCAACTCTCTTATTTACATATGGATAGAAATGGTGGTTTTCATATGCATAGAAGTAATATTCATGATTTGAAGCTATGGTTTTAATATTTAAGTGTCGTGCTAGACTATAGAAGTCTAAGACTTTATTAAACAGATTGATGCAGCCAATAGCAACGTCAATTTCATACACATATGCCAAAGCCAGAAGAGCATAATCATACTTATCATAAAAGACTTTTTCAGAGACCTTAATGCTAGAGACAGCTTCAGGGATTTTGATTGCACTTTCAAATTCTGTCTCTACAGTTACGAGGTATATATCATATTTTAAACATAGGGTGGGGAGCAGGTTTGAGAGAAATCTTTCTACACCACCGGTAAACCAGTGAGCAGAAAAAAACATCAATCTTTTTTTATCTTTTTTCAAAGGGAAGAAAGCCTTTTTTATTTCGCCGAGTTCATTATCGAACCCTATACAAAACTCTTCAAAGGACATATTATTATAAGTTCTTTTCTGAATCATGTTGTCGTTAAAGGTTTCAATGGACACTAGCTAACCCCCTCTACCAAGTTTTTCAATAATGCCTTTGTTATGTAGTAGTTCATATATTTTTAGGCGCTTCAGTGCATTTTTTATTTTCAGTATATCAGCGACCCTTCTAAGACATCTAAAAGTAAAGCGTATACATTTCTTAATAGGCGTTTTCCACGCTGATTCTATATATATATATTCAGGAACGTACTCGGCACGATGTTCAATTATTGTCTCAACTTTGTCGGCATACTCAGAATAGTATATATGCAACATGCCATCATACTCATGTGCTAACTCGCGAGAAAAATTCCTTTCATCTCTCACAGGAATCATAAAGTCTTGTGAGAGTTTTTTGTTTAGCTCATTCCGATTGTTTGATAGAAGTAAAGCAAACAGCGAGTCCCATCTGTTGCAGATTATGTCTTTGCTAAATCTCTCGGAGCCATTAATGGCGCTTACGCTCATTTCGCTTAAGAGCGCATCATCTCTAAGGAGCGACACCAGTTTGTCTGCCATTGCCTGTAAATCATCTTGTGGAACTATATAACCATTTTCCCCGTGAGTTATTATATCCTCTAGACCGGGTATCTTGAAAATGACGCTCGGAACACCGTGCTGTGCAGCTTCGTTTAACACTAACGGAAAGCCCTCTGCCTCAGACGTTAATACGAGCACTTTTGCTTGATTATAGTAAGTCGACATACATTCAACCGCATCAACGAACCTGATATTGTCAGCAATTCCGAGCTCGTCTATGAGTTCTTCCAGTGTTGGGTCATCAGCTTTAGGCATACGTTCGTTTGGGTTATACACCCCACGCAACATTAGCTCCGCATCGGGCTCTTCGTCGAGGACTAACTTAAAAACTCTAAACAGTCGATCGGCGCGTTTAAGCTGATCATCTAAGCGAGCTACACATAATATAACATTACTCTTTGAACTATTTAAAGTTTTTATCGGCTCGTCAAAATGATTTGGATTTGGCATAACTGCTGCGTTGTCTGCAAAAAGTGAGTATGTGTTGGCAGAAAAGGATGTTGACCAGGTAGCTACACTTGCATCACTCAGCCATTCGTTCATTTTGATTAGTAAAGAATAGAGGTCCGGTAGCGCTTTAGATAAGAAGTAATACATGTGATTAGCTGCAATTGTTTTGGTTTTGGTACCACGAAACATTGAATAAATCGGCAGGAATTCTTCCCAATAATTTTGATTGCCAATAAAAATATCTGCACTCAGAAGATATGTCGCTCGATGCAAAAGTGGTCTTGCAATATCATCGGGAGTTATAAAAAATGTTTTAGCCGCTGATGGAAAAGGTAGTTCATCAGGTGAAAATCCATATTTGCCTACGAGAATAATAAACTCATACTTATTATGTAACTTGCTTATTATTGTCGAATAAACACGCTCCACACCTCCGCCAATCCAAGCGTGGCAATAAATGACAATACGTGGTTTTTGAGAGACTGAGAGCATTAACTCGAGAAATCTGTTTGCAGATTCAATATCACTATTTAGAAAATCATCGCTGATGAGCTTTATTGCTGATTGTCTATTATCGGACTGTGCGTATGTGAGAACCAAAATCCTAAGCATTGCGGCTGCTGTTCTAAAATATCCGTTTGTTTTATATATGTCAAAGGTTTTGAGAAGATACTCATAATTACTGCTGCTGAATATCAACATCTCGTCAATGCTTATCGTTTCAATCATTTCGGCATGTAATTTATCACTTACTTCCAGGGCTATATCAGCATATTGTTTTACTCCGCCTTGCTCTTCGTGAATGCGTTGAGATAACAACTTATCAGAAACAAATACAAAGTTTGCAGTAGATGCCATTCTAAACCACATGTCATTATCCTGTGTGACTTTTAACTGCGGATTAAAGACTCCGTGCGTTTGGAAGAGTTTTTTGGGAATAAGTAGGGCGCAGCCGTTTATTCCTGTGTCTGCATCAAAAGCAAGAAAGCATCTCATAGATAATGCGGCATGTGGGTGAATATTCATGTCACGCACATGATTTCCATTTTTGTCGATCTGTGACCAGTTGCATATTGAAATTGTGTCTTCGCCTGCTGCAGTTTCGTATAAGGACGATAGTTGCTTTTCGATTTTCTCCGGGTGATATATGTCATCATGGCTAAGCCATGAAAAATACTCGCCCTGCATATTTTCAATGCCCGTGTTAAGTGCTGTTGCAACACCGCCATTCGGTTTTGAGAAATATCTTATTTTGTCGCCATATGATAGGGCTATTTTTTCGGTCTCACCGTTGTCTGCAGAACCGTCATTTATCACCAGAATTTCGCAATTCTCATATGTTTGTTCGAGAGAACTGTTAATGGCTTCTCGGATGTAATTTGAGCCATTATACACGGGGATTATGATTGATACGAGCGGGTTCCATTCTATTGATGGCATAAGTTGGGACATTAAAAATCTCCTCAAACACACTTAATTGTTTTAATAATTTCCCTCAAACCGGCTTCGAGTGTAGTGGCGGGTTCGAATCCCAGGTCTTTCTTTGCTTTAGAAATGTCGGCATAAACATCCATAACCTCATTTTTTCGCACTTGATTTGTAGAAATTATCGGTTTGTTTGTCTCTGCGATTGACTGGACAATCTCTATAATATCATTGACGCTATAAGACTTTCCGGTGCCGATATTGTACACATTGAACTTATCTCCACTCCCTATTGTCAGAGCTATCGCTTTAACAAGGTCGTCAATATAAATATAGTCTCTTTTTGGTGCGAGATTCTTCACTTCTATCTTGCTTTTATTTGAATCTAATACATCAGCAATGATTTGCGGAATTAAAAATCTACGACCTTGTCCCACTCCGAACACGTTGAATACACGAAGCACCGTTACGTCTAATCCCATATATTGGCAATAAAACTCACAAGCTTCTTCAGCAAGCACCTTGCTGTGGTTATATGGGGTGTTGGGGGCTATGTTATGTTTTTCATCTATTGGCAAGTATTCAGGGTCGCCATAGACATAGGTGTTAACGTATGTCATGGAGCATTCGTGTTTTTTGCAAAACTCTAAAATATTTATTGTCCCCATGAAATTAGTTTTGTAAAAACTAAAAGGGTCTTCCCAACTTTCAGGCACAAATGTTTTTGCTGCCAAGTGTATGACGTGGTCGATACGAATATCTTCATTGAAAATTGCGCTTATGTCATCACATGAAATGTCGCCGTCGCTAATGTCGCATGTGAAAATCTTGAATTTTTGATTTTCAAGATATGACAGAAGATGTCTGCCAACAAAACCATCTCCACCTGTGATTAGGATGTTTTTACTCATAAAGATACAGCGCCTCGTTTTGTTCAAACTCGTCTATAGCTTGCATGTAATCATCGGCCCTGCCGATATCCAGCCACTTTCCATCGAAACTAAAGACATTTACCGGAATATCTAATGATAACAGTTTATCCATTAGATGATTAAAGCCAAAGGCAGTGTCCTTTGGGATATAGTTAAGTATCTTTTTGTTGACGGCATAAATACCCATACTTACTTCATAGTGCAGTGATGGTTTTTCTTCAAAACCGACAAGCACTTCGTTAACAACTTTCAGCACACCGTAGTCTATGCTCGCCTCGCGCTTGCTCGCTGCAATGGTGAATATAGCCTCTTTTTCGCGATGATAGGTTAGTAAATCTTTAAAGTTTATATCTGAAAGGATGTCCCCATTCATCACCAGAAAATCTTCAGGCAAATCATCTATCATAGAGAGAGGTCCCATAGTGCTGAGCGGTTTTGTCTCCAGTGAGTAAGATATGTCAACCCCCAGTCTGCTTCCATCGTTAAAAAAAGCGCGTATGAGCTCAGCCTGATGGTTAACAGCGAGAGTTATGTCGGTAACTCCAAAGTGCTTAAGTTGCCTGATAAGTACCTCTAGTATGGGGTATTCTCCGACCGGCATTAGTGGTTTTGGCAATACGGCGGTATAAGGTTTTAGTCGAGTGCCTTTTCCTCCCGCGAGAATCACTGCTTTTTTAGACATTGTACAAATCCACCTTATATTTTTCGATGTTTTTAGGGTTTGAAAACCAATCTATTGTCTTTGCAAGCCCCTCTTCAATTGAGATTTCAGGAACAAAGCCGGTTAATTCATTGATTTTTGCGTTGTCACACCAAAGCCTATGGACTTCACTGTTTGCAGGTCTGATACGCTGATTATCGACCTTAAATTCGACATCACTTTTCATAAGCTTTTTTATAAGCTCTAATGTATCTTTAACACTGATCTCATAATTCGAGCCGATATTGATAACCTGCCCGGCACTTTGCTCACATTCTGCAATGCAGACCATTCCGCGGCATGTGTCGGTTACGTAATTAAAATCGCGTGTTGGGGTCACGTCGCCAACATGAATCTCATTTTTTTTCGCTAAAATCTGTGATATGATGGTGGGTATCACAGCTCTGGCAGACTGCCGCGGGCCATACGTGTTAAAAGGTCTTGCGATCACAACAGGAAGTTCGAAGGCGTTGTAATAACTTAGCGCGATATTGTCAGCGCCTATTTTCGAGGCGCTATAAGGCGATTGAGGTTGCAAGGGGTGTTTTTCATCAATAGGCACATATTTTGCTGTGCCATAGACTTCGCTTGTTGATGTGACGACTATTTTTGATACATTTTCATCTAAAGATGCTTGAAGTATGTTCAGGGTGCCCTTTATGTTTGTGTCTATGTAGCTCTCGGGTGCAACATACGAGTAAGGTATAGCAATAAGTGCAGCAAGATGAAAGACAATGTCTATGTCTTTCATTATAGATTTACAATAGTGAGAGTCCCTGATATCCCCACAGCGTATATCAATATCATTGAGACAACTGACACTTTCGAGCCATCCCCAATTGTTAAACGAATTATACTGTGAAAGTGCGCGGATTTTAGAAGCCCCACGAGCATATAGATATTCCGTAAGATGCGAACCAATAAAACCGTCTGCACCTGTAATTAATATGTTTTTTCCTGCAATCTTCATTTATTCAACTCTCCCGTCTCATAAATCCATGACCATCTGCCTCACGGTCGGAACTTCTAACTTCTCGCATAGTTGTTTAGTAGTCCTTAAAGTGCGGTCGATAGACTCAGGAGTTGTTTCCCGTATGTCCAAATCAAGCTTGAACTTCTCGTCAAAATGTCTAAGCATCTGATACTTTGAAACATCATCTTTTGCTGTAACGTGGAAGAGCCCTTTTTCATACCAACTGTTTTTAATGATTTTTGCGCATATCGCTGCATACTGCTTTGTGGTGACACCGTTCCATAAATGTGTGACATATCCATCAACCGCCTTGCCTTTTTGGCTTTTTGCCCATTCTATAAGACTGGCGTTTTTGTGGAGTTCTTCACCGATGATACTGGTGCGGATAACCATGGCATCGGTGATGGGTTCTCCTAAGGATTTGCTCTTTCCATAAGCATCCAGAGCGTCATGTTCATCATCCTCTTTGTATTTGCCCCTTTTGCCGGAGAAAACACAGTCCGAAGTAATGTGAATCAATTTCATGCCATTATCATTACACCACTGAGCAATTTGCCACGGAAACAGCGCATTAATTTTAATGGCAGCAGCGGGGTCTTGCTTCATGAAAGGCTTTATGACACCTATACAGTTAAGAACATAATCATAATTTGTCGGCAAAATTTCAAGTGAATCCACGAGAGCATCAAAAAGCAACGCGTTCTCATCAATGCTAATGCTTTTGTCACGGCAAGTTGTGTTGATTTCAAACTCATCATCGTTTAAAAAATATTTAGTGACAGCGCTTCCAAGCAATCCTGTTCCGCCCAAAACTAATATACGTGTTTTCAAACTAATATCTCCTTAGAGCCACAAATACTGATGTGGTATGATATCACAAATCTTTGACAATATCAATAATTTTCACCTTCATAACTTACTAAGTCAACCTTTTATCATCTCGCAAATAGCTTTCGCAAAATGGCTTTTAAAGTACCGATCACTCCATGGAGTTTTAGTGCAAGGCGAAAACGACGAATAAATGAGCCTCTGCACTTATTCAGGCGATATTTCGCATATTTTATTGAATTTTTGTTATTTGTGTTAACTTCAAGAAACGGAACTTGAAAGCTCCAAAAATTAAGTTCAGAGCCACTGAGTTTTATTATATCCTCTTCGGTTAAAGCTGTCAGCATTTTGACCCAGAGGATATCACTTTCCTTTGTGTTTTTTTCTGAAGTGACGCTGGTTTGACCTTCGTGTTGCCTACCTTTGACCAGGACTTCATCTAAGTAAATCAACTTTTGGTTACGAAACATCCTAAACCATAGATCAAAGTCCTGCGTGCATTTTAAGTGCTCGTCAAATACTCCGTGTTCCTGAAAATGTTTTCTATGGAGCAATAGAGAGCAGCCGTGAATAAGTCCAAATATGATAGGAAATAACCAGTATTCATAATCTGCCGTGGGATGCAAATTTTTTGCGCTAATGATTCCAATGAAATTCCCGTCCTTATCAATATGAGAGAAGTCAGAGTATACAATTCGGTACCTGTCATTTTTTAATGCTTCAATATTTTTTTCAACTTTATCAGGAGTGTACAAATCATCGTGTGAAAGCCACGAAAAATACTCACCGTGCATTTCCTTGATGCCCAGATTGAGTGCTGAGGCGACTCCGCCATTTTCTTTTGAAAAGTATCTTATCTTATCCCCATAAGATTTTGCTATTTCACCGGTATTATCTGTTGAGCCGTCGTTTATAACAAGAACTTCAACATTGCTGTAAGTCTGTGCCAGAGCACTTTCGATAGCCTCGCACATGTACTTTGCTCCGTTATATACAGGTATAATTATGGAGACTAATGGATTTGACATCTATTAATACCCTTCCGAAGAGGAATCTCCTACGAGTTGGTTTTGCACATAATCCAGAGATAGGAGCAAGTCTTTCAATTCTTGTTTTGCCAGTCGCTTTGTGTTGTGAGATGTGTAATCTTCAGCCGTAGAAATTGCATCTTTACCGGAGCTGAAGAAATTTCCATAGTTTAAATCACGGCTGTCAATAGGGATTTTGTAGTAGTCTCCCAAATCGTTTGACATAGCCATTTCTTCACGTGTCAAGAGAGACTCAAAAAGTTTCTCCCCATGCCGTGTGCCTATTTCCTTTACAGGTTGTTTTGAGCCAAATATCTCACATAAAACTTCAGCCAGCTCGAGTATTGTGCTTGCAGGTGCTTTTTGAACGAAGATTTCACCATTTGTACTATTTTCATACGCAAACAAAACAAGCTCAACAGCATCTTCAAGGCTCATCATAAAACGTGTCATGTTGGGGTCAGTGATTGTAATGGGCTGGTTGTCTTTTATCTGATTAATAAATAAAGGAATAACAGATCCGCGAGAACACATGACATTACCATAGCGAGTGACACAAATAGTCGTATTTCCGGAATTTCTGGATCTGGCAAGTGCTGTTTTTTCCATAAGTGCCTTGGACATGCCCATCGCATTTATTGGGTAGACCGCCTTATCGGTAGAGAGGCATATGACGCTCTTGACACCCGCATCAACTGCGGCATTTAGAACATTTTCCGTGCCTAAAATATTGGTGCGCACCGCCTCGCCGGGGAAGAATTCACAGGAAGGAACCTGTTTCAGCGCAGCTGCTTGAAAAACATAGTCGACACCCTCCATCGCGGCACGGATGCTGTCATAACCGCGCACATCCCCGATGTGAAACTTGAGTTTGGGATTTTGGTACACCCTGCGCATATCGTCCTGTTTCTTTTCATCACGACTGAAAATGCGTATTTCTCCAATATCTGTGTCCAAAAAGCGCCTGACAACCGCGTTGCCAAACGAGCCTGTGCCACCTGTAACCATTATGGTTTTGTCTTTGAACATTATTTTGGGTAACCTCCATATTTAAACTTCACGAAATCTCAGTATAATAATCCTTGCTGTACTATTATACTTCCTCATTTAGTGCTGTCAACTACAATATTGAGAAAATTAGTTGCGAAGATGCATGGCAATCCGCTCGAAAGTATTCCTTAGACCGTTAGTGCGCAAGCTGTGCAGCCCCTTGCGAATGAGTCCGGCTTTTGCACCCATTGTATCGGCATCTTGCAAATACTCAGTGATTGCATTAAGCGCATATTTAGCATCTATCTTATCAATAAGCAAGCCCTTTTCATAGTTGCCGACTCTATCAGACGGAGCGCCGATGTTAAAACACGCCACAGGCATACCCATCTTAATAATCTCCTCGGTCGTATATGAAAATGTCTCCGGACATATCGACGGAACAAAAAACATATCAATATCGTTGCTGACAGTTAGGTGCGGTATATCGGATTTCTCATATTTTCCCGTGGTGAGAATGTGCTTGTTTTCAGCAATGATTCCATAGTGGTCACCGAGCAGAATGACTTTGATATTTAATCCTTGCGCCTCGATAATGTCGATGATCTCTTGAATAATAAAGACGCCCTTTGGCTCATTGATTGCGCCTAATACTCCGATATTCAGTGTGTTCGTGGTCTTGAGTAACTTCGATACTTTAGTGATATAATCAACACGATGGGGCTTTACAGAAATTTTAAGATTCGCCCCATACACCTTTTCCAGTATAGCCTCAGAGCTGTTTGAAAAGACAACAACCTCGTCACATTGGTCAAAAAATGCTTTCCAATTTTGCCTGTAAGTGATTATATTGTCATACTCATCAGAGAACGTTAATTTTTCAAAACATTTTTCGCAGATGTCGCTATCAGGCACATCGCAAAACTTTTTTTCGGAGTTGAGCAGAAAAAAGGAAGGGCAAACAGAAAAGTAATCATGTATATGTATGGAAAGTTCGGCGCCGTGCTTGTTTTTTACTCCGCTTATGAAATCTAATGTGGCATATAGATTGGGATAAGACACTAGCTCATTGATTATTATTTCCGAGCAGGGATACTTGTCGAGAACCTGAAGTAAGCAAGAAAGACTGTTTAAACTAATCAAACGATTAACTTCAAGGCTCTGAAATTGCAGCGAATAGTTATCAAGATGACCCTGTAGGGGATGGCGTCCTCGACATCCCGCCGTCCCAAACCGAACAGTCATGAATAAACTGCCGCTGTTTAATTCACTTGAAATGAGATTGTTTATATAGTCTGTGGCACCGCCACCCCACTGATGGTCGAAAACAAGAATATGTTTTTTAAACTCATGCATTCCCAAAAAGTCCATACCACTGACCATACTAACACCCTCACTCATCATGGCAATAGCTCATAATTCTCGCCGACGAAGCGGTTGACCAGTTCGCGTGCAATGTTTTTCGGTGCAAGAGGTGCATTTAGTCCTCCATATTCATCGGGTATAAGCACCGCGCTGAGTACCGTGCGTTGTAAAGCTGCAATGGTTTCGAGGTCATGCCCCAGCTCCAAAACAACAGCTTGAGTGAAGTGTGAGTGGAATCCGTGGTCAGATTGAAGCACAATTACTGCATTTGGGTTATTCTCTAAAATCATATCAACCAGATTAAACATAACATTTATAGAGTTTTCATGAGCTTCAGGATATGTGCGATAGTCATGCACTATCGACCACCAACCGGGGTGGGAAAATTCAAGGGCAATATACGTGAATCTCGGTTCGTCTATGCTAAAGGTGTCTATGAGTGCCCTATATGTGTTTAGTTCGTAGTGCTGATTAAAGCTCAAAACAAGTTCGTCAGGTAAAAGTGCGGAATATGGGGGAAGTAGAGCTGCTACAGGAGCCTCCGGTATAGAAGTGGAGTCAAATACCCAATATAAAGGAGTGGCACCTGTGAGCATTTTGCCAATATCTCCTCTTGTTACTACATTCCAAAAACTAGGGACATAGTATTCATAAGGGATCGCGAGTATATAGTCGTCAAGTGCATTTATGCTGTAAAACAGATGATGAGGCATCCAATCCATTATAGTTGGGTCGCCGACTGCGGAAATTTGATATCCTGCTTCGATAAATGCTCTGAACAGCTCATTATTTGCGGCTGCGCTGTAAATGGAGAGTCCGTTCCGGAGAAGTAAATCATTTATTACGCCACTCATTGCGTAGTCGATGTTTGTTTTTTCTGCCAGTGGATCCATGATGCTGTATAGAAATGAATCAAAGAAATCGGGTGAAAATAAGATGGACATAGCATTTGCAGTGTTTGCGGCGTTCAAAAATGCATTTTCATATATGACAAAACCAAGATCTTGCATCCTCTCTCTATGTGCCTGTTGTGAAATACCGTAAAAACTCTCGAACTTTTCAAGGCTGAACGTGGCGTCCACCCAAATCCAGTAAATATCCGGAGAGGGGAGACTCTCATCAACAACAAAAGATTGCCTGAACAGAGGATGTACTTCCTCGTCTGCATGCTCAGCACGCGCGGTGCGATAAGTTATTTCGGCAGACATTACAGGTATAAAATTGAGTAAAAACATAACACAAATAGTCACTGCGAATAAATCAAACAGCGCAGACACTTTAATAATTCGATGCCTTGCTTTTAGGAGCAAAAAGGCACCGGCAGAAAGAATGGCGAAAACAGCCAGCAGTGTAATAGTCCCTGCCATGGTTGTAACGAAGCGCATTACAACTTGTCTCAGTGGTTCATATTGCCAAAAACCAAGCCATCCGATTGTGAGAAGAATTAAGACCTCATAAAACTGAAATTTCAAAACTAAGCGCAGAAAATAATAAATGCCGACACTAAGTAAAGAAAATATCGCTCCCCAAAAAAGTGCATGAGAAAAAATAAGATTGTTAAACGAGGTGTTTATATTATATGCAATAAATAAAAAAACATTGGGCAAAAGAGCAATTGCAACTACTTGAAGAACTTGCAGCAGTGCAGAGGTCTTAGAAACAGGCTCCGCTTGCTTGCTTTTTTGTTCGCGCCAAATTTTGGAAATTTGTTTAAATAGAAGCAAAAGTGATGCAACAATAATTACACCAAGAACTGCTATTATTGCGAGAGACAGCCAGGATCTCTCTAAATCTACTGTTTCCATGGGGTAATCCTCCGTATTAGTTAAACAAATAATCTCTAATGTATTTTCTATATGCCAGAGCAACTTCCGGCAAATTTCCGCCAAAATACAAATCAGCCACATACTGTTGACACTCACAAATCTCATCATAATGCCTCTGTGCGTCCAGTTCATTAGTCACACTTGATGTGTGGCGTCTGTGATAGTTGAGACTTTCGGCAATGTAGAGTAGTTTACCACCATCTCTTAAAATGTCAATGTAAAACCGCAAATCGCCTGCGACTTTGTACTTTTTTGCATCAGCGATCAACTCAGCGAGATTTACTGAATTTTTAAAAACAACGGCAGAGACATTGGGAATTGTATTTTTCACAGCAAGGTGATTTTTTATTTCATCATGTCCGTCTACAATATAATCTGCCTTGTATTTTTCGCTGTCTATATCATCTGTGTAGGAGAGATAATTTTCCGCAGTTACCATACTGCTCTCGTCCATAGTTTTCGACTGTGTGTAACCGAGGGATATCTGCTTATCTGCGCTCATCACATCCATCAGGGTTTGCAAAAAGGCAGGGTCGGACTTATCATCAGCCTCAGCTATCCAAACGTATGCACCTTTTGCAGCTTTTAGTCCTCGCTCCCACTGGAAAAACACATTTCCGCTGTTTTCGCTATTTGGAATTGCTTTTATCCGAAGCGGATAATTTTTTTCGTACTGTCGGATAATATCTAAACTCTCATCGGTTGAGGCGTCGTCTAATATTATGATTTCGCTGACCGGATAGGTTTGCACCAGTACGCTATCTATGCGTTCACGCAGATGGTTTGCATAATTATAATTTGGAATTATTACACTTACAGATTCATGTTTTTCATCAAGAAGAGCCAAGAGTTTTCCGACATAGCTGTTAAAATGTGAAATACCTGAAACTCGCTTTCCGCCGAGTTCGCCGGCAGAAACCCGCAAGTTCGTGTCGCTCAAAAGCCGTTTAACAAAATCCGACATTTGCCCGACATCTTCCATTGGAGCTAAGAAACCGGTCTCTCCATGAGCTAAAAGCTCTACATATCCGCCGCCGCCATCAAATGCAACCACGGGTTTCAAGTAGGACATTGCTTCCATCACAACGGAAGGAAACGGGTCTTCTCTAGATGTGAGTAAAAACACATCACAGGCGAGATAAAACGGGTACATCTCATCTTGCAAACCTGCAAATACTAATCGTCCCTCGGCGGCAGTCCCTTTGACTAGCTCAAACGTGGATTCTACAGCTCCTCCTGCTGCCGCACCTACCCATAGGAATACGCAATTATCAAACTCACTGCACACGTTTATGGCGCACTTTGCAAACAAATCCACCCCTTTTCGATGGTCTGCAAAACCCACATTTAAAACAATAGAGCAGTTATCAGGCAAGTTAAATCGAGCTATAATCTCTTTTCGGCACTCTTCCGGAGATTTTGAAACCACTTCCATTTTATAGATGCCCTGCGGAAAAATCTCGACCTTTTCATCAGGCAATGGCTCGATATTCGACAAGCTGTTTAGCACATACTTAGATGGCAACACGATGCTTTTTGCATGAGAGCTTATAAGGGAGAGGTTCTCTTCACACTTATACTCGTGTACCGCATTTTCCATCTCATGGATCATAGATATACAAGTCACTCCCAAATCAGACAGCCTTTTTAAAACATCTCCTGTTACCACGGTATTGCACATGGCGATGACCGCTCCGGTTTGCACCACCCAAGCTTTTAAGTTTTCTCTGCTGTTTCCATCTGCATCAAGGTTAATTAGCGAAGTAGCGTACTTAAACATATCACTCAAAAGTGCGCCACCGGACTTGACTATAACATGGACATTATACTTAAAAACCTCGCTGAGTTGCCTGATAATATTCACAGAGAGCATCTGCGCACCGTGCGGGTGAGCATCATGGCTGACATATATTATGCTCCGCTTTGAGCTGCTAATTAAGCCGGAATTATTTCTTGTCATAGTAGTTGCATCGGCAGTGGCCTGAAGATAGGCATAACCAAATTTGCGGTCGGGCTCAAGATGTGCGCCCTCCGCCCACTCATTCCACGAGTTGATAAAAACAAGGCGGTCTCCCGGCTCACGGTTTTGCTTGGTATAGCTCATTACATCAAGAAGCCATTTCTTGTAAAACTCAGGAGTCATTTGATAGACAACTCCGCTCGCACCACGCCTTGCCGTATTATCCCAGCCGGGAAAAACAGTTCTGTACATTCTCTCAGGCGATTCTAGGAGATAGCGCTTATTTATAATATAGTCCTCAGCATCATAAATTTGCATCTCATGCTTGCCTGAAGTCTCCTGTATATCGTCGAGCGGCAGACGCTTGGCGTGAACATTAGAAAAATGCGGCGGAAACTCTACAACATCGTCAAAATCATAAATAAGCGGATTATCGTTTGGATAGGTCTGTGCCGAGATGAGATGAATTTCGCCAATCCCGGTATTTCTGCAATAATCCCGCCAGATACCGATAGTTTTGTTGACATCGGGGTAGACAGAGGCGTTATAAATAATAATAAGGGGTTTGCCGTTTATTTTGACATAACGCTCATCTCTGACATACCTACAAATATCAGTAATACAAGCGAGATCATCTTCATCAGAATGTTCTTGTTTGATTAAGATATGGTCATCAGAACCATCCCAACGCCGGCACCAATTCTCGTTTGCATAGTTAATACAAAACGGAAAATCAAGCCCCTCTTTTGTGCTGAGAAAATTATCAAGAGGCTTATCCAAAAGCCGTTTACCGCCAAACCAGTAGTAGTGAAAGCAAAAAGCAAAAATGCCGTAATTTTTGGCAAGAGCCACCTGCGAGCGCATAACATCAATGCTCAGGAGGTCATAAAACGTGCCATCATATGGCAAATGCGGTTGATAATGCCCCGGAAACTGAGGCACAGCACGCGTGACATTAGTCCACTCAGTGAACCCTTTACCCCACCACTCATCATTTTCAGCAAACGTATAAAACTGCGGCAGATAAAAGGCAATAGGCAAGACATCATCATCTTTAAGTTCTAGGGAATACTTCTTAAACTCCGCAAAATAATCGCTCCTTTTCCCCGCATCAAACACAGTATCGGCATATGCTTTATACTTATCATTATCAATAATATTTCGAAGCCGGGCAACAGTTTCACGCTCAAAGTTCAGCATATCATCATAATGCTGATAACGGTGCAACACATCAGGATCCTGATGCCCCATCATCTTCTGAAGTTTAAGTCCGATACGTCCTAGCAATTTTTTCATGTAGATACCTCAAAACAATAAGCTGTTGCTTCGTAGCGAGGTGTGTAAAATATTTTTTTCGACGGCCGGCGTGTCGTAGCCCCCGTTCCGCCGAAAAAAATATTTCACACACCTCACCACTCCGCAGAGTAGTGCTGTGCGATACGCCATGGTGCAGGATGCCATTCCCAGCCGCGCCAGCCTTTAGTGTGCTTTACGACAACATCAATCGAAAAGTCTTCTCGTGCAGTGGTTAGGTTAGGGTTGTAATAGGGGTCTCCTGCCGTAAGTTCTTTGTGCCATTTCTTTTGGAAACGCAGTTTTTCGCCCTCAAAACGCTCTTCTTTCTCAGGCGTGTCTTCAGATCCGCGTGACTTAGACTCATAGTGATACGCCTCGGCAAAAGGAGTGAAAACAATTAAGTAACCCGCACGGCGTATTCGCATACAGAGGTCAACATCATTAAAAGCAACACGGTATTCAGGGTCAAAACCACCAACCTCGTCAAATATAGCTCTACTCATCATCATACAAGCCGCAGTGACAGCCGTGAGGTTCTGAGCAAAAGAGAGCCTATTCATATATCCGGGCGAACCACGCTCAAAGTGCTTATGAGAATGAGCGGCAACACCACCAAGACCAAGGATAACCCCCGCATGTTGAATAGTCTCGTCAGGATAGTACAGCATTGCCCCAACAGCCCCAACATCTTTGCGCTGGGCAAATCCCAACATCTCCTCAAGCCACTGCGGTGAAATAATCTCAATATCATTGTTTAAAAACAAAAGATAATCACCATGAGAATGTGTAACGCCAAAATTATTTATAGCAGAGAAGTTAAAAACACCATCCCACTTAATAACTCGCACCTTTTCATTTGTTCCAATCGACTCGTAATATGAGAAAGTCTCATCAAGTTCGCTATTATTTTCGATAATGATAATCTCAAAATTTCTATAAGTGCTGAGTGATAAGATTGAAGAGACACACTTCTCTAAATCGTTAATATAATCCTTATTAGGAATCAAAATTGAAATGAGGGGTTCACCCGAAATGTCGTACTTAATGCGGTAGAGATTGGGAATTTCGGTTTTCATAATTTCATCGCGCAAACCGATTTGGTCAATGTGGTTTGTTAGAATGCGAGGAATAACACCGGCAGAGTTACTTGAACTTGGTTCTTGCGGCATAATAGCACGCCTGTAATACAACACTTTCGGAATGTGTGAAAATGAGCTAACCACTTCGGTCAAGCGCAAGATCATATCATAATCATGAACCCCATCAAACTCACTACGAAAATATCCAACTTCGTCCAAAAGCGAAGCCTTAAAAACACACAGCCCACCAATATAATTACAAGCACGCAAGTTATCAGGCGAAAAGTCAGGCTTGTAGAGCGGGTCAAAGGCATCAAAGGGAGTAGTATGAAAAGAACACTCATCAGTGTAAATAAACTCAGGACTATCTGATTCAATACGCCGAGCAATCTCGTACAGTGCAGAAGGGTGCAATAAATCATTTTGAGGGAGCAAAGCGTAATAATCGCCACTTGCCATTTCAGTAGCTACATTGAGAGCCTGGGAAACGCCACTTTTCCCTGAAAATGCTTTATATACTATACGCTTATTGCTCTTTGCATACTTCTCCAAAATGCTCTTTTCAGAACCGTCGCGGTCAGTGACGGCGTCAACAAGACAAAGTTCCCAATTTTCATAAGATTGACAAAGCAACGAACGAATGGTTTCTTCAAGAAAAACAAATGAAGTCCCGCCACAGAGCGGCAAAAGAACGCTAATCTTAAAACTACGGCCAAACTGATATCTGTGCTCAGCCCTTATCTGCCGACGAGGAACAAGAGGTCTCATAACAAATTTCTTAGAAAGATACCCCTTATCAAGCAAAAAGTAGATACCCCATTCACGAGCGCATTTATACCCAAACAGACGCCACGTATTGAGCCCCTTCATGAAAAAAAACAAAGGCCAAATTTTCCTCAAAAGCGTTTTCAAAAAATCTCTCCTGTATTATTTAGACCGAAATAACCCAACAATCCCCTTGGGAATGCGATAGAAAAACCTTGCAACGACATAAAGACCGGGATAACGCCGGAGCCTTTTTACAATAGCCCCGGTGAAACGCTTCCAAAGTGTAAGACTCATAAAAGTCTGCAAATGCGAGTAGAGATAACTGAGTGAAGTAATCTCGGAGCTAGTAAAATCATCAGTCATCACCCAACCGGAATAAAAACCCTCGCTCTGTGCAGCAAACGAATAAATCCGCTCAAAAGCATGGCCAAGCGACCCATCCACAGGCAGAGGCTCATCGGGGAAATCACAGTACGACCACTCATGATCGATTAGTTTCCTAAAAGCCCGAGTCCTAAGCCAGAACATACCCCCGGTGGGGAAAATAGGATCCGCCCAATCGGTGATAGGTACATCAATGCCCAGAGACTTAGCAAGTTCAAGAGTAATCTGATAATTCAGCCCCCACATATTGGTGATGTTGTACCGATACAGCCCATGCATGACAGGCGGAGGAAAGAGCATGCCCAGCCGTGGATTCTTTTCAAAAAGTGAAATTAAGTTAGAGACATACTCACGACTGGCAAGAATATTTTCAAAGCATCTCTGAGCAAAACCTCTGCCGATAGTGAGTGGCTTATCTTGGGTGGACTTTTTGTTGTGAACGAAACAGATATAATCATAATTATCCATGTAAGGCTTCAAAACAACCCACAAAGCCGCAACATCGCGCCCCTTATGCGAATCAGGCAGAGCGATAACAGTAAGCTCGCGACAAGTCAAACCCTTAAATGCCACCAAAATTCGCTCTCGCATACTCTCAGAAAGCGTAGTAATGAAAATATCAATATCAGGAGTTGCCGCAGAAAGATATTGACCGCAGAAGTCAATCTGGTCATCGTATGTGACATGAGCAAAAAAAGCTACCTTTGAAGAAACAGAAGAGTTGACCTCCGAGCTTACAGGAAGCAAATAATCCTTAGGTAAAACGTAATTGAGATGCAAAGTATCCTTTATAGAGCGCATACTGACAGTCCGAAGCAAATTATCCCAAATCAAATTTTCATCGTAGCCCGTATGTCGACAGATATAATCAAAAGCTTTCTTAGTACCATCACCAAGAGTAGCGCTGTGCAGAACACCAAAATCCTCAGAAAAACACTTACGCTTGATAATAGGGCAACGATGGTCACGAATAAGCTCAAGCGGCATCATCAAAACAAGCGAAGTATCAGCAAAATCACGTAAATCAGTGTCGGTGCTGACATACACATCCCAAGAAAAACCAAGGTCGGCATAATACTTCGTGAGCCGTGTCTCGTGCAAAGAAACAGTTTCATCCCAAGAACGGAAAACCTTCAGATTATCCCAAAAATCCCGAAAACCGGGGTGAGAAACCAAATTCTGAGAATGAACATAAAAATAGGACTGGATATGCTCATAGTAGATTTTATTTTTAGTAATACCACTCTCGTCGGCAGTCTCAGCATGTTTGGTGATACCCCAAAAATCAACGTTTCGACTATCCATAGAATCAAACATCTCGGTAAAAGGATAAATCGGACCATAGACAGAATCATTAGCCAAAATGAGCTCATCATATTTGGTGAGCTGCTCCCAACCAATATATTCCATGCCCGCTTGAAAAGCCCAAGCATCAAATCCCTTATTCTCACGCACAATAATATCCGAGGTAAGTTCAGAAAGCTTGATGCGTCCCTCATCACTCAAAACACCGTTACAAACAACAACAATCCGCTCAGATACCAAAAGTAATCCACGGAGCAAATTCAGTACATACCCATCAACAATGCCATTTTTATCATAAAAGACAAAAATTGTAATTCTTTTTTTCATAAACCAATAAACCTCGATACATATTCTATACAATAATGTGTGTTTTGTCAAAACGAAAAAAGTTCTTGACAATGTTCAAAAAATGGTTTATAGTCATATAAATTGAACAAACGAAAGGAAAGCATAAAATAAATGAAAGCTGAAAACTTCCTATTAATCGCCAGATACCTGTTAGAAAAGCCGGATGCAACCCAAAGAGAATTGGCAGGAATAACAGCGCTCAGCCTTGGTCTGGTAAACAGCACAATAAAAGAAGCGATAGCATCAGGGCATTTAGACCAAAGAGGCAGCCGTGAACTGGTGCTGACAGAAAAAGGACAAAATAAGCTGGACGAATACAAAGTTAAAAACGCAATAATCCTAGCGGCAGGCTTTGGTTCACGCTGTGTACCACTGACATACGAAACCCCAAAAGGCCTATTGGAAGTCTTTGGACAGCCCATGATAGAACGCCAAATAGAGCAGTTAAACGAAAAAGGCATAACAGAAATAATAATAGTAGTGGGCTACAAAAAAGAGAGTTTTGACTATCTGATAGACAAATACGGAGTAAAGTTGGTCTACAACCCTGAGTACGCCACAAAAAACAACCTGAGCAGTCTATATTGCGCAAGGAAATGGCTGGGCAGCTCATACGTGCTGATGAGCGACTTCTGGATTGAAAAAAACATATTTAACACCTACGAACCAAGGAGTTGGTACTCAGCAACATACAGCGAAGAAAAAACATCTGAATGGTGCATAACAACATCCCCATCTGACAAAATAGAAAAAATAGAAGTCGGCGGGCAAGACTCATGGATACTGATAGGCCCGGCATATTTCAGCGGAAGCTTCGGAGAAACGTATAAAGAGTATCTGATGGATTATTACAACACCCCCGGTACAGAGGACTACTACTGGGAGCATATATTAAAAGAAAAACTAAGCAGCCTGCCAATGTACTCAAACAGACAGGCGGGAAACGTACATGAGTTTGAAAATTTAGAAGAATTGAGACAATTTGACCCATCATACATACAAGCATCAAACAGCAGCATAATGCAAGAAATAGCAAAAATCTTAAACTGTTCAGAGAGCGAAATACAGAGCATAAAACCCCTAAAAGTAGGCATGACAAATCACAGCTTCACATTCACTCACGACGGCACAAAATACATCATGCGTGTACCCGGCGAAGGAACAGACATGATGATAAACAGAGATCAAGAATACGCCATATATCAAATAATAATGCCTCTGGGGGTGAGTGACGACATAGTACACATAGACCCAAAAACAGGCTACAAAATAACAAAGCTGATAGAAAATGTGAGAGTGTGCGACCCGCTAAACCAATCAGAAGTTGCCATGTGTATGCAAAAACTAAAAGAATTTCACGCACTGAAACTAAAATGCGACCACGTATTTGACATATTCGAGCGTATAGAATATTACGAATCCCTATGGCACACACCGAAGTCTTACTTCAAAGACCATCAGCAGACAACAGCAAACGTAATGAGCCTAAAACCTTTCGTAGATAAAGCACCCAAAGAATGGATACTGACCCACATAGACGCTGTACCAGACAACTTTTTGTTTGAAGAGACAAGAGATGGCACAAAAATCCGCCTGATAGACTGGGAATATGCGGGAATGCAAGATCCACACTTAGATATAGCAATGTTTATTGTGTATGCCATGTACGATAGGGAGCAAGCCGAAAATCTCATTGATACCTATTTTAAGACGGAGGAACCGTCCCCCTGCCCCCACGAGATCAGAAAAAAAATATATGCCTACATAGCAATGTGCGGACTTCTCTGGAGCAATTGGTGTGAATATAAAAGCCACATGGGCGTAGAATTCGGAGAATATTCCCTACGACAATACAGATTCGCAAAGGACTATTACAAAATATTTAGAGAAGAGGAAAGAAAATGAGCAAAGAGACGAAAAAAGTAAAAGGAAACATAGATTGGATAGCAATGATAGTGCCATTGGCAGGAGTGCTGACTCTGCTGGTGTTGTTTCTGACAATGCCCGACCAATCACTGCTGGTACTGGAATCCATCAGAGGGTTTCTGGGCAACGACATTGGTTTGTATTACATCTTGCTGGGACTGTTCACCCTAGGTGCAACAATGTACATGGCGTTTTCAAGATTCGGCAAAATCAAGCTGGGAAATCTTGATAAACCGCAATACAGCTCATTTGCATGGGGCTCAATGATTTTCACAGGCACAATGGCGGCAGATATAATCTTCTTCTCACTGAGTGAATGGGCGATGTATGCCGCAGAACCACATGTTCAAGAGATGGGCAGTATGCAAGTATGGGCGCCGACATTCCCACTATTCCACTGGGGTCCGATAGCGTGGAGTATCTACATAGTGCTCGCCGTGGCATTCGGATTTATGCTACACATCAGAGGGGAGACAAAGCAAAAGTTCTCACAAGCATGCCGCCCGCTACTTGGCAATAAAGTAGACGGTCCACTCGGAAAACTAATCGACGTAATAGCAATATTCGCGCTAATAGCAGGTACAGCAACAACATTCTCTCTGGCAACACCGCTCATATCAGCGGCGGCGGCGGATATTTTCAACATAAGCGTCACAACGACCATGACAATCCTAATACTCGTGATGGTAGCGGCAATATACACCATAACAGTGCTGTTTGGGATAAAAGGAATCAAAAGACTTGCCAGCATATGCGTCTACTTCTTCTTTGCTCTACTATTCTACTTCCTGTTCTTGGGCGGCGAAACAATGTACATACTGGAAACGGGAGTCAGCTCAATAGGTAACTTGGCGCAGAACTTTATCGGTATGGCAACTTGGACAGATCCACTGCGTGAAAATTCATTTGCACAAGACTGGACAGTATTCTACTGGGCATACTGGATGGCATGGTGCGTAGCGACCCCGTTCTTCATAGGCATGATAAGCAAAGGCAGAACAATCAGAAATACAGTAGTGGGAGCCTATGGCTGGGGGCTTGCAGGGACATTTACGTCATTCATAATCCTAGGAAACTACGGTCTGGCACAACAAATGCGCCACGGCTTAGACTCAGCAGGAGCAATAGCAGGCGGCGCAGACATCTCACAGACAATAATAGAAATTTTCCACACACTGCCTCTACCCACAATTGCCCTTATACTACTGGCAATAAATATGATAATGTTCTACTCAACAACGTTTGACGTGCTGACAATAATAGTAGCAGGTTACTCACACAAAGAACTAAAAACAGACGAAGAACCCGACAAAAGAATCAGGGCATTCTGGGCAATACTATTAATACTACTGCCAATAGGCCTACTATTCGCAGAAGGCACACTGGCAAACCTACAGAGCGTAGCAATAATAGCCGCGTTCCCCATAGGGATAGTAATTATAATGATTGTAGCAAGCTTCTTTAAAGATGCTAAGAAGTACTTGGACAAGGGTAAATAGAAATTTTTGCTCCATAGCTCCGGTTTTAATTTTCTTTAAGTATTACCATATTGCGACCGGCATTTTTGGCTTCATAAACAGCCGCGTCAGCTGCATCGATGATGCTCTGCATGGTTTTTGAAACCTCTGATTTGCTTGCCACGCCTATAGAAGCTGTGACAGGTATTGAAAGACCATCCATAATAAAAGGCAACTTGCGAATATTGTCTTGTATACGATTTGCGGTTGCCAATGCATCCTCTTTACTTGTTTTTGGCAGAGCCACGATAAATTCTTCGCCACCGTATCGGGCGGCTATCTCACCGTCACGCAAAACGTGCCTGATGCGCATTGCAAATATTTTCAGCACATCGTCTCCTACACTGTGTCCGTATGTGTCATTTATCTTTTTGAAATAGTCTATATCCATCATGACAATAGAGAAATCATGATTACTCTTTATACTTTCTTGCAGGGCCAATTCAGAATTATCCATAAAGTAACGGCGATTGAACATGTCTGTAAGTGGGTCGGTGTAAGCTCGTTTTTTCATTTGCTCTGCTTCACTCATTGTGGCTACAAACACCGCCATAGCCATTAAAAACACAAAAATAAGCATCGGAACACCTGTCGGGTCAAACGTAAACGCAGGAAAAATGTCAGGCAGCGCAAGCTGCAAGGTATATACGGCAACGAATATAACAGCAATTATAACACCTGCCATAAACAGCCTTTGCCCTAAGCTGATTTTTCGTACTTTAATTGTAAAGCAGATAATTATAAACGCAAACACCGCACCATAAGCCGGATACATAAAGCTGTTGATTTGGGCTACTGTTTGTGTGCCTGCAAACATATAAAGCAAGGCAAGCGTGGCACAAAAAACATAAATTGCCCGTAAAAATATCTTGTTTAAAACGTTAGGAAAAAGCTCGTTGACGGTGGCGAGTGCGGTAATAAACGCAAGCGGAATTGTCACATATTCCATGCGAAATAAAATTGAACCTCCAAGCCGGTTTGCAAAGGGGGCAAGAGTTCGGCTACCTGCTGCACCCAAGCGCATATACCAAATCATGCAGAATAAAGAGGAAAACAACATGCCCCTGCTTTTGATAAGCAGAAAATGCAAAAGCAACGACAAAACAGACATTATCAAAAACGCCCCCATAATCATTGCATTTTGTGAATCTGCCACACGCGCCTCGTTAATAAGAGAGTCACCCACACCCATAGACCATGTATGGTGATGGCTACCTCGTGTTCCCACAAAGTTAGAGACCTGTTGCACAATCTCAATGACTCCGTTTTCGGCTTGTGCCGTTATGGTGATACGTCCATAGCCTTGTACATTTGTTTCTGCCGAATCACCGGGTAAACCTACAGAGGTCACTAACTGACCATTCACATACACTCGGTGGGCATATCTTGCAGCAGTTCGTGTGAAGGTATACCAACCATCATCAGATGTCAAAAAAGTCTGTCGGCTTGTGGCATGAGAAAAATACCGTGCATCACCAACAATTGCATCATTCGCCCATGCTTCAAACTCATTGGGTGAAAATAGGACATTAGGGATAAATTCCGCATAGCCACTGAGCGTGGCATTGTATTGCTCAAAGTCAAAGTCTCTCATATCCCAAAGCGCATCATCGCTATATGAAATTTTGCGCGGCATTGCAGATGTATTACTTAGCAGAAAAAATCCAGCCGAAATAATGAGCAGGATTACGATAGTCGATAATAGCCTTGTAGTAAAAATTTTTCTTATCAAACATGAACCTCCGGTTATCGCCGCTCATTTTTACAGCTTAGTGCCGGTATCACAAGAAAATCGACACGTACTGTTTTGCGCCATGACCACTTATTGGCATGATAACATGTTTTCCCTTTGTTTACAAGGGAAAAAGGGAGTGCCGGGACAAATTACGGCAAACCTAATCATTAGGTAAAAACGTCCAATTAGAGTAATCTCCGGCATATCCGGTAATCTCATAAATTCCGGTAAGATTCATATACCCCAAGCCGCCAAGTGCCGCCCAAGCTTCTGCCCAAGTTGGTAAGAGCATATACATAGTTCGAGGCGGGGCGACAGCTCCGTCGAGAATGTCAAAATATGAAAGCCCAAAAGACTCGTGTGAAATCCCTGCGGCTTGCAAAACAGTGCCGGGGAAGAAAGCGTGAGACATCTCGGTGACAGAATCAATAACAAGCGGGCCGGTGCTGTATGCGGGCTTGATAAAAAGACTGGTGGTGACAGGAGTAACACGCCCAAAGCCGTGGTCGCTGATAATAATAATCGTACTGGAATCAAAAACATCAAGCTCTCTCATGGCTGAGAAGTAACGCTCAAGAATCTCAAAATTTTGCACAATACCATCAATGCTTACATCATAACCACCATGCGCACCGTTGATATGGAAAAAGTTAAACACACCCTGCTCCAAATCAGCCGTAAACTCATTATTTTGCAGAAACTCAAGAAGTCGCATATCGTGGTAAGGACCGACCATGAACGGCTGAGCTTCGGGAACACTGCGCGAAAATGAAAAGAAATGACTGCCAAAATCAAAATCAATAGGCTCAAGGAACATATTTTTGAGCAAATAGGGCATAACTCTACCGAAAGACACACGGGTTATAATACTGGAAAAACTCTGAAAATTTAAATATGCCTCAAGGCCTCCATAGACCTCCACGATATTATCCGTCCTGTTTTCGATATGGCTGAGATTGCCGATAGTGCTGGTCTGGTCAAGATACAGGTTGGTAGTGAACCCGTGCTCTCGCAAAATATCAATGATATTGTGGTTTGCCCAAGCCTCATCCCAATATTCCTCAAAAGTCTGCCCATCGCTATACTTTACCTGCGTAAGCATCGTGACCATCGATGGCAAAGTATCAAAAAATTCGGAAACACTATTTTCAAAATGTGTAAACCCATCGAGAACATCAGCAAGATAGGGATGCTCCTCAAAAGCATCTCTCATATGCCGTACATCCACCCTGTCAGGAACAAAAACAACAATATTTTTATTCTCACTGAGATGCAGAGCATTTTCAAACGAAGTAAAAATATTCGGCTGCTCATCAAGTCCCTCCGGAAGATCCGCCTGCAAAGCAGTTGCCGAAAGCCCAACAACCTGCATACCGACCATGATGACAGCAGAAAAAACAATAACCTTATCAAATTTAAACTGAGCCTTGCGCAACCTGGAAATCAATAGAAGCCCGGCAGGCAAAATGGCAACAAAAACCCAAATAAGCAAATTAAAAATATTCGCAAAAGTAAGCTCGCTATACCGAACAGACGAACCAACATCAACTACCATTCTCCCATTGAGAAAAAGAGTCTGCACATAAGAGCTAAGTAGCACACCAAGCACTAAAAGTAGGAAAAGCTCCGAAGCAGACTCTTTCAAAAACTTACCCAGCAAAAAGTACAAAACAGCCACCAAAACAATTGCCGCAATTAAAAAAAGATAGAGGGTAGCAAACATATTAAAAGTAAATCTAATCAAAAGCACAAACAAAATGCCAAGAGCAAAAAAGGAAAGTCCAAGCTTTAGATTTCTATGGCATAAAACCAAAAGAGTAACAGCCATTAAAACAAACCCAATAGAGAAAAATAAAAAAAGATTAGGCACAAGCAATCTCCAACTAACAATAAACGAAGACGGATTGTGCAAAAAAATGTCAAACGGAGAATAAAACAAAAGCATAAAAGGCGCAGAAAAAGAAAGCGTCAAAACAGCAAAAAGTTTCCACCCATCTATACCACCATCAAAGAAAAACCGTCGCACACGTTCAAAAGCATTCATAATTATATATTCTCCTATCGCACACATTGCACAGATTGCTCAAAGGTAGCAGGTGAAATGCTGTTTGCTCCGGTTTTTGCGAGAACAGCGGTGTAGATCCCGATGGCTCGCAAAAACCGGAGCAAACAGCATTTCACCTGCGGGTCTAAGGCACGGCATGACTTGGCACAAATGTCCAGTTGTTTTCATCTGCGGCATAACCCCTGATTTCGTAGAAACCAAACACCCGAAGAATGCCATCTTCACCATAGTCGGCATAGGGTAACCACCAAGGCGTGAGGTTATATAATCTTCTTGTCTCAGGAGCATAACCTGCTAAAATATCAAAATACGACAAACCGACCTGCTCATGCGGAAGTCCCGCAAATTGCAAGAGACTAGCCGCAAAATATCTGTTGGACATCTCTGATAAAGTGTCTGTAACAAGCGGTCCCGTCGAATAAGCCGGCTTAATAAAAAGGCTGGTGGTGACAGGAGTTATCCAACCAATGCCATTTTCTAAATCAAAATCAATGGAAATGTCCCAGTGCCGCCCGTGGTCGCCAAGAATAAGAATTGTACTGCTGTCATAAACTCCGAGAGCCCTCATATTATCTAAAAAATGCTCAATAATCTCAAAATTTTGGAGTACGCTCGGAATGTTTCCATATGCGCCCCCGCCCGCATGGGCACCGTTGAGATGTAATAGTGTGAACACAGGATTTTGAGCATTTAAGGTAAACTCATTTTGCTGAATGTATTCAAGCAGGCGCTCATCATGGAACATTGCAGCCATAAGCGGTTGGGCGTCGGGCATATCATGTGAAAACGCAAACAGGTGGTTGCCAAACTCCAGAGAAATTGGAGAGAGAAAAATATTTTTCAGAAGATATGGCGAAACCCTACCAAACGACATACGTGCGGCAATAGTGATGAGGTTTCTGGTGTGTATGCTGATCTCGACACCTTCATAGGATTCACGAATATTGTCTGTCCTATTTTCGATGTCACTTAAATCATTGACAGTACTCCAATGGTCGAGATAGAGATGTGTTGTGAAACCATGTTCCCTCAGTGTGTCGATGACATTATGCTGCGCCCAAGCCTCTGCGCGAAAATCGCCGATAGTTTGCCCCGCCGAATAGTAATGCTGAGTGAGCATTGAAATCATTGAAGGTAGAGTGTCAAAAAACTCAGACGTATTATTTTCAAAGTGTGTAAACCCGTAGAGCATTTCTGCTATACGTGGGTTTTCGGCGAATGCCGTGTTCATAAATCGGACATCAAGCCTGTCGAGGATAAACACGATAATGTTCTTGTCTTCATTAAAGTGCATCGAATAATCAAAACTCACATATCGCTCAGGCACATTCTCAATGCCTATGGGGAGATCGGTAGTGGCAGCAGTAGCCCCGAGCCCCACCATCTGCATACCTGAGATAATCACGGAAGAAAAAATCAGAGCCTTATAAAATTTAAACTCTTTTTTCGTAACTCTAAAACATACCCAAGCGGCTATCGGAAGTAAAGCAACAGCCACCCATAGAATAAGATTTAATATGTTTGCGGAAGACAGAGCGTCGTATATCGGAGCCGCTCCTGCCTCGGCTACCATGTTGCCGTTTAAGAAAAGCGTCTGAACATATGAACTGAGTATCAACCCGAAAATACCGAGTAAAATAATATCTGAAGCTCTATCTCCCAGAAAAATCCTCAGTAATACATAAAAAACTGCTACGGCGGCAATCGCGGCGATAATAAACAGGTATATGTAAGTAAACATGCCGAGAAGAAATCTGGCAATTAGTGTGAGTAAAATGCCCAAAACAAAAAAGGAAATGCCAACCGCACGTTTTTTATGGCAAAGCAGAAAAAGTGTGAAACCCACGAGAACAAAACCCACAAGAAATAAGACAGAGAGCTGTGGCAGCAATAGCCTCCAACCCACAACAAAAGGCGTAGGGTTATTTAAATAAATGTCAAACGGGGTATAAAACAGGAGCATAAACGACCCGGAAAAAGCCAGAGCAAAAACAGCCGCAAGCTTTTGGGTGCTCAGTCCGGTATCGGCTACATAGCTGAAAAATTGCCTAAACTTGATCATTGACCCGTCTCTCCTCGACTCTACCGATGATGTACTTGCCACCAACCTCAGCGGTGTTACCTATATTATACAGATGCTCGCGCATCATATCCTCTATAACAGTCTTATATTCATCGCCGCTATCAAGCAGGTGGGTGACGACAGCTTCAATCTCCTCGAATTTATCAACGTCAAGCGACTTCCCAATGCGGTCGCGAAGCCAGATATCCATAGGCTGAACATCAATTTTTTGCCACTCCGGATTCATGACCTTCATGGGAGTATTGATGAAAAGTGTCGGCCGCTTGGTAGTTAAGCTGTATTCAAGACCAATGCTCGACCAGTCTGTAACTACGAGGTCAGAATTATACACAGTGGAGTTTGAAGAAAAATCAGTCTGAATTTCAAGCTGCCCACCACTGATATTGCCGCTATACTTTTCAAAAATAACTTTCATTTTTGCAGGAAAACGCTTGATAAACTCAGGGTGCGGGCGAATGATGATATACGCATCGAGCTTAAAAAGACCTTCGAGGAGCGGAGCAAGGCAATATTCTAAAAGATTGTCCCTTTGCCAAGAGGGGGCGATAAGAATTTGCGGCTTATCCCTCTTAGGACGCTCCTGCTTAGAATAATTCTCGATAAGCATATCCAAAAGCCCAAAACCAACATCCACAAGATTTTTATCGTTTAGTTCATAGACACGCTCCGTAGCGCGGATTTCCTCGTTATAATCCTTGCTGTTGCAGAAAATAGTGTCATAGTGATTGAGCGCACCTTGGCGCAACGTGAGATTACCACTCCCCAGCCCATGGTCGATATAGATATACTCAATATTTTTGTTTACGATAGAACGCTTAAAATGATAGACATGGAAGTCAGCCATAGTCATAGCCAGCACCTTACAGTCCATTTCCATAAAAGTAGTGATAAGCCCCTGAAACCCACTGTCACTGCAAAAATACGCCTCAAATTGTGGTTTATCGAACTTGAAAACTTGGTCATTGATATCCGCAGTGAGGTAATGGACAGTTATATCAGAATTTTCGATGATATAGTTGATAAAGTGCTCAAAATACTTATAAAAACCACTCTGCTCAGAAAAAAACACAAGCTCCTTTTTTACCGAGTAAAATCGCTCCATATCCACCTTTTCGCGAGCCTTCTCAAGCTCCCTGCGCTCGCGGATTGCCGCCTTTTCCTCTTTGGTAGGCTTGAGCTTTACAGAACGATTTTCATAATCGATATGCTTCTTAGGGTTATAAATCAGATTGCAAATTGCAAGAGACAAAACAGCAAGAAGATTGCTATATGTCCAGAAAAGCCCAACACCCGTCGGGACAACAAAAACAAACCACCCGGTAAAAACAGTGAGAAAGATCATCACGCCCCACTTAGCAAAGAAACCCTGCTCACGGGAAATGACATTAAAAACATTCTGCATCACACATAGAAAAATAGTAGAAACTATAGCAAGAGCAGGAACAAACAAGTTCTCAGGCAAACTGAGCAAATCCATTCCGAAAAAGTAAGGATAAACCGTTTCGCCCAAGTGGCGCACCGGATTATTGACAACGCTTATAACCCCGATAATCAGCGGTATTTGAACAAGCAAAGGTAAAATAGCCTTGATAGCACTGTACTTTTCTTTTTTATATAGAGCCTTTTGTTCTTTGAGCAGTGCATTAGGCTCACCCGCATAACGTGCCTGCAAATCATCAAGTGCAGGCTTGATTTTTACCATGATAATCGAATTTTTCTGAGAGATAAGCGAAATCGGAAACAAAATAAGACGGGCTAAGACCGTAAAAAGTACAATAGCCCATCCAAAATTACCCGTAGCCGTATAGCACAGGTTCATTATAAAACCAAATAAATTGCCAAAAGTTAAATCAATTATATTCACGAGCCGGAAACTTCTCCATTTTGCTTAGCCGCTTGTTTCTCAATTTTACGCTGTGTACGCTTAATGCTGATATTCTTAAAAAACATTATAATCTTTTGACGAAACACACCAAAAGCTACACCCAGTGTAATGAAAATACCGGCGAAAACTTGTATAAGCATAGCAGTAGTAGCAGGGTCAACATAAGCAGAAGCGGTGACTGTAAAAAGCCGGGAGAAGAAAAACATAAAATAAGCAGTAGCAAAAACAGATCCAAGCACTTTACCTATTTTCTTTTTGTTGTTAGTCATGAAAAAATTCCTTTCAATGTGTAACACATATAAAGTACGCTACACCAGTAGTGTTTGCTTGAAGGTGAGCAGATGATGGGCAGTTTGTGGAGTCTTTTTTCGAGAACAGCGGTGTAGATCCCGATGGCTCGAAAAAAGCGGAACAAATTGTCCATTATCTGCGGGATGTTCGGGTGCAACCAGCCCCCCCAGTATAACCCCACAAGCCACAAAAATCAAGATATTTTTACAACACGCGTCATAGCACGTATGAGGTCGTGACCATCCCAAGTGAGCGAAAAGTCCATTGTAGAGCCAATTGGCACAACCCTATCTATCCCGCGAGGACGACTTTCCATAACAAATCGCTCAATATCAGACCGAGCGACACCAAAGTAAGCTAAAGTCTGTAAGCGCTCACCACAAACAGGCAAGATATCGTGTAGACTATCAATATCGCATTCAAGGAAAAACCCGCTATGTGACCGAAAATCCATGGTATCATCAGTGAGCTTTGAAATGCAAGCACGAGTGACAAATGAGTTGATTGAGTTGCCGCAGTCAGCTAAACGTGCAGATAAACCCGCAGAAGCTCTATAAAAAGCACCAAGTTTCCCGACAGACTGAACAGGAGCAAGAGAGTATTTCTCCTCAGCGAGAGCCTGCACACTCTCCCAAAAAACAGCCTTCGCCCGCTCTGTCTCACTGCCGAGCCAAAACAAAATCTTAGGAGCAGTACAAGCGTTTTGGTCGTTAAAATAAGTATCGTTGTAAAAATCTTGAGCGATTTTAGCCTTATCGGCAGATACTAAATACCCATCAGCATTGATAACAGCGGCTGAATACCTGTCGGCAAAAGTGAGCTCAATAGCCCTAGGCTTGAGAGAAGACTCTCGCAGTTCCCGGATAGTGCCGTCGCCGCCCCAAATGACCCGCACATCGCAGATTGAAGAAAACCTATCATGCAGAGACCTATCCGGTGGATACTTCACAAAGCAGACATACGGAGCCAAGTTATTGTGCTTATCCGCGAGAAGCTCCGCCACCGCATCAGTAATAATCGAAACCTGCTCAAAATCTTTACCCGGCAGACGGACTATATTTGCATTGCCCGAAAGAAGCCCTGCGGCAAAACTAAAAGCAAAATTCACAGGCACATTAGAAGGAGTCGAATGAAACACAACACCTCTACCGAGTCGAGAATCTAAATCATCATACTTAGCCTTCTCAGCGAGAAGAGCCGCCTTCCTGCACCAAAAACCAAACGTGGCGACATCAGAATATTCTCGAACTTTAGTCAAGCTCCTTGACAAATCGGAGAAAAACTCCAAAACACCCTCATCAAATGGAGGCAAAGCAGGAACACTGCCTATATTATCTAAGTTACCGAGTACCATCATAAGTATCACTGCACCCCCTTATCTCTGCTTGTTTCAGCCGCCCGCTAATCTCGAAATATTTACCGAGCCTGCCGCAAGGGCAGTCGTCCTCACCTAAAATAACACCCTCATCCTCCGTGAGTAAAGAGTGACCGGGATAAGATTCGGGTAGAGAAGAGACAACCTGAATTATGCCGGACTCACCAATATCGCATGGCGAAAAATCAATAAACCTGCGTGTAATTACATCAGAAAAAATAGAAGCATGAAGATGCCCAAACTCGCACTCCACATAAATACACCCTGTCTGCTCGACCATTCCATAGAAGTTGTGAATCCGTGAAAGCCCGCTTAACTCACAAAGTCGCTCCTTAAATTCACCCTTTGAAACCGACTGGCTAATGAGCTTTTTCCAACCGCCGCCGTGAATCAAAATACCACGACTCAAATCGAGATTTATATTATGGCGTTTCAGCTCCAAATAAAAATGTTGCCACACCATAAAAGTAAAACCAAAGAGGAAGATATTTTTGCCACTATGTTTTTCAAGAAAAGCCTCCAGAGCAGGTATATCAAGCTCCATGTTTTCATCGAGAGCATAAATTCTATCAGTTCCAAAAATAGAAAAGCCCAAAATACCCGCACCTCTCGCCGAGAACAAATTCCTGTCCTTTAGAGTGGACGCACTGTCAATAATAATCATAGGCATACGCGAAGCTCCGGTAAAATCCGAGACAATCTTTGCAAGAGTTTTCTGTTGATTTGTGGCAGTATCCTTGTCGAGATATATCTTTGAAACAGCTTGACCGGTTGTGCCGGAAGAAGTCATAGTTTTGACGACATCCGCCCTGTCAATACTGAGTAGCTCAAGTTCTTTAAAGAGACTAACGGGCAAAAAAGGTATGTCATAGTAACTTCTGCAATCCGAAGGGTTAAAGCCAATGCCACGCATCATTAAGGCATAGTCAGGACACTCCTGAATATGCCGCTCTGTCAGGCTTAAAAGCCGCTCTGTCAGGAGCTCTTCTTTATCCGGCTTGTCGAGACTATATGGAGTAATCGAGTAGAAATGCTCAAGAGTTTTCATAGTGTTCTTCCAACTTTGAATACAGCGTTTTCCCCGCTGTGTTTTTTGGTATCTCATCCACAATTTTTATAGTAAAAGCAAGCGGATGAAGTGATGTGAGACGAGTGATGTGCTGCAAAATGCTCTCTTCAAAAGCTTGGTCTGTGATAAAAATATACATCTTATCATCAACCCCTGCGCAGGCACACTCAAGATTAGGAAAAGACGATTTTATAAGAAGTTCAGTCTCATCTAGGCTAACCCTGTTTCCGAAAATCTTCAAAAACCGAGCTTTCCTGCCAACAATTGTGTAGAAACCATCTTCATCACAAGTGGCATAGTCTCCGGTCTCAAGCCGCCCGAAACGCTCGTCGCCCTTAGCTAAATCCTCGCCGCACTCGGCGTATCCAAGTGTCACGTTATCGCCGTAGTACACAAGCTCTCCCATGGTGTTTGGGTCAAGTAATACATTTCCCGATTCATCGACAAGCTCAAACCGCCCATTCGGTATTGCGATTCCGATAGAGCCGTACTTGCCCTGCGAATTTTCAGGCGGCAGGTAGCTCATACGAGACGTAGCCTCGGCGGCACCATACATGGCAACAAAATGTTTGCCGCTATTGCCTGCATATTCGGCAAAAAATCTATGGAGCCCAGGGTCTAATTTTCCGCCGGACTGAGTCATGGTTTTAAGTGAAGGTAACTGCATTGTAGTAAAACGGAGCTTTTTTAGCATTTCGTAGGTGTAAGGAACTCCGGCAATCGAGGTAGCCTTTCGCTCTTTGAAAAAATCCCAAAACTCCTTTTGTAAAATTCCCTTAGTCGTGAGGAGTATAGCTGCACCTGAGAAAAGATGACTGTTTATAACAGAAGTCCCGTACACGTATTGCATAGGCAAAGTGGTGATAGGTCGCTCGGAGCTGTTTAGACCCAGGTATTCGCTGATATTCATTGCATTACTCATTATATTCGCATAACTCTGACGAACCAGCTTTGGACTGCCGGTGGAGCCGGAAGTTGTGGCAAGTAGGGCGAGCTTTTCGTTGAGTGGGAAAGGGTCAAGCTTCGTGTTGTAGAGCGTATATCCGAATGCGCTATAAATTTTACTAAAATTCTTAAAAGAATGCCTGTCAGGTGTCCAGATAAATGATGGGTTGTACTTACTAATCAAAGCATCAATCAGTTCCATCGGTATCTCGCTATCCAGCAAGAGAGGGACTACATCATTTGACAAAAAAGACACATATCCAACCAGAGAACCAATAACATTTTCACAAAGAGCAAACACTAAAGTGCGTCCTCTGAGCGAAAATGACATTTGCCGAGAAGCCTCTACAAGCTCACCATAAGTGAGTTCTGTGTCCTCATATATGGCGGAAATACTATTTGGGTTGTGCTTATCTATGTTTAGAAACATTATAAAGTCATGCTCCCATCAACACCGAGAACTTGTCCGGTGACATATTCCGATAAATCCGAAGCGAAAAACAAGCACGCTTTGGCAATATCATCAGGAGTTCCGAGCCTGCCCATGCCAATCTGAGACTTACTGAGTTCAGCACTTTCAGCACTGAGAACACTGAGTAAGTCAGTGTCAATCATGCCCGGAGCAATAGCATTCACACGAACATTTGAAGGAGAAAGCTCCTTGGCTGCAGACTTCGTAAGAGCAATAACAGCACCCTTAGTAGCAGAATAAGCTAGCTGGCCACTCTGCCCGTTGACACCAACAATACTGGACAAATTAATAATAGAACCGGACTTCTGTCTTGTCATCAAACGAGCGGCAAGCTGTACAAGCTCCAAAACCGCAAGTACATTGACATCAAACATTTTGTGGGTGGTAGCAGTGTCCGCCATACCGATAAGCGCAGTGTGCATAATACCTGCATTGTTGACAAGCGAATCAAGCCGTCCCTGCTCCTTTTTTATACGCATAATTGCAGCCTTAGTCGCAGAAGTATCAGTGACATCAAAGTAAATAGGAAAAATATTATCGCAAGCGAAGTCGTCAAGACTACCCTCACTGACGGCATTTGCATAAACAATAGCACCATTTTCAGCAAAAAGCCGAGCGATGGCACGGCCAATTCCACGCCGAGCACCTGTAATAAGAGTTACCTTATCTTTGAGTAGCATAAAAATGACAACTCCTTTCAAGCATTTTCAGTTATGAATTAAATTTCAACATCGTATTTACGCAAGATTTCCTTGCCCTTTTCATATGAGGACAAAACAATGATGTCCTCAGTGTCCATCATAATATCAAAAGCATCCTCAAGCTCTGCAATCAAAGACATATGTCCAACAGAATCCCACTCAGGGATAGACTGATATTCAAGTTTTTCACCAAGCTGTGCCTCAGACAGCTTAAAAGCAGTAAAAAACGCTCCGTTGTATTTTTCTAAGTTCATTTTAAAACGCTCCTCGTATTATATTTTTACTAGATTGCGGGCGACCGGGGACGGTCGCCCCTACGTGGGTTAGTGCAAACAATAACCCCTAGGTGGTGCGGTGCCACACATAGATGTAATCGATGCCGATAATCTGGAAACCTGCTGCAACTTGAGATTTCAGGGAAGGCAAATTATTTGCAGACATGCCCCCAATGAGCTTTTTTGCCCCGGACTCAGACGAATGACGAATAATCGTGTTGATAAGCGCCATTCCAAGACCTGCATTTTCATACTTCTTATAGATACCAATATTATTTACAACATTGAAGTTATCTGCATTAATAATGCTGGTAAAATAACCAAAAATATCATCCTTGAGAGAACACTTAAAAACCTTACCGCCGCGCTCCAGCAAATCACCAATCCACCCAACATATCGATTAGCCGCCAACTCAGGAGAAAAAGCAGGGTCAAGCGAAATTCGATCTGTGAAAAAAATCCCTCCACGAATCTCACCCCAAAGCTCTTCAAGCTCGTTTTCATTCATCTCAGCATACGTTACACTATCAGAAATCCTCTTGGCGACGGAATTGAGCGAAGAACCAATATTCTTATGGTCATGCTCAACATGTAAAATAGTCTCAATAAAGCGAAACCCCATATCCTCAAGCTTAAACATAAGCGGAACCAGTCCCGCAGGAACACGCGCAACAGCATAATCACAATCCAAATCGGAAAGACAATCCAAGTCAGAAGGAGTGTCGCCTATTTCAAGATTTATTTCTTGAGAAACAACGCCAAGATTACGCTTCTCCCAAGGTGCATCAAAGATTTTCATAAAAGATATTTTCCTCCACACGACGCACAGCGAGCGGGACGGTGTGTGAAATATTTTTTGGCGGAACGGGGGCTACGACACGCCGGCCGTCAAAAAATATTTCACATACCGTCCCGCTCACGTCCAAGTTCGCTTATAAAATAGTTTACAGTTTTTAACGAAGTTTGTCAAATATCGCAATCAGAGCAGACAGTTGTTTCATCTGCGACCCGAGCACCGCATCGGCAAACATTCCCAATTCTACGTGCAGGGTTCCCAACGACAAGCGTATGAGCAGGTACATCACGGGTGACAACAGCACCGGCACCAACCATGGCGAACTCCCCAATAGTGACACCGCAGACAATGGTGGCGTTAGCCCCAATGGAAGCTCCGCGCCGAACAAGAGTAGGAGTGATCTCCCAGTTTGGACTCATAGCCCGAGGGTTCTTATCGTTAGTAAAAGTCATGGAAGGCCCTAGAAACACATCATCCTCAATAGTGACCCCATTATAGACATTGACATTATTTTGAATCTTGACATTGTCGCCGATTATAACACCGGTATCAATATAAACATTCTTGCTGACAATGCAGTTTTCTCCAAGAGTGGCATTTTCACGCACCTGCGCAAGATTCCAAATTTTAGAGCCCGCACCAATTGAAGCATCAGAGCTGACATCAGCAGTAGCATGAATAAACACAGACATTTAAATGACCATTCCCTCTATTTAGAATCTACGCAAACTCGCGTATACATTGTACCACATACTCAGCCTCTTCGGCGTCTAGCTCAGGGAAGATAGGGAGACAGACAGACCTCTTAGCAAGTCCCTCGGCAACAGGCAAATCGCCCTCCTTGTAACCAAGGTTGATAAAAGCCTTTTGGAGATGCAGGGGCACAGGATAAAAAGCTCCGGTGCCAACACCTTTTTCACCTAAAAAAGCCCCAAGTCCCTCTTTGTCCTCAGTTAAAACAGCATATTGATGAAAACAACTCTTACCATTTTTAGGAGCCACAGGAGTCCGAACAACATCACAAAGTCCTTTTTCATAAATGGAAGCAATATCACTGCGCTTTTTATTATACTCGTCGAGATGCTTTAGCTTTATGCTCAAAATCGCAGCTTGCATAGCGTCAAGCCGTGAGTTGTAACCAACAATGTAGTTGTAGTATTTGTAAGGGTTGTAGAGAGAATCTGTGACAGAATCCATGGCAAACTCATCTTTTATACCATACAAAATCTCTTGAGCCATCGCACCGTTCTTTGCCATACCATGTTCACGCAAAGCCCTTAGCACAATAGCCAAATCATCGTCATCGGTAGTGACCATACCCGCATCACCGAAAGCACCTAGGTTTTTGGTCGGGTAGAACGAAAAAGTGACGATATTATCCGAAGCGCCTATTTTACGCCCATTATACTCACAACCAATAGCCTGCGCCGCATCTTCAACAACCTTTAAATTATGTTTGCGTGCAATATCGTTTATAGCCTCCATATCGCAAGACCACCCAAAAATGTGCACAGGCATAATAGCTTTGGTCTTAGGAGTTATTGCAGCCTCAATTTTACTTGGGTCAATATTAAAATCACTCTCATTCACATCGACAAAAACAGGAACAGCACCGACAGCGGCAATAGCCTCAGCCGTCGCATAAAAAGTAAACGGAGTTGTAATAACCTCGTCACCGACGCCGACATCAAAAGCACGAAGAGCAATCATAAGAGCATCTGTGCCGTTTGCACACGAGATAACATGTTTTACACCTAGATATTCACGCATTTCAGCTTCAAAAGTCTCGACATACTTACCACCAATATAAGCGCCGCTCCGCGCCACCTCGATAATTTTAGGTTCAATATCAACCTTAATCTGCTCATATTGTCGTTTCAAATCCAAAAAAGGTACCTTCATTATAATGACCACATCTTTCATAAAATTCTAAGTTATAACTTGTTTCCGTTTTTGTACAGACTAGGCTGAAAAGGGATGGTTTGTGGAGTCTTTTTTCGAGAACAGCGGTGTAGATCCCGATGGCTCGAAAAAAAGCGGAACAAATTATCTGTTTTCAGCCGACCACCGAAGCATCAGAACCCACGCATGCTCTCATGCGCCTTATCTAAGATTTTCATGACCTTAACACTCTGTTCGCCGTTTGAAATAGACTGAGTGCCGGACTTTACACAGTCGGCAAAATGCTCAATGCTGTTTAAAAGCGCATCTTCTTGCGGAATGTAGGGGGATAAAATATCGCCCGTGCGAGCCTTAAATTCGTACAGCCCATACTCGTCATGCTCATCACGCTTTACAATGCCGCAGTCAAAAATCGATAGCTTATCCATGCCGCGCATATCATCGAAAATGACCATTTTCTTAGTACCGCATACCAGCGTAGTCCGCTCTTTTACGGGGGAAATCCAACTGGACTTTATATGGGCAATGAATCCGTCATATTTCATCGTAAGAAATGTGAGCGTCTCCTGCTCACCATAGAGCTTTTCACCGACAGCATGAACAGAGAGAGGGATTTTACCATCCGTCAAGTAATCAACAACAGCAATGTCGTGTACTGCAAGATCCATCATGGCAGTGACATCCATGCGCACAGGACCGAGATTTGCACGAGACACCTCAATGCTGGTGATATCTCCAAGCTCACCTGACTGAACCATCTTTTTAATGTAACGAATAATCGGGTGGAAAATCATGATATGGTCGCAGTGCAAAATGAGATTTTTTTCTCTAGCCATATCTGTGAGAATTTGAGCACGCTCGGCATTGGTGGCAATGGGTTTTTCTATAAACAAATGCTTGCCCGCACTTAAAATATCCTTTGCAATCTCAAAACTGGGCTCAGTTTGCACGGCAAGAACAAAAGCATCGACATCAGGATTATCTATGAAAGATTTATAGCTTTTCTCATAGCGAACATTGTCGCCATACAGAGCCTTTGCTCTGGCTAAATTCTCAGGGTTCATATCGCAAACAGCAAAGAGACCTACTTTCTTAGACCTCGCGAGATTCTTAGCCACATTGGCACCCCAGTAGCCATAACCTACGTGTACAACATTCATATCCTTTTCCTCCAATTATTCTGAGTATCGTCCCTCATACCAATTAAGGGTGGACTTGAGTCCCTCTTCAAATGAGACCTCGGATGTAAAGCCTAAAATCTCTTTGGCGAGTTCGGAAGCCGCACAGAGCCGCTTGACATCGGCGGGTCGTGCAGGCTGTTTATCAATTTTACCACGATAACCATAGTGTTTGCAAATCCCGCCGATTAAGTCATTTATGGGAAGCTCAATACCGGTGCCGAGGTTTATGACCTTACGGCGGCTCTGCTCCTTTTCATACGCAAGAAGTAGTCCGCGAACAGTGTCGCTCACATAAATAAAATCACGTGTTTGCAGACCGTCGCCCTCAATAATGGGCATTTCCCTGTTTTGTAAGCGTCTCGCGGTGGCAGGGATAATAGCCGCCAAATTACCCGAAATGTTCTGTCGAGGACCATAGTTGTTAAAGGGGCGAATTATGGAGATATCGAGCGGCTCCATATTGTAAAATGACTGAATCATTAAATCAGCCGCAGCCTTACCCGCCGCATACGGAGTGGTTGGGTTTAGCGGGTGTCCCTCATCCATTGGTGAATAGAGAGCAGTGCCATATGCTTCAGAAGAACTGACATGTATAAGGGTTTCGTACATGTTTTCTTTTAGCAATCTGAGCATTGTATCGGCAAGGTTGACGTTGACCATATATGCGGTGTATGGGTTAAAAAACGAGTAGTTCAGTGCGATTGTGGCAAGATTAAAAATGACATCTATTTTCTCTGTCTTGATTATCGCACTCATTGTGCCCCAGTCGCTTGCGTCATCACGATAGAGTTTTATGCGGCCTTTTGCCAAAGCGAGATTTTCCTCTTTACCCAAAAAGAAGTTGTCCACAACAACGACATGCCTAACGCCTTCACTTACAAGGCTGTCAACAAGATGGCTGCCAATAAAACCCGCTCCACCCGTAACTAAAACTCGTTTATTTCGTATATTCTTCAAACCGCTATTCATTCCTTTCAGAAACTGTTCAAACTGCATCGTTCCCGCAGATAATATGTAATTTGCTACGCTTTTTTGCGAGCCATCGGGATCTACACCGCTGTTCTCGCAAAAAAGACTACGCAAACAACATATTATCTGCTAGTTTTTGCACAGAACTAAAACCTCTTTTAACTGCAGAGTAACATAATCTTGCTCCGCTTCTGTCATTTGCACATAGAGCGGCAATGTCAGTGATAATCTGTCGCAAGCCCATGAGTTGGGGATAGCTTCGGGCTTTAATCCATAGAGTTTTTTATAGCATTCAAGTGTGTGTGATGCGTGTGTGCCTTGCCTTGTGGCTACGCCCCGTTTCTCTAACTCGGAAAGTAAGTTGTCTCTTTTCTCTCCGCCTTGTTCGGTGGTCAAACCGTCAAAATTTAGCATACAGACATAACTTTGGTATGTGTGGTAATAACCGTCAGGTTCTGTTGGAGTTGTAAGAATATCTAATCCTGCGAGCAATTCATTATATCTTGCAGCTTTTTCGCGGCGAGTTTTGAGTATAAAATCAAACTTTTCCATCTGCGCCAACCCCATTGCGGCTTGAATATCGGTCATGCGGTAGTTATAGCCAATATCGTCAAATGCCGGAAGAAGAAAACCACCTGAGTTGTGTCTGGCTACTTCACTTGTAGATGCGCCGTGGCTACGCAGTCCACGCAGACGTTTGGCGAACTGCTCATTATCAGTCAAAATCATTCCGCCCTCGCCGGTGGTAATGCTTTTGCGGGGGTGAAAACTGATGCACGATGGATTGCCGAAACTTCCCTGGTTTTTCCCGGAAGCCTTTGCGCCCAAGGCACAGGCAGAATCTTCTATAATGAGTAACCCATATTCATCGGCAATCTCAGTCAGCGCAGGTATATCGGCACAGAGTCCAAATTGATGCACAGCCAAGATGGCGGTCAGAGTCGTGCCGTCTGTTTTGTGAACGAGACTATCACCTCGCTGTGAATAATTCATCTCGATAAACTGCTTTACAGAATTAGGGTCAATGCAAAAAGTTTCCCTAAAAATGTCAACAAAGCGTGGATTCGCGCCTGTGTGGGCAATTGAATTCGCACTTGCCACAAATGTAAATGATGGAACAATCACATCCTGTCCGGAACTGATTCCAAGGGCAAACAATGTGAGGTGCAGTGCAGTTGTACAAGATGTTGTGGCGATGCCGTGAGCTATGCCCTCATGTTTTGCAACAGCACTTTCAAATTCAGCGACCTTGGGACCCTGCGCAACCCAACCACTTGCCACAACCTTAGCCATCTCCTCAGCTTCGCGGTGGTCGGTGTATGGAATTATAACAGGAATATTCATTTCACTCACGCCGTATCTCCTTTAGGAAGTTCTTCGACAGTATCAATGATAAAAACAGGGCGGTTACGCGATGCATCCAGAGTACGCCAAATATACTCGGCAACAACACTGAGAGAAAAGTTCGTAAGTCCAAATCCAACCAACAGAACACTGACAAGCGTGGGGAAACCTGCGTCAAAATCAACAAACCCCGTGAGCCGAGCGATCACAATCCAAAGCGCATATATTACCCCGGCAAGAAAGAGTAAAATACCCATCAAACTTATAACCCTGATAGGCGTGTAAGAAAAGGCGACAAATGAATCTATAAAAAGCTTGACACGCTTGGAAAAAGTCCACTTAGATTGCCCTTTATGGCGCTGATTTAAAGAGACATCAATACTGGTGCGTTTAAAGCCAAAGCTGCAAATTTGCAAGAAAATCGATGAGTTGTTTTCAGCGTTATTGCAAATTTGCTCTTTCACTTTTTTGCTGAACAAAATATTGTTCGCACCACCTGCGGGATAATCTTTTATGGCGTATTTGCGTATGAGTGAGGTGTACAAATTAGAAAAAAGTCTCTCAAAAAAAGGAATTTGCACAGACGCTTTACGCGCCATGACAATATCGTAACCCTCTAAAGATTTGCTAAACATCTCATCAATCATTGAAAACGGCTCCTGCAAATCCGCAGAAAAAAACATGGTGTACTTGCCGCTTGCCTGAGTGATTCCCGCTCTGATTGCTGCGTGGGAACCGAAATTCTTAGACAGGCGAATGAGTCTGACTTTAACATTTTGTGGATTCATTTTTCTGAGAATCTCCACAGAGGAGTCAGTAGAGCCATCATCGACAAAAACAGCTTCGATGGCGAAGCTTTGGGTATGGGCATATTCATCCAGTTGCGACATAAGCTCGCCCAGATTTTCTTCTTCATTTAAAAACGGAATAACTAAAGATACATCTATCATTAAGCATTACTCCCCAGCATCTAATCCCACGCAGACGGGCCGAGCCTTACTATGATATATTCGTCAAACTCTCTGACAAAACCGTAATGAGGCCAATTTGGCATACCTAACATTCTAAACTGGAGTTCAGCCGTATCAACATGTACAGGACGAGTTATCGGGAAATGATGTGCTTCAAAAAAGGCGTGAATCCAACTCGTGTAAAGCTCATGATATGGTGTGTCGCGTGAAACATCAAATATCGAAAGCCCTGCAAACTCCATAGCAATCAATGGATTTGGCGCATGACCGATAAAGAGTATAGGTCTTTCCTCGCCTATTCCTATCTCTTGGACAATAGAGTGCATTATCATAACATCTCGCTGATAACGCTGATAATCCAAGTTAAAAGTATTATTCATTTCCCTTGACTGGAAGAAAACAACCCAGACAACCAATAAGATTGCTAAATATTTGAACTTAAAATTAAACCTGCCCTTTGAAATCTCTATGTTTTTTATCACCAAGTATAATAGCGACGACACAAAAGCAATTAAGAAGAAGAACGTTAAAATCATTCTGTAAGGAGGGAAAAGACTACCGATTATAAAGTGCATACTAAACGCAGACAACGCAATTGCAAGGGAGAGTAGCAGTAGCGTAGGCTTTTTCTTAGCTAGTGTAAAGATAAGCCCAATAATGATTAAAACTACAGTGGCAATCCAAATTATAGTGTCAATTTCACTACCTGCCATTGGCCTGAGAATACGTTGGTTAAAGAACAGCAGCGTAAAACTGACAATTGACCTGATAAGCGAGAATACGGTGGTTCTGTTGTGGGTGACGAAACCATCGACATAATATAAATGCTCAATGTCAAAAATATATTGGAAAAAGACGACACCGCCCCACCAAAACAGAAGTCCCATGCCGACAATAACCAAGAGTTTGAGCGACCGTACTACAAGCCCTGTGAATTCTTTATCCTCTTTAGTGACAAGGTAGTGGATAAACAAAAGCGAAAAACCACTCATCAAAAATAACATGATAGTTATTTCATAAAAAGCAGTTGAATATCCTAAAATTAATAAAGCAGGAATGGAGTATAGAAAACTCCTTTTCTCAATAAACCACTTTGCAGCGAAGTAAATACTGAGAGAAGTTAAGAGGAAAATCAACCCGACTTCCACTGTTGCGACGGTGAAGATGAATAGATTGGCAATCCACGGGAAAGAAATTGCCGTACTTGCAAAAATTGCAGACGCCTTATCATCAAATCTTCCACCGGAATATCTTCTTAGCAAGCCACAAATCAGCGTTATGCCTATCACCATAAAAATCAGACCGATAAAAGCACGCCAGAAAGGCAACAGCGAATATGTATTGAAAATATTGAGGAGTGGTACATATCCCCACCGTCCGGCGGCGATTAAAACACCGTGCTCCATGAAAGTAGATTCAAAAAGAGCATCATCAATGACAATTGTGCGGTTTGTGAGCATAAAACCGTAGCACAGAGTCACAACCGTAGTAACGCATATCCAATAGAATCGGCTATGCCTAAAAAGCCCCACGAAACCTGCGTACTCAGGGTTATTCTTGTCGGCTACCACACCACCGACAATATCGTTTACAACGTAATCATTCAAAATCATCCGTGCATGTTTGACGATATGCCGCTTGAAAAAGTAAAGATAGAGCAAGACAGAGCCCATTATTGTGAGTGCGGAGAATGTAACCCAAAACATCCAAGATAAGACGGCGTAGTTTGCAAGTGAAACCTCGTTGACAATCATAGAAACATCTCGTTGGTCGGTTAAATCCAACCTAAGGGTGGAATAGGTTGTATTTGGCAGGGAAACTAAGTTAGCGCCGTTTGTGAGTACAAATCGTACCGAATTCGCCTCAGTAAAATAATCATTTCCGTATGCAAAAAAAATCTGAGCCATTGCCCCATCAATGCTGAGTCCGCTGACATCAATGGTTATCATATCTCCCGCAAACAGTGGGTTAGTCCGCAGCACAATCCACGGGTCGGTTGATGTGGAACGAATAACACCATTTTCAAGCAGTTCAAAGTCTTTTAGTTCTCGATATAACTCATCTTGGGAAAATGTATGTGACACCCTATTGCCGGGTGTAAGTCCTGGGGTGAAAGTGCCTGTAAAAATGAAAGAAAGTATCGAAAAAAGAGCTAATATAGCAAGAATAAGGCATATTACGAATACTATTACTTTGCCTAAGCCGGAAATCTTAATCATACCCACTCACCTAAATATTTCATAACGTGATTTCTAATCAGTAATTCTACCTTACTTCCCCCAAAAAGTCAATTAAAAACCGTTTTGTCGCATCGCCGAAGTCGGGTAGTCGGTTAAACCCGCCATTATCCAAACAGAGCTTGGAAAGCCTGGAGTTTTGCGGTCTGACCGCCTTGGTGGGATACTCAGCTGTAGTAATGTGGTTTATTTTGCAATTATTGCCGCTCAGCTCCATAATTAGCTCGGCAAATTCTGCCCAAGAGCAAAAGCCCTCGTTTGTTGCGTGATACACCCCGTACTTACCCGAAAGAGCCATGTCACACAGCAAAGTTGCGAGGTCGGGAGTGTAGGTAGGGCTACCAACTTGGTCGCTTACGACACTCAGCTCATCGCGAGTTTCAGCGAGCTTTAGCATGGTCTTGACAAAGTTATTACCTGTTTTGCCAAACACCCAAGAAATACGCACAATGTAGAGCTTTTCTAAAATTTTATGTGCAGACTCTTCACCCGCAAGCTTACTTTTACCATAGATAGAAACAGCTTCGGTGGGGGAATCTGTCTCATAAGGCTCATCCCCATCGCCTTTAAAAACGTAATCAGTGCTGATATAAATCATCTCAGCGTCAATTTCACGAGCGGCAAGAGCAAGGTGCTCAGTGCCGCTGACATTAACCTTAAAGCACAACTCGCTCTCATCTTCGGCTTTGTCAACAGCAGTATAAGCCGCACAATGAATAATGCTCTTAGGCTGTTTTAAGCGTATATACTCAAAAACAGCCTCTTTATTTGTAATATCAAGCACGTCAACACCGGGTGCAGACACCATATCAACACCCATGCAACGGAGCTTGCGCCTATTAAGTTCAGCGACAACATCAGACCCAAGTTGCCCAACAGCACCTGTAACTAAAATCATGTTTCCCCCAATATAACTTGAGTCTACCGGTCCCCGTACATTTTGTCATAGTAATTTTGATATTCGCCATCGAGAACATTTTGCCACCAGCTCTCGTTATTTTGGTACCACTCTATTGTAAGGCTAAGCCCGTCCTCAAAGTTGGTCTCAGGGAGCCACCCAAGCTCATTATTCATTTTTGCAGGGTCAATGCCGTAACGCATATCATGCCCCGGACGGTCTGTGACATAGTTAATCAGAGACTCAGATTTATCCAGTTGCTTTAAAATTGCCTTGACGACGTCAATATTGGTGCGCTCGTTGTGCCCGCCGATGTTGTACACTTCACCCGGTGTGCCGTTTCTTACAATCAAGTTAATGGCGCGACAGTGGTCGATAACATAGAGCCAGTCGCGCACATTTTCGCCCTTGCCATAGACCGGCAAACTCTTATCCTGCATGGCATTGATAAGCATGAGTGGAATTAGTTTTTCGGGGAAATGGTAGGGGCCGTAGTTATTACTGCAACGAGAAATGGTTATAGGCATTTTATAGGTGCGAGCGTAGGCTTGACAGAGCAAATCCGCTCCCGCCTTAGAAGCGGAGTACGGGCTGGATGTGTGTATTGGGGTCTCCTCGGTGAATAGTAAATCAGGTCTGTCGAGTGGTAAATCACCATAGACTTCATCTGTGGAAACTTGATGATACCTCTTTACACCAAATTCACGAGCGGCATCTAAGAGTACCTGTGTACCGAGAATATTCGTTCTCAGGAAAATGCCGGGATCTTCAATACTTCTGTCAACATGGCTCTCAGCAGCAAAGTTTATGACAACATCAGGCTTGTGCTTTTCAAAAATTGCCTTAATAGCTGGAGCATCGGCAATATCAGCCCTCTCGAAATGAAAGTTTTCATGGTCAAAAATCGGAAAAAGAGTCTCCATGTTTCCTGCATAAGTGAGTTTATCCACGCAAATTATTATGTCCTCGGGGTGTCTATCTAATGTATCGTGAATAAAATTCCCACCAATAAATCCTGCACCACCTGTAGCAAGTATTCTCATAATGTAATTCCTTTCAGTAATGGTAACGTCTTATCTTTCTCTGATAAAATAGGCTGCTCCGCTCCCCAATCTATCCCAATCTCAGGATCAGACCATAAAATCCCGGAGTCGTGCTCAGGGCTGTAATAATTATCCGCTTTATATATTATCTCAGAATTATCCGTGAGTGTAATAAAGCCGTGTCCAAAACCGCGCGGCACAAAAAGTTGCTTGTTGTTTTCGGCCGACAATTCGACGCCAACCCACTGTTTAAAAGTGTTGCTGTTTGGGCGCAAATCCACGGCGAAATCCATAATCGCTCCACGGCTGCAACGCAGAAGTTTAGCTTGTGCCATCGGTGGATTTTGGAAATGGATACCTCGGAGAGTGCCTTTAAGGGCGGAAAAGCTGTGGTTGTCCTGCACAAAATCGGCTTCAATCTCAGGAGTTTTTATTTTGCTGTAGGTCTCCATAAACCATCCGCGCGCATCACCAAAAACTTTTGGCTCAATAATAAAAACGCCGCTCAGTTTAGTTTCTGTAACTGTCATTTAATTTTACCGCTCAAAACTTTCTTTAAATATTCGCCGTATGGAGATTTGCCGTAACCCACTGCCAGCTTTTCAAGCTGTGCGGAATCAATAAAGCCCATACGAAAGGCAATCTCTTCCATAGCAGAAATTTTAATGCTCTGCCTTTTTTCAACAGCCATTATGAAGTTGGAGGCATCCACAAGGCTGTCTATTGTTCCCGTATCGAGCCACGCATAACCGCGCCCAAGAAGCCTTACTTCCAGTTCATCGTTTTCGAGGTAAATGCGGTTTAAATCGGTGATTTCAAGCTCTCCGCGGGCACTGGGCTTTAAACTCTTTGCATACTCAACACATTTATTATCATAGAAGTATAGCCCCGTGACGGCGTAGTTTGATTTGGGTTCTTTTGGTTTCTCTTCAAGGCTGATTGCTTTATTATTTTCGTCAAACTCGACAACCCCAAACCTCTCAGGGTCGTCGACATAATATCCGAATACGGTAGCACCTTTTGATTTTGCCGCTGACACTTGGAGCATACTGGAAAAACCGTTGCCGTAAAAGATGTTGTCGCCCAAAATCATGGCGCACTTATCAGAGCCTATAAATTCTTCCCCAAGGATAAAAGCCTGAGCAAGCCCATCGGGTGAGGGCTGGACTTTGTAAGACAGGTTAATCCCCATTCCGTTTCCATCTCCGAGAAGCCTCTCAAAATTCGGCAAATCTTCAGGAGTTGAAATAATCAAAATATCACGAATCCCCGCAAGCATAAGAGTGGAGAGCGGGTAATAAATCATAGGCTTGTCATAAACCGCAAGAAGCTGTTTGCTGGTGACCTGCGTTAGTGGATAGAGCCGTGTTCCGGCACCCCCCGCAAGAACAATACCTTTCATATAAATGACCAATCCTTTCAGTTTTTTAATATTCAATACCCCCCGCATATGACGGGCGATTTACCCTGATTTTTCGGGAGCCACCGGGATCTACACCGCTGTTCTCCCGAAAAACCAGTGCAAACTGCCCGTCATCTGCTAGATGGTGAATAGATACATTGTGTTATAAAAATGACTTGCCCATTCCGTCAACGTAGCCTTTACAAAATGCTCTGAGTCGAGCAAATCGTCTTGGTTCATAGATAAATTTTGCGATAAACGAAAAAATCAAGTAAAAATAGAAGTAACGGGGTCTATTGTCAAATTTGCCGCCATATTTACGAACCATAAACAGCGAATTTCTTGTCTGATAATAGACACGGACAGGGGAATATCCTCTCTGAGTGTAGACTTTCCATAAAAAACGCCTGCGTGACGACTCGGCACCAAATTCCTGAAAAATCTCAGCAGAGCCGGCTTTTATTATTTTATAGCCAAAATCTTTGAGGCGGAGGCACATCTCGTGGTCAACATGGTCGATAAAGAGTTTTTCGGTGAAACCACCGTGTTCCAAGACAGCTTTCACATTGGTCAAACTGCCTGCCGTAATGCACATATTAATCTCTCTAAAACCATTAAAAGGCTCGTCATCCGAGGTGTTTGCTTTATGAGTTCTCCTATCCACTACACGGGGTGCAACCACAGCTATATTATCGTAATGCTCTTCGGCTGTCAATAGCTGAGCGACCATTTCATCGTTACACACAGAATCGTCATCAAGTGTCAAAATCCACTCAAATCCATGAATTTCAGCTTGCGAGAGGAGTTGATTTAAAGCTCCTGCCATTCCTATATTTTCAGAGTTTAGAGTCCAAATAACAGGCAAGTCGGAAAAAGCGTCTTTAAGCTCCAAAATATTTGATGAGGCATTATCAGCAATGAAAATTTGTCCAACCTGACTCAAAACAGACTCAACATTTTTTTTAAGACCGGAAATATCAGGATTATATGAAACTATCCCCGCACAAACACTCATGCAGATGACCAGTCCTTTCCTAAGTTCTTAAGGCACAAAACGACCATTCCTCATCCGAACAAAATGACAATAATCTGTGCAACTTTGCGGGCAAATCCGCACAAAAACGTATTGTATTTGATAAGTGAAACAATTTTACCGAATCTCGACCGCCTTGACATAAACGCATGGGCTGATAAAAGCTCAAGCTGAACACCGTTTAATTGGTCTGAGTATATCTTTAAAAAACTTCTTGTCTGCCTGTAAGAATCGTTGAGTTTGCCCGACATAATGCCGATATTCGACAAAACATACCTGATGTATCGGGGTGAGAGAACGTTTTTTGCGCCAACGCTGTTGAGTTCGTGTTGGCGGTACAGCACAGTTTGACCTTCAATACTGCCGATTTCACCGAAAGTGGCGGCGACAAGCGATATCCACCAGTCATGCATGACCATAAAATCAGGTGCGGCAGTAAAGTGTTCAGCTAACGCACGATTATACATGATAGTGCAACCCGTGGCGACATTCATTGCCACTAAATTGTTAAGCCTGTTAAACTTGTAGTCGAGGTTAGCCATGGTTTTGTACGATTCGGAAACAATATGCAAATTTTCGTTTGTCACAGCCAAATCGGTGTGAACCATTAAAGGAGTATCTCTGCCGTGAAGTTGCTCCATTTCAAGCATTCGTTCATAGGTGAGTTCTATCTTATCATCCATCCAAACGTCGTCTTGGTCGCAGAGCATTATATAATCGTTACGAACTCGCACAATTTGGCTGATAAAGTTGTGGTGAGCTCCGCCTGTATTTACAGCATTTTGTTCAATAAAAACAGTCTCAGGGTAACGCCTTGCATAGTCAGAGATAATAGCAAAAGTGTTGTCGGTGGACAAATCGTCGAATATAAACAGCCTAAAATCTTTGTAGGACTGCGATAATATGGAATCTATCTGTTCGGCGATGAATCTTTCACCGTTGTATGTAGTGAGAATAATGGAAATCATTCGTCCTCACCTCGCCAAAGTGCTGTTGTGAGATCGCGCTCAACACCTTCTGTGCTGGACGACTTAAATAATACACGCACAGTTTGCAACATTAATTTAGTGTCCTGTAAAATTGAGAAAGTTTCAATGTACATGATATCCAAAAACAGTTTTTCTTCAGGAGCGGTATTATATCGACCGTGAATTTGAGCAAATCCGGTAATGCCCGCTTTGACCTTGGTTCTAAAAGAAAAGTTAGGGTAGATTTCCTCGTACTGTCGAGCAATTTCAGGTCTCTCAGGCCGGGGCCCGACTACGGACATAGAGCCTTTTAACACATTAAAAAGTTGAGGAAGTTCATCAATTCTTGTACGCCTGATAAAGTGACCAATGGGTGTGATTCTGTTATCGTCGGCTGTAGTCAAGCGAGCTACACCATCGCCTTCAGAATCAGGGCGCATACTGCGAAATTTGTAGAGGGTAAACCGCCTACCGCCGCGTGTTATTCTGGTTTGTTTGTAGATTGCAGGGTGGTTATCCGAAAAGCGCACAATAAACCAAACAGCTATCATAAGCCAACTTGTCAAAATAATTCCAACCAGTGAAACAAAAATATCCATCAGCCGCTTTATAAACAATGTTCCGATGTCAGGGACAGGGGTTTTGAGAGAAAAAACAGGGGTGTTGGAGAGCCAAAAAGTGCCGGCAGTATTGATGAGTATTTTTGAAAAAGTGGGCTGGACATAGGTGTGTTTATTATGAAGATAACAATACTCTAAGAGCATGTCCTGCTTCCCTTCGTCAACATCGAGAAAAAATACAGACTCAGCAGAATCGAGTTTTTCAAACAGCGCCGAAGTTTCAGTATCTTGAGAGACTATATGGCTCACACGAAACTTAATGCGCTGCATGGTGACAATGGAGCAAAACTCGTCGAGTTTGTCCTTTTTGCCATATACGATAACCGCTTTGAGCGCAGGGTTCTGCCGATAGTAGAGCTTATTGATAAGAAATGCCAGAGGGAGAATAAGGACGACCTGAGCGACGAAAATAATTGAAAAGCCATATAGTGAGAGCATCCTATCTTCAAGCAAGCTAAGTATAAGATACAGAAAAGCATTTGCAACCAACAGGCATAAAATCCAGGAGAGAAATATTTCAGAAAGAGCAGCATTGCCAAATAGAAAACCATTATAGACCCTGCTTACAATGTACAGGCTTGCAGTATAGAGCAACAAAACAATAACATTACCCCAAAAATAGAAGAGAGTTTCTGCATAGAAAAGTCTCTGTCCAATGGAGAACAATGCCAAAATCACTGCTATGAGCAGTATTTTAGTTAAAAAGATTAAAAAACCACCGAATGCATTTTTCATAATGTTATGATCATTCCTTTACGCGATGCCATAAACTTCAAGATAACCATAAGAGGTAATTATTCTTCTTGCTGACGAAGTTGCCGCTCCATCTCATTGTCTATATCTTCGAGTAGCCTATCCCATGCCTCAGGATTATTAACAAAATATCTGGGGCAATCTGTCACAATGCCCGGAATATCGGCGTGGCGTATGACATCATCTGATGTGAGTCCAAATTTGATATTCAGCCATGCTGTGAGCCTAACCAAAGTGACATATGATTCGTGTGTAAACCTGCCTGTAGCATCAGGATGAGTGACCTCAATGGAAATGGTATCATAATTTCTTATGTTTGATGCAAAGGCAAGCTCATCAATGGGGACACACTGCAGGACAGCACCGTCAAGGCAAATAATAAAGTGTGCGCTGGCAAATCGATATTGCCGATGTTGAAGATTGTTAAAATAATTTCTGTTTTGCAGGGCTGTTGTACCCGGATTACCGATGTTGTGAATAACTATGCCGTTGACTTGTTCAATATATTCGCCGGGTCTGGAGAATGGATTTATGTCAAGAAAATACTGCTCGACCCAATTGAGTTCCATCAGTTCGTGCTGAACAGGGGAGACAGGGATGTAAACGTCCGGAGTTGGAGCGTAATCGCTTGCGGAGTTTCTTGCCTCAATGACAAATGCACCTATGATGACACTGAGTGCTATAAAGCCTAAAAATCCGGCGAGCCAAAGCGGAACTCGGGGTGACTGTGGTACTAAGTCCGGGTCATTTTCAGAGTTTTCGTCAGGCTCATTATTTTTCTTGCCGTTAAAACTAATCATTTATTTCATATCCAGTTTCATAACATCTTTATTTTTATAGAAATATTCGACACCTGAAAAAACAGTAGTCGCTCCGATTAAAGCCCAACATACAAAGAGCATCCATGTTGTGAGCGGCAAAAACATGGCAATCAGGCAGATCATGGTGACGACTGTTTTGATTTTGCCTGACATTGATGCATCAATAACCCTACCTTTTGCAACAGCGACAAGACGTATTCCCGTGACAAAAAATTCACGCATAATTACAATAAGTACGAGCCATGCAGGCATAAGCCCCGCTTCAACAAACCAAATCATAGCGGCAAAGGTCAAAATCTTATCGGCAAGCGGATCCATAAACTTGCCAAAATCAGTTATTTGGTTGCGCCTGCGAGCAATAAACCCATCTAAACCATCGGTTATGGAGGCAATTATAAAAATTCCCAGTGCAAAGTAATTATTGTAAGGAAAGTCAAGATAGAGTAAAATAAGGAAAACCGGAATTAGCAAAACCCTGAGCATTGTGAGCTTATTTGCAGTATTCATAATAATGACCATTCCTTTCAAAAATGTTAAGCGAAAAAGACTCCTCGTTTACGACATTTCGGCTATCAATTCTCCATTTTCCATTCCCGCAATCCGAACATCTATAAACGCATTAATCGGAATATTTGACCCTATAACTGCGATATAACCGTCAACGTCGGGAGTTTCAGCAAAACTGCGTGCCATCACAACATTATCATCATTAAAACCCTCTGTCAGCACAGTCAAAGTTTCACCGATTCTGCTTTTACTGAAGTTTTTCATAATTTCTGAACCGAGCTGATAAATGAGTTCTGAGCGTTCATTTGCAATATTTTCGTCAGGTCGCTCCATTTGTGCCGCAGGAGTTCCATCTTCAGGAGAGTAAGGGAAAACTCCGATTCGTTCGATTTTTGTCTCTTTTAAGAAATCATAGAGTTCATTGAATTCCTTATCACCTTCACCCGGAAGTCCGGTGATAACACTTGTCCTGAGAACGAGATTATCTAAGCGTTTCCTGAGTTTTTTGATAAGTTCTCTATAGCTGTCACCGGTGCCGCGCCTATTCATTGCGCTTATAACGGCATCACTGATATGCTGAAATGGAATATCAAGATACTTTACTATTTTATCATTTTTTGCGATTTCGTCAATAAGTTCATCATCAATATCATCCGGATATAAATAATGAAGGCGAATCCATCTGAGATTTTCTATAGTTCCAAGCTCTCTTAAAAGTGCTGTGAGCCTAAGTTCGCCATACAGATCAAGCCCATACATGGTGGTATCTTGCGCCACTATAATCAATTCTTGAACTCCGCCGGATACAAGCTTTCTAGCCTCATCGAGAATATTCTCCATCTTGCGACTGCGATAACGACCTCGGATTTGGGGAATACAGCAGTAAGAACATAAGTTATTGCATCCCTCTGCGATTTTCAGATAAGCCCAGACAGGTGAAGATGAAAGAATACGCCCAGTTTCGCTGACAGGCGCACTTATATCACCAAAATAGGATAGTCCGCCCCCTTGCTTAAACAAAGTTTCAACAACTGAAACAATATCATCAAAACTGCCGGTGCCTACAGCGGCATCAATCTCCGGCATCTTGCTCAAAATATCATCTTTACAACGCTCGGGAAAACAGCCCGCAACAATGAGTTTGCTAAAGTCGCCATTTTTCTTAAGCTCGGCAAGTTCTAAGATAGTGTCAATAGCTTCAGATTTGGCAGAATTTACAAACCCGCAAGTATTGAGCACCACTGCATCAACACCCTGAGTATCACCACAAACTGCATAACCCGCTTCGCGCAGTAAAAACATCATCTGCTCAGTATTAACACGATTTTTTGCACATCCAAGCGAAATAAAACCAATTAATTTATTCATAACTACCCTCTGATCACTGTCGTCAACTTGAAAGGAATTCCATGTCTCCACGTCATTGCGGCACTGAATAAAGTTCAGTACAGCAATCCCTTATTTAGTGCGTTATTCAGGGGATTCCGGGTCAAGCCCGGAATGACCATGACTTTAGTGCTCTTTTGATTCCAAATACTTAGTTACCGCTAACTTTGCATCTTCATAACTAAAACCTCGCCTTATCAGCGCATCTCGTGCCTTGCGAATGTCATTTTCATCGAAGCTACCCCTGAGTTTCTTGCTCAGAAACGCCACAGCGGCGTCTGAGGCACCGTCATTGTCGATAGCAGTGAGTACAGAGTCCCACAAGTCACGAGGAATCCCACGTTTGTAGAGCTCATCTCTGACACGAGCAAGACCATAACCCTTGTAGCTGTAGTGCTCCACAATTTGCAGTGCATAGGTCTCGTCATTAATATATCCGAGCGAGACAAGCCATGCGACAGTCTCTTCGGAGTTCTCCTGTGACTCACCTTTATTTACGAGGCGGTCATACATCTCTTTTTCAGAAAAACTCCGATTTCCCAGAATCTTTAGAGCACGTTTTTTTGTGCTTTCGAGATTATCTATCATTATCCGTCAAAATCTTCTGCGTCGATGTCAATTGCACGACCTGCCGCTTTTGCGGCCGCTTTTTCCTGCGGAGACATGAGCTTCATTGTATCACGGCGAATTTTAGCTTCAAGGTCGTCAGCGACATCTTGATGTTCTTTCAAAAATTCCTTTACGTTGTCACGTCCTTGCAGACGAGTCTCGCCAACGGTGTACCAAGCACCGCCTTTTTCAATAAGCTCTAGTTTTACACCGAGGTCAACAAGCTCACCAACCTTAGAGATACCCTCACCAAACATTATGTCAAACTCACCCTCACGAAACGGCGGAGCGACCTTGTTTTTGACAATCTTAGCACGTGTGCGGTTTCCAATATGTTCGGCACCGTTTTTTATGAACTCACTGCGGCGCACATCTATACGTACACTGGAAAAATATTTCAGAGCACGTCCGCCCGGAGTAGTTTCAGGATTGCCGTATGTGACACCAATTTTTTCGCGGAGCTGATTTATAAAGATTACAACGCAGTTTGTCTTTGAAATTGACCCTGCGAGTTTGCGAAGAGCCTGTGACATGAGCCTTGCCACCACGCCAACACTGGCATCGCCAATATCGCCCTCGACTTCACTGCGTGGGACAAGTGCGGCAACAGAGTCAACAACAACAACATCCACAGCTCCTGAGCGCACCAAAACCTCAGTGATAGCAAGCGCATCATCGCCCATATCGGGTTGAGAAATGAGCAGGTTATCAATATCTACACCCAAGGCACGGGCATAGGCAGGCTCTAAAGCATGTTCGGCATCAACGAATGCGGCTTCACCACCCGCTTTTTGAGCTTCGGCGATAATGTGCAGTGCAAGAGTGGTTTTTCCTGACGACTCAGGCCCGTAAATTTCGATAATTCTGCCACGCGGAACTCCACCGATACCCAGCGCAAAATCCAGAGAAATTGAACCTGTAGAAATAGATTCAACATTTACGGCCTGCCTGTCGCCAAGCCGCATAACAGACCCCTTACCGTAATCTTTCTCAATTTGTGTAAGCGCAGTTTCAAGCGCTTTTTTCTTATCTCCTGCTTGAGATGCAGGAACATACTTTTTCTTCTCTGCCATTGTAATGACCATTTCCTTTCAAAATTTTCAGGCACAAAATTAGTCATGTAAGTAATGTTCATTTTGCGCATTATATTACTGTGGTTTAAAGCATTCCTGTTATGACGCGTTCGATACCGAGCGTATCTTTATACACACGCAAATCTTTCAGACCTGCGGATTTCATTATATGTTGCACATCTTTCGACTGATCTATTCCGCATTCAAAAGCCAAGTGACCACCGGGCTTTAGTAAAACAAGCCAATTTTCGCAAACAGCACGATAATATTTTAGTCCGTCTTTACCACCATCGAGAGCTATAATAGGCTCATAGTCCTTCACCGAGGAACCTAAAGTGGCTATCACATCTGTGGGAATGTAAGGAGGATTACATGCTATAACATCAAAATTGCCGAGTAAACTCTGCGGAGAACCTAAAGCGTCTGCCTCAACAACTGTGATATTTCTGCTGAGTCCTGTCGAAAGCATGTTTTCGCGAGAAATAGCAAGCGCATCTTCGGAAATATCTGCCATAACAACACGTGTAGATCTGACATTTGCGGCTACAGCAAGGCCGATAGCACCGCTGCCACAACATAAATCGAGCAATCTCGTCTGCCACATCTTGCGAGATAGCAGACCGATGACCTCTTTAGCTAAGACCTCTGTATCTGTGCGAGGGATAAGCACATTTTCATTTACAGTCAAGTTGATACCATAAAATTCCCATTCGCCAAGGACGTAGGCGAGTGGCTCTCCGTCAACTCTGCGTTTTGTATAATGCTCAATTTTTTGTTTTACATCATTATCGGTCGCATAAATCTTGCTGAGTGCCAGCATTTCTGCACGTGACCGCCCTGCGGCAGAAGAGACAATGAGTTTAGCCTCAAACTCTGAAGATTCGATGCCGGCGGCTTTAAGTGTTTTTCTGGTTTTTAAATAAATGTCATTATATGTTTCCACTGTACACTCCTCACCATTCTGCCTGAGATTCATCTTCAGGTATTACATGCTCAATGGCTTTAATGGCGACTTCAATCATGTCGTCGTCCGGCTCGCGGGTTGTAAAATTCTGAAGAGCTTTTCCGGGAGCGGAAATAATTCGAGTAAGGAAATTATCATATCGTCCCGCAAGTTGAATGATTTCGTAACTGATGGAAACGACAACAGGTAGGAGTGCAATCCTGAGTGCAAATCTCAAAAGTAAGGAATCCCACGTGGTGAAAGAAAAAACTAAGATACTGACAAGCATAACGATGAAGAGAAAACTTGTTCCGCATCTTGGGTGGAGAGGAGACTGACTCCTTACATTTTCGACGGTGAGAGGCAGGCGTTTCTCGTAACAATAGATTGCCTTGTGCTCTGCTCCGTGATACGCCCAGACACGCCTTATCTGAGTCATCCTTGAAGTGAGTGCCAAATAAGTAAGGAATATTGTTATGCGGAGAACCCCTTCAATAAGGTTTCTAAGTATGGGGTGCTCAATAAAGTTGGTTACAAAGCCGGCAAGGAAAGTGGGGAGCAACATGAACAGCGCAACCGAGAGTGCAACACCCAAGACTGCTGCAATTGCAACTATTGCCTTTTCGCCTTTCTCAGTGCCGAGCTTGCGCTCAATCCACATGTCGAGCTTAGATGGGTTCTCCTGTTCTTCCTCAGGGAGGTAGTCTGCTGAGAACATCATAGCGCGCATTCCAATAGCCATAGAACTGCCGAAGTTGACTATACCGCGTATGAAAGGAAACCCTAAAATCTTGATCCGATTTTTTATGGGGTTGAGATCTTCAACCTTCTCGACGATTCCGTCCTTACCTCTGACAACAACAGCCATTTTCTTAGGGCCGCGCATCATTATGCCCTCAATCAAAGCCTGTCCGCCTATGGTTGTTTTGAAATCCTTGCTTTTCTTTTTACTAGTTGCTTCGCTATTATTCATACTATACTCACCTATAAAACACTAATGTATAAATTACTAATAAAGTTGTTTTCTGTATATTATCTTCCGAAATCCTTACCGTTTGCGACAGATGAATCTCTGGCTACAGGCAAGGAGATGGTAGCAACAAAACCGGTGCCTGTTTCGGCGTTTGAAACCTCAAATCGTCCACCGTGGAGTTTTATAATCTCTTCGCAGATTGCAAGACCGATACCACTTCCGCGTTCCTTTGAGTTTTTGCCCTTGAAAAACTTCATCTTTATATTTTCAAGCTCATCAGGGGGAACACCCGGGCCAAAGTCACGGATAGAGATGAGAACCTGCTCCTCAAACAGACCAATGTAGACTTCAATACGTTTTCCGTCACGCCCATGCTTTAGGGCGTTGTCAAAAATATTGAGAAATACCTGCTTTAGCCTGTCGGGGTCTCCCGGAATAAGCAGAGGGTGCTCTAAGTCATTGTTGAAGTCAAGTTCGAGCTCACCTCGGTGCAGGATTTCTCTGAAAGTAAAAATTGTTTCCTCAAGTTCTGCCGCAATATCAATACTATCAACGCGAAGAGTAAAGCGCCCATCTTCTAATTTTGTGAACTCAAGCAGTTCCTCAACCATTTCTGTGAGCCGTCTAGCTTCGCCTAATATTATCGAAATGCCTCGCTTGGAGTCGTCATCAAGCCTATCGTTATAGATTAAGGTCTCACCCCATCCGGTAATGGCAGTGAGTGGAGTGCGAAGCTCGTGTGAGATTGAGGATATAAACTCTGTCTGAATCTTTTCGGTTTGGGCAATTTTGAAAGACATTTCGTTTATAGACTCGACCATATCTCCAATCTCATCAGTATAATCGTTTGAAATCTGTATGCCATAACTACCCTCAGCTATACGCCTTGACATTTTTGTTATTTCACTCACAGGTGTGATGACAAAACGGATAAAGACCATGTTGAGAAGTAAAACCATGGCAAGCACAACAAGACCGACGACAACAACACCGAGTATGTTCAGAAGAACTTGACGGTCAACAAGTCTTAAACTGGTGACATAGCGCATAATGCCAATGACTTCACCGTCACCCATAAGCATTGGTGCCGAAGTTGCCATAATACGCTCACCTGTTCCTGTGAGCCTGCCTGCCCATGTAGAGATTTGCCCGGTACTTATTGCGTTAATAATGTCAGGTGAGCCGGGAGATGTGCCGGAGGTGATAGCGGAGGAAGAGAGCATGATGCTGCCATCACTATTTAGAAACTGCATTTCAATGCGATTGGCTTCTCTAAATGTTTCAGCATAACGTAAAGCACTGTCGTAGTAGTCGTCAAACGACCTGCCGACATAGTTGGCAAAAAAATCGGTTGCAGTCCTCGCCATGGACTCAAGACCTGTACGAACAGTTGCATGGTAATAACTATGTACAAAAACAGAGAACATGGCTACGACAAAAATAATAGCACAAAGTGCGATAAAAACCGTACCTCTCAGCCATCTCCGGCGAAGCCCACGTGTGAAGTTCTCATAAAAAGTGCCCAAACTTACTTACTCCTTACAAACCCCATTTATAGCCGAAACCCCATACAGTGGTAATAAATGTAGGGTTTGTAGGGTCATCTTCAATCTTAATGCGAAGTCGCCTGATGTTGACATCTGCGATTTTAAGCTCTCCGAAATAATCGCGTCCCCAGACGGTGTTTAGAATATCCTCACGTGAAAGTGCTGTGCCGGGGTTATCCATAAACATCTTCATGATTGAATACTCAACCTGTGTGAGTTTTATGCGCTCACCACTTTTTTCAAGGGTTCTGTTTTTAGTGTTTAAGCGGAATGGCCCCTGAATGAGTTCACTGGAATCAACAACTTCAACGGTTCCCGTGCGTCTGTATAGTGCATCAACGCGGGCGGTGAGTTCAGCGGGAGAAAAAGGCTTGGTGATATAGTCGTCAGCTCCCGTCATAAGACCTGTGACCTTATCCATTTCCTGAGTCCGTGCAGTTAGCATAATAATGCCGACATTCGGATCGGAAGTGCGAATCTTTCTGCAAACCTCAAACCCATCGGTATCAGGTAGCATAACATCCAAAATAGCAACCTTTATATCAGGGTGCTTTCCGAGTTGCTCAAAAGCCTCGGCACCCGTGCCTGCTTCAATGACCTCATAGCCCGCACGGTTGAGGTTAATAACAACAAAACTGCGAATACTTGTTTCATCTTCAAGAACCAAAATTTTTCTCACGTAATGTCATTCCTTTCGCATATCCTTGTGATTTACAGCGGAAACTATCCGCGCAGTGAAACCCAGTCAGAATAAATAAGCCTGAAATTCGCTCTTATCATCTCTTCGTTAAATGTTATACCAATGTCCGGTGGTGCTAAAAATTCGAACGCATAGGCATTAGACCCGTCAACCAAAAGCAATTGTCTGTTATCACGTTCGGCTCGCTCAAGAGCACCTGCTCCGGAAAGCTTAAAAATCCGCAGAAAATCTAAATGTTGGTCATCTTCAACCTCAAAGAAGTAAGAGAAAATGATGGTCCTCTCACCGGGTATGGAATCATCTCTGCGCACCGAAACTTTTTCGCGCCAGTCAAAAGGTAAGATGAAAAACCACTCATCGAATGTGTTGTGATAAGTTGTTATCATGAGGTTGTATGAACCATCACTGGCGAAAGAATACCAGTCAATGGCGTAGTATTCAGTCTCAGATTGTGCAATAAGCCGCCTAAGAACCGGAGTTTTTAAAATACCATCACGATTGACCTCACTACTGCTCATGCGGTGCCGAACAGTGTGGTCACTTATCTGCGTATCAGTATTGAGTGAGATGTTTGTGAAGTTGCCGTCATTCATGGCAAAAATGTCTGTAACCATACTGCCGTGCTCAAATCTGCCGTCACTCTCGACAAAAACAGCGGGAACATTGTCGATTAGTCTACTTGTAGAAATACGCGAAATATTATCGACACCCACCGAGAGTCTTGAGTCTTGTCTAACTATCTCACCATCGGGCATCATCGAGAAAATCTTGGCGGATCCTGCGCCGTCCTGTGGTGATAGCATGAAAAGCACCACATCGTCAGTGCCATCCTGAGTCATGTCATAGATAGCAATTTCTGAAAATTCCTCACCACTGACAAGCAGACGATGTTGAAAACCAGTTGTAGAGAAAATGGACATATACCGAAGAACCGTACCCATTTGCCAGCCGACCACGAGTTCAATAGAGCCGTCGCCGTCTAAATCGACAAATCGAATGCTCTCAAACTCTGTGCCAACGCCTTCAATGACATCAGCGACAACATATTCATCGCCGACCAATTTAAAAATGTAAATTTTAAGAGTGCTGTCGGTGGGATCGGAAAAAAATGCAATTACCTCACTAACTCCATCACTGTTCAGGTCGTGAAGCTGCACCGCCTGACGATTCGGACCGCGATTAGGAGGGGAGAGCACTGCACCTGTGCTCTCTATTACGTTAATGTGCGCTTGCAACCGAAGATACTCCTCAGAAACCCGCGGCAAACTAAACAACTCGTCCGCAGAAGTGCGAAAACAAGCTGTCAAGGAAACCATAGAAATCAGCAAAAGTAAAGTTACAAGAATAGTTCGTTTCATGATTCATAGTATAACATAAAAACAATTGTTATGCCAGTAGAAAATGTTTAAGTGGCTTAGAGTGTTAAAAACGATAATATTATGCAAAAAAACAGCCACGTAATGTAGATTATTCTACAATAGCGACACGAATTGCCTCTGAAATGTTTTTTACTCTGATGATTTCGAGATTATTCGCAGAATCATTTGTGTATTTTGCACTATTAGGCAAAATACAAGCATTAAAGCCCATACGAGAAATTTCAGAAAGCCTGGGAGAAATCTGAGAAACCTGTCTGATTTCCCCCGACAGTCCAACTTCACCGAAAACAGCAATATCGCTACGCAAAGGTTTATCCCTGTACGCGGAAGCTAAAGACAAAACAGTCGCTAAGTCAGCGCCCGGATCGTCTATGCTGAGTCCGCCAATTACATTGATATACGCATCACACCCGCCGATGCGCAGACCACCGCGCTGTTGTAAAACAGCCAAAAGCATCATGGCACGGTTGTATTCAATGCCATTTGAGTTTCTGCGGGGCATGTTTGCTGAACTGGGGGAGACAAGAGCCTGAATTTCCGCAAGAATAGGACGGGTACCCTCGATTATTGCGGTAACACAAGTTCCGGGCGTTGACTGAGGTCTGCCGGATAATAAAAGCTCAGACGGGCTGAGTACCTCGACGAGTCCCTTATCCATCATCTCAAAAACACCAATCTCATTTGTAGACCCAAAACGATTTTTAGCGGCACGCAAAATTCTATAATTCATGGAACGTTCGCCCTCAAAGTAGAGAACACAATCGACCATATGCTCCAAAACCTTAGGTCCTGCAATAGCCCCATCTTTTGTTACATGTCCAACAAGAAAAACAGTGACAGCCGTATCCTTAGCAAGACGCAAAAGAGCCATGGTGCAATCTTTAACCTGCCCTACACTGCCCGGAGAAGCTGTCAGTTCGGGATTATATAATGTCTGAATAGAATCGATTATGATGATATCGGGCGAAAGTTCATCGGCGGCGGAAACGATTTCGGTAAGCTCAGTCTCTGAATAAACGAATACATTATCGCTCTTAACACCAAGCCTCTCTGCACGCATTTTAATCTGCCGCTCCGACTCCTCGCCTGAGACATAGAGCACCTTAGAAGACTCCCTAAGCAGACCACAAATCTGCAGAAGTAAAGTAGATTTACCAATACCGGGAGAACCACCAACCAAAACAAGCGACCCAATAACAGCACCACCACCAAGAACGCGGTCAAACTCAGAAAGCCCCGTAGAAAAACGAAGTTCACCCGAAGTTTCAAGACTTTTAAGTTTCTGCGGAGTCCGTTTCAAGCCGGCGTTGCCGAGAAGGGAGCTACCGCTGCGCCCACTCTTGCCGCTGGTTTTAGCCTTAGACTTAGAAACGGCAGGTTGCTCAGCAATAGTGTTCCAAGCGGAGCAAGCAGCACACTGCCCACTCCACTTAGGAAACTCATTACCACAATCAGTACAAAAGAAAACAGTTTTGTTTTTACTCATCTTCAAGTTTTAACTCATACATGAAATCCTCGGCGATTTTTGAATACTGTTTATCGCCCATTTGGTGAGTTTTTGCATTAAATAAATAGCGCCGCAAGTTGTTGTCAATACCTGCGCGGTGTTGCATACCGGCGATAGAGAGACAAGTTATCTGCTCTTGAACGGGAGTTAAGCGTGTTTCGGCATAAATCAACTCGTATAGTTCAGCGGCTTTTTCCGCTGCAAATTTCTCCATTTGAGAATCGCCCAAATCTTCGTATAACCAGCTTAAATTACCCCAAAGTTTGCCACGAATCTGCTTATCCATACCGGGATAACCCTCTGCACATAAAATGGCAAGATAATGTGAAGTTAAAACAAAGTTGATATCACGCTCAGCTTCAAAGTCAAGCAAAATGTCAGCGCGTACAGACGTAAGCTTGCTTTCAATATTTACTTTTTTGATTGGTTTAGGATCCGTGAAGTAATTATGAAATGTTGAAAATAGACAAGATCGGCAAACTATGACATCATACCACTCGGATTTGAACTCTTTATAGAATTTTCTTAAATCGTAGCGCATTGCCTGTGACTCATAGAGTTTTGAACGAAAAACGCGAAAATCGTTAAAAGTCTTGTTGCAAAACGGGCACACATAATCCTTTGGAAACACAAGCTGCATGTTCATCTCGACAGTGTAGTCGGTGTAATTTCTATGCCCCTCGGGGAAAATTCCGGATGGATTGGCGATTTCAGCGATTGTTGGGGCAAGAGAAGAGCCGTCCGCAGAAGAAGCTTTTGGTTGTGCATCGGCGGAGCTTTTGGGGGTCGTTGCTTCTTTAGGTTGAGCAGGTGCAGGAGCCTGTTCGGCAGTTGCTGCTTCGGCAGGTTGTTGTGAAACTGTCTGTGCCGCAACCGTTTTTTTAGGAGCAACTTTTGCTGCAGGAGGCTCCGGCGATTGCTGAGTACCGGCAGTGGTAGCTTGAGCAGTAGTAGCCTGAGCGGCAGCAACTTGCGGAGATGCAACGGGCTTTGCTGAAGCCTTTCGCATTGGAAGATAAGCCGCACGCAGTATCTCAAGGAGAACATCAGGGCGCGACCATGACAAATCGTTAAATGAATCTTCGTTGAGCACATAGGCGACAGAGTTAGCACCTGCGACATACTTGTAATCATCGGCATTGGTAAAATATTCGCGCCCTCCGAAAACATCACCGGAAATGAGAGTCGAAAATTTCTGCATACCCCCGGCGGCGCTGTTTCGATAAACATCTACATGTCCAACAAGCAAAATATACATAGACTTGTCGGCTCCGCTTGTTCCCCCCGGGCACGCAATGGTATCACCTGCATTAAATTTTTTGCACGGACCGTGCTCAACCAACCAACTTATATCAACCATAATAATGACCAGACCTCTCTCACTTACTAAGTTATAAAATGACCACTTATCTTCTTACAATAACAACCAAACTGACAATGGCATAAGGCTCAGAAACATGCACAAGGTCGGCAGCCTCATCAGGATGCCAACCCATTGAAAAATCAGCGCGCCCATGCAATATGGAAGTTATTAGGTCGGCGCCTTCATACTCAAAAACCTGTAACTCTACTCCCAAAATATCCGCTACAGCTCTGGCAACCTGCGCATCCATACCCACAAACAGACCTTCATCATTGACAAAAGACAGAGGTGGTGAGTCGGAAGGCATAGCAACATTCAAAGTCGTGGCGCGGGTTCCGGCTGTATCGGGCGGTTGGTAGACAAACCTGCCGCCTGCAAAATAACTGCTGTATAGACCGCTTAGAATACCGTTACTGTCAAGTTCTTCAAGAGCGGCATTGATTGCACCCAAAAGTCTGGAGTTCTCTCTGGGTACGGCGATACGTAGTTCATAAACCATAATGGGGTCTTGCAAAATTGTAACACCTGAGGTACCTGCGACAAGCTCTTGTGCTGTCGTATTCTCCATGATGATGCAGTCAACTTCACCTGCAAGAAGCGAGGCGAGCATTACTTCCGCAGAGTCAAATGAAGCCGCACTGCCTAAGTCAGATGCAAGTCGAATGGCGGGCGTACCGGCAAGAGCTCCAATCCTTCTGCCTTCGACATCTTCCGGCGAGTGAACTTCATTTGGAATGCCGCGTGCACAACCGGAAATTAAGTGTATAAGCAAGAGTGCAAGCGGCAATAATGCAATTTTATGTACCAATTTTTTCATATTTGAAGAATCCTGTCCCTAAAACAATTCAACAACTCCCCCATATTATTAGCATCTGTAAGGAACTAATCTTTAATGTTGTCGTCCTTCTTATCGTCGCCGAAAAAGCTACTCAAATCAGGTATTTCAGGGAAGTCCGAGTTTAGAGGAATCTCTTCATCGGGAGCTTCCGTTGGATTTTTTGGTTTTTCGCTCTTAGGGGGTAATGACCCGTCATTTTTACAGAAGAAGTCAAAATCTTCGCCGGACATTGACTCGTTTTCGAGCAAGTAAGTGACAAGTTTCTCCACCAAATTGCGGTTATCGGTGAGTATATCTTCACATTGAGCAAGTGCGGCATCGAAGATTGCCTTTACTTCATCGTCAATTGCGGCGGCAGTTTTTTCAGAATAGCTCTTTGTCTGCGAGAAGTCACGCCCGATAAACACACTGCGTGAGCTGTCGTCAAACGAAATCGGACCGATTTCATCACTCATACCAAACCTCATGACCATAGAACGGGCAATGGCACTTGCCTGTTGAATATCGTTGCTTGCCCCTGTCGAGATATCTTCTAAAAATACTTTCTCGGCAACTCGTCCGCCAAGCGCAGTGACAATACGCTCAAACATCTCACTGCGTGAGCTGAAATCTTTATCCTCCTGCGGACGGAAAACGGTCATACCGCCTGCTTGACCGCGCGGGATAATTGTTACGAGATGTACAGGGTCAACATGCTTGAGGAAGAATGTGGTGATAGCATGACCCGCTTCGTGATATGCAGTGAGCTTGCGGCTCTTATCGGTGACAACACGGCTTTTCTTCTCAGGACCTGCCATGACTTTGAGCGTTGCTTGCTCAACATCTTCCATGGTTACAAAGCGTTTATTTGCACGGGCTGACAATAGAGCCGCCTCATTTAAGAGGTTTTCCAAATCGGCACCCGTAAAGCCAATAGTGCCTTTCGCAATTTCAGCTAAGTTAATGTCCTCGCCCAATATTTTGCCTTTGGCATGAACTTTCAAAATGGCTTCGCGTCCTTTAATATCAGGAAGTCCGACATAAACTTGACGATCAAAACGACCGGGGCGGAGAAGTGCGCTGTCGAGTATGTCAGCTCTATTAGTTGCGGCAATTATGATAACACCTTCGTTAGTTGCAAAACCGTCCATTTCAACGAGAAGTTGGTTGAGTGTCTGCTCACGCTCATCATGCCCGCCACCAAGCCCTGCTCCGCGCTGACGACCGACGGCATCAATTTCATCAATGAAAATGATAGACGGTGCAACTTTTTTTGCCTGCTCAAACAAGTCACGCACACGAGAAGCACCAACGCCGACGTACAGCTCAACAAAGTCTGAACCTGAGATGGATAAAAACTGCACTCCAGCCTCGCCTGCAACAGCTTTGGCTATGAGAGTTTTACCCGTTCCGGGAGGACCTACAAGTAAAACGCCTTTAGGAATACGCGCACCGAGCGTTATGTATTTTTGTGGACCTTTGAGGAAGTCGACAATCTCGCTGAGTTCTTCTTTTTCCTCTTCACAGCCTGCAACATCTGCAAATGTGACCTTCTTCTTATCCTCAGAGGCAACACGAGTTCGAGCCTTGCCAAAACGCATAGCCCCCTTGTCACCGCCAATTCCGGAACGGTTCATCATCGAGTTCCAAATAAAGAAGAACACGGCAATCAAAATGATATAAGGTAAAAGTGAGACCCACCATGGGAATCTGACTCCCGGCTCATAGTTAAATCTAAAATTTGGGTCGCGTCTCATGCTCTCATCAATGTAATGACTGAAATCGGCGTGGAACAGCCCAATATCAAGCAAGTCGTGGATAACGAGATTACTGCCGGAGTCCTCAAAATTACTGCGTAACTCAGCAGTAACACGGTTATTGTTGCCGACTCGAAACGATGTAACCTCTCCTTGCATAAATAAGCGGCGGAGTTGCGAGTAGTCAACAGTGGTGGTGGTTGGGTCGTTTGGCGAATACATTATGTAAAACGCACCGAGAATAATTACAAGGATTATGATATATAAACCTATCTCTCGTGGACTTCTGTTTTTTGCTTTCAAGGGTCACTCTCCTATTTTATTATTGCCTCAAAACGGCGGGGTCTATGAATAAATTTCAGGTTTCAAAACTGCAACATACGGCAGATTGCGATAACGCTCACCATAGTCAAGTCCATAACCAACAACAAATTCGTTGGGACAAACAAAACCGGTGTAGTCCGTGGTAAACGGAACTTGCCGACGCTCAGGCTTATCAAGCAATGTGCAAGTTTTTAAACTTGCCGGCTTGTTTTTTGCGACTATTGCATGGAGTGCGGTGAGTGTGATACCACTATCTAAAATATCTTCAATAATGAGGACATCTTTACCGTCAACATCAAACTCAATATTTTTATCAACATTGACCTTACCGGATGAAACCGAGGCAAAGCCATAAGATGAGGCAGTCAAAAATCGAATTTCACAATCAAGCTCAATATGTCTTGCTATATCGGCAAGAAAAACAAAACAACCTTTGAGAACACCAATGAGCATTAATTGCTTGCCTTTATAGTCTCTTGTTATCTCAGCACCCAGCTCTTTTATGCGCTTTTCAATCTGCTCTTCGGAAAACAAGATTTCCCGTAAATCATCTCTCAATTGTCAAATCTCCTCAAAATCAATTTGTATAACGCTATCACCTAATTCGGGAACAGCTCTGTCACCCGTGCCTATACCATAGATACCCAGCACACCTTCATCATCGCTGATGACAGGAACGAGTGACCTTTTTCGTGCAGGAATTTTCTTATCAATGAATAACTTTTTGAGAGTTTTCGTGCCGGAACCTGCGCTAAGGCGGATAGAATCACCCTCCCGACGAGGTCTAACGGCTATTTTACCACATATGTCAAGACTTTTAAAGAGGAAAGATGCAAAATTTGAATTTAAAGTGGCTTTACTAATATTATCATCATATTGGGTTAATTTGCAAGTTATTTTAAGTCCGAGACTCAATATTATTGAACTATGACCAACAGTTGGATAAATAGGAGCGAATTCATTGTCGTCAGGTTTTTGCTCTGCATCAAAAATAACTCGGTCGTATTCCCTGTAAACAGTCATTCCCGGCAAAGAGATACCGGCGGACGGATTATCACCACTGCAAAGGGCGAGAACATCTAAAACATGATTGTAAGAGAGTGAATTGGGGCGCTTGCTTTCAGCGGGAAATGTGTTGAGGTTCTCCTCCTGTGTACCCATGACATAGAGCTTGCGAATAACTCTTGATGAGACGGAAAACGGCAAAACAGCGAGGTCTGTCGCATTGGTAGTTAGCCCTGTGCAACAGTCATGAATAAAAAGCTCTGCAATATCGGAAATGAACTCCTCATCAGCTCTAAAAAGTTGAGAGGCAGTGCTTGCAGCCTCACAAAATCGTGGATTTATTGATTCCATCAGAGGAATTAAGTTGTGGCGAACTTTATTGCGAGTGTGAACCTCCAGCACATTTGTCGAGTCCTCGACAAATGGAATATCACGTTCATTGATAAAATCCAAAATTTCCGTCCTTGTTGTTCTGAGTAGGGGCCGAATAACATTACCTCGAAAAGGAGGTATACCGGACATGCCGTTTGTTCCCGCACCACGTGCCAGGTTTATAATCATAGTCTCGGAATTGTCATTCATATTGTGTGCCGTGGCAATCTTCAAAGCCCCTATTTTATCAGCAGTATCAAAGAAAAACTCATAACGCATATCGCGAGCGGCTTCTTCGATGCTGAGTCCGCCTTTTTTTGCATAAGTGCTGACATCTCCTCTTCCGGAATAAAACGGCACTCCATGATGCTCACAGATAAGCATGACAAAAGTTTCATCACGATCCGACTCATCACCCCTGAGTTCGTGGTTATAGTGAGCAACAGCAATACCGAAATCCCGCTCATATGAAATATGCCTCATAACCTCAAGCAGACACATAGAATCCGCCCCGCCGGAGACACAAATGAGCAAAACCCCCCCATTGGGCAACATTCCATGCTCATCTGTAAATTCTAAAATTTTACCAATCAGTTGTGACATACAAAAATTCATTCCTTATTTTATGAGCTACTCATCGTGATGACGGTCAAGCGGTGCGAAACTGGTGAATTCCGGGTTCCAGCGCATGTTGACCGTTCCGGTTTCGCCTCGGCGGTTCTTTAGAATAATGCACTCTGCGATGTTTGGCATCTCGCTTTCCTCATTATAATAATCATCGCGGTATAGCCCGATAACTATATCGGCATCCTGCTCAAGTGACCCGGATTCGCGTAAATCACTGAGTTGCGGTCGTCTGTCGTCCTTGGCGCGTTTCTCATTGTCACGGCTGAGCTGAGACAGACATATAATAGGCACATTGAGTTCCTTAGCCATGACTTTCATGGTACGGCTTATTTCAGAGACAATCTGAACCCTGTTTTCACCCCTATACCCACGGTCGGTAGCCGCACTCATGAGTTGCATGTAGTCGATAACAATCAGACCAAGATCCGAAATGCGCCGACACTGGGCGTTCATTTCAGTGACAGTGAGTGAAGCATCATCGTTGATTTTAAGCTTAGAATCACTGATATAAGTTGCCGCCTGAGCAAGCCTAACCCATTCATCTTCATGGAGCCTACCTGTGTGAAGTCTCTTGCCGTCCACAAAAGAGCTCGAAGCTAAGAGACGCATGGCAAGCTGTTCACGAGACATTTCAAGCGAAAAAACAGCAACAGTCTTGCCGGACTTTTTAGCGACATTTAGAGCGATGTTCAGGGCGATACTGGTCTTGCCCATACCGGGGCGGGAAGCAATCAAAATGAGGTCAGAATCGTTGAGTCCCATAAGAATTCTGTCTAAATCGGGAAAACCCGTCTCATGCCCGGGAATTCCAATACCGGACTTTGAAGCATCAGAAATCTGCTTGTAAACATCACGCATGATGACAGAAATATCTTCGAGTTCGGCTCGGCTCCTGCCCATACGCAGCGAGTAGATGCGTTTCTCTGCCGCATCAAGGATGCTAAGCGCACCACCCTCACCGGAAATAGCCATGGCAGAGATATCGGAGCCGGCATCGGAAACAGCACGCAAAAGAGCCTTATCCTTGACAATCCAAGCATATTCAACGACATTTGCGGCTGTGGGGGTAATAAGCATGAGATCACGGATATAGGCAGGCGAATCATCGGTATAAACTCCATCTTCCCTCATTTTATCGAGTACTGTAACAGGGTCGATTGGCTCAGAAAAGTTGAACATCGAAAAAATGGTAGCATAAATATCTCGGTTGACAGACGAATAAAAGTCCGCCGAACCAAGAATTCCTACAACGTCGGCAACACAACGCTCGTCAATAAGCATAGAGCCAATGACAGCTTGCTCTGCCTCAGTACTATGTGGAATTTGTCGGTACAAAAGATCTTCCATTATGATTTCCCTGCATTTTCATAGAAGTTATTACTGCTCACCATCTGCGATGATCAACACAGCTATTTCTCGACGACCAAAACGTGTAAGGTGCCGCTGATTTCAAAACCAAGCTTACACTTTAGTTCGTAAGTGCCAAAGGATTTTATAGGCTCGTCCTGAACAATTTTGTTCTTTTCGATTTCGATACCGTGTTGAGCTTTTAGTTCTTCGGAAATTTCCTTTGACGTGATAGAACCAAAGAGTTTGCCGCCATCGCCGCCACTGCGAGCGGTAATCTTGACAAGCACATCACCGAGCTTTGCAGCAACAGCTTCAGCTTTAGCCTTATCTTCGTCTCTCTTTTTTTGTTTTGCTTTCTCGTCAGCTTTCATTTTAGTGATATTTTCAGGACTGGCATGCACCGCAAGTTTCTTAGGCAAAAGGAAATTGCGGGCATAACCGTCGGAAACATTGACAAGCTCACCCTTCTTGCCTGACCCCTTGACATCTTCTTGTAAAATAACCTTCATATTAATGATCATTCCTTTCTTGTTTTCTTGAGGCACAAAACTACAGCATACTTTATTTAACCTTTTGTCCCGGCAACCACGCAAAAGTGCCGGAACCTTTGAGAGTGCTGTCGATAGCCGCTTTGAGTTCTTCAATAACAGCTTCAACACTACTGTCCTTAACTTGTAACCCTGCAGTGGACTGACTGCCGCCTCCACCCATTTTTTCAAGAATAACCTGCACATTGACTTCGCCGATACTTCGCCCGGATACGAAAACCGTGTCACCATCAATCCCGATGACAAACGAAGTATGCACATTATTTATGTTGAGAAGTTCGTCAGCGGCCTGTGCTATGCTGACTCTGTTATGTAATACCTCGGTACTGTATGCAATGGCGACACCTTCGGTATAAATTTCAGCAGAACGCATTATGTCATAGCGGGCGGTCGCCACAGCAAAATCAGACTGCAAAATGCGCTTGACCGTACCGGAATCTGCTCCGACACGCTTGAGATAAGCCGCCGCCTCAAAAGTGCTGCTCCCCGTATTGATGGCGAAACCTTTTGTATCAAGGATAATACCTGCAAGCAGAGCCTCTGCCTCAATGCGCAGAACATTATCGGCGTCAACGAGATATTGCATCATCTCAGTGACAAGCTCCGCAGTTGAAGATGCGTAGGGCTCGTGGAAATTGAGTACAGCATTTTCAATGTAATCCGCCGCTCGCCTGTGATGATCTATGACCGCCAAGCGGGTGCAAGAGAGCAAAAGTGATTCAGATTCGACCTTATTTGGTCTGCTGGTATCAACAATAACAAGTAAAGTTTTATTATCCGCCTCTAAAATTGCATCTTGCGGTGAAATAAACACTTCTTCGTACTCAGAGTGAGTCTGCATAAGCTCAACAAGATTCTCTGCAATGCTCTTACCTCTGTCGATTACGATATGCACATCTTTACCCTTGGCACGTGCCATGCAACAAACTCCTGCGGCAGCACCGAGAGAGTCGTAATCTGCGTACACATGACCCATGACAAGAACCTTTGAAGCGTCACTCAGAAGCTCCCCAAATGCACTTGCCATAACTCTCGCTTTAACCTTTGTACGTCTTTCGACCTGATGGGGCTTACCCCCGTAAAACTCAAAGCCATATGTATTTCTAATGACAGCCTGATTACCGCCTCGGCTTAGAGCCATTTCAAGCCCAAGTCCGGCGTTTCGGTAATTTTCCTGCGGATTCAAACCATCTTTGCCGACACCGATACTCAGCGTTGCCTGTACACCTGTGCTACTGACAACTTTAGTCATGTTATCGAGGATAGAGAAGTTATCTTTTATTATAGTGGCGAGAAATCTCTCCTCGACAAGGAAAAAATATCTATCTCTGTCAAATCTGCAAAGGTAGCCGTCTTTTTGGTCTATCCACGCCGCAATTTTATCATCGACTTCAGAGAGAATTGACGACTTCTCCTTGGCACTGAGCCCTTTTAAAAGTTCATCATAATTATCCAGTGTCAGCAAAACAAAGAGGAGACGTGAGTCGATATATGCGCTTGCAATTTGAGTGTGTTCTGTGACGTCAATCCAGTAAGTCATGGCGACATAATCTCGATTTGAGCGCACAACACTCCCGTAGACCCAATAGAGTTTTTCTCCGATGGGGACGGGCTCTTCGCACTCGTTTTTGCCCTCAAGCAACCAATCCCATGTATAATCAGGCACTACATCATTTACGCTTCTCTCAAAAAAAGGTTCGTCTAAGTTCAGCAGTGAATTGAAACGAAGATTCGACCAAACAACCTCTCCTGTCTCTGAATTGTGGAGAAGCACGGGGAGTGGAGTATCGCGAACAGTGAGATCCATGCTGTCTGAAATAGATTCCAGATAATCAAGCAATTTTTCAGTGCGTCTTCTCGTGGCATAACGCAAATAAATAGCAACCACTATGATAATAAGGATCTGCACCCCGGCTAAGATCATACCATAATTTCCGAAAAAAAATGAAGCTATTGCGAAACTCGTTAGCAAAAGGAAGTAAATACGCACATTAGAACGCAAAAAACGCGGTAATTTCTTAGACATGGGCGCACCTTCCTTTACTGTTTATTCAAGGGATTTATTTGGCAGTACATTATACTAGTTTAACACTGAATAAGCAACCCTAAAATTGCAAATAGCCATGGAAAAAGAGAACTAACCGCTTAGGTCAGTTCTCTTTGGCTTATGCACTAATCGCTTTTTTTGCTGTCTGTGTGAGTTGTGTGAATGCATCAGGCTCGTGGATTGCCATTTCTGAGAGCATTTTGCGGTTTAAGTTAATCCCTGCAAGTTTGAGACCGTGCATGAATCTGGAATAGTTCATGTCGTTAGCCTTACAAGCCGCACTGATTCTGGTAATCCAAAGGCGACGGAAATCTCTTTTTTTGAGTCTGCGACCCACATAAGCATAGGTAAGAGACTTCATCACGGCTTGATTTGCCATCTTAAAATGTTTAGATTTTGAACCCCAATAGCCCTTAGCGAGCTTTAATATTCTTTTTCTTCTCTTGCGCGTAATAACTGCGCGTTTAATTCTGGCCATGTTTCTCCCCTCCTATTTATATGGAATCATTCTTTTGATTGTAGCTTCGTTTGTGACGTCGGCGTAGCCGCCCTTGCGTAAGCCGCGCTTGCGCTTTGTGGACTTCTTGTTGAGAATATGGTTTTTGTACGCTTTTGCGCGTTTAACCCTTCCCGATTTTGTGAGCTTAAAACGTTTCTTAGCTCCACTGTGAGTCTTAATCTTTGGCATGGTAACTTTTCTCCTATTCAATTGAGATTAGAGCTGAGTGTTTCCACTTCGGCTCATTTAGAATTTTTTGGTGTCAAGAACATAGACATGTGTCTGCCATCAAGTTTTGGGTTTTTATCGACAGTCCCGAACTCTGCGCACTCTTCAGAAAACCTTGTGAGCAATTTTTCTCCGATGTTGGTGTGCGCCATCTCCCTACCTCTAAAACGGACTGTGACCTTCAGACGGTCGCCCTCTTTGAGAAACTTCGTCCCGTTGCGGAGCTTGACTTGGAAGTCATTCTCGCCAATGCTTGGGGACATGCGAATTTCTTTAACCTCAACGACATGCTGATGTTTACGCACTTCTTTGACCTTCTTCGCCTGCTCATAACGAAACTTGCCGTAATCCATAATTTTGCAGACAGGAGGTTTCGACGTCGGAGCAATCTTCACAAGGTCGAGATCTTTGTCAATTGCGATCTGCATAGCCTCGGAAAGTGGCATAATGCCAAGTTGCTCACCGTCCTCATCGATCATGCGTACTTCACTATCAGTGATTTCCTCGTTGATTTGATGGCTAACGTTGTTTATATCCAGCACCCCATTTCATAAGTGTCATTTTTTTGATAATAAAAAATGACGAATGCATTGCATCCGCCGACGAAGACACTAAAAGCCTAGTAATCTTAAACTCGTGAACCACAGCACGCTTTAAGCGAAGTTCGCTTTACGGCAGGGTGAGGACGGGGATGCCGTTCTACTTTTGCCAAAAGATAATAACATTTTTGAGATGCTCTTGTCAAGAATTATTTTACTAATTATTTTTATGGTAGAGAAATGCTAGAAAAAAGTTATATTAGTATTGCATATTGTGGTGATAATCTGATATAATGAGAGTAGCAAAGGAGTGCATGTAGAATATGTCAAGAAAAAAAAGGTATGATGCAGAGTTAAAAAGGCAAATTGCTAAGATTTATCTGGAAGGCAGAAGAACGGGTGCAAATTTAGCCGAAGAACTTGGTGTACACATCAACACCATTTACAAATGGGGAGAGCAATATCGTGAGGATCCTGAAAATGCGTTCAGAACAAGTGAACCGAGGGAATACAGCGATGATGAGCTTGAAAAGTCAAATCAACGCATAAAAGAGCTGGAAGAGGAAGTTGAAATTCTCAGAAAAACAGTTGCCTACTTTGCCAAAGCGTCACAATAGGCAATTGATTATAAAAATGGTCAAACTGTTAGTTGTTATATAATACTCCGGGCTCTAAGGTTCCATATCTTCGATACAAAAGCTCGGAGACAGTGATTAGTTGAAACCCCCGTGAGACCAAAGAGGGAATCACAATCCCCATGGCATCCCCGGTTGAGTCGTAGACGTCATGACACAATACGACATCTCCGTCCACAACATTGTCGAGTATAAACGACGAGATAGCGGTTGCATCGGAGGTATCATAATCTTTTGGATCCAGAGACCAATTGACCATGGACAGTCCTAGTTTTTCTGTAAGCTTGGCCAAATTTTTGTTTGCCTCCCCATAGGGTGGGCGATAGAGTGGCAAAAATTCTCCCGTAACTGAGGCGATAGCTGTGCAAGTATCTATTATCTGCTTGCTCACGGCTTTCTTGGATATCTCGGTGTGATTAACATGCTCCCATGAATGGCAGAGTATATCACATCCCATTCCCCATGCCCTGTGAATCTTTGTGCGATTCATCTCAACATACTTGCCGAGAACAAAAAAAGAAACCTTGCCGCCATACACTTGAATGAGATCTAGTATGTGAGAAGTCACAAGACCGGGTCCATCATCAAAAGTCAGGGCGACAACAGGTCTGTTGGAATCAATTTTACTGCCTAGTATGGAGTGCTCCATTTAAATGACCATTCCTTTCAATTGGGTTCTTGCTAAAACATATTATAATGTATATAATGAAGTTTGGCAATAAAAAAGCACAGCAAATTGCCAATCATCTGCGGAAGGATTAAAAGACCTATGCAAAAGTTAAGATTCATTTTAGCATTCCTAGGATGCAAAACCTTACGCACCACCATGCGCTTGCTCGGGCGCAACGCAACCTACCTTCCGGGTAAAATTGCGCTCAAAATATGCCCCACATTTTTGCGGCAAATAGCAAAGCCAAAAAGAATCATAGTAGTAACAGGAACAAATGGAAAAACAACAGTTTCAAACCTTTTGACCGATGCGCTCGAAAAACACGGAATGAGTGTGTTAAACAACTCATACGGTTCAAACACAAAAGAGGGGATTGCTTGTGCGTTCCTCACGGGAATATCGCTGACCGGAAGGGTCGAGAAAGGTGTTGCCGTGTTGGAAGTTGATGAACGCTCTGCAATGCATATCTTTCCTTATATTGATGCAGAACTTGTTATAATAACAAACCTGTTCCGCGACTCAATAATGAGAAATGCCCATCCCGAATATATTGCAGGTATATTGAGTGGAAATTTACCGAAGCGGTCAAAATTGCTCCTGAACGCAGATGACTTAATAGTTTGCTCGGTTGCACCGAATAACCCTCGCTCCTATTTTGGGTTGGAGCGAATGGAAAGTGATGTTTTAGACTGCATAAACCTGATTAACGACTTTCAAATATGCCCCAAATGTCAAACAGAACTTAAGTATGAGTATCGCCGCTATCACCATGTAGGAAAGGCAACTTGTCCAAGCTGTGATTTTAAATCGCCAAACTATGATTATTCAGGAAGAGTAGATTACAAAACAAAGAGATTAGCAGTCACTGCGGGGGAAGACACAGCGGAGTTTGCCCTGCCGGGCGACAGCGTATTTAACATATACAATGCTTTGACCGCATATGCAGGCCTGCGCGAGATAGGTCTCACAAAGGATGAGGCTGTAAAAACGTTAACCGATTCGGTCATACCGGATTCGCGCTATAATGAGACAGACGTAAACGGTGTGAAAATCATAATGCATATGGGAAAAGAGCGAAATGCACTTGCCTGTTCAAGAGCCTTTGAATATGTAGCATCAAAGCCCGGAAAAAAAGAGCTCATATTGATGATGAACGGGCTGGGAGATGCCAAAGTGTGGTCGGAAAATATAAGTTGGTTGTATGACTGCGACTTTGAATTTTTAAACGACGAAAATATCACAAGGGTGGTGGCGACGGGCGCACGGGCACTGGACTACATCACACGCCTGAGATTTGCCGGAGTGCCCGCAGAAAAACTCCGCCACTCAGAATCAGAAACAGAGGCACCCAAAGAGCTTGCTTTGGAGACTGAAACAAGTGTGTATATTTTCTACGGTACAGATTCACTTGACTTAGGATACAAAGTTCGAGATGCCGCAGTAATAAGAGCAAACGAGAAACGAGCGAAGGCTCAAGAGGAGAGTGCAAAACGTTGAAGATAGAAATATTATACCCTGAGCTGTGCAATCTGTTCGGCGATGCAATGAATGCCGAGTACTTGCACCGAGCACTTCCGGAAGCTGAGATTGTAAAGACATCTTTAAAAAGCCGCCCTGCATTTGCAGAGCAAGATATCGATTTTATATATATGGGTTCAATGACAGAGACAGCGCAGGGATTGGCTGCAAACGCTCTATTTGAGTTCAAAACACGCATTTTCGAAATGATAAACGACGGAAAAATATTTTTGGTAACGGGAAATGCTCTGGAACTGTTCGGCAAGCGCATAGAAAATGAGGATGGAAGCGCAGTAGACACATTGGGACTTTTTGATCTATATGCAAAACGCCAAATGATGCGCCGTTACAGCTCGATTTACCTCGGAACGTTTGAAAAAATGAAGATTGTAGGATTCAAAAGTCAGTTTGCACACAATTACAGTGATGGTGGAGAAGTTCCTGCACTTTTTGAAACCGAGCGAGGAGCAGGCAGAAAGCCCGGACAAAAAGAAGAGGGGGTCAGGATAAATAATTTCTTAGGCACAAATATCCTAGGGCCACTGCTGGTTCTCAATCCACTGTTTACACACTATGTAATAGACCTGCTCGGCGCAAAAAAACGAGAATTACCGTATGAAAAAGAGGCAATGATAGCATACGATGCCAGGTTAAAAGAGTTCTCAGACCCAAACACAGGAGCAGAATACTAAGCCACCGACATATCGCTGCTCAAATAACTATATATTTGTGAGATTATTTAGAGAAAATTAAATAAAAATTTTTACAAGAAGTTGGAACTTTCTTAATATCTTTGCGTCATACTAGTGTAAGCAGCGAAGAAACACTATTGACCGCAACGATAAGTTGCAGGGGAGGTACAACAAATGACCAGAAGAATTAAGAAATCAAAAATTGTTGCATTCGCAGCAGCCCTCTTATCTGTAGCCGTATTTGCATCAGCATGTGCAGTAGACGATGGATATATCACACCGGGTGCAGGCATAGCACCGCCGGAAGTAACTGAAGATGATGCCACCGTGGAAGAACTCGAAACTCCGGAAGAGGAACCGGGTTATGACGATGAAGTAATCTTCGAACCGGAAGTGGAGCCTGAAGAAGAGATTATCTTAGATGACATACCTGAGTTCTTTTCAATATCAGGCACGGTGGAATCCATAATCTCAGCCTCACCGGAAGCAGACGAAGATGATCCATGGCATGGAATATCAGTAAAAATCATCGACGAAAACGGAAATGAAGCAGTGCTCAACACAACTGCAAACACTTCATTCCCATTCGGCAATGAAATACAGGAAGGTGACACAGTGACTGCGTGGTACGCAACAAATGCACCAATGATAATGATTTGGCCACCGCAATACACAGCAACCGTACTTGCAGTAAACATTCCCGACGGCGCAAACATAAAAGTGGACCGCTTTGGAGCAATGGCAGACACAGATCAATTGCTCTCCGCAGACGGAATGTTCGCTTTCAGCACTGATGAGAACACAGAAATAATTCTTGCCGACGGCACAGATTTCACAGATGGTGATCTACAAGACAGAAGAATCGTAGTTCTCTACGGAATGTCAACAAGAAGTATCCCCGAACAAGCAACAGCCACAAAGCTTATCGTGTTGTTTGAGGATATAATGCCGCTGGCATAGATTTGATATTCTCCTTCTCCTAAATAAGAAGAACTCGCAGGGTCTGTCTTCCTGCGAGTTCTTCGTGTTTTGTGTAACTATTACTCTTTATCAATCTTTTCCTTTGCCGCTGCGGAGGTGTCTTGTTGGAAGCTTTCTCCGCCTTTTAGGTGGTTGACTAGCATTCTGACGTAGTAGACACCATTTGAGAATATAGCCATGGCGGCTATGATTACGGCTATGGGGTTGTTAAATGCTACGTGGTTTATGATGTTGAAGCAGCGGTTTGCAACAAAGCTGAGTCTCATTACGTTTTGACCGCGCAGAACATTACCGATAATCAGTCCAACCAATGTTGCACAGATTAACCATTCCAGCCACCAAGCATAACCTCTGTGTCCGAGAAGTGTAGTGGACATAATCGTTGCGGTAGAGAAGATAACAGCAAATACATAGTAAATCTTTCTGGGAACTTCTTTGAGGCTTCCGCTATCTTTCTTAGCATCTTTTTTATCTCCCAGTAAGAAATAGAGATTACTAATTACAAGAGCAAGGAGCGATATGCAAACGAATACTATTCGCCACATCTCCATTTGTGACCATAATTCAACAAAAGATGCGGGTGGTGCGCCTAAATAATCCTCAGGTCGCATGACCATTGAGAAATAGACTTGGCTCAAAACGAAAGGATAAACTAATGTGATAATAGAAAACCCTATAGTGAAAATGTAGTAGAATTTTCTGGTGGAAATAGTACCCCTTTGGCTTTGCCAGTCAAAGAACCAAAAGACATAGTTTCTGATTGAAGCGAGAAGGAAGAGTATCGCAAGGGTGTAATTTGCGAGCGGCCATGCCGAGAAAGCGAGAAATAGTGTGCCGAAACCGAGAAGTAGCATGACGTTTAATTTTTTCTTTGCCTGAAACGATGAGACCATGAAAATGAGTGCAATAAATGCGAAAACTTGGCTGACAATCCATGGTGCGGTGAGCCAAACCTCGATGGTCATTCCGGCAACGAAAGGAATTTCAAGAGCCGGTTCAAGTGCGTGTGTTACAAATGCCATTAAATCCATATAGTATTCCCCTTTTTTAGTATTTTAGTAAGCATATCATAAAATTCACTAAATATCCATATCTATAAAAAATATTTTTGCTGAATTTTAAAAGGTGTAGATAGTGGGGCATAGTTTCGTTGATTGTCGCAGAGGCAGGGCAATTTGCTACGCTTTTTTGCGAGCCATCGGGATCTACACCGCTGTTCTCGCAAAAAAGACTACGCAAATCGCCCTACCTCTGCTTGCCCGTGAGCAACACCCTGTCGGGTGCGATGAATAGCTTACAAAGTAACACCTGTTTTGAAAATCGCTAAATCCCGAAAGCCATGGGTCTCCGTTTTAGCACAGACTTCACCACTTGCTAAATCCAACACATAATCATAAAGCCTATTAGCGACATCTTCGAGCGGTTCGCCATGGGCAATAGGTCCTGCATCAAAGTCAATCCATGCTTTCTTTCGAGCGAACAGTTCGGAGTTGCTTGAAATTTTCACAACAGGAATGGGGGCACCAAGCGGAGTGCCGCGCCCTGTGGTGAACAAAATCAAATGAGCACCGCTTGCGGCAAGTGCAGTGACGGCAACAATATCATTGCCCGGAGATTCAAGTAAGTTTAAGCCTTTTTTACAGAGAGTTTTACCATATGAAAGTACATCAACAACAGTGGCGTTTCCCGATTTTTGAGTAGCGCCGAGAGCCTTGTCCTCAAGCGTTGTAATGCCGCCGTCCTTGTTGCCGGGTGAGGGGTTTTCGTAAATAGGTTGGTCAAAGGCAGTAAAGTAATCTTTGAAATCATTTATAAGCGCTACAGTCTTTTTAAAAGTAGCCTCGTCTTTAGCACGGTTCATTAAAATAGACTCAGCACCAAACATCTCAGGAACTTCAGTCAAAATAGCCGACCCGCCGATTGAAGTGAGCTTATCGGTAAACGCACCCGCCAAAGGATTTGCGGTGATACCCGAAAGCCCATCACTGCCACCGCATTTTAGCCCAACAACAAGCTCGGAGACAGGCACAGTCTTGCGCTTATCACCACATGCAGTATTTATGAGCTCCGTAACAAGAGCAAGTGAAGCATCAATCTCATCGTCGAAATCTTGACAAATCAAAAACTTGATGCGCTCCTCATCGACATCACCGAGCATTGCTTTCATCTCTTCAATGCTGTTATTTTCACAGCCAAGCCCAAGCACCAAAACTCCACCCGCATTGGGGTGTTTGATTAATCCGCTGAGAACTTTTTGAGTGTTCTCGTGGTCTTTGCCAAGCTGAGAACAACCAAATGGGTGGGGGAAGGAGTAGACACCCTGAACACTGCCTTTGATTTTATCTTGTGCCTTCTTTGCAACGGCTTCGCCAATAAAATTAACACATCCGACAGTGGGAATTATCCAAATTTCGTTACGTATACCAACATTACCATCGGTTCGCTTAAAACCCATAAAACTATCGGAAACTTCAGATTTAACTTGAAGAGGTGCAGGAAAGTAGCTATATTCAAGCTTGTCGCTTAAATCTGTTTGGACATTAAAAGTATGCACATGCTCACCCGGTGCAATATCAACTGTAGCCGTGCCGATAGGATAACCATACTTAATAACTTGACTCCCTGAAGCTATTGGAGTAAGCGCAATTTTATGCCCAAAAGCAATATTAGAAGAAACGGTGATAGTTAGACCTGCAAAGTCTATAACCTCGCCCGCCTTGACAGGAGCTGTAGCGACAGCCACATTGTCTATAGGGTTTACTTGAATAATACTCACTGCGCACTCCTTTTAGTTTTTTCGATAGCATCTCGCATACCATCAGCAGAAATACTCTGCAGTGACCTGATAACTGTGCCACAAAATCCATCTATCAAAGTCAAATCCTCGCCCCAAAAATCAATTCGTCCCAAAAACGCTGTGACAATCTCCGGCTCCTTACTATCCTGAAATTCATTAAAGAATTCCAAAACAGCGGCATCATCAGCAATCTCATAATCCATACCGTTCCTTGTGCCCATAAGCTTGCCGTTTATCTTGCGACCTCTGTAGAAAGCAATAAGTGCTGCAAGCGAAAAACAGAGAAGTTTCGGCAGAGAGCCACTATCAGCATAAGTCTCAAGAATTGTCGGCAAAATCCGAGCTTTAAACTTTGAAACAGAGTTGAGAGTGATAGACAGCAAATAATGCCTAATAAATGGATTTTCAAACCTTTCCAGTACTGAATCGGCAAAACTGAGCACATCTTTTTCAGGTAGAGGAACAAAAGGAGCAAGCTCATTGTAGACAACTTCTTCAAGGAATCCCCTGATTACCTTGTCATTCATCATATCTCCCACGGTGTCTAGCCCTGAGAGAAAAGCTGCCGCAACAGTGGCAGTGTGGGCACCGTTTAGTAAGCGCACTTTGCGCTCTCTGTAGGGTTTAAGGTTTTCCGTGAAAATAACAGGCAAACCTGCCTTGTTGAGTGGAAACTCTTCAGAAACAGTGGGATTATCGGTCTCAATAACCCACAGAGCAAACGGCTCCCCGACAACCATTAACCTATCTGAATACCCAAGCTCATCTTCAAGTGTTTGCGCCTCATCTGTCGGAAATCCTGTAACAATGCGGTCTACAAGAGTATTACAAAAGATATTTTTATCTGTGAGCCAACGCATAAAAGTCTCCGGTAAATTCCATTTTTCTGCGAAAAGCTTACAACATTTTAGTAAGGTTTCACCGTTTTTTTCGATAAGTTCCACAGGGAGAATTATAATCCCTTTATCCACAGCACCATCGAAAAACTCGAACCGCTCATACAAAAACTTAGTAAGCTTACCAGGGAAAGAATTCGGCGGCTCTGAGTCAAATTCATCTGACTCATCAAAAACAATGCCTGCTTCGGTGGTGTTTGAAATGATAAATCGAAGGTCTTCACTTTTTGCGAGAGCGGCATAGTGTGGATAATCTTCATAGGCACAGGTTGCACCATCGATACTTGTAACTATTTGCTCCTCTACATGGTTTGCACCATCTTTTTTTCCGCGCAGAATCACGGTGTACAGAAAATCTTGCTCCGCAAGTATTGCAAGCGAGCCTTGCGGAATTGATTTCACGATGTGAACGTTGCCGTTAAACACGTCATTACTATTTGCAACATCAATCATTTGGTCGGCAAATGCACGGAGAAAATTACCCTCACCAAACTGCAAAACACTCACAGGACGAGAAGTATTTTGAGCAACTTGATTTATAGTTTTCATAAACCAAAAAATTCCTTTGCATTATTATAACAGATATCCTCAACGATGTTTCGCAAATAAAATGCATCATTTGGATATTTGCCTGAGTCTACCCAACCGCCTAAGGTGTTGCAAAGTATACGTCTAAAATACTCATGCCGTGTATAACTCATGAAACTTCTTGAATCTGTGAGCATACCGATGAAATTCCCAAGCACTCCACCTTCGGCAAAGCTCTCAATTTGTGTTTTCATGCCGTAGTAGGTGTCGTTGAACCACCACGCACTTCCCTGTTGCACTTTACCTTTGATGCTCTGTGTCTGAAAACACCCTGAGAGTGTATTGATTGCCGCATTGTCACTGGGATTGATTGAAAAAATGAGTGTTTTGGGAAGCTCGTCTGTTTTGTTGAGCTCATCTAGCAGATTCCCTATACCCGAGACAGCGGGATAGGGGTCAATGCAGTCAAATCCGGTGTCTGCGCCGAGTTTGTCGAACATGTTTGAGTTCATATTGCGCCCCACACCGACATGCAGTTCCATGACCCAACCGAACCGGGCATACTCTCTGCCTAAGTAGCACATCATGTGGTAGAGATATTTCTCTGCCTCTGTTGTTGAAATGGATTCACCGTCTAGCCTTTTCTGAAGTATGCTGTTAACTTCCTCTTCCGGCGAAGGCGCATAGGCAAGGCGGAGCAAACCGTGGTCGCAAGCTTTACAGCCGTTTTTATCGAAAAACTCCATTCTGCTTTTAAGTGCAGACTTGAGCGAATCTAAATCTTTAATAGGATTACCCGAAACATCAGCGAGTTTGCCTAAGTATTCTATGAACCTGTCATTTTCAATTCTGAGAGCGGCATCAGGCCGCCAACCGGGCAGAACCTTTGTTTTAAAAGAATCATCGGCCGCCAATTTTATGTGGTCAGCAAGGTCATCAACAGGGTCGTCCGTGGTGATAATAACTTCTACTTTCATACGCTCAATAATGCCGCGCACTCTAAGTGTTTCATCGTTTTTAAGTTGCTCGCTTGTTTGCTTCCAAATTTGCTCTGATGTTTTTTTAGTGAGTGGTGTGTGAATGTCGAAAAAACGCTGCAATTCTAAATGCGCCCAGTGATATACAGGATTTCCTATGCAGTATGGCAATACTTCTGCAAACGCTTTAAATTTGTCAAACCCTGAGATATCACCCGTGATAAGGTGTTCGGAAACACCTGCAGCTCTCATAAGCCGCCACTTGTAGTGATCTCCGCCAAGCCAAGCATCGGCTATATTTTCGAACTGCTTGTTTTCAAAAATCTCACCCGCATTTATGTGACAATGATAGTCGATAATAGGCGTTTTAGCGGCTATATCGTGATATAAACGCTGTGCCGAAGTGTTGTCTAATAAGAAATTTTTTCCTAAAAATTCTATCATAATTTACCGCCCGTAATGTTTATTTATTATCGGCAAAATTAAATCATATTTACATATGACTGTCAACATGAAATTCGCTACAGCTAATAATGGATAATTTTGTTGACTAAATAACAGCACTCGCATATAATTATACGAAGTTGATAGGTCAAATGGAGGAAATTAAATGGGAAAAATCCGAGGAATCCATCCTCCGCAAAACAAAAACACAGAATCGGGGAAACTGCATGTACTTCCAACACCGGAGGAAGTTTTTATACCCATGAAGATGCACTCAGGCAAGCCCGCACTACCAATCGTCAAAGTAGGTGATGAAGTAAAAGTGGGGCAACTGATTGGCGAAATGGGTGGTACAGTATCAGCTCCGATTCATTCAAGCGTGTCAGGAGTGGTCAAGCACATAGAGGACCGCGACCCCATTACAGGGCAAGAGGCGATAACACTCACCATAAAAGCAGATGGGAAGCAGACATGGGAAGAAAACATAGCTCCCCACAATGTAACAAGCCGCGAAGTTTTCTACAACCATGTGAGGGAATCCGGTGCGGTTGGATTGGGTGGCGCAGGATATCCTGCGGCGCCCAAACTTGCAATTAAAAACCTCGACACACTAGATTATATACTATTAAATGCCGCAGAGTGCGAGCCATACGCCACAGCCGATGACTACACCATGCTCGTCGATACCCGCCATGTCCAACACGGCGTAGAGCTACTTTTAAAATTCATGCCACCCAGAGAAAAAGTTCTCATATGTATAGAGGACAACAAGCCCGACGCCATTAACGTAATGCGTGAAGCCTTCAAAAATGAGCAAAAAGTGGAAGTTGTGGCAATGCCGACATTCTACCCGCAAGGTGAGCGTAAAGTCTTGGTACACAACACAACTGGGCGAATCGTGCCTGAGGGTGCGAGGTTGGCTGATGTGGGTGTGATCGTGACAAACATCACAACAATAGCAGTAATAGCAAGATATATAGAGACGGGGCTACCATTGGTGAAAAAACTGGTCACAGTAGACGGACCGCTTGTTAAACATCCTAAAAATGTCTTAGCACCAATAGGCACACCTCTCAGAGTGCTTTTCGACTACTGCGGTGGATTTATTGATGATGTAGAGCCTAGTAAGATAATCGTGGGCGGTCCGATGATGGGCTACGCCCAACCGAGCATAGATGTTCCGGTTGTAAAAACAACAAATGCAGCACTCGCATTTCCCCGAATCGAGATAAAAAACCTCAAACAAACCGCCTGTATAAAATGCAGTAGGTGTATAACCATTTGTCCAATGCGGTTAATGCCACCAAATATAGAGGCGGCATTCATACACAAAAACTACGAAAAGCTAAAAAATTACAAAACAACAATGTGTGTAGAATGCGGAAGTTGTGCCTATGTATGCCCGGCAAAACGCCCGTTAGTACAGACGATGCAGTTATCAAAAAAACTATTATGGATGAACAAATGAACAGACTAACCGTTTCAATATCACCACATATTCACGACAAAACTACGACGACACGAATTATGTTCGACGTGATTATTGCGCTCGTTCCGGCACTTATAGCATCAATACTCATTTTCGGCGCACGAGCCGCCGTTGTAGTAGTGGTATGTATCACATCATGCGTTTTTTTTGAATGGTTTTTTGAAAAAATAACAAAACGCCCAAACACTGTCAGCGACCTAACTGCTGTAATTACAGGTATTTTATTGGCATTCAATCTCCCGGTAACAATTCCGCTATGGCAAGCAGTATTTGGCAGTGCAGTTGCGATAATACTTGTAAAACAATTGTTCGGCGGGCTCGGTAAAAACTTTGCAAACCCTGCAATAACTGCGAGAATAGTGATGTTTTTGGCATTTTCGGTGACAATGACAAACTGGGATTCTCCATACGACTCAGCGAGATTATGGGTCTACCCGATAGACGGAGTAGCAGGCGCAACACCGCTCGCACTCATTTGGAGAGGGGAGCAGGAATATCTTCCGAGCCTAATGCAGATGTTCTTGGGAATTAGGGGTGGAAGCCTTGGTGAGACAAGTAATCTGGCACTTCTGATCGGCGGAATTTACTTACTTGTAAGGAAAGTAATAACATGGCATATTCCCGTAGTATATATAGCTGTGGTGGTAGCGCTCTCAGCCTTGCTGGGCGAGCATCCGGTATATCAAATGTTTGCGGGTGGTTTATTCCTTGGAGCAATCTTCATGGCGACAGACTACGTAACATCCCCGCAGACAATCAAAGGCAAGCTTATATTCGCGGCAGGAGCAGGTGCGTTCACTGTATTATTCAGAATCTACAGCAGTTACCCCGAAGGGGTGTCGTTTGCAATTTTGCTAATGAATATATTGACACCATATATAAATAAGTATACACAATCGGTACCACTTGGTGGGAAGAAGTAGGGGCGATTAGTAATCGTCCAAACACAAAGTAGGAGAAAACATGAAACGAACCTATGTAATGCCTCTCTTAGTCTTAACTCTCATATGTGTCATAGCCGCGGCATCACTTGCGCTCATGGAAACGGCGACACGCCCGATTATAATCGCCGCCGCTGCGGAGCGTGAGGCGTTGATGATGAGGGAGATAATCCAGAGTGCGGCAGACTTTGAGCCAATAATGCTGGGTGATTTTGCGGAAATCCCACAGACAATCAGAGCGGCATACAGAACCACAAACAACGTGGGCTATCTATTCATAGCTGAAATCAGAGGTTTCAGCGGAACGATAACCATAATATGCGGCATTGACGAGAGCGGCAGAATTATCGGCACGGCTCCGCTTTCACACACCGAAACAGTGGGAATAGGAACAATCATAGAAACCACGGATTTCCTTACACCGTTCGAAGGTAATGATATTAGCTTAGACGGCATAGACGCAGTCACAGGTGCAACAATCACAACAAGAGCATACATAGAGGCAATAAGCGATATTTTCATAGCATTTGAAGAAATAAGAGGGTAGTAGTGCTTTAGGCACACTAATCAGAGATAGGTTCGGAGAGAAGTAAATGAAACTCACAAGAAGAGAGATACTTACCAGAGGAATAATAAAGGAAAATCCGGTTTTGATACTGGTTTTAGGGTTATGTCCTGTTCTTGCAGTGTCAACACAGGCAGACAATGCTTTAGGCATGGGGCTTGCGACGACTTTTGTTTTGCTCGGCTCAAATGTTGTAATCTCGGCACTACGCAACATTATCCCGGGACGAACACGAATTCCGTGCTACATCGTTCTAATTGCAAGCTTCACAGTGCTTGCAACAATGGCGATAGAAGCATATGCCTACACGTTATATCAAGCACTCGGAATATTCCTACCGCTGATAGCTGTTAACTGTATAATTTTTGCCAGAGCGGAGATGTTTGCGAGCAAAAACACTGTGTTTAACTCCATTTTAGACGCTCTAGGTTCAGGTGTGGGGTTTACTTTGGCACTCTTTTTAATCGCGTCAATAAGGGAAATATTCGGAAGCGGCTCGTTTTTCGGCTATGCAATCCCATGGCTTAGCGACAACAGTGCAATGATATTCTCGCTGGCACCCGGCGGATTCATAGTTCTGGCAATTGTTCTCGCAGCAGTGAATAAACTGACAAAAACATACGAACTCAGAGCGCACCACAGCTGCGACAAATGCCCCAACGCCGCCGCCTGCGGCAAGCGTGAAAATACGGCAAATATAGAAAATTAACGGAGTGTAGGGGACGGCGTCCTCGACGTCCTGCAAGGAGAAACAGATGGAATTTGATTTCAGGGGATTGGTAGTAATATTGATGAGTGCCGCACTTGTAAACAATTATGTGCTTCGTCAATTTTTGGGAGTGTGTCCATTTTTAGGCGTATCAAGAGACATTAAAAGCTCTGCAGGTATGGGTGTGGCGGTCACATTCGTCATGCTTATGGCGGCGGCAGTGACATGGCCGATACATGCTTTTTTGCTCGATCCACAAGGTCTTGGATTCATGCAAACTGTAGTGTTTATATTAGTCATAGCTACGTTGGTGCAACTCGTGGAGGTCATACTGAAAAGATATGTTCCCTCGCTGTTTGAATCACTGGGGGTGTATCTGCCGCTGATGACAACAAACTGTGCAGTTCTTGCTGTAACGATAACAAATGTCGGGAGCGGCTACACATATTTGGAATCTCTGGTACATGCACTCGGTGCAGGACTCGGATTCTTGCTCGCAATGATAATTTTTACAGGAATCAGAGAACAAAACGAAAACACTGACCCACCTGAAGCGTTCAAAGGAATCCCCATAACTCTAATCTCAGCCGCAATACTATCAATGGCATTTTTCGCCTTCGACGGCGTAATTGACAATCTATTCCGTTGATTGCCGCTAGTGATGGGCAATTTGTTCCGCTTTTTTCTGTAGGGGCGACCGTCCCGGTCGCCCGCTCTCACCGTTTGCACAATGTAACCGCTGCTTCGAAAAAAGACTCCACAAACAGCTCATCACCAGCTAGTCTACTACCACCACTCGTAGGGGACGGCGTCCTCGACGTCCCGCAAAAGGAGCCATCATTTTGAACATAATCATCACAGCCATCATAGCCACAGGGACCATAGGACTCATTAGTGCAGTCGTGATAACGGTTGCATCGAGAATCATGTTCGTAAAAGTTGACCCACGGGTGGCAAAACTGCGTAGCGCACTCCCGGGTGCGAACTGCGGTGCATGCGGATTTAGCAGTTGCGACCTTTACGCAGAGATGCTTGCAAAAGGTGAAACAGAGACGAACCTATGCCCACCCGGCGGAGATATGGCATTTAAGTATATAAATGAAATACTGGGAATCACAGGTGAAACAACCGAGTTTGTTAAGAAAACAGCAATAGTTCACTGCTTGGGCGACAATGACACAGTTCGACAAAAAATCGAATACATCGGAATGGAGACGTGTTTTGCGGCACACGAAATTTACGGTGGAGAGAGTGCCTGCACATTCGGTTGTATCGGCTACGGCGACTGCGTTAGCGTATGCCCCGACAATGCAATATGCGTAGAAGATGGCTTAGTGCGCTTTGACCCCAGAAAATGCAGTGGTTGTGGTGTGTGTCTGGATGTTTGCCCTACGGGGGTTATTTCGGTACAACTTGCCCCTGTTACAGTGGCGGTAATGTGCAAAAACACAGAACGCGGCGGAATTGTGAAAGACAAGTGCAAGCGAGGGTGCATAGGTTGCAAGAAATGTGCAAAAGAGTGCCCTGTTGATGCGATACAAATCGAGAAATCCCTAGCCGAAATCGATTATGAAAAATGTACAGGTTGTGCAAAATGTGTAGATGTTTGCATAAAAAAATGTCTGGTGAAGGTTGAACATGAGGGGTAGACTAAAATCTTCATGAAACTTTAAAAAGCAGTGGAAAAATATGGATGTCGGACGATTTTGATGAACCGCTTGAAGAAATGAGAGATTATATGTGATGAAATATTTATATTTGCAGCCCTAGAAGTTTTTTCCCAGAATCCCTCTAGTTGTATATTGACTCATCAATAGTTTCTATATCTCCGATCACAAAGTGGCCGTTCTCGTCATAACTGAGATACACACTGTCAACTTTCAATCTCCCGGACTCATGTACCCCTATTATTATATATAATTCATATCCTTTTATTGATGAACCTGTGAATACAAATTTTTCAGATAAACCGTCAAGCTCATATAATAAGTTGTTGTGGGTCAAATGCCCATTCCACCAAATTAAATCTCTTGCTTCATTGGTTCTCTTGAAGGCTTTTGGAATATCCCTTAATTTTCTTCTCGGTCTATATTTTGTGTCAAATCCTGGAATCACGGTGTTACGACTTTTATAGTTACTCTTTGGTTTTTGGTAATTGTTGCGAGGTACTATATTATGGTTAAACGCTGAACGCACTTCGCAGTATTTTTCTTTATTTGCCAAGCACTTTTTTGAAAATTCATCAAGTCTGTCAAATGAAAAACCTTGTTTGCTCAACATTTCAATACATTCTATGCCTATTTCAGAATTATTTTCAAAGCTAATATCGCATATTTTAACAGGCGAGTTGCTGTTTGATTGAACTTCACTATGAATCTGCAAAGTTCCACCTAGCAAAACACCATAATTGAGACGTAGTAACCTCATGTAAGACGTAAGTTGCTCTGCGTGGGTATCTGATAAACTGAGATTTGCCTGCTTTAATTCGACAACTAAAACGATATTACCATCACCTTTAATAACTATGTCCGGTTTTACCTTATTTGATGAGCCGATACGCACTTCATGTTGCTCTACAATTTCTCCTTTTGATGATGACCAGCCAAGTTTTTCAAAAAGTAGCACAACAATCTTTTGGAAATCCAACTCATTTGCTGAACGATTCTTCTTCACATGAAAGCATATCTCGTTCCATATTTCTCTATAATCCAAACTAAAACATCCCTTTCGAACATTTATTTTTGAGAATGTCACACAGTGTCAATTTTGTTTTATTCCTGTGTCAATGCGAACAAGCGAATTAGTTGTGCAAGCGATATTGCTAATGCTCCGACATATGTGAGTGCGGCTGCTGATAATACTTTTCTTGCTGCGGGGATTTCCTCGCGGCGAAGCAATCCGTGATTTCTCAAAGCATTTATTGCAAGTTTTGACGCATTATATTCCACAGGCAGAGTAACTAATTGAAATAAAACGACACTGCCAAAGAGAAGCATTCCGGCATTAACTAGCCCTGCAATTCCAAAAATCATACCAATAATAATTAAAGGCACAGATAGTTTTGAACCGATGTTAGTCACAGGAATTATGCCTGCTCTTATTCTCATCGGAGTATAGGATTTTGCGTATTGAATGGCATGTCCTGCCTCGTGAGCAGCCACACCTACTGCTGAGATAGTCACAACGTCATGTACGCTTTCAGATAGATATATAATGTTGGTGCGAGGGTCGAAGTGGTCGGTCAAATCGCCTTCCACTTTTTCAATTTGTACATCTTTGACACCGCTCCTCAACAGAATTACTTTTGCTGCTTGGGCACCAGTCATGCCGATTTTTGTTCGATATTTCGAATATTTTTTGAACCTTCTCACAACCTTAAACTGTGTCAATAATGCAAAAATAAATGCCGGAAGTACCAAAGCTATAAATAATGGGTCGAATAACATAGAAAACATTTTCTAGCTCCCCTGTGAAAATTTTGACAAGCCATTAACTTGCGGAGTTCCCGCCACAATCTGTATCCTGTCACTTGAATTATTTTCAATGAGGATATCGAGAGTGGTAGCCGTATTACCAACGGTCAAGCCAGTGTAAGTTATACGTATGCTATCTCTATTTATTAAAATAGTTCCAGGAGCGGTGGCAGCAAACGCCGATGGTGCTGGAGTCAATGGCAGCAATGAAAGCATCAACATTGCTATTAGAAATTTCGATACTGTGCTATTTAGCCATTTATCTTTTCCTGTTTTTATCAAAGTTACAACCTCCTGCACCATCGGTGAAGTTTATCCACTGCTTTTTTTAGATTCTGCGGGCTGCCAGTAAAAAGCCTACACCACTCAAAATTGCAGTAATGGCTCCGATTCCTGCTGCGATTCCAATGTCTCCAAACATAATTCCTGAGAAAAGTAAACTGATTGACCCAAATATAATTAGAATGACTCCAATAGCTTTCACAGATGCTCCCCCTTTCCTATTGTTTTTATCTGCCTCTAGTGTAAGTATATGTAATGCCTCCTACTAAAGTGCTTGTTAATCTGAATTCATTTTCGTAAATTTCATAGTACCAATTTGATGAATTCCAGATTGAAAGAATCCCTTGGCTTTGCCTACAGTGCAAACTCATTCCGAGTGTTCTTCCTTGTCCATCTGCCTCAAACACATAGTATGGCATATTCATAAATGACCACGAACCAACCAAGTAGGTCTTACTTCTAGTTCAAGTTCGTTTGCAGAAGCCGAAATCTCTACTCCATAGAACCCTTGGCAAAAATAGCATTTCCTAATCCCCTTACTATAATTTCTGACCTTCTTATGTTCAACTGAGATTCATCTGCATAGTTGACGAAACAGCATCGTTAGTAAAAGTAACAGTACCGGAACTAAAATCTGCATTTATCCACATGACTGTTGTTGATGTCATTCCCATTAACTCCATAATGGTGACAGAGTAGGGTGCCCCTAGAATCAAGAAAACGTCTAACTCACTCATGCCGGTTGTGATTTGGCTAAACTCATCTGCAGAAATATTGCTCGATGCGTCTGCGGTGGACATTACTGATGTCGCATAGCCATCAGTGAACGTTACGGTTTCACTTGTTGATAATCTGAAAAAATTTGTTGTCCACCAAGATTTTGTTGTGGATTCGACACCCATTACTTCCACCGTCATTGTTGAAGTTGGATTGCCTAAAGTACTTAATGCATCGTCCATTAATGTTCCAAGCGCAACAGTTGTAAACTGGTAAAAGCCGGTAAAATTATCTGTGTCAATGTCATTGTTTTCTCTGTTTTCAACAACCGGTTCATCATCAGTTTCATCTTGCAATACATCAGGCGCATCTTCTTGCGCTTCGGGTTCAGGGGTAAAAACCGGTTCTGGAGTTGTTTCAGTTGCGGGAGCTAATGTTGAGACTGTGCCGCCATCACATGCGACAAGGAAAGTTATTAACGCAACAACAACTCCGATTAACAATACTGTCTTCATTTGTCTTCTCCTTTAATAATAATTAAATTCCCTAGTTAATTTTTGTATCAGCATATTTTTATAACTAATAATTCATGTTTGTATTCTGAGTATACTCCTATTGGTCTTTAATTGTCCCACTGGTGCAGGTCTTGGTAAATCCGGTTGTTGTCCTGCCTGATTTGCGCTTGGTACCCCTGTTTGTTGAGTTTGATTTGTCATAACAAAAGTCTCTCTTTCTTTCTCTTTTCCATTATTGTGGTATTTCCTATGTTCATTAGTCTTGCCTGCTGATTTGAGTTCCAAGAAAATGGTGCTGATTACATAATTTAGACCACACAAAAAGACGCAGAGGGGCATATATGCCTTGCCTACTGCGCCAAAAATTATTTAGCGTTTGCCACGGACACCCGACAAACCAAAGAAAACCTTGAAAATACCACAAAAAATGGTATACTGATTCAAGTCGTGGTGACGGAGAAATCCGTGTTTGTAGGCTCTTTCTTTAAGCGTTACCCTACTTACGCCGTGTGGTGCTGGTTACACCTCACGGTCGCTGCGACCAACTTTGTGTGGTCTATCAGAGCACATTTTAACATAATTTTAAAATATTTGCAAACATAAAATTGATATTTTGATAGTATTTCCAAGAAAAACTGATAGGGCAGAGAGCTATTATTTCTTAATTGTGTATATCAGCGAAGTTACGCAATTATCCGGCTTGCCAAGGTTCATATTGCTGTGATATTATGAAAGCAAAAACAGAAAATTACCAAGGACTACTAAAAACTAATAATGATAAGAAAAATCACAATTTCCTTAATAACAACAACAGCTCTTTTCGTCGTACTCACAGCTTGCGATTTCGCTGACCAAAGCGAACAAATGGTGCAGACAACTGAGAGCCGATTCATGCTTGACACCTACGTAATTCTTACAATACATGGATATGCACCGGAAGGTATAGTAGAAAAGGCGTTTGACCTCATTGGAGAACTGGAAAGTCTGATGAGCATAACCATAGAAAACAGCGATATCTACCGTATAAATAGTTCAGGCGGTGAGCCTGTAACCGTAGACTTGCGGACGATTGAGGTGATTCAGAGAGCTGTTGAATTCGGCGAGTTATCAGGCGGATTATTCGATATAACAACAGGTCGCCTAACCCGTCTTTGGAACTTTGGTGTAAGCAGAGAAATCCCTGATGAATACGTGCTTTTTGAGGCACGGCAAACGGTGGATTTCAGGCAAATAATCATATCGGAAAACGAAAACGCAGTAACTCTTACAAACCCTGAAGCATGGATAGACTTGGGGGCAATTGCAAAAGGTTACATTGCAGACCAAGTAGCTGAGCTACTCCTTGAAAATGGCGTGACAAGTGCACTTATAGATATGGGTGGTGATATAATTGCTTTAGGGAGCAGGGGAGATGGTAACTCGTGGCGATTGGCAATAAGAAACCCATTTGACCATCACTCCATGCCATTTGCGGCGACAATAGAAGTTTCAGATGTAGCTGTCATCAGCTCAGGAACATACGAGCGCAGTTTTGAAATAGATGGTCTGAGATACCACCACATACTGGATCCACGCACAGGAAATCCTGCCCAAAGCGATATAGTGAGTGCAACCATAATAGCGCAAAACGGCATAATCGGTGAAGGTTTATCAACGATGGCGATACTAAAAGGAAGTGAGGAAATCACGGAAATTCTTACAAGCCATTACGGATTTATAGGTGCTGTGCTCATATTGCAAGACGGAGAAATCTTGGAAATCGGAGAAGTGAGGAGAAATTGAAGTCAAACAAATTTTGGATAATACTATTTAGTTTAATATTACTGGTTTCAGTGCTCGTTCTGCTTTTGATGACTCTACCCATCATACCATATGTCAGTTATGCTCAAATTTTCAAAGATGGGGAACTGATAGAAACCATAAATCTATCCGCCCTACCAGAAACAATTGAAATAACACTGGAAAGCGGAGATAGGTACAATGTGATTCAAGCGGAGACAGGCAGAATCAGAATATCAGAGGCAAATTGCTTTAGTGGGTTATGTGCAAGGCAGGGTTGGAGATACGGTGGAGTCATTCCAATAGTTTGCCTGCCAAACCGAGTGTCTGTACGCCTGATAGGTAGTGTAAGTTGGGATAATGGCATAGATGGGGTTGTGGGATGAATATAAAAAAACTTACCTACATGGCAATTTTGACAACACTTGCTATAATAATACATGTTGCAGAATCGTGGATTCCTCTGCCAATTCCAATCCCCGGTGTAAAACTAGGGCTTTCCAACATAGTGATAATATTTGCCATGTTTAGCCTAGCTCACCCAGCAGAGGCAGTTCCAATTCTGGTTATTCGAATACTGGTTGGCGCACTTATTACAGGAAATCTTATAGCTTTCACATACAGTCTGACAGGTGGAATTTTTGCATTTATAGCTATGTTTTTAATTAAACGTTACATAGCAGCAAATCAAATCTGGGTTTTGGGCATAATGGGGGCAATATTTCACAATATCGGGCAAATAGCAATAGCGATAGTAATAACGGGCACCCCATGGATAGTATCGTACCTACCAACTCTCATAATAGCAGGTATATTGACAGGCGCAATAACAGGATTGACAGCTCAACTGACTTTGTTGCGACTACGAAAAAATAAAAGTCTTGATATTTGCTAGGATATAATGTAGAATAGAAAGACATAAAATAAAAAGGAGTTGTCAGCATGAATAAGAACAATAAAGTAACCATTGCAATAATCGCGGCAGTTGTATTTGTAGCAGCAGTAGCTACAGCAATTTATGTGTTCCGCAATGAAATCGCAGATTTCTTTGTAGACATCAAAGCAAGAATCGACGAAAAACTACTAAATCGCAACGGCGAATACGTAGACTAATAAGTCAAAAATCATAAGCATCAAAAATACAGCACAGTGGAAAACCATAGTGCTGTATTTTTTATGCCAAAACCCTTGCTTTTTTCAGCTTCTTGTGCTAACATACCGAGTGTTGCGCTTCCGTAGCTCAGTAGGTAGAGTACGCCCTTGGTAAGGGCGAGGTCAGCAGTTCAATCCTGCTCGGAAGCACCAGAGCAATAGGCAAAAATCCGCATGGCTCTAAGCTTTGCGGATTTTTTGCTTGCATTAGTTCATTTTATTATTTGTTCTATATTTCTTGACCCATGCAATATCCGATAAATTTCAATATCACCGACACCTTTTGAAATTTCTGTAACTTTGTAGAAAACA
>WQSX01000002.1 GCA_009787625.1 Oscillospiraceae bacterium
ATGGACATTAAAAACGACATCGACGCTTTACAGCAGCTGCTTCCACATTTCGTCCCTAAAGCACTAATGGCTCATGCGTGACTTTTGGTTTGACGCTTACTACATTATAGCATAAACTCGATATCTGTCAACCTAAACATTGAACCTGAAGTTGATAATGTCACCGTCGGCTACTACGTACTCTTTGCCCTCCAGCTTAAACAGACCGTTTTCCTTTACTTTTGCCATTGCTCCAAGTTCGTGAATGTCGGCGTATTTTACTACTTCAGCGCGGATAAAACCACGCTCGATGTCGGTGTGGATTTTACCTGCCGCTTTTCTTGCGACTGTCCCGCTTTCGATAGTCCACGCACGCACTTCGTCCTCGCCTACGGTCAAAAACGAAATTAATCCCAAAAGTTCATAGACCGCCATTGCCAGAGCTGCAACTCCCGGTATTTCGATGCCCATGTCCTCCATGAAAGTTACTCTGTCATCTTCAGGAAGTTCACTTATTTCAAGCTCCACTCCAACGCACAGTTCAATCAGCGGAATACTTTGCTCGGTGCAAAGGGATTTCAACTCAGTCGCATTTTTCCATTGCTTTGACTCCCATTGGCTTTCATCTACGTTTACGACAATTAGTGCGGGTTTTTCTGTCAAAAACGCAAAGCCACGTATTTCCAAGCGTTCTTCCTCGGTCATTTCCATGTCGAGAATGGTTCCGCCGTTTTCTAGCCATGCAAAACAGCGTTCCAGCAGAGCGATTTCTTTTTCATTTTCTTTGGTGACTTTTTTACCTGTTTTTATTCTGCCTATTCTTTTTTCAATCATTTCAAGGTCGGCGAAGAGAAGTTCGGTTTTTACCGCTTCAAAATCACGCATGGGGTCAAGCGTATCAAAGCCGTGGACGACTGAGTCGGATTCAAATGCACGTAGCACATGGACGAGCGCATCGCACCCTCTGACATCGTTTAGAAACCTTGCGGCATTTGAGTTTCCGCTGTTTTCGGAAACTGCAAAGCCCGCGACGTCGGTGAGTTCGATTTTTGCATATGTTATTTTCTTAGGCTTGTAGAGCCCCGTCAGAAAGTCAACTCTCTCATCAGGCACAATTCCCGTACCGATGTTTGCCGTGCCTTTTCCGCCACCTGATGTACTGCTTTCGTCCTTTCCTGTGAGTAGTCGAAAAAGCGTGGTTTTCCCAGTTTGGTTAAGTCCAACAAGACCAATTTTCATGTTTTTAGATGTTCCTTTATACGTTTTATTGCAATTTTAACAGATGCGCGCGATTTTTTCAATAGAAATTGCAACAAGACAGAGGAGCCGTCCCCCTGTCTTGCCCTTGCTTGTGTCGCTAATTGATGATATACTGTTTTTACATTAAAATTACAGCGTGATATGGAGGCAACAATTACATGAAAACATCTGACTTTAAGCGTAACATCTACTGTGGCGAGGTGCGTAGTGCGGACATTGGGCGGACTTTGACTGTTTGCGGTTGGGTACAGCGCAATCGCGACCTTGGCAGTCTTATCTTTATCGACTTGCGTGACCGCACGGGGATTATACAGCTCGCTTTTGATGATAACACATCTAGGGACATCTTTGACGAGGCATTTGCCGTGCGTGCAGAGTTTGTTTTGCAGGCGACGGGAGTTTTGCGTGAGCGTTCTTCTAAGAACCCCGACTTGCCGACAGGTGATGTTGAGCTTGAAGTCACTGAGCTTATTGTGCTCTCAAAGGCAGAGACGCCACCTTTTGAGATTGTCGAAGATTCAGATGTAAACGACGCGCTGCGCCTGAAGTACCGCTATCTCGACCTGCGTCGACCTGATATGCAGCGTTACATTGCACTGCGCCACAGGACTACTAAGGTTACACGTGACTACTTTGACGAAAACGGGTTTTATGAAATCGAAACACCCATGCTAACAAAGTCCACCCCCGAAGGTGCGAGGGATTACCTTGTACCGAGTCGTGTTCATAAAGGCAAGTTTTACGCACTACCGCAGTCTCCGCAACAGTATAAGCAACTTTTGATGCTTGCGGGATTTGACAAGTATTTGCAGATTGTCAGGTGCTTCCGAGATGAAGATTTACGTGCCGACCGTCAACCTGAGTTTACGCAGATTGACCTTGAAATGTCGTTTGTCGACATGGAAGATGTCATTGCTATCAATGAGGGTTACATGAAGCGGATTTTCAAGGATATTCTTGACGTAGATGTTCAGCTCCCCATGCAAAGGCTCACCTACCGTGAAGCTATGGACAGGTTCGGCAGTGACAAGCCTGATTTGCGGTTCGGTCTTGAACTGTCTGACATAAGTGACATTGTTAAAGGTTGCGAGTTCAAGGTATTTGCGGAGCCTGTCGCAAACGGCGGCAGTTTACGAATGATATGTGTGCCGGGCGGCGGCTCTATGCCCCGCAAACAGATTGATTCACTTGTCGAATACGTCAAAACTTACGGTGCCAAAGGTCTTGCGTGGACAAAGCTTGCTGAGGACGGCAGTGTCTCTTCGTCGTACTCGAAGTTTTTAACTGATGAAGAAAATGAGCAAATCATAAAGCGGGCAGGTGCGAAAGCGGGCGACCTTATACTGATTGTCGCCGACGTGAAGGAAGATGTTGTATTTGCCTCGCTCGGAGCTCTCCGTGTTGAGTGTGCAAAGAGACTTGATTTAACTCCGCAAGGTGTTTTCAATTTCGTATGGATAACTGAGTTTCCGATGTTTGAATACTCCGAAGAAGAGGATCGTTTTGTTGCTGTACATCATCCGTTTACCGCACCGATGGATGAAGATATGCACTTGTTGGAGAGCGACAAGGCAAAATGCCGCGCAAAGCAATATGACCTTGTACTCAACGGTACAGAGCTTGGCAGTGGGTCAATTCGGATTAACACGCCTGAGATGCAAGAGCAAGTTTTCCGCGCTGTTGGGCTTACTCCGCAGGAGGCAAATGAGAAGTTTAGTCACCTTATAACCGCATTTAAGTACGGCGCACCGCCGCATGGTGGGATTGCCTATGGGCTTGACAGATTGGTTGCACATTTTGCAGGCTTAAGTTCAATACGCGATACCATCGCGTTTCCGAAAGTTCAAAACGCATCCGAACCAATGACAGCTTGCCCTGACATCGTGGATGAAAAGCAATTAAAGGAATTAGGCATTGCGCTTGCAGCGGAATAATGGTATCATATAATTGTTTCACTGATTATACATTGAACTCTATGACTTTGAAAATCCACCTTCGACATAAGGAGCTATTCAATGACATCACGCTCTAAACTATTTACTATAATAATAATCGGCGCTCTTGCCATTTATGCGCTGGTTAGTTTGTATGTCATTTGGGAGCTGACTGTGCCGTTAAACAGGCAGCAGCAGGAGGATATGCGGCGTGCCGCCGAGCTTAGGCAGCAGATTGCAGACCTTGAGTTCATGCTTGAGAATACTGACGACCCCGACGTTGTTCGGCGCATTGCCGAGGAACTGCTCGGACTTGTTTCACCTGATGAAATCGTAATCACCGGATTTACTGATAGGCTGATAGATGATTAAAAATAGGATTAGTGAGAAAAGTAAAGAAGAACTTTTACGAGATATGAAACCTGCGGCAACATATCTTGATAGCCTTGCAGGTTTTTCAGATGTACTGAGTACGATTAGACAAGCTGAAAATGCTGCAAAAGAACTTCTCGACGAGACAACAGATGCAGCAAACATGCCAAAGAAAACCAGATTTAAGCATATCTCAACAGGCGAAACGGTCGATATCGGAAATGATTCAGAAAACAAAGCTCGTGGAACAGACACGGATATGAAGAAAACCAACGGTGAGTCACAAGCGACGGTCGCAGAGCAAAACGAGACTAAGCCTGATGAACAACCGGAGGAAAAGCCGTCTACTGAGGAACTTTTACAAAAGCTGGATGAATTAGTTGGACTGGAGAACATAAAACAGAGCGTCAAAAGCCTTATAAATCTCGTCAAAGTTCGCAAGTTGCGTGAGGAAAACAAACTCCCGAACCCTCCGCTCTCACTTCACATGGTGTTCACAGGAAACCCGGGAACAGGCAAAACAACAGTTGCGAGAATACTATCTGAGCTTTACTGCGCCATCGGCGTACTCTCAAAAGGTCAGCTTGTTGAGGTTGACCGCTCCGGTCTTGTCGCAGGATTTGTCGGTCAAACAGCGATTAAGACATCTGAAGTGGTCGAAAAAGCGCTCGGTGGCATACTTTTTATTGATGAAGCATATGCGCTTGCACCTGAGGCTGGGACCGGCAGTGACTTTGGTAGAGAAGCGATTGAAACACTTCTCAAACTCATGGAGGACAACCGAGACGACCTTATAGTCATTGTCGCAGGTTACAGCGAGCCAATGGAGCGTTTCATCACGGCAAACCCCGGTCTGGAATCACGTTTTAACAGATACTTCGAATTTGAAGATTATGACAGTAACCAACTTGGCGAAATTTTTACGCTGATGTGCTTAAAGAGCGAATATGTACTCACAGATGAGGCGAAAGAATTTGCAGACGAACATTTTAAGTTCATTTATGAAAACCGAGATGAAAACTTTGGCAATGCACGTCATATTCGCAATTTCTTTGAGCATATTGTCGCACAGCAGTCTGATAGGATTTCGTCACTGAGCGAGCATACAAGGGAAGATTTAGTAGTGATCAAGCTGGAAGACTTAGAAAAAGCAGTATAAAAACGAACCCTAGGTGGCGTGATTTGAACTAGATTCTGCGACTGCGCGCAGAATGACGTGACGGTACTCAGCAATTACAAAGTAGTAAATTGATAGGAAAGGACTGGTTTTCTAATGGCACACGGTAAAGACATTAAGATTATTTGCGGAAACTCCAACATTCCCTTTGCGGAGGACGTCTGCCGAAACATAGGATTACGTCTTGGCAGTACAAATGTCACCACATTCTCGGACGGAGAGATTGCAGTTTCTCTCAATGAAACCGTGCGTGGCTCAGATGTGTTCATCATTCAATCCACATGCACACCTATCAATGACAATTTGATGGAAATGCTTATCATGGTTGATGCGTGTAAACGTGCATCTGCGAGTCGTGTCACCTGCGTTGTTCCCTACTTTGGCTATGCCAGACAGGACCGAAAAGCCAAGGCACGTGACCCCATCTCAGCAAAACTTGTCGCAAACCTCATAACTTCGGCAGGTTCCGACAGAGTTCTCACAATGGACTTGCACGCCGCTCAAATACAGGGATTCTTCGACATTCCCGTGGACAACCTTCATGGTGCGCCTATTTTTGTTGACCATTTTCACAAGAAGTTTAAGGGCAAGGGCATGGAAAATATAATTGTCGTCTCACCTGACATTGGCTCTGTTGCCCGCGCAAGAGCGTTTGCCCTGAAAATGGGTCTTGGGCTCGCCATAGTTGACAAGAGACGCGAGAAGGCTAATCAAGCCGAAGTCATGAATATAATAGGCTCTGTTGAGGGTAAAACTGTTCTGATGTATGATGATATGGTCGATACCGCAGGCAGTCTCTGCGAAGCGGCAAATGCTCTGGTTCAAAACGGCGGTGCAAAGGAAATCTATGCCTGTGCTTCTCATGGTGTGCTGTCGGGTGAATCTGTTGAGCGTATTAATAACAGCGTTGTCAAGGAAATCGTTTTCTCAGACACAATACCGCACGAGCGTTCAAAGGGCTCGGAAAAAATTAAGTATCTCACCGCTGCTCCACTGTTTGCCGAAGCAATCAAGCGCACCTTTGAAGAAGTTTCAATTTCAACTCTATTTAGATAGAGCATGGGCGCTTGGTATATAAGGTACCTATAGAAATTTTTGAAAGTTTTGGTCATTAAGAGGTTATGTTTTTTAGGAAAAAACTTGAGCCTGTTGAGTGGATTGCTGTTTTTTTGGGCAACCCCGGATTAAGGTATGAAAGTACACGCCACAATGCAGGGTTCATGGTGGCTGATGTAATTGCAAAAGAAACTGTGGTGAAGATAAACCGCGCCAAGTTCAATGCGCTGACAGCAGTGGTCACTCTTGGTGGTAAGCGTGTTTTGCTTGTAAAACCTCAGACATACATGAACCTGAGCGGAAACTCGGTTCGGCAGGCTATGAAATTTCACAACCTGCCAATTCAAAATGTTATAATTATCTCGGACGAAACTTCACTGCCGCCGGGCAAGCTACGCATACGCAGGCGTGGTTCATCTGGCGGACACAACGGTTTGCGTGATATTATCAAAAAATGCGGCAGCGAGGACTTTCCAAGAATCCGAATCGGTGTTGGAGCTCCCCCGTATGATGAATATATTCTGGCAGACTGGGTGCTTTCAGCGCTCAAAGGCGATGATGCGAAACAAGTCGCAGACGCTGTTTTACGAGCGGCGGCGGCACTGGAGCTAACCATGATGGAAGGCTTAGATGCCGCCATGGGTAAGTATAACGGTTGAGGAAACTTAAGCTCTGATATATTGGATTCTGCGACTTCGCGCAGAATCCAATGCTGTGGCATTCGATACAGCCTAAAACTCCGAGTGGGGTGGTAGCCTGTCTATTTTTGATGTGTTTTTTAACTTAAATTGTGATATTAGCTGTTCAAGCGTTGATGATTGATTACTCATCTCAGCGGAAGATGCGGCGCTTTGCTCTGCTGTTGCGCTGTTTTGTTGAGTCACCTTGGCTACTTGGTCGATGCCTGTGTTTATCTGTGAAATGCTATCTGTCTGTTGCTCTGATGACTTTGCAATTTCGATTACAATTTGGTTGCTCTCCCCTATACCGGCAACAATTTCTGAGAGACTTTCAGATGTCTCACCTGCAATTTTTGAACCGAGTTCTGCTTTTGCTATTGAATCTGCAATCAGGCTCTCTGTGTCTTTTGCCGCCACGGCACTCTTAGCGGCGAGGTTTCTCACTTCCTCAGCTACTACTGCAAACCCTTTGCCATGCTGTCCGGCTCTCGCCGCCTCAACTGCGGCGTTGAGTGCCAATATGTTAGTCTGAAATGCTATGTCGTCAATGGATTTAATTACCTTGCTTATGTTTTGGCTTGATTCGTTTATGTCTTTTACGGCGGTCATCATTTCGTTCATTTGACCACTGCCTTTTTCTGCGCTAACTTTTATTTCATTAGCGAGCATCGCCGCACGCTCTGCCATGCCTGCGTTTTCTTTTGTCGTTTGAGCAACTGCCGAAATTGACGCCGAGAGCTGCTGAACAGACGCCGCCTGCTCTGTGCTGCCCTGCGCAAGTGTCTGACTGCCGTCGGCTATCTGTTTTGAACCCGATGAAACCTGCTCGGCGGAAATCTCAATCTCCTTTAACGTGTCGTTTAGTTTTTCATTGAGAAGGTGTAGTGAATTGCCAAGCACGTCTTTTTCGGATAAAATCGTAATCTCCACGGTTAAATCGCCGTGGGCTAAAGCCGTGACTTCTCCGCCGATGGATTCGAGCCTTTTAAAAAGCTCAACCACGTAATTAAAGCTCTGCCCTATCTCATCTCTGCGAGGTCCGTATTTTGTAACCGCGGCACTATCATCGGCATTTAATGTAATGCTGCCCGACTGACTGAACTTGCCGATTATCTTGTTCAGCGCAATAAATGGCTTCGCAAATGTCTTACCTACAAAGTAGTTTATGAGCAAAATTAAGCCAAATGCAAACGCAAAAATCACAACAAACCTAAGTAGTGATGCGGTTATCTCATAAGTAAACTCACTGTTTGGCGCAAGTGCGAAAAGTGTGTAATCATTAACCAGCACCTCAACTGCCATAACATATCGCACGCCATCAAGGGTAAACTCTGCAAAACCGTCAACGGCAGTGGCTGCTGCAGAAATAATCGCACTCTGTGAAGCGCTGCTCAGCGATGAGACCTCAGCGCTTGTCGCAAAAAACTCACCTGATGTGCTCACCAGAGCGGCAAATCCCGTATCGTAGAAGCGAGCATTTCCTATTGCACTAAGAATTTCATTTGATGGCACGGCAGTGCTTGATGTGATGAAGTAGAGGTTACTTTCTGCCGATAACCCTGAGACTTCACGAATCATGGTAAGCCGTGATACTTCGGTAATCTCTTCAATAATCCTACTTTGCATATAGGCGGCAACGCCGATACCGATAACTATTACCATCAATGAAATGAGAAAAAATACCCTTCCTGTCAAACTTTTAAAATTGATCATTCTTATAACCAGCCTCTCAAAATATTGATAATTTTATCATAAAATTTGTCTTAAAACAACTTTTATTATTTAGAGCTCTTGAATCAAACCACCCGATATGATAGAATCACATGCAAAATATGTAATGCTCCCCTCAATTAAACAGAGAGCTTCATGGCAAAGAAAATTATATAGGAGGCATACCACATGACGCCGATGATGCGGCAGTATCTGGAAATTAAAGACAGAAATCCTGACAGCATTCTTTTCTTTCGCCTTGGCGATTTTTATGAGATGTTCGGCGAAGATGCAAAGGTTGCTTCGCAGGCCCTTGACATAGTTCTTACCACGCGCGATAAATCGGAAAACCTTGAAGAGCGCACACCCATGTGCGGCGTTCCGTACCACAGCGCCGAATCATACATTGCAAAGCTTATTTCAAAAGGCTTCAAGGTCGCAATTTGTGAGCAACTTGAGGATCCAAGCCAAGCAAAAGGGATTGTTGCACGCGATGTTGTACGTGTTATCACACCGGGAACGCTCATGGAATCGTCAATGCTCGACGAGAGTAAGTCAAATTTCCTCTGTGCTGTCTATCTCGGAGAAGTGTCTGCCGCCTGTTTTTCTGACCTATCGACAGGCGAAATATCCGTAACTGAATTTTTGGACGTAGATTTGCGGCATATTGAAAATGAACTGGCTTCATTTTCTCCCACCGAGGTTATTTTAGGCGGAGATCCCGGCATGGTGAATACGCTGGCAGAGCGTATGAATGCGCGGTTTTCGTCTCTTGTGCAGTGCGATGGCGCACGGTTCAATGAGGAGAATGCAAAGATTGCAGGTGAACATTTCTTGGGTGTTTCGGAAAACACCGGGAGTGGGACGTCGAGGACGCCGTCCCCTACGAGCGCATTGCTAAATGGTGTGGTGTCCCCCATGGGGGTTGCTGTTGGTGCGCTTTTTTCTTATCTTGTTGATACGCAAAAGACTGATATATCGCATTTGAAATCGCTTCGCTACAATAATGACTTTGCGCTTATGGAGATGGATATAAACACCATGCGGAATTTGGAGCTTGTTGCATCTCTCAGAATCGGTGATAAGCGGGGGAGCCTTTTAGGTGTGCTCGACCAAACAAAAACACCTATGGGACGGCGACTTATCCGCAATTGGACTTTACGGCCGCTCCTTCAAGTTGCACATATTATGCGTCGCCAAAGTGCTGTTGATGAGCTTTATCGCAGTACCGTTGCTCGTGGCGAAATAACTGTTTCCCTTAGAAAGATCGGCGATATGGAGCGGCTTATAGGGAAAATCGTGTTTGGTAACGCGGGTTCGAGAGATATGAAAGCACTCTCCATGTCAATCTCAGCTCTGCCTGATATTTTAGCGCAGCTTGCGCCCATGAAATCCGCCCTGCTTAGCCAAAGTGCAACACTTGATAGTCTCTCCGACATAGCTGAGAAGATAGATTTTACAATTAAAGACGACCCGCCGTTTTCTGTGCGTGAGGGCGGATTTATTAATGATAGTGTAGACACTGAGCTTGACCGCCTGCGCTCACTGCTGCATAACAGCTCCGAAGCGCTCACTGCAATTGAAACAAGAGAGCGCGAGCGCACGGGCAAAAAACTGAAAATTGGGTATAACAAAGTTTTCGGCTATTACATCGAAATCACGCGCTCAATGTCTGAAGATGTGCCCGACGATTACATTAGAAAACAAACACTGACTAACTGCGAAAGGTTTATTACCCAAGAACTCAAAGAGCTTGAAGCAGAGTTATTGACCGCAAAGGACAAAGTCACCACGCTTGAATATAATCTATTTGAAAAACTCCGCTCAGAGGTTTCGGCGCAAGTGGGGCGTATACAAGAAACAGCAAGAATAATCGCCGAACTCGATGTTTTCTGCTCGCTTGCCCACGTCGCTGTCACGGGCAACTATGTTATGCCCGAAGTCGACGCTTCAGGGGTTATAAACATCAAAGATGGCAGGCACCCTGTTGTTGAGGTTATGAACCAGAGTTCACTCTTTGTGCCAAACGACACATTTTTGGACAAAGGCGACTCCCGAACATCCATAATCACAGGCCCAAACATGGCCGGTAAATCGACATATATGCGCCAAACCGCCCTCATTGTGCTGATGGCACAGATGGGCTCGTTTGTACCTGCAAGCTTCGCTCAAATCGGCATAGTTGACAGAGTTTTCACAAGGATTGGCGCATCAGACGACCTAGCCGCAGGGATGTCAACGTTCATGGTCGAAATGACTGAGGTCTCCGATATTTTGTCAGATGCAACTTCGGCATCGCTCCTAATTCTCGACGAAATAGGGCGCGGCACTTCAACCTATGACGGAATGTCCGTTGCCCGCGCTGTTTTGGAGCATTGTGCCGATAGGAAAAAGCTAGGCGCAAAGACCATGTTTGCAACGCATTATCACGAGCTTACAGTTTTAGAAGATGAGATTGACGGCATAAAAAACTACAATATCTCTGCCAAAAAGCGCGGCGACGAGATAATTTTCCTGCGCAAAATTGTCCCCGGCGGTGCAGACGACAGCTATGGTATCGAAGTTGCAAATCTGGCAGGCGTTCCCGACAGTGTGATTAAACGCGCAAAGGCAATTTTGAAAACGCTGGAGAGCATGGGTGAGGGCAAGGGTGGAAATAAAAGAATGGGTTCATCGCATGAAGATAAACCAGAAAATGTCGGCAAAGGTATCGAAAAAAGTAATTCGTCAACAAAATTTGCCGATTCGGGGCAATTTTCCATGCTCGACATGGGCATAAGCGAAGTAGCAGAAAAACTTCGTTTAACCGATTTAAACACACTAACACCCCTTGAGGCGCTTAGTTTGCTTTTTGAGCTGAAGAAGAAATTGTAGGGGTGGACTTATGCATCCGATACTATTCACAGTTCTTGGCAGAACTATAACAAGCTATGGCGTACTCGTTATATTAGCGACGGCTCTAGCGTGGCTCATTGTTGCGCTCTTGACTCGCAGGAAAATCAAAGATATCGGACTCGTTTTTCTGATGTGCATTGCCGGTGGCTTTGTGGGTGTGGTTTTGCTCAGACCAATTATGCGAATACCTGCGATAATTGCGAATTGGCAGTATCTTACCCAGTTTGGGATTGAGGGGTTTATAGGACATGTCTTTGGCGAACTTGTTTTTTACGGTGGGCTTATAGGCGGCATAATTGCAATGGCACTCTTTTGCCGTGGATTCAAAATCCCAATACTTCCAATCGCAGACGTTTTTGCTCCTGCTTTAGCGGTGGCGCACGGAATTGGCAGAATAGGTTGTTTTCTGGGCAGTTGTTGCTACGGCATCGCTGTAGACGCATCACACCCCTTTGCGGTTGTGTTTCCCAAACATGCTCTGAGCGCTCCGCCGGGAGTGCCTTTGCTTGCGGTTCAGCTTATAGAAGCTGCGTGTCTATTTTTGATTTCCGCAATTCTCATAATTGTATACAAAAAAGGCACACTCAAAGGGCTTACAGTGTGCCTATATGGAATACTCTACTCGATAACCCGTTTTGTGTTGGAATTCTTCCGAGGAGATCTTCACCGTGGAATATACGGCGGCCTCTCAACCTCGCAGTACATTTCAATAGTGCTGCTTATCGGGAGTGTCGTTTTGCTTTGGCTTATAGTGAAGCAGAGCAAAAGACAGGGGGACGGTTCCTACTTAAGCAACATTTCGTAGTTATAGTTCCTGACTGCCGACTTCATCATTACAAAAGCAACAATTCCTAATAATGCAGCTATTATCAGTAGAATCCACGCGTTTAGCATCATTAGTCCTGTGAATTGGCTTGCCGCTAGTAGTATTATCGGTAGTGTTATAAGTCCTGCTTTTTGGAATGCCTCTTCCATTGACTGTGCTTTTGCGGATATTTTCGATGTGATGGTAACGGCAAGAAGTGTGAGTGCCGGAGCTACTAGGAAAACAGTTATATACCAGTTTACTCCGGGTAACATTAAGCTTCCGAACATGAAGTAAATTAAGGTTTGGCTGACAAGTAGGTACGCAATGAAAGTTCCGACGGTGGCAATCATCGACAGAAAAAATGCTGAAAGTACCTTCGATGAAAAGATTTCGCGCAGTGACAACGGGCTGTAGAGCAGTGTTTCAAGGGTGCGTTTTTCCTTTTCGCCAACAAACGATGCGGTTGCCATTGCTGTGGTTGCAATGACGGGAATCATCAAAAAGAACGCCGGAATTATGCTGTTCAGTACAAAAGACAAAATCGTAAGGCTCATATCCGTTTCGCCTACAATACCCGGCATTACGCCGAGTAAATCGCCGAAGTCGCCCATATCTTCAGGGGTAAAGTACATGATTGCAATGAATAGCGCAGGAAAGGCGACACCGAACATTAGCGCAACGATGACGATTGACACGATATTCCCCTTTGTTGTTTTAAAGAAACGCAAATCCTTTTGGATTATGGCTTTTTGCATAGAACTTAGCATTTTGTATGTCCTCCGATATATCTTTTTTGTCAGTGAAATGTAATTGAAAATCACCTTGAGATTGTGATAGACGTGTTCGTTTATATTGCTTCACCGATTACACAAGTAGTGAAAAGTAAATTTCTTCGACTGATGCTTTTTCTGCCGAAATATGATAGAGATTTCCGCCATTATCGACTATCGATTTTACGATGTTTGGAATTTCATCGTCTGAATCTACGTCGATGGTGTACGTTTGCTCGTCTAACTTCTCTGCGTTCAGAGAGTCGGGGATTTTGTCTGCCTCAATTTTTACATGACTCCCCGCAAACACTAGCTCGCGTAACTCTTCTAGGGTTCCGCTTGCAAGCAATATTCCGTTATCTATCAAGCCGTATGATGAGCAGACATCTTGTGCGTAACGAAGTTGGTGTGTACAGAGGAAAATTGTCGTCCCCTCATTTTTCGCTAAATCCTTGATTATTTTATTAACGTTTAGTGCACTTTCGGGGTCAAGTGCCGCAGTTGGTTCGTCCAGAAACAGGATTTTTGGCCTGTGAATCATGGCGCGGGCAAGCGACAGGCGTTGGCGCATACCTGTTGAGTAATCTCCAAGCTTGCGGTCTTTTGCATCTGTAAGCTCCAGTTGTTCTAAAGTGCTTAGCCCTCTTTTTCTGCTTTCCGTCTCCGTCAGCCCAAAAACTTTTCCGTAGAATATTAGGTTTTCAATGCCTGTAAGGTTTCCATACATTTGGGCGTGTTCTGTGACAACGCCTGCGATAGCATGGACATCGACGGGATCTTTTGCGGGGTCGAACCCAAAAACTTCGCAAACACCGTTGGTCGGCGCAAGTGTTCCGTTGAGAAGTTTTACCGTCGTTGTTTTTCCCGACCCATTTGGACCTAGAAAGCCAAACACTTCGCCCTCATCTATGCTCACGCTGATACCGTTGACTGCAAGCTTTCCGCTGTCGTACTTTTTCACCAGATTTTCCAGTTTTACTGCACTCATTTATGGCTCCTTCACTTATGTAGACACTGACTTTGCACTATCAAATGCCACCTAGTATTTATTCTGTAATCAATTATAACAGGAAACAAAGTCACTTTTCAATCAACTTGTGGTTGACTTTTCCAAAAAAAGTTAACCCTTGGTAAATCGCACGGGCTTTTCGTTTTGGCGCTGAGAAAAATTAAACGGAAGAGGCGAGATTTGTACCGCCTCTTCCGCAAGTTTGTAAATTGCCGTTATTCTTCGAGCCAAGCGAAAATTCTCGCTAGGTCTATAGATTGATAAAGCTCAGAGAACACGGGATTCATCTCTTCACGCCACTGCTGCATAACTGTCGGGAAGTTATCAGAAGCCGCAACTTGGCGAAGTGTGTGTGCCATTCCTTGAGATATAATTGAGATAGGTACAGCATCAAGATCCACAGGGAGTCTGAGAATAATGTGGTATCCATGTGAAGTCTCGACAATTTCACTCATCTCTCCGTAAGTCAGTTCCAGTGCTGCGCTTGAGAATGGTTCAACCATATCCCAGGGTTGAAACAGATACCCTCCAGGATTAGTCAAACTGCCGGGGTCTTCACTGTACTGAAGCATTAGCTCCGTAAAAAAGTCCACAAAATCATCGTCTTGAGCCCGAGGCAATAGTCTCTCATAGATTTCATCAATAGCTTCACGAGCAGAGTTATCCTCTGTAGACATAATTAAAATATGCCTTGCCATCATAAATCCCTCTCTGGTAGCAAACTCTTCAGCAATCTCATCAGATAAATCCACCCCAAATTCGCCATAGAGCGTATTTAGTATGGGGGTGACTAATCTTTCAGTAGTTATAACGCGCTCAAACGTCTCAAAGTCATAAAAACCATACTCAATTCTCAATGCTTGTGTGAAATTTTCAAAAGAGCCGTAATGGTCAAATACAATCTGCATCTCTTCGTTTAGCCTGTCAAGCTCGTCCTCTGCAATCGCAATATTTAAAGTCGATGCTCCGTGTCGGTAAAGCAGAAGTGTCATTGCGCTCTCTGTCGCCAGCTCCAAAGCCATTACTGCAAGTGTCTCATCACCGTGTACAATTTCAGACCAGTCTACAGGATTTTGAAAAAAGCCTGTGAAGTTTGAAATTGTGCTGTAGATATGTGAGTAAAGCTCAGCCCATGTGATATGATCATCTCCTGCACTTATCATAATCGCATCTCTGTCAAAAGTTGTCATAGCTTCTTCCAAATTAGCCGCAACTCGTTCTGAGTGGTTAGTTACAAAGCCATCTGCGTCCGCTGATGGGTCATCGTCTGAATCTACTACCTCTGACGGCACATCTTCATCCCCATTCGATTCTATGTCAGCCCCGTCATCACATGCTGCAAGTGAAGCAAAGATTAGTGCCATACATAGAATCAGTGAAAGTATTTTAATTAAACTGAACATTGGTTTACCGCTTTTTAGGTGCTCCATTTCGCTTGGAGCCGCGTGTTTTTCTGCAAGTTTTTTCATTTAAGTGATTGTCCTTTCAAAACTCCTCAGATGCAGGTAGCGCTCATATGCAGTACATAAACCGGAGGATTGTCTTACTACAGCCGATATTATAGCAGATAACACACGATTTGAGTAGCTTTTTTTATTTTGTTTACTTTTTGTCCTAATCTTTAGCTGTTTTTAGTGGGCAACTCTACGAATTTTATGGGGCGTCGAGGACGCCGCCCCCCACGCTTTCCAAAGACGAAAGCGCGTATGCAAAACTTCGTACCAACTTTACCGCCTCGTCTACTACTGCACCACCTGCGAGTTTTAATGCAACGGCGGGATCTGTGCCTGCGAGCACCTTTATACGCCCTGTAAAATCAGGCAATGCGTAAAGCGTAGAAATGCTCTCCATGTTAAAGTCAGTTAGTTTAACACTCAACCAGCCCTCTTTTTGCGAAATTTCTGTAATGCCAATCTCTGATGCTTCTGCACGTAGCATTGCCACAGAGATTAGCGTAAGAACTTGTTTGGGCGGATCGCCGTATCTGTCAACGAGCTCCTCAACCATGTCGTCATAGTCCTCTTGTGAGCGAATAAGTGCGATTCGTCTGTATACATCCATTCGCTGTTTAGCTGACGGGACGTATTTATCGGGAATTCCGGCAGAGACGTTGATGTCTGCAACGCACTCAATCTTCTTGGGCGCTTTTTCGCCTTTTTCCTCTAAAACAGCCTCTTCAAGCAGTTTTAAATACATATCATATCCAACGCTTATCATATGCCCCGACTGCTCGGAGCCGAGCAAACTGCCCGCACCCCTTATTTCAAGGTCACGCATCGCAATCTTAAAGCCTGAATTAAACTCTGCAAATTCCCTGATTGCAGTGAGCCGCTTCTCCGCAATCTCGGAGATCGCCTTACCCTGCCTGAAGGTGAGGTATGCGTATGAGCGGCGCGGTGAACGACCGACACGTCCTCGAATTTGGTGAAGCTGTGCAAGTCCCAGCTTGTCAGCATCCTCGACTATCAGGGTGTTTACATTCGGAATATCAATGCCGGATTCGATAATTGTTGTGCAGACAAGCACCTGAATTGTACCATCAATCATCTGCTCCATCACTTCACTGAGATGATCCTCGTCCATTTGTCCGTGCGCCACGCCAATCCGCACACCCTCTAGCAACCCTGCGAGCCTGCCTGCTTCTCGTTCAATTGATTCCACCCTATTGTGCAGATAATAAACTTGTCCGCCGCGGTCGATTTCACGCCTTATGGCATCGCATAAAATGTCGTAATCATGTTCCATGACATAGGTTTGGACGGGGCGGCGGCTCTGCGGAGGTTCCTCAATTGTTGACATGTCTCTAATTCCCGATAGCGCCATGTTGAGTGTTCTGGGAATCGGTGTGGCGGAAAGAGTTAGAACATCTACTTTCTTTGAGATTGACTTTAGTTTTTCCTTATGCGACACCCCAAAACGTTGCTCCTCGTCAACCACCAAGAGTCCGAGTTTTTTAAACTCAATATCTTTCTGCAAAAGCCTGTGAGTGCCTATAATAAAATCAACGCTTCCGTTTTTAATATCACGCAGAGCAGTTCGCATCTGTGCAGGAGTTCTGAAACGACTGAGAACCTCGATGTTTACAGGATAGCCGGCGAAGCGGCGCATTGATGTAACGTAGTGTTGCTGTGCCAGAACCGTTGTCGGAACTAAAATTGCCGCCTGATAGCCGCTGAGAATACACTTCATTATGGCACGCAGGGCGACTTCGGTTTTTCCATAACCCACATCACCGCAGAGAAGCCTATCCATAGGAACTGATTTTTCCATGTCCTCTTTTATCTCTTTTGTACTTTTGAGCTGGTCATCTGTCTCCTGATAACCGAACTTATCTTCAAACTCGGCTTGCCACACTGTATCTTTCGCAAACGCCCTGCCTTCAATACGTTGACGCTCCGCATACAACTTTATGAGTTCTTTTGCCATCTCTTTTGCGGCTTTTTTCGCACGTGTTTTCGCCTTGATCCATTCTGTTCCGCCCAGCTTTGAGAGCTTTGCACCAACTGCCTCTTCGCCGCCACCGATGTACTTTGCCACCATATCAAGCTGAGTCGTAGGAACATAGAGCGAATCTGTACCTGCGTATGCGATTTTGATGTAATCCTTGTCCACATCGTCAACACGTAACTTGAAAAACCCAACAAAGCGACCGATTCCGTGCGTGTCGTGAACAACAAGGTCGCCTTGTGCAAGATCTGAAAAACTCTGCAACTTCTCACGCGTAGTCTTTTGTTTAGCCTTTTTGACTTTTCTAACTACTTGTGGTTGCGCTACAATCTGCCCCTCGGTGACAATCGCAAGGTTAATAGATGGATATTCCACACCCGCTGAAAGTTCACCGATGGCTATTGCACACTGCCCCTTTTCGGGCAAATTATGCAGTGCGCTGTCGAGACTCGACGAAATCTCACGCTCTTCAAGGTACTCGCGCATACGGTCTGCCCTGCGCCTGTCTTGGCATAAAATAACAGTTCTAAAGCCCGATTTTATGTAATGAGCGACTTCGGACGATGCCGTTTCAAGACTGCCGCCGTAAGACGGAAGCCGTTTGGCGTCCATGCTGATCATAACTTTTGGCGTGAGCGGATATGAGCTGCTCGCAAAGCTGTCGGTCATAACAGTTGGGAATTTATTTAAATTTAGCAGTAGTCCTGCCCAGTCCTCAGAAAAGCGGACAAGACTGCTTTCAAGTACGCCCGCTTCGAGTAGTGTGACACTGTCTGCTCCGAGCATTTTAAGATAACTATCGGCACGTTCCGTCACACGTAGCGGCTCGCAGATTACAACAATCGTATCGTCTTGAAGATAATCGAGCGGTGTTGACATTGGCGAAATCAACTCAATGTACCTGTCGGCGGTTGTAAACCCTCTATCTTCATTGAGCCTGTCAATGTCGGCTGTGAGGTTTTTGAGTAGCTCAGGCGAAGTTGTGCTTCTTGCTTCAAGTCTTGCATGATACTCTTCAAGCTCTTTGGCTAGACCCTTTGCACCTTCGCCGCCTGCGCCACTATAAAGTGACGGCAACGCTTCAGCAACCGGAGCGATTTGCGCTTCGCTGAGTGGTTCGGTTCTACGCTGTGTGGATATATCAAAAAATCCAATGGCATCAATTTCATCGCCAAAGAACTCGCAGCGTACAGGTTCATCATGCGCCGGGGAGAAAAAGTCCAAAATCCCACCCCTGACTGCGAATTGTCCATGACCCTCGACCTGCTCACTCCTGCTGTAACCGCACAATATCAGTTTCTCTGAGAGTTCACCCATGTCATAAACAGTGCCTGTGCGCACTATCATAGACGCTTCTTTGAGTTTTTCGGGCGAAATCGTCCGTTGCAGGACACCACTCACAGACATTACGACAATTGGTGCACGTTGTTCGTTCATCGCCAAGAGCGCCGCAATTCGCTTTTGTTCGGTGTGGCGCGAAACAGCGTCAACATCGTGAAAAGTAAACTCCCGCGAGGTTACAGTGTGAGCTTGCTCCATTGTGAGTGCAGCGATATCACGGGCAATTCTCCCCGCCTCATCCTCACCCGCACATATGACCGCAACGGGTCGCATGGTCGTTGCTCTAATCGCCGCTGCAACGTGAGCACGGTGTATCTCGGACAGCCCCGAAATAACCGCAGGACATTTCCCGGCTTCAATACCGGAAATAAGTTTCCTAAAGCCGGCTTCTTCGCTGAGTGATTTTGTGATTTGTAGCATGTATAATTTCTCCTTGAATTGCACCGGGATTCCTATATAATCCCGAATATAATGTATATGTGGTACTATATGATTACCACAGAATGTTTCACGTGAAACAATTTATGTTTTTCGCCCCATGTAGAGTTGATAGACATAATCTGCTTTCAGTATTCCGCCGTTTTGATTTATTGCCTCAGATAAAGCCTTGTAGAGAGCGTTGCAATTTTCTTCGGGCAATTTTATATGGTCAGACATTGTGTTCATCAGTGAAACATATTCATCTGCTGTGTATAGCTTGTAGCTTTTGTAGAGTTTCGTTCTTATGTCTGTGAATCCGTAAAGCTCCAGGCCTCTGAGTCTGAACCCTCTGTGGAGTTCGTCCGGGTCGAGATAGTCGTCTATACTCATTTCGGCAATGGTTTTTTCTCTCCTTCTCCAGTTTTCATAATGTGTATAGTAATGCTGAATATAGGCTTTTTCAATATCGTCGGTTAACTCTCCCTCTCCTTGGCGCACAACATTGTTGCGAAGTAGCGCAAATGTGCCGCCATCTTTTAGTAGTCTGAAAACTTTAGGGCACCCGATATTCGCATCTATCCAATGAAACGCCGAAGCGGCAAATATTAAGTCATAGGACGAGTCCTCCAGCTTTACATCTTCGAAAGTCGATGTGATTACTTTGAATTTTTCGTTTTCGCTGAATTTTCTCTTTAGAAACTCCGTCATGTTTTCGCCCATCTCTACAGCAAGCACGTCATATCCTGCATCAAGAGCTTGAACTGTAGCTTTGCCTGTGCCCGCACCTATTTCTAGGGCCTTTTTGCCACTGTCGGGTGATGAATATTTGATGATGTCGCTGAATATTTCAGGGGGATAGTCCCAGCGTGTTTTATCGTAGTTTTCTGTGATTTCGTCAAAAACGACTCGATTATGGCGTTCCCAGCCTGTTTTTGTTGCAGACATGTTGTGTTCTCCTTTGTTGTGTTGGTGGTGTAGGGGCGAACTGTGTTCGCCCGCCAGGTATCGGAGTATTTCGGATATCCAGGAGATAATTTCCATCGTCTCCTACATGGTTGTGCCGGCGTTTCTTACGGGCGAACGCAGTTCGCCCCTACGGGGTTTGTCACTCTATATAATACATATCCTCAGTCCATTGTGCGGGGTTGTCTTTGATATATTCCGTGATTTTTATGTATTCTCGGTGGTTTCGTATTATGTGGTTGTGATAGGAGCGTTGCCATGGTGAGAAACCTATTTGTTTGGTTATACGTCCTTTCCATTGTTTTATAATTCGGGAAACCGTAGGGCGAACTGTGTTCGCTCGTTAAATTAGAATAATCATATGCACATGATTCGGCATTATTACGTAGCAATTTACATGAACCCCATCGAATATCGTCGACATTTTATTTATTTCTGATTCTGTTATTTTCCCGATATCTGAAAGGAGCGGGCGAACGCAGTTCGCCCCTACAGTGGCGATTTCACCCAACAGCTCTTGCCTATCTTTCACGCACACCGTTACAAAATATGCGCCTTCTTGCGAGTAATCGTAGCCGTCTAGGCGGTTTTTCCTTCTTGTGGGCTTTTCGCTCATTTTGATTGTCCCGATTCACATACTATTTTCTCCCACTCATCTTTTAGCAATCTGTACTCTACCCTGTCTTTTAATTTGCCCTCATGCCATACGCAGGATTTGCACTCTGTTTCGAGTTTTATCATGTGGTTTGCAGACCTTTCGGTTTTTATTGTAGGGGCGACCGTCCTCGGTCGCCCGATTCTCGCAATATAATTGTGGTGTTTATATGATTCGGCATTATTGCATATCTCTACTATGTCGATGTTGTTTTTTTGTTATAATCCAAAATTGCAGTTCTAACAAGTCTTCCAATGCTTGATAATTGTATGCGCGGGCAACCGAGGACGGTCGCCCCTACACCTCTTGCCTGTAACATTCGCGGACTTCTGCCAAAATTGCTTTGTAGAAACCTTTTGCCGCTGGCTTTCGTTTTTTTGCTAGTTTTGTTCCGTGCTTTGTGTAGAATTTATCGTAGATTTTTTCGAGCTTATACTTGTATTCTCTGAGAAACGAATTTTGCTTGTCTTTTTTCCCATTTTGCACTAACCCCTCTTCACTGACCGTGTACAGCGGCTCCATCACATGAGCGTTGTGTAGTAGTGTTCTGGCTATACCTATTGCGCCGCAGACTTCTAACTTGTCTGCATCAAATAGAATTTTTGCTTCTATGCTTTCCGGTGGATTGTTGCTGCGAAAGCGATGCATTTCTATACAGTTTTTGACTGCATTCGAAAATTCCTCGGAGTAGCCGTTTAAAATAAGCCAATCATAAGCCTTTACCGCTCCGTGAGTTGCATGGTCAATGCTTGGGTCGGCGAATTGCTCCGGACGAGATATGTCATGCAAGAGACACGCCACGGTTAGAATATCGAAATCTACTTCACCTCCTGCATTTGCCTCATTTTCAGCGATTTGCAGTGCGTAGTTTAAGACCCTATATACATGCTCTGCGTCATGCGCTACATCACATAGGCACGATTTCATGTATGTTTCCACTTCGGGAAACTTTGCCATTAGTGGTTTTCTACTGTTTTTTTCTCTATTATCCTGCATCATCGTTCCTCACTGCACTGTTCACTTGTTTTTTGACACTTCGTAATCCTCTTTAGACAAAATATATCTCTTGCCTTCAAAGACTTTATTTAATGCTTTCGACTCAAAAACATGTTCACCACAATACTTAAACCCTGTTTTCTCTATAACCTTTTGGGATTGCTCGTTTATTTGAAAATGTCCGCACCATAATACGTCTACGCTTAACTCTTCAAAGGCATACTGAATTGCCGCTTTTGCCGCTTCAGGCATAATCCCTTTGCCCCAATAATCCTTTGATAGAACGTAGCCTATTTCTCTTTGGATTTCGGCTTTATAGCCGTAACTCAGTGTGTCTCTGTCGTGGATTCCGAGTGAGCCTATAACTTTATTGTTTTCTTTAAGCACAATGGCGTAAACATCACCGTCACGAATGAATGCGTCCAATATTGTTTTAGACGTTTCTGTGTTTTCGTGGTGCGGCCACCCTGCCATTTCCCCGACACCTTCGACTTTTGCGTATTCGTAAAAGTCTGCTAGGTCTGTTTCTTTCCAGTCTCTCAGTATTAGCCTCTCTGTTTCTAAAGTTTTCATGATTCCTCCTGGTTTTGTGGTTTTAGTCGATTGTTAAAATCATAAGTATTCGCAATTATTTGATTTTCTCCGCTTTTTCAAATCACCCGCAGGGCCGGGTGATTTGTTATTTAGTTTTTTGTAATAATCGAATGATGGCTTCTTGATTTTTAATAATCCTGCTCAGCCCCATCAGAACTCCACCACCGATGAATGCCATTACGCTTACAATTCTAAAAATTATATCTTCCCAGAGATCAAGGCGAATGATTTGAAAAATATAAAAGAAGGACATGCCTACTAAAATTAGACCTGCTACAAATAGAACGTTTGAAACAATTTTATTCATATACGCATCATCACCCCTCTATTTGCTCCAGTTCGCCGTCAACCGCCAAGCCTGCGGCTTTTCCGTAGGCACGTATTAATCCACCTTTTCCTAAAAGCGTACCTCCGAAATATCGCACGACTACTACAACTACATTTTGCAGTTTGCGTCGTGTAATCACGTTGTAAATGGGAAGTCCTGCCGTTCCGCGCGGCTCGCCGTCGTCATTTGTTTTTGCGGTGTTTTGGAGAACATAGGCATACGTAACATGACCCGCCTTAGGATGCTTTGCGGCTATGTCCGCGATAAATGCCTTTGCATCAGGCTCTGTCTCCGCTTTTGCGGCGTAACTTATAAACCGTGACTTCTTTTCTACGAGTTCGTACATATGGTTTGTCCTTGATTTGAGTGTTCTTTTGGTGGTTTTCTCGTGTTATCTGATTTTTGGTTTCATCATGTTTTTTCGGGCGATTAATAATCGCCCCTACATGGGTTCCATTGCATTTTACGATATATTTGTGAGAATTTCTTTATATCGCTTTGTCGCGAGTTTGCTGTGGGAACCTTTTTTGCAAAATTCAAGTTTGGATAGTTTCGGGGAATTTCTTTCTACAACTATCATCTCGTCTACAAGTTTATCTTGCAAAACCTGAAGCGCAGATAGGAATCGCTTATCTCGTTTTGCTTTATCATAAAACGACAGCACATAAACATAGGAAAATATGTTGTAATCCTCAAATGGATATCCGACCCTATAAAACCGGCTCCCCATGCCATATTGACAAGGTCCTATAGGCCTTTTGATTTCCCAGTGCTTTAGCAAAAACTCCACCGCAGCATCTAAAATAGGTTCATTATTTAGGTATTTGCTAAAGCGAAAAGAGCAGAGAATATTAAGTGTTGGGAAGGGGTTTGAATATTCCGTTTCCGGACCTCTTCCGAATGAAAACTTATTGCAACGCCAGCCGCCATCTAAATATGTGGTGTCTAAAAAGTATCTGAATGTTTTTTGCACTCTTTCATCTGATTGATAACCTAAGTTGCACAATAGATATGCGGCTCTTGCTGTGTGACAGGGCAAAATGCCGCCCGTCGGATATAATTTAAAACGACCGTCTTCTTTCCAAGCATCGAAAAACAGATCAGCTACCACAATTAGTATCGGGTCAGACGGGCTAATTCCCAATTCCAAAAGCATTAGCGCACAGTCATATGCAGAAAACGGGCTTCCCTTAATCAATCGATTATCGGGGGTTGTCCAGTAATCGGCACCTAGGTCATACCTGTGTGATAGTATTTCATCTATATCGATTTGATACTCGTGGTTAAGGCTCACGCTTTGCACCTCATGTTTCTTTGATAGTTGTAAGTAAAGACACATACAACATATTGTTTCACGTGAAACATTTTTCGCAATGTTTCGGGTTTAGTTCATGGGCGGCTATTAATGGTTTTTACAAGAAAGATAATAATCGTTTGCGATACTCAAAAAGGTGTTGCAAATATTGGATATTTTCCGCTTATCAAAACACCCGGCACCTGCGGGCGGCACCCTCTTTTCTAAAGAGGGCAAAAATGACTCTTTTTAAACCCCTGCCCTCTTTAGTAAAGAGGGTGGCCCCGCAGGGCCGGGTGTTTTGTTGCCTAGGTTTTCACAATTTCCTGCATAATAATCAAGTTCAAAATAATTACCATAATCTTCAGACGCCATCCCACCTACACCACTCTTTCAAAATACTCATCCGCAAGTATTGCATATACCGCCTCATCAATCCATTTTTTATCAACCCTCGCCCAGAACGCTTTGACATGCGTGGCTTCTCGGCGCATTCCGTTTCTTTCCATCACACGACAGGAGCCGTAGTTGACGGCAGCGCACGGCGCGGTTAATCTGCGAAGCTTTAAATCTTCAAAGCCGTATCTAATAAGCTCTGCGGCAAATTCCGTGCCATATCCCTGCTTCCAGTAGTCCATATGTAATATCCAACCCAACACTCCTGTATCATTTTCCTTATCCGGATAAACTCCACCACTTCCTATGACTTTGCCCGATTCTCTCAGGCAGACGGCAAAATCCCTTCCTACTTTTCTGTTTGCCGACATCTCCAAAAACGCTCTGGTTTCACTTTCCGCATTCGGTCCAAACGACATATAACGCACATTATCAGGGTTTGAGCCCCAAGAATGCACAGCTTCAAAGTCGTCCACTGTTAATGGACGTAGTGTGAGTCGCTTTGTTGTTAATATCATGTTGTGTCTCCTTGGTTATATAGCCTGTTAGTTGAATTCGAAACTCAAAAAGATCTTGCGAATATTCAAGTATCTATACTAATTGATGTTCTCAGCTCTCAAATCACCCGCCGCCTGCGGGCGGCACCCTCTTTTCTAAAGAGGGCAAAGATTGCTCACTTCTAACCCCCGCCCTCTTTAGAAAAGAGGGTGCCCCGCAGGGTCGGGTGATTTGTTGCCATGGCTTTTAAACTGTTTTTATACAGCATAATGTTTCACGTGAAACATTATTTACTACATGGTGTAATGGCGTCTATCCGACAAGCCGCTCCGTGATTTCCTCGTGAGATAAACCAATATCTAGGCGGCCACATTTCTCTTGGTTTTCAGGCACGATTTTTCGGTTGGGCTTGCGCTTGAGTTGAAGTAGGCGAAAAACATCATCTATCAGCGAATCATCAGATATGTCGAATCCGAGCCATTTTCCGTCGTGAAGAATTTCAGCATCGTCATATTCTTTGCAAATCGCTTCACTGAACGAATCTCGCTCAAGCTCAAATTTTGCTCGTTCATCTTTACCAAGCACGACACCCGCGAGGAAGTGTCCTTCACGAAGACAAAGAGTTATCATCGCTTTTCCACTTCGCCGAAAATATAAGTTGTTGTAATGCTTGTGGGTTGGTTTGCCCTCGTCCCACTTTTCGTCCAGCATGTAATGATAACGAATCTGCCCTGTCAATTTTTCCCATGCAGAGCTTGCTCCGCCGAGCATCGCCTTGACTTCTTCATAGGGTTTTACGGGTCTATCCACTAAACTTCGCCCCTTTTGCTTTATAGTTACTATATCCGCAGAGCATTGGCTAAGCTCATACCCAAAGCCCGACTCATTGTATAGTTTGCTGCCTATTGTATGCGCTTTTGTTCCAAGCAATATTCCGCCCATTCTTTTGTAAAATTTAATCGAGGGCGTATTTTCCTCTAAGCACCACAAAATCATTTTACTTTTCCCATTTGCTTTAAGTTCTTTAGTTGCAAAGTGAAACAACTCCTTGCCGATGCCTTGTCTTATGCGGTCAGGTCGCACATATATGGCGTACAATTCGCAGTCATATTCACCGAACCCCTCATCAGCAACATCTTTTCTTTCGCCACACCAGCAAAAACCGAGGATTTCTCCGACTTTATTTTCATAGACAAAGAACAGACCATTTCCAAATCTGGCCTCTGCTCTTTTCAGCACAGCTTCATAGTTGAGCGAATTTAAGTAATCATCAATGATTATACCTTTGTATGACGCTCGCCAACCTTCGACGTTTATTTTTGCAGTTTCTTTTAAATCTTCGAGCTTTGCGTATCTGACAGACACGTGTTGACTCTCCTTTTTGCTTCGTTTCCATCACAACGGAAAATTCTGTATCCTTGCAAATCTTCTTGGGTAGGTGTCGGGTGTTTTGCTTGTTTTGCGAATTAACACTGCTCGGTGGGCTATGTCTGTTTCGGGAATTTTGTAATCATATATGCTTTCTAGTTTTGCGCCCAGTGTGGTCATTGCAGGTTCTGCATTTTTGATTTCTTCGTCAGAATTTACGCTCTTCATCGCAACCATTAACCCGCCGACTTTTACAAACGGCAGACAAAGCTCAGAAAGCACTCTAAGCTCTGCAACGGCGCGTGAAACCGCAACATCAAATACCTCTCGTTTGTCGCGCTCTCTTGAAACTTCTTCCGCGCGAGCATGTATACAGTTTACATCAACCTGAAGAATTTCTGATATTTCGGACAAAAACTTAATTTTTTTACCCGTAGCATCTAAAAGAGTCAGGTCTATGCCGGGGCGGACGATTTTGAGAACAAGTCCGGGGAAGCCCGCACCACAGCCAACATCAATAACCCTCTCGTTTTCAAGCGAAATCGCTCCGAGAAGTGCAATTGAATCAAGGAAGTGCAGCCTCGCAACATCCTCCGGTTCGGTTATGGCAGTAAGGTTAAATAGCTTGCTGCGCTGCGCGAGATAATCATAGTACGCACCAAGTGCCGCCTCTGAGCTGAGCGGCAAGGTAATATTCAACTCTTTTGTGCCATGCCCGATGATTTGCGAAATGAGCTCAAACATAACAGTTGCTATTATAAGTCTTTTTTGCGCTCAGTGCAAGTATTAGTTTTAAAATTTGCTAAATATTTTACAGTTTTTTACTTGACATTTATGCACTGCTCTAGTTATTATCTAAATTGAAAGCGAAAGAACTGTTGTTCGCCGGGACTAATCCAAAGATTCGAGTTTTGCCTACGGTAGAGAGATACCTCGCCATTTCCTTTGGGTGACTATTTAAATATGAAAGGAGTGCTATGAATTATGAATGCCAGACGTCTGTATCGTTCGCGCAGTAACCGGTGGCTTGCGGGAGTTTGTGGTGGTATTGCCGAATATTTCAATATCGACCCAATTATAATCCGACTACTGTTTATCCTACTTGTGCCAAGTTGGATTGCTTATCTTTTATGCATTATATTAATTCCGGCGGAGTGATGACAAGCCCCTACCCATCTTCTTTTTTGAGAAAATCATTGTTTATCACCTTAAATGACATTTTGTGGTTTATCGATTTTTAAAATTGAAACTAACTGTCTCATAATAGTGACTCCCCTCACACCAAAAGCCCATCTCGTATCTCAAACAGCAAATCCGCTTGCTTGGCGATATCGTTTGAATGCGTCACGAAAACTACTGTTTTTCCCGTTTTATGAATTCCCGAAACAAGCTCTAGGACATCTTTCTCCGACTGAGAATCCAAGTTCCCTGTTGGCTCGTCCATCAGCAGGATTGCGGGGTCATTTGCCAGCGCTCTGGCAATTGCAACTCTCTGTAGCTGCCCACCTGAAAGCTCGGACGGCTTCGAGTTTATTTTATCGGAAAGTCCGACAGTTTCCATCAGCTCCACGGCTCGTTCTCTTATGTTTCCCTTGCTTATCTTCGAGAACATCATCGCTGTTTGAATGTTTTCCGCCGCTGTTAAGTTTTCAAGTAAATTAAAAAACTGAAAAACAAACCCAATCTTCTCGCCTCTCAGCTCAGAAATCTTACTATCGCTAAGGCTTGAAATATCAGTGCCGTCGATGATAACACGCCCGCTTGTTGGTTTGTCCAAGCCGCCGATAAGTTGTAATAACGTGCTTTTCCCATGCCCCGACGGGCCGACAATGCAACAAAATGAACCTTTAGGAATCTCTAAACTCACGCCCCTGAGCGCGTGAGTCTTTGCTTTGTTTCCATATACTTTTTCCAAATTCTCTGTTTGAATAATCTGAGCCACCCCCTTTGCCAAGCCGCCCGGTGGTCTGTAAAGTCTAAAAGTTTACCATAATTGTGGTAGATTTTTGTGACTGACTAGAAGAAAAAACGCAGGAATGCAATTCGCCTTTCAAGTTTTTTTGCCGACGGCAGACGCAAAAAGATGCCGCAAGGATGGTGAATTTTTAGGCTTTACAGACCACTAGACCACTTAGACGTTTCTTATAGCTTCCATTGGAGTTAGCTTTGAGGCTCTCCATGCTGGGTATAGACCCGATACACCTGAAATCAATACGGACAAACCCAATACCGTAAGCAACAGCGGAGCGGAGAAAGCCACAGCGGTATCGGGACTTCCTAAAACCGAAACAAACTCGTTTTGCTCGATCAGCGGGGCGGCAACTCGTGAAACCACGAACCCGACCACAAAGCCAAATGCTCCACCCAAGAGACCATATAAGCATGATTCAGCTATAAATATTTTAAATATCGTGCCGCTCTTACTGCCCATGGCACGCAAGATTCCGATTTCACGCCGCCTTTCATGAATTGCGGTCATCATTGTGTTGATTATTCCGAACGCGGCGGCAATCAAAGCAACCGTTGCGATTACTTGCAGAGTTACATTCAATGAACCCAAAATGAGCAGTACAGAACTCAAAAGCTCCTCATTTGTTGATACTGAAAGGTTTGCGATATCCATTATTGAAGCAATGTACCGCTCGGCATTTATGACATCTTCAATAGTGACGGCGATAAATGATACATAATCACCCGTCCCGAATGTCTCTTGCGCTATATCAAGAGGCATAAAGACAGAAATGTCGTCGTTGCTGCCCGTTGGCTCTAATATGGCGACAATGGGAAAATCCAGCCCTCGAAATGTCAGCGGCTCGCCAACTTCTAAGTCAAACCGCTGTGCTGTGAGATAGCCCACCACTACGGAGCGCTCAGTCTCTTCTGTAAAATAAGTGCCTGAACTAACAGTCCATTCCCTATGCTCATTCATTTCATAGGGCAAAATTCCCACGAGAGTCAGGGGTGTGTCAGCAACGGATACACCCATTGTCAAATATGGAATTGCAGCTGTAATGCCGTCAATTGCGGCGATTTCCCTCACAATATCACGAGGTATTGATTCGGGCAAAATATCACCCGTGAGCACCGAGAGGTTTATAAAAGGGCAATCAACCCTTGACATGACAATTAAGTTTGCCCCGAAGGCATCCGCCTGGCTCGTGACTTCGGCACGTAAATTATCTCCGATAGACAAAAGTGCGACAAACGATGCCATACCGATAGTTATACCTAACAACGTGAATACAAATCGGCTCTTGCTCCGTAGCAAGTTTTTTGCCACAAGGGATAGCATTTGCATTTATCTCACTTCCTTATTTCAAATTGTGTAACTCGAAGCATGAATAAGCTCGGATTACAACAATTTTGCACCAATTGTCCTTCCACAACGACCTCATCGCCGGACTGTGGCATTGCTTGATTCCCGCGGTAATCAATCATCAACTCAACCGTTCCACTCTCATCTTCGATATAGAAAAACTGAGATTCAACACCGGACACGAGGGCTGCAATGGTTATATTCAGATTGTTCTCGACAAAGTGGCCCGGGTTCTCAAGTACTTCTTGAATCGAAGTATAGCTTACACCATCGGCAGTAGTGTTTGCATCACCCACTGCCCCAGCGGAGTTTGTCACAACCCCACTTTCAGACTCACTTCCGCTCTGCTCTGCTGTGTTTTCGGCACAGGCAAATAAGGTAAAGCTTATTGTGAATAAAAGGGATATTATGATAATAAGTTTTTTCCTGCTCACTTACAAAACCTCTCTAATTCTTAGTTTTAATCAGTGCTAACAATAGGGTATTTTATGCCATTCTATCACGCAAAAATGGCTGAGTCAATTTTTTGGATAATCTGTGTGCAGTGATTTTTGCGCATGAATAAGTCGTCACAAGACAGATGAACCGTCCCCTTGTCTTATGGATTTCAAAATATCACGTATCTCTGTTAGTAATTCCTCTTCCTTTGTCGGCTTGGCGGGAACCGGCTTTTCTTCTGCTTTTTTGTGAAACTTGTTTATTGCCTTGACAAAGAGGAACACAACAAAAGCTACAACTATAAAGCTTATGATACTATTGAGGAAAAGCCCGATTTCCAAGTAGTTAGGTCCGCCTGAACCGTATAACTGAGGAAGTAAAATCGTCCACTCGGAAAAGTCAATCCCAATCAAAACGCTCATCAGAGGGGTCGCAATGTGGTTCACTATTGAAATAACAAGCGCAGTAAATGCACCGCCAACAATCATGCCAACAGCCATGTCCATCATGTTGCCTTTTATGGCAAATGTCTTAAACTCACCAAGGAACCTCTTTAATTTACCTTGCCTCTTAGTAGCATCAGCCATTCTGCACCCCCTCGGTATTCTTTTGCGCTTATTTTGCGTTTTCGTCGATAATAGCAAGCCAATTATAACGCTATAAAACTCTGAGGTCAAATTTTTCGTGTTTTATGGTTCAAAACACACTACATGATAGACAACACTCACAACTCGTGTTAGAATATACACAAAACCTCATACAATGGATAAAACCAAAAATAAGGAGCAAAGACATGAAATTTGAACTCTTGCATCCTGCTGACCAGCTTGTTTTGATCATGGATAGGATTTACCAAAACGGACTCACTACCACATCGGGTGGAAATCTCTCTATTTTAGACGAAAATGGAGACATTTGGATAACCCCATCTGGGATTGACAAAGGTACACTCACCCGTGGCGACATCTGTTGCGTAAAGGCAGCGGACAAGTCTGTGGTTGGGGCTAACAAACCCTCTGTTGAGCTTCCGATTCACTCATCTGTCTACGAGCGGCGCCCCGACATTCGCGCTGTGCTCCACGCCCATCCGCCGGGGTTGGTTGCGTTTTCTACTGCGAGAGTGCTGCCCGACATCAACCTTGTCGCAAATGCGCGGCGAACTCTCGACTCAATAACCATGGCTGATTATGCCGTGCCCGGCTCAAAGAAACTTGGAGACAATATTTCTAAAGAGTTTGAGCGTGGATTTAACGTTGTTGTCATGGAAAATCACGGCGTTGTAATCGGTGCAGACAGCCTCTTTGACGCATACAAAAAGTTTGAAACCTTGGAATCTCTGGCAAAACTTGAGATAAACGCACGCAAGCTCGGCTCGGCAAAGTCTTTGGAAGAATCCGAAGTAAACCTGAGCTCTACAAGAGACCACCACTTAATGGATGATTTCATGCCGAACAAGCACACCTCAGAAGAGTGTGCCGCTCGCAGAGATATGACCAACCTGATTCGCCGCTCATATCGCCAAAAACTGTTCGGCAGTACGCAGGGCACATATTCCATGCGCCTCTCTGACGGCTCTTTCCTCATAACCCCATATGGCGTAGACAGAGCCTACATGGATGAATCCGACTTAGTGCTTATAAAGCACGGCATGAAAGAGAGCGGCAAAGTGCCTTCCCGCTCGGTTAAATTACACCAAACAATTTACAATCAGCATAGCGAGATAAATTCAGTACTGAGTGCGAACCCACCCTACGCCATGGCTTTTGCAGTAACGGATATAACGTTCGACCCGCGCACAATCCCCGAAAGTTACATACTTCTGAGGGAGACAAAAAAAATCTCATACAGCTCCCTATACCTGGAAGCCGATAAAGTATCAAGCCTGCTCAGTGACAGAACGCCCGTTCTGATATGCGAAAACAACCAAATTCTGGCAACAGGAAACTCCCTACTACACGCATTTGATAGGCTCGAAGTAATGGAAGCAACAGCACACTCAATAGTGCTAGCCTTAGATATTTGCGACCTGACACATATCTCTGACGAACAAATAAAAGAAATAGACAAAGCTTTTAACTTGAAGTAACTCGTTTCCGACATCTCAGAACGCATCCAAAAACAACCAAGCCACCCTCTACCAACTACTACAAATTCATTCCACAAATGCGCTTTTTGTCGCATTTGTGGATTTTTTGTACCCATTTATTTCTTATTTGCCTATTATATGTTACACATTTTGGCAATAATGTGAAGTTTACAAATTATACACTTTTAGTGCAATAAACATGTTGACAACATTATTTTTATGTGGTATATGTTGTGCATGACAACATTTTCATCTGCTTCTAGTTGTTTTTCTCATTTTATGCACCTTTAATAAACATTTTTTCTATATTTATAATGCTAACTCTTCTCAATGTCACTCAGTTGCAAGGCATGAGAGCTACTGTAGACTCTTGTCTTTTGAGAAAAGCGAAGGAAAGGAATAATCATCAAAATGAAAGCAAAAAAAGTATCACTGATTTCAATAATAGCCATCTTAATGCTCTTTGTGCTCCCTTTTGGACACATTGCATCTGCATTTACCGCCTTTAGCCGTGGCTCGGGTGAAATTACATTTGTAAATCCTAATGAATGGATTATTCAGTTCTTCGCAAACAACGTAATGCCGGGTAGCGCTCCTAACGCGCCTGAGCAACTGGAACTCCGTTACATCAAAGACGGCGCAAGATTGAGTGAAAGAACACCAACACATGCTCAGTTTTCTCCGCCTGATGCACCGTCAGGACATTTCTATCGTTTCATCGGTTGGAATACCGAAAGAAACGGCACGGGAGACAGCTTTACACACACTGAAATTTCAGTTCTTCCCATCACAAAACATATGTGGCTTTATGCACAGTGGGGCTTAGAGCGTGAAGTAGTAAGCTCAACGCCGCCGAGTCCGACGCCGTCGCCGAGCCCAACACCGCGGCCCCAAGTCTCACCAACACCGAGACCTGCATCCCCATCAATCCCTACACCGGCAGCTCCGACGCCGACACCCACGCCATTTTTACCGGGTTCAACCTCTCCCTCAACCCCGGCACCTCCTACGCCGGCACCGCCTGTGCCCGCTGCTCCCGCACCTGTGGCTCCCGCAGCTGCTGTGCCACCTGCTGCCACAGCAGCGGTTCCGGCTCCTCCCGAGACAGACGAGTCGGATAGTGAACTCACAACTTTTGATGAGCCCGGCGAGAGCGAACCCGATATCGCAAGGCAAAGCGAACCTGCCGAAGATGAAGATGAATACCTCACGGTTGATGATATGGATGATCCGAGCGGAACGCTTGAAGTTGCAAACGGTGACACCCCACTATTTGGAGGGGTTCCCCTGTTTTCCACAAACGGCACTCCAACTTGGGCTCTTCTAAACCTGATACTTGCGGCACTCGGAATAACTCTTGCCATGCTCGCTCTACTCAAGCGGACTATCGCAGATAGCAAAAAGCACCAAGACAATGGGCAGGAATATATCATCCAAGCAGATAGCACACAAGAGGGCAATGCTTCACTCACTTCACGTAAATCCCTCTGGCTCATAATCGGAAGTGTCTCAGGTGTTGTTGGCGTTATGCTTTTCATAGTTTTCCAAGACATCACTGCACTTATGGTATGGGTAGACTCTCTGACAATTTTCCATATTGTCATCTTCGTAATAGGCACTGTCGCTGCAATACTCGCAACTCGTCGTGATAAAGACGAAGACGACACAGACGATGAACTCAGCTGGAGCGCCTCGCAAGATGCACCTGCCACCGCACAAAAGGTAGTGTAGTAACATCATTAGTGGCGAAGTGCAAAATTGCCTAATTACACTACATGGTTTTACGAATAAAAACAGCCTGCTTCCATAAGGTAGGAAGGGCAAAAAGAAAGGAAATATATCATGAAGAAATACCTAGCAATAGTGGTCTTGCTGGCATTGCTCGTATCAATCGGCACTGCCGCATATGCAACCAACGCAAAAGGTCATGCAGACATCAAGTTTATTTCGTTTGACGGCATTGACGATGGTGTGTATGACCCTGACGACGGAGAGTTGGACGACGAGCGTTTGCCTGAGTGGATGGATCAGCTCTCGGGAATGTCGCTCCCCTTTGGTCAACACGAGATTTCAATTGCAAATGAAGTCTACGACTCACTGATTGGCGTGCCTGTCGCAGGGCAAGACCCCGATGATGAAAATGCGATAACAGGTGGCACGGGTGTTTTAGTCGTCGGAATGCGTAGCGGCGAGTGGAAAGTGCAGTTAACGCCGATAGCAAGTGGATTTCGATACACACAGGCTGCAATCAATGATGAATCAATCCGTGGTCAGGAAACCCTTAAAGACTACAGGCTGTCTCTGCAGCTTGACAAGCAGTGGGCGACACAAAACACCAAGCCCGTAACGGTGAGCTCACACACACCGCTCTTGCCGGACACAGCAGGTCACATCACAGGCGGGTTCACATTTGCAGGGTATACCGATACCATTCTCGACAACACAACCGCGGGCGACCTCGGTGTATTTGGAGCTAATTTCAACGCTCAGCTCTTTGCACCCGCTGCATCTGTAACAGTCGCAGGCGAAGCACAGACAATCTTAGACTGGACATTCGTTTTAGATTCAATTCGCGAATAAGAAGGGTAACAGAGGGCAGGGGTAAGAACAACGGAGGGGTGGCAACATGCACAAAGCAATCAAATCACTCGCAACAATTATAGCGATTGCACTGCTATATGCGCTCGCCGCCCCCCTAACTTTAGCAGCTTCCGACTCATTTTCTGTAGCTCCCGTGCTCCCTGAAAACCAAAGTCCGGAGTCTCTGGGCTCATTTAACTTAGATGTAATGGCAGGGCAAACTCAAGAGATAGAGGTGCTTGTATCAAACCCAAGCAGTGATTTTATCACAGTGGAAGTGTCACTGCTCACACCGGGCACAAGCAGGAGCGGAGTCATTGACTTTTCACAATCAGGAACCCTTGACGAGACACTTGACACCTCATTTGCGGACATCGCAGAGCTAAAAGTTGAGTCCACCATAACAATTCCGTCAGGTGCAACGGCAGTGGTGCCGATAGCCTTACATATACCAAGCGATGGATTTGAGGGCGTTGTCTTCGGCGCAATCCATGTACTTCTAACAGTTTCCGAAGAGGAAATGGCGCAGGCAGGGCAGTTTGTCAACAGATTTGCGCAGGTTATTCCTGTAAGACTGTTTGTTGACAGGGCAAACACGATAATTTCGGATTTTCAGCTTGGCGACATCGAACTTAGTCTGGTTGCAGGTGTTGCAGCACTCGAAGCAAACATAAGAAATCCACAGCCGCGCTTTTGCATTGGTGCGATGGTTGGTGCAGAGATTTATCCTAAGGGAACAAGCACTCCGATTTTCACCGTTGCCGACCTTGAAGTTGATTTCGCCCCAAATTCGGTCTATCCGCTGACAATGCTCGACAACGCCGGTTACGGAATCTTGACAGGTGATTATGTGGCAAACATATCAGTCGAGTTTGGTGGGTCGGTATGGATTTTTGAGCAAGATTTTCATATCTCACGAAACACATCAAACGAAGTAAATTCAAACGCTATAAACCAACAAGCCCCACCAAATCTGCTGCGTCAAGAATCATCACTTTCAAGCCTTATACTATGGATTGTCGTCGGCTCTGCGGGTTTTGTGCTCGTACTGTGTACAGCAATTATGGTAGTAGTTAGGGTAAACAAGAATAGGTAAGTTAAATAACAGGAGAGAGGAGTGGAGATTAACGATGAAACACAAAATAAAGAACCCTCTTACAGTAATTGCGATAATTTTAACAACTCAGCTATTAACACTCGGCGTGTTTGCCGACAGCTCTTTACCGCAAGAACCGCCACATCTCAGTGATAGCTCACAGGCAGAGGCGACATTTAGCTCCCCCGATGTTAATGAAGGGATAGAGCCAAATCCTGACGGTGGTATAAACGGATTAAATTACGACTTTTTAGAGCGGTCAGTCAACTTTCTCAACGTAAGTTATGATGCCGCCGCTCCTGCATATATGCGAGTCACATCAACTTTGCCGTGGTCAGTTTCAGTGAGCATAACACCCTTTGCTCAGACAGCCGCATTAAATGAAAAAACAATCGAAGGTTTCACCATGAACCTAAACCCCACTGCAATCACAAGCCTCCACCCGGACACCCAAAGCAGTGCAACAGTCACACCACAGGTGCTGCGCGCACTTGACAGTGAGGGCAACCCGACACAAGTCGGAGTGCAAGGGGCAAACACTCCGCCTATTGCACAAGGTGGAGTGGGCATTTGGAATCTGCAAATCCCGGCTGTCTTAAACGTACTCGGAAGCACCGCCCACGTGGGCAGTGCAACAGCACAAATAAATTGGATTTTCGTACAGACCGTACCATAAACAGGAGTAGCCAAAGATGCACAAACCCATGCGAATATCATTAGTATTAAATTTCAGAATGCTCTGTAGTTATCTTACAGCACTTCTTATCGTTTTAAGCACTTTCGCTTTGATCACTGTCAGTGCAGCGGCAATCGGCGGAGGTTTTGCAGTGACACCCATTTATCCCGAAAACCAAGTCCCTGAAACTATCGGATTTTTCGACCTGCACGTGACCCCCGGAATGAATCAAACAATAGCCATAAGCATTACTAACACTGTTTCGGAAGAAGTTACCGTATCGACCACGACATTCACCCCAACAACAAACATAAACGCAATTATAGACTACGGCGCACCCGGCGCACCCGATGAAACACTTGTCTTGGATTTTGCGAAGATAGCTGTCCCCGAGCGGGAACTCACAACACTCACTCCCGGCGAGACAAAGGAACTGTCTATTAACATATCCATTCCCGATGAGGGGTTTGAGGGCATTATACTTGGTGTGATACACACAATAAAAAGCATAACAGCTAAGGAGCTTGCAGAAGCAGAGGAGACAGGCGGAATAATCAGCAGATACACGTTTGCACTCCCTGTCAGGCTTCAAATCTCATATGATGAAATAGAACCTCAGTTACTTCTCGGCGAAATCTCCACACGGCTTGTAAATCACAGAGCAGCGGTTGTGGTGGAGATAAGAAATCCGCTACCTAGAATCACAAGATATGTCACAGGAAGAGCAGATGTGTTCCCTTATGGAAAGCGCAAACCAACTTTGACAAAAGAAGATATCGAAATTGAATTTGCGCCAAACTCGGTATTTCCCATGGCACTCGTAGATGAAGCGGGCATTGGGCTTAGCGAAGGAAAGTACACAGTCGCAGTAACTCTGGAGCATGAGGGCAGGGTCTGGGAGTTCATTGAGGATTTTGAAATACAAGCCACAGAGGCACATCTTATAAATGAGGGAGCCTTAAATCTGCAAACAGCCTCTGATCAAAGGCTTCTGCCGGATATACTGCTTTGGCAAGCCATTGTACTCATTGCAATTACCATAATTACGCTGGTCGTAATAGTGACTACGATAAAATATATAATAAGCAACAGGAAATCAGATGTTGAGTTAAATCAGTTCTTGTCAGATACGTTAAGGGCAAGAGAGCTCAGAAGTATATCGAGTAACTGCAAAGATTGGAGAAAATATGATGATTAGATATTCTACAGGCGTTAAGAGAGTTTTTGCTCTTGTGCTGGCTGTCACAATGATAGTTGGCTTGACTTCCTTTGCACTGGGAGCCGTGGGTGAGGGCGAGCCCCCTCATGAGCGGGAGTCCGATGAGGGGATAATCGTTGCCGATGAGGCAGCGTTTTTAGGTTCGCACGACGAAAACAACACGCTCGGTAATGAGCTTGATATTGACTCCGGATTGACTTTTGATAACTTGCATGAAGAAAACTTAAGCGGCGAGCCAATTGCAAGCTCTGATAGCGAAGCTTTTTCAGACGACGAAGCAGCCCTTGATGATGAAACTCCGCAAGCATATGATGATTCTTCTCCCGATGATATTTTTTCCGATAATACACCACCCGACACCGCCACCCCCGGTAATGCGAGCAGTTTGACTGTATCACATCTTGAAATAATTGCGCCATCAGCAGTTGTGCATGTAGGCTCAGATTTCGACGAATTGAGCGACGTTCAAGTTCGCGTGTTTTTCACAGACACCACATGGGAATATGGCATTCTTGGGCAAAATGTGAACCTTACATATGAACTTCCGAACGGGTACAGCCTTGAATCAAGTCCCGCGCAGTGGCAGATAAGATACGATGCGTCTCTCAGGAACGGGCATACATGGAACAGCCCCGATGACCGTGCAACTCATGCTTTCAGGCTCGTTACAGTCATCGACCCCGATGCAGACATGGGTGCACACATCGTAAACATAAACGGCATAGATATATTCGACCTCGGTTTAAGTGAAGGCAGACAGTTTGAAGTTGAGCTTTTCTACACTCCGCTTGAACATCAGCACGACAAAGGCCGCTATGTCAGACTTCTTCTTCCTGACTTTCTTGGTTTTGAATTCAGCGTTATCCCTCCTCAGACCAATACACCTTTTAAAATTACAGAAGTATCCTTAAAAGAAGTTATAATAAAATTTGACGACGGCTCCATTCCGGGCGAATCTCTAATACCGATTTCGTTCATTCATCGTGTCTCACGTGAACTCTCACAAACACCCATTCCTCCATCGTTTGAGGTGATCGCATACTCATACCGCGGACTTGAGTCTCCACCGGACAAAGATACAGCCGAGCCATTTCTCCACGAGACCAGCACTTGGGAGTTTTCAGCACCCGTTCACCCCATAAGCACACTTCGTGTAAATTCATTTTCGCCGGCAAATGCACATGCCGTTATAACGACATTTTCCCCCGTTGCCGGAGTGGGCGAGAGCACTCACACTTTCACAGCACGCAATCTGATAAAACCCGCAGCAATGCGCTCAACTCAGGACAACACGCTTCGCGTACTTGTCCCTGTGCCTGAAGATTTGGATACAATCGGAGTCACACCTATTGCCGCCGATTCAACAACACTGATTGAAGTAGACGGCAACCTCTACTGGCGGGGAGCTGCTTTGACACCCAGTAACAACCCCGGCACTGGTTCGTGGGCGTTCATGGAAGCATTGTGGGGTCCGCCGCGTATAAACACCGCAGGCTCAACAGCGAACATATCTGTCAATCCTCGATTCAGAGGTGTTACCAATGAAATAATTCAAAATCCACGTTCATTCACTTCAGAGCGTCCTGTTTTAGTTGAATTTTTTCAGGCAGGTGAACTTCAGCGTGAACCGCTTCTTAACAAAGACGGTGAGCCGCAGACTTACACCGTTACATTTGGTCGCTTTGGCGTAGCAGACTTCGACTTGCAAGCTTTTAATCAGGTTAGTACAGTACTCGAAAGCATAGGTAGCAGACCTTTTAGGGTTCAGGGCACAAGCGACGGCTTTCCCTCATCAGGTCGATGGAGTAGTCTGGAGTTTCGCCCCACACGCTATACAAATAGCGCCGAAATGCCACAAGTGATCTACGAAGACATGGTTATAAGCCTCGGACCGTTTGTGCCCGAAATGCGCCCGATAGGTGTCACAATGAACCCTCGCTATGGCGAAGCGCACTTTGAATACACTCTTGAAAACGGGGATATAAAACGCTCACCTGCACCTGCTATGTCATACAGGTTCGATGTCGGCGATAGCTACGTTCGAAGCGTAAAGATACTTCCTGTAGAGATAAATGTCCAAAATCAGGGGGCGCCGGTTGTTAATACACTGGCGGTACCTCAAACATGGGTGTTCAGACTCTCAAGCACATATCTCAGGCATGATACTGCAGGCGGGTCTTTGGCTAGTATTCACCCCGCAAATTTTGATGTCCAAATCGACTCAGAGCAACATGGACTACACAGACCAACCAGATCGCAGAATTTTGACTTGCGGCTTTATCATGAAGTCCTGCGTTATGACTGTGCAATGACGGTTCCCCCTGCCACAGCCGCTAATGACGGTTGGCAGGGTGATAAAGATAATCTCTTACACTTTTGGCCTCGCATAAATGACATGAACTCCGCAAGAGACCATGTGTTCAATGATGTGAGTCTACGGTTTACTGTTAACCCTGCAGTGAATGTAAGAGGCATTTTACTACGCTCCGGTGTCACAAACGAGGAAAACAACATAACCGTTCACTTTAGCGAGGGTGGGCCTGAAACTCATATTCTCACGAGGTCAGACGCTCAGGCGGATATGCTGATGTTCACAGGGCTATCATCTACTCGCTACGTCACACGCATTGACTTTAACGGCGTCGACATTCAAGACAATCTCAATGTCGATGGTTCTCCTCTGTGGAGCGTAGATAACCCACACTTTACTCTGCTCGCTGACTATAGCTACAAAGAGGACCTCAAAGGCGCAAAAATGCATCCGAGACATGAATCACGCTTTGGTCTTACTATCTTTCTCGATGGCTCATCTACTCCCTTCACTCCCGTCTCACCAACAAGAGGGGACTCGTCAAACCTGTCGGTATGGCTTAACAGCTTTTATGAGTCGGATTTTTCCATTTTACCACGCTCGACTCACTTCTACGTATTTCCCGAAGAGAGCAGGCATACCTCGAATTCTATAATCGCGGCATTTTTGACTCAGGAGAGACCTCAGGAGTCAATAGGGGTAAGTCACGTCAATAACGGCACACTTTTGGCATTGTCGGATGTGGAGTTTGTCTTAAACGCTGAAAATACCTCTCAGGAGTTTTTGAAAAGCCTCAGCGGGTATGCCAAAGGTTCAAATTTGCCTGACACGTCAGTCGTCACTTTTTTCTATACCTTAAATACCGGGGAGAAGATAACTGAAATAATGCCTGCACATTCGATACAAACAATTCGCTATGCTAACCCCACTGATTATATAACCGAGCTCCGAATAACCATAACGGATGTGCCGCAGCGTGAACGGGGTACTCAAATCACAGTAAACGAAACACTAAACCGTTTTTCACTGATACAGCTTCACATAAATCTCCATAGATACAAAACTGCCAACAACGGCATCGACTTTGAGAAAATAGGTGTCACAGACACGCTCGCTCCTGTGAGCGGTACAGTAAAGACCGTTTCGGAGCGCGGAGAAACAGTTCAAAATATTGACGGAAATGCGGGGATGTTCATCGTTCCGTGGGGTAATGACCTCTATGTCTCAGCTCTCGGACTCAATCACACATTATCACGAGTCGGCGAAAATCCCCCGGCAATCGACATTAACATGATAACCGGTGGTTTTAATAACCCAACAACAGGCGGAGGTCAACAGACAACTGTTATAAATAATCCCGGATTTTGGCCGGGGCAGACCCTGCAAGTTGATGTCAGAAACATTCTATCCGCTGCATTTGACAGGGAGGGTCATGATGAGAGAATAGGGTCAATTGTACGCGAAGACAGCTTGCCAAGAGGTTTTGCAATCAGACCTATCTATTCCTCAGGCGTAACTCATAGAAGCTGGGTAGGAACAGCTACAAACGATGAACTCACAAATGTTGTTGTGTACATTCCGGTAGAGCCGGGCTTTAGCTTGGTCCCCGGCACAATGAAGCTCATGCGAAACAACAGTGAACGCGAGGGCGCAGTGAGAGATATCAGCGTTGTACCAAGCCCCGAGGGAACATGGCTCAGAGTTGATCTGGCGAACTACAGACCGTCAGGTCTCAGAGGAGGAGTTCAGGCGAGCTTCATCTCTGGTGCTCTGCAAAATACAACTGAAAACTTCCCCGGCACAAACTCCCTTGGTGGTGCAGCAAACTTCACAGGCGGTGACATTCTCAGGTTTGAGCTTCGTGCATCAGACTTCATTCCATGGGATACAACAGGTAGCCGTCCTGTGATACGCGGGCAATACTATGTAGATGTCGCAAATATCGGGTTCACAGGCAAGGGCGATGTGAAGTTCTACAGCCCGGAAGGCTTGACAGATAACGACGGCAACCGCTTTATCTCAGGTGGTCTTAAAGGACAAAACGAACCACCTGCATCTATGGTGCGCAGGAATGTCGGTCCTGTCGGTTCAAGCTCGTTGGTTCTCGAAAACACAAACCCTCTCACAATAAGGTTCAACAGAGTAAACCAGCCGTCATCATCATCTTTGGCACATGAAACCCCTTACCACTTTCCGGATACAAGCCATAAACTCGGCGACTTGCGTGTGCGTATAAATGCGCCGTCACAACAGGTTGGCATATTTGGGCTAAGCACAGTAGGCGGCGACAACTTAACCGAATCTCCAAATAACGACACAAGATACCACAACCACGAGAGTGTTGGTGTCACAGTCCGCGCTTCGCATATATCTACGTTTGGTGTTTCATCAGCAGATTACATGATCTATGTGGAAGTTCCAAAGTCAGGCTGGGGCAACCTAACCCACCCCGGACTCAGTCTCTCAGGACCTGCCGGAACTCTTGAGGCTCCGCCAAACAACTCTTCAGTCTTTGAGTACACCGTTACTACAAACCTGAGTGATGCAATGGAGCAAAACCCAAGCGACGGAACTTGGCTCAGTGAAGAGGAGTTACTGAAAAACTTTTCATGGAAAGATGTCACAATGGTTCGCATAAGTGTTACAGGTGTCGGCAACCATCCGTTTTTGTATAATCTTCCAATGGAAAACCGTGCAGACAAGAGCTTCCTCGGAGATCAGAAAATCGTGTCCTCCATACATTTTCGCTCACCACAGATAGAAAGCAATGCGCTTCGCTCTGTGCAAGCACTGCCGACATTCACGCTAACTGACTATACTGTTGAAGGTTTCCTGTGGCATGATGAGATGAACTCAGGTCAGATGGATAAGTCAAGCGAAAAGATTACGGGAGCGGTAAGAATGATACATCCCACAAACTTTGTGTCCGCATGGATCCCCGCAACACCCGAGGGTGGGTTTAGTGTAAAGGTCCCGGTCTTTAACCCTGAAGGAGGAAGTCTCGGTGCATACAGGCTTGAAGTTGCGGCACCCGGCTTTGAGCCACTCTATGTGAATATCGACGGTACAGACGACTCAAGGTTCAACGACCAAGGTGACGGCACAGGTTACCGCTACCTGCGTGTTAGCACGACTCGCACCACAGTAAACGCAGGATTCAAAGAGTCTCCAAACGTGAGCATTGTATATCTGAACGTCGATGGCACACCCCATGCCTTTGACGTCGCAGAGATTGGCACTACAATCACTGCACCTTTAGAGTCGGCAACGCCGCCCGGCAGTCACTATGACTTTATGGGTTGGATTCAGAGCGACAGTGCGGGTGAGCCTATTTCAACGCATACTTGGCAAGGCACATTTTCACTCACCGTGCCGCCTCTGGTTGCACCGATTGAACACCGCGACGTAATATATTTTGTTGCCCTATGGAAATTTAACCCACCGCTTGCCTTTAGCGCACCCTCTATCTTAGATTACGGAGTCATACGCCCGCAATTCGGCACAAATTTCATAGAGTTGCCGAGCTTGCCCGCAAGTGACGATAGACCGGCACAAGACCCTGCGACAACCGTAAACTTTCATGTTTCAGCAGGTGAACACATACCAAGTTGGCGCATTGATGTACGCCACGACACAGCCATAAACCTGCGCCACCGTGAGCACAGCCCGGAAAATCCAAAGAGATTAGACCCAAGTGCACTGTCGTTCATAGCAGGAAACTCACCGATTTTCGGCGCATCACAAAAAGTCTACACCTATAACGATGCAGACAAATGGCAAGACGGCGTATATACAATAAACTGGCTAAACCTACAAAACCGCCTACGCATAAGAACAAGCTCTCCGCTAATAGAGGTAGACACAACAGAAAAACTGAAAACGCCAATAAACTGGATATTCATCCCCGCTGCCCCGTAATGGGCGAGCACCCGAAAGAGGCTGTTGCAAAAATCAAAACGCAACAGCCTCTTTATCCATGCCATTCGCCCCTACAAAACAATATCGTACAACTCTCTGCAAATTTCCTCTTTGACGTCGAAGAATGCTTCAACGATTTTTGGATCGAAATGTTTGCCTTTTTCGGAAGCGATGATTTCGAGCGCTTGCTCGGCGGGAAACTCTTCTTTATATATGCGCTTTGACATCAGCGCATCAAAAACATCTGCGATTGCCATAATCCGCCCTTGAAGCGGAATGTCCTCTCCCGACAGACCATAGGGATAGCCTTTTCCGTCCCAATGCTCATGGTGAGATACGGCAAAAAGTTTAGCGTTGTGTAAAAACACATTTCCACCGCTGCGAGCAATAATAGTCTCTATGATATTCTCACCGTAAACCGCATGGCTTTTCATGATGTCATATTCCTCGCTTGTAAGCTTCCCCGGCTTTTTTAAAATGGTGTCGGCAACCTTTATTTTGCCGACATCGTGCAGTAGCGAACACTCCGACATCAAATCAAAGTCCCAACCTGAAATTTGCTCCTCATAGACACTTTTTTCCAACATCCGCTTCAGCAAAATCTTAACAATATAACTCGTGCGCCCCAAGTGGTCCCCTGTCAGTTCATCCCTATTTTCCACCACGTCCGCAAGTACAAAAACCACGTCACGGTTTGCATTGTAAAGCTGAGCCGTCCTCTCCCGCACTAGTTCTGCTATGCCGATGTGATGTTTTACTCTGTTGAGCAACACAGCGGGATTAAAAGGCTTGCTTATAAAGTCAACAACTCCCATTTCAAGCGCTTTACTCTCTGTCTCGTGATCTTTTTTTGCCGTTAAGAAAATAACGGGAATCTCTTTTAGCCGCTCATCATTTCTTAAATGGCGGAACACATCAAACCCGTCTATCTCCGGCATTTCAATATCCAGCAGAACAATATCAGGGATCATCTTCTCCAAACGTTCAATTGCCTTTGTCCCGGAGGGAATTGTCCTCACTGCGTAGTATGGGCTTAAAACCTCTGAAATTGTAGTTAAGTTACTGATGCTATCATCTACAACAAATATCGTCTTTTTCATTTTGCTTTTTCCTGTGCCTTATTTAGAATATCGTTAGCTGCCTGTTTTGCAAGCTCCGCCGCCTCTTCATCATCACTGAAAAGTAAATGCTTTTCTATCTGTTCAACAACACGTGATGTTTCGGTTGTCAGCGGCATTTTTTTCAGTGTTTTAATTAGTTCTTGTTCCTTTTGCGTGTCATAAGCTTCGCACGCCTCAGAAATTTCGAGCAATAAGTTTCCTGTAGCTGTATAATCTTCAACGGATTTAACGCTTTCGTCTTTCTTTCGCAGAGAGAGCAATTTAACGACCTCTTGAAGCTCAACGAGAAACTCGGGTGTTTGATTCTGTATTGTCGCTATATCACGGGTTCTCCCTGCATCCTCCAGTATTCCTGCTTTTTCCGAGAGATTCGACTTGTGAATATTGGCAAGCGCACTTTTTATTGCATGGGTTTGAATTACATAGAGTTTTAATAATCCCTCATCAAGGTTTTCAACACTTCGCAGAACAGATTCCAAAACTTCAATGCTTCTTTCTGCATCAATCATAAATGAATTTTTGAGCTGCTCTGATATGTCTTTTTTGCCATTTTCGCTCTTTTGCTTAGGGAACTTTGCCCTTGCATGCTCAATAACTTCAGTGCTCTGCTTCTCGAATATAAAGGTTCTTAAACATGTGTCTAACTTTCTCGGATTAATTGGTTTTGAAATAAAATCAGAAAATCCATTGTCGAGAAACAGCTGCGAGATCCCTCCTGCGGCGTTTGCCGTAAGGGCGACAATCGGGTGAGTATATCCGCTGCTTCGCAAGATTTTCGTAACTTCTACACCATCCATTCCCGGCAACATGTGATCCATAAATACAATATCATACTCCTTGCCGCTTTCGATTAGCGATATTGCTTCGCTACCGTTTTGAGCGGTTTCGACAGCGAGCCTGTATGGTCTGAGAAAACCTTTGGCGACATATAGGTTTGATTCTACATCGTCCACAACCAGCACTTTGCCATACGGCATAGGCTCATGCTCAAACTCAGGCGCACTTTCTGCATATAACCCAAAGTTGTCAAAATTAGCCAAGCTCTCTGTTACTTCCCTGCCGAGAGTTTGCTTGCTGTTTACGATTTGCGGTATATTTACAGTAACTGTGGTTCCTTTATTTAGCTCGCTCTCTACCTGTATTTCACCGCCCATCAGCTCCACAAGCGAATGGGTGATATTCAGCCCAAGCCCATGCCCCTCCACTGTGCGGTTCTTCTCTTCACTGAATCTCGTATAATCGGAGTTAAACAGTTCGCCGAGCTGCCCGGAGCTCATACCCTGCCCTGTATCTGTGACAGTGGTCATAAGATTTATAACGTCATCACTCGAAGTTTCTGAGATATGGATCTTGAGGGTTATATCACCCTCTGCTGTGTATTTAAACGCATTGGACAACAAGTTATTAAAAATTTGCCTGATGCGAAGATCGTCGCCAATCAGGCGCACGGGAATCCTTTCATCAATATCCAAACTAAAGTTTATCTTTTTACTTCCCATATATATGAGGTTTAATTGCGAGACATCGGCAATTAGGCTGGCTGTGTCATAAGAGACAGGCATTATCTCCATTTTTCCCGCCTCCACTTTGGACAAGTCAAGTATTTCGTTTATAAGACTAAGAAGTGATTTTGAGGAGTTGAAAATGCGTAGAAAAGCCTCTTCCGTATCGGCAGTGTGGATATTTTTTTGCATTTCAATTTCCGCTACTCCCATGATGGAGTTCATTGGGGTTCGGATTTCGTGACTCACTTGCGCCAAAAAGCGTGTCTTTGCCTTACTTCCTTCTTCCGCTACTATGCGTAATCTTTCAGCACTGACATCCTTGATGTAACAGGCAAAACCTAAATCCTCAGAAAGCTTGACAGGCACAATTGTAACCTCACAGTAAATTGGCTCACCATAGAAAGTGACAAGCCCTTGCTCAAGCCCATACAGTTCATTCTCCAAATTGACACTCAGTGCCGCGTTGCAATGCTTTGAGATATGTTCATCAATTTCTTTGTCGCTCAGAGAGTACTCAGAAAATATGTGTCTGTAGTTGTTTACGAAGTAATTTTGAGCCCTGCAATGTGAATTTCCATAATTTTTGCAACCTTTGCACTTCAAGTCACAACTTGCAAACCCCTTTTCTTCATCACCTTCCGAATATAAGCTCGTTTCATTATCTTTCGAGGATAAAAATAATTCCAAAGTTGCCCGGTTACAGTCAAGTATATTAAATTTGCTGTCAAACAAAACACAAGCCACAGGGAGTGCTCTGAGAAGTAACTGAGCTTTTTTCTCCGCCTCTTCCACACGCTTTTCTTTTCTTAAATCGTTGACAAAAATTGCAAGTGCCGGCTCGTCATTGTAATTAACTCGAACCAACAGGAAATTGACGGGTATAAGCTCATTTTTAACACTTTTCATTGTTGTTGTGAAGTTGGACGAGCCTTCCCTATAGGCAGTATAGGCGTACTCTTTTGTCATATCTTCAACGCTTTTGTACTCTGAAGGCAACTGAAAAGAATCCATAAGCCGGGCTTTCGTCTCATCTTTGCTCCTAAAGCCAAGCAAAGTCCGTATTGCTTCATTACATTCCAAAATTTCAATAACTTCACCGTTATCGCTTGGAACACGTCTTGTCAAAAACGCCGCAATCGGCATTGCTTCAAGAACCAGTGCCGCTCTTGCATTGCTTTCACGGGTTCGCTCAAATGCTTTGATGTTTTGAGCAATGGCATATCTGTTATTGACAGATAAAATCACACCGGTAACTACCGATAAAATCATTATAAATACGCTCAACCTCAGAGTTGAGTATATCGCACGCTCAATAATCGGTCCTGCAAAAAAATCTACTCCAACCAGTCCTATCACCGTGCCGTCAGGGTCCATAATCGGCGCAAGTCCGGATACGAGCGCACCCCAGCCTCCTTCATCGGAGATGCCTGTCGTTACAATGTTCCCATGGAGAAAGACTTCCTCGGTGTTTACACCGAAAACTCCGGGGTCGGGCTCACTCACTAAAAATCCGCCGGCAATTGCTGTTGATGCGTAATACGCAAACATGTCATCACGACATGGCACAACTATATAAATGTATGCTGTCTCTTCTAAGCGAGAGTATATGACGTTTATCAGGCGATACAGTCCTAGCCAGTACTCGTCTGGTGAACCTCCGTGAACGGACTGATAAAAAAGCTCGTAATTAATCGAGCCGGCAATACCCGTTGCAATTCCGGCAGCTTGGTTTGAGTATGATTCAATTGCGAAATTACTATATGCGACAAAACTGATAGCACATAAGATTGCGCCGGCAAGCAAAATGCTCACCACCGCAATAATCGGTGCCCTTGTCAGTATAGAGCGGTATTTTGAAGTTTTCTTATCATGCTCCGAATTGTTTTTTGTTACTGTCATATGAGTGCCCCACTAAGAAAAAGCAGTGTCTTGATTGACACAATATAAACAAATTCGTATTAATTGTTATTTTAACAAAGATAACAAAAAAATGCAAACATTTTAGTTATTAATTGCTATCGGCACTACCTCACCCGACAGTTACACTTCCAACATCTTCATTGTCAGGCACGAACGCAACATATGTCATACCTCTCCCCAAATAAAGTGGTCTGCCGTCCTCGTGAGTGTATACAAACGGCGCTGTGTGCCCATCTCTCGACCAACGAATCGGAATGATGCTTCCTCCGTTGACGAAGTACCCTGTTCCGCCGGCAACGCCTGTCAGCACATCGACTTCACGCAATGCGTTCGCTTCTGCCGCAGAACCTGCGTCGGAGGGTGATGCCGCAACTCTTGTATATAGTAGCAGCAGGTTTGCAAACTCGACCCATGTATTGTCGTTTGCATCAACAAAATAGGAGAATGTATCACCATGTCCCTGTATCATATGGTAGACACCCCTGTTTGCATCAAATGTAAACATAGAGCTCTTAAACGAAGAGAATCTCACAGTAACACTGTTTGCAGTCTCGCCTTCCGGAGTGGCATTATCTGAGAAATTCAGCCCGGCATTAAAGCCTGCGCCATGTCTCAATCTAAAATCGAATGTAGGCAACTGAGCGCTAATACGTTCACCATCTGTCACAACGCTGTGATAATCCAAAACCGTGCGTCCGGGGATTCTGTTCTGATTTCTGTCGAACATCTGCCTGTGAGCCGAATTCCCGCCCACAGCACTAATCCAATCTATTCCTCGAGCCGGTATAAAGTCACGTGCCAAAAAGCTCTGCCCCGCACTGACAAATATGGCATCATGGCTCTCAGCGATACTTGCAATGTAGTATCTCGCACTTCGGATACTTCCCGTGGTCTGCAAGTTATTATAGTCTGTGAAGATTCCAACCATTCTGGTAACTTGTCCCTCCATGGGGACTTCATAGATAATGTCGGCATTTGAAACACCGTTTATGGGTAATGTTGAGTTTGCAGGGGCGTTGCCGAGCGAGATTGCGAGCGGACGGACTCCTACAAGTTCTTCACGCATGGGGCGTCCTGTGAGCGGATTTATAGCGGTTGCGCCCGGGGGTGTTGGCGGCGGCGTGGGTGTTGGCGTTGGCTCAGGGGAGGGTGTAGGTGTTGGTGTTGACTCAGGCGTTGACGCCGAATCCGATGTTGGCGGCGGTGTTGGAACAGGGGAGGGAACGGGGACAGGTATTGGGGTTGGCGCCGGTGTTGGCGGCGGCTCAGGTGTGGTCGGCAATATCGGCCACGCCGATAGGTTCGGTCTCGGCGGTGGTGTCGTCCGTGGTGTCGGTGTGGACTGAGCTAAACGGCGTAACTCCTCGGTTTCGATTTCCAATGCAGTGATCTCAGCTTGCCTAACACCAATAAGCTCCGCTACGAGTACAATAGCGTCGCCCGAGATTGCGCCCGATTCAAGCAAATGCTCACGGTTTTCCCACTGCTCCTGTAACTCATACAGGTTCATACTCATCACAATCTCTGTCTCTTCTGCCAAAATACGTGCGTTTTCATTGCCAATACGCATAATATCCACTACAACCAAAGTAGCCAAAGAAATTGCAGCAACCAATAAGCCTGAAGCAACAATAGTAAGCACCCTTATTGTATTCTTACGCATATGCATTGTAGTAATGACCTTTCCTTTCGACCAATTCATCAAGTTATAGTATTTTATGCCCCATGATAACACAAAATATAGATGCAGTCAATTAAAAACCGAGGGGCGTTTACCCCTCGATTTATCGGCGTTTATTACCATTGACCCTTACGGCCTTGTGGTGGGTGCGGGGGGCGGAGCCGGTCTGTCAGGTCTGCCTGCATACATATCCTCGTCAAAAGTGATGCTGAATGTAAGTCTATTGCCCTCGCGCCAGACAGTGATGTCTGTGGTATCGCCTGCACGGTAGCTGTCTAGTGACTGCCTTAGTGCGTCAAGCGAAATTACTGTATCGTCACCGATAGAGACTATGATATCATCAACTTCAAGCCCGGCAGTTTCAGCGGCAGAGCCTGAGTTTATTGACAAAATCGACACGCCTTGGACTTTGCCGTACTGCTCGACATCAAATGGGCTGACATTTTGAACAGTCACTCCTAAAAGTGGTCTGCCCGAGAGATATCCATCTTCAATGAGTGCAATGGCAATTTCCATTGCATCGTTAATCGGAATGGCAAAACCGATTCCCTCAACATTACCCCTAATGACCTTAGCGGTCACTATTCCAATTACCTCGCCACGCTGGTTGTAGATGGGCCCTCCGGAGTTCCCTCTGTTGACCGCTGCGCTAAATTGAAACGCATCAATGGTAATGCTGTCAACGGTAACTACTCTATCAAGTGCCGAGACAATACCATCGGTCATGGTATAAGCCAAATCTCCCAGAGGATTTCCGACAGCATAAATTCTCTCGCCGACACGCATTTCATCGCTATTGCCAATCATTGCAGCACTGAGTCCTGCAGCATTTATTTTGAGGAGTGCAACGTCGTTGCTTGCCTCAAAGCCCACAATTTCAGCCGTGTACTCTGAGCCATTTTCTAAAACAACAACAATCGGGAGACCGCTCCGATGCGCCATTTCAATGACATGATAGTTTGTCAAAATATATCCGTCGGTCGAGATAATGAAGCCGGAGCCGGATACAGGAGCAGGGTCGCCCTCCTCGCCGATATCTCTAAATCCCATACCGGGAAAACGTGTCATTATTCCGACAACTTGCGAAAGTGCCATATCATAAATGTCCGCTGCCGTCATTTGATTGTCGGCGATTGTCTCGACTCGTCCGGTCAATTCAGTGTCGTTTCGGGTGCTGCCGAGCACAACTTGCTGGGTCTGAATAAAGTCACCTCTTTGCTGGCGGTACTCCATAACAAGGTATGAAGAAGCTGCGCTAATCAGAGCGCACACAAGCACCAAACAAGCCGCTTTTAAGAAACCACCCACTGAGCTGTTGCGCTTTTTACGCTTTGTTTCAACAGCCGGCTTGATGACCGGATATCGGTTTTTATCATAAGCAGTAAACTCCCGGCTTGCATCGTGAGGTGGCGCAAATTCGAGATGCGGTTGCTGCTGTGTCTGCGGATAACTTTCCGAAGTGTAAGGCTGCCTATAGTGCGCTTTATCGCTGTACGAGGTTGCGCTGTAAATCGGCTCCATTGATGAGACTGCACTGTTGACCGATTTGGTATAAATAGGTTCAGCAGGTAGCGGCTCAACATGAATCGGTTCGATATAATATATCGACTCATCATATGCCGGTTCGCTCTGAGGTGCCTCACGCAAGGGCGACTCACTCGGAGTCGGCTCACTCGGATATGGTAAGTCTACCTCATTTTGAGAATATTCGGGATACTCTCCATATTCGTTTTTTCTTTCATCATCAGGTGTATACATAAAAATAGCCTCCTAGCTAAAAAGAATTTTGCCAAGAAAGTTTACCACATATATGCTAACAAATAAACAAAAAGTTATGTCTAAAGTATTAACATTTGGTCACAAGACAGGGGGACGGTTCCCCTGTCTTGCACAAAAACTTGACACCGAGCTTATTAGGTTCTATACTACCATAAACATACATAAAACATAAAAACAACAATTGAGGAGGCGTTTATATTATGGCTTATTTTTTTAAGGAACCCTCACGCACGTTTAGCGAATACCTGCTCGTACCCGGTTACTCCGGCGAAGACTGCATTCCCGAAAACATCAGTCTCAAAGCGCCTCTTGTCAAGTTTAAGCGTGGTGAAGAGTCCGATCTTAGCATTTATATACCTTTGACTTCCGCAATCATGCAGTCCGTCTCTGATGATAAGATGGCGGTGGCGCTTGCAAAAGAGGGCGGATTATCATTTATCTATTGTTCCCAGTCCATAGAGGCTCAAGCCGCAATGGTCGAGAAAGTAAAATCTCACAAAGCGGGATTCGTTACCAGTGACTCAAACATAAGCCCAAACTCCACACTTTCAGACATACTCGCCCTAAAGGAAAAAACAGGACACTCAACAGTCGCCGTGACCTCAGACGGAACAGCAAATGCAAAACTCGTCGGGTTTGTCACCAGCAGAGATTACCGTGTCAGCCGAATGGACGGCACAGAACTTGTGCGCGACTTCATGACACCTATCGACAAACTTGTCACCGCTCCCGCTAACACAACTCTTAAAGATGCAAACGATATAATTTGGGAACACAAACTAAACTGCTTGCCCATCATCGACGAACAGGGCAGACTGATACATATGGTCTTTCGCAAAGACTATGAATCGCACAAACAAAACCCCTACGAACTGCTCGATAAAGATAAAAAATACATCGTCGGAGCAGGCATTAATACCCGTGATTATATGGAGCGAATTCCCGCACTCATCGAAGCAGGTGCTGATGTCTTATGTATTGATTCATCCGAGGGTTTTTCCCAGTGGCAGAAAAACACAATAGCATGGGTGCGTGAAAAATACGGCAACAGTGTCAAAATCGGAGCAGGTAATGTCGTTGATGGCGAGGGCTTTAACTTTCTTGCGGAGAGCGGCGCAGATTTCATCAAGGTCGGTATCGGCGGCGGCTCTATTTGTATAACACGCGAGCAAAAAGGCATAGGCCGCGGTCAGGCAACAGCCGTTATAGATGTAACTCGCGCCCGTAACGAATACTTTGAGCGCACAGGTGAATATATCCCAATATGTTCAGATGGCGGCATTGTGCACGACTATCACTTTACGCTTGCCCTCGCAATGGGTGCAGACTTTTTGATGCTCGGACGTTACTTTGCACGTTTTGACGAAAGCCCAACAAACAGAATCAGTGTCGGCGGCAGTTACATGAAAGAATATTGGGGCGAGGGCAGCGCTCGCGCCCGCAACTGGCAACGCTACGACACGGGAAGTTCTAAGGGTCTATCTTTTGAAGAGGGCGTTGACTCATACGTGCCATATGCGGGAAATCTCAAAGACAATGTATCACTCACGCTCGGCAAAATCCGCTCAACCATGAGTAACTGCGGAGCCTGCACAATCCCCGAACTTCAAGAAAAAGCAAAACTCACACTAGTCTCTTCAACTTCAATTGTTGAGGGTGGTGCGCATGATGTCGTGTTGAAAGAATCCGCCACACAGCAAGGATACTCGCAACAATAATATGAGGAAACCAAATGATTTCTGAAAGGAACTTTCATTAAAATGAAGTTTTCGCTACAAGATGAAATAGCAAAACTAAAAACTCTGACGTTCAAGGAAAAAGTTGACCACATATGGGAGTATTACAAAATTCCCCTAATTGCTTTGGTTTTGCTCCTTGCTTTGGTGGGATATATTATAAATGCTATAGTGAACCCACGCCCTGAGGTAGAGCTTTTCATTGCATGGAACTCAGACAGAGTAATCACTGATAATATCGAGGAACTTTCTTTCATATTTGCGGAGCGTTTAGAGTTTAACCCTGCCGAGCAAGATGTCATAATTTCATGGTTTCCCGTAGACCCCGCCGACCCGCAAATGCAAATGGCAAGCGTCCAAAGAATGATGGCCATGCTCACTGTCGGCGGCATTGACCTGTTTGTCCTTGAGGAAGAGCAACTTCAAAGCCATGCAAATTTCGGTATAGTTGTTCCGCTTGAAGAGATGCTCGGTGCGATTCGGGTGATGAACCCCACCGTTTACGAAATAATCTCCGAGCGTACTATTAAAATAGCATACGAGGACTTCTACGAAAATACTGTAGAAAACATAATGGCAATCGACATAACAGGAAGCCCCATGCTTCACGAAATAGGATTCGGTGAGATTGACTTTATGATAAGCTTAGCAGTAAACGCAACATTCACATACCACGCAAAACAAGCAATCATCGCTATTTTTGAGTAGTACTATTGCTAATAATTCACCGCCCGGCGAACTCGTCTCGCTTTGCTACCGCAATCTCGTCACAGCGGTTATTGTACTCATTATCAGCATGGCCTTTTACCCATGTGAACGTCACATCGTGCTTATCTAATAGCGGCACCAGCTGAGTCCAAAGGTCGGGGTTTTTTACCTCACCACCCTTGCGTTTCCAGCCTTTCTTCTGCCAGGATTCTAGCCATCCGAGATTTATAGCGTTTGACACATATTGAGAATCCGTGTAAAGGTTCACTTTACACGGTTCTTTTAATGCCTTAAGTGCCGAGATAACGGAAGTAAGCTCCATGCGGTTATTCGTTGTGCTGGTTTCACCGCCGCTGATTTCCTTTTCACGCCCACCGTACATGAGAATTGCCCCCCAACCACCCGGACCGGGATTGCCGCTACATGCACCGTCTGTGTAGATTGTCACGTTTTTCATTGTTTGATTTCCTATGTTCGTGCGGGCGAATGCAGTTCGCCCTTACGGTTGTGGGTTGTTGGTTTTTGGGTGGATTCGGTAAGAGCGGGCGACCGAGGACGGTCGCCCCTACGATTTATTATTCCGGTGTTTCCGCAACCTCTGTTACAGTTTCGCCGCCCTCTTCGTCCTCGAACTCTTCTTCATCGTCTTTCTCTGTTCTGGCGATGCAGATGACCTCGGCGTCAGAACCTGTGCGCATCAGGCGTACTCCTTGTGTCGCCCTGCCGTAGGTGCTTATGTCAGATGCCGCCATGCGGATGATTGTTCCGTCGTCTGAGATAATCAGCACATCATCATTGTCGTCAACAACCTTGACATCGGAAACCTTGCCGGTCTTTTCTGTTATAATGTAGTTTTTCTTACCATAACCACCACGGCTTTGAACTCCACCCTCGTCACCTCTGAAATACTCACTTATTTCGGTGCGCTTGCCGTAACCGTTTTTCGTAACCGTGAGAAGTGAACCACCCTCACGGGCTCTTGCCGCCCCAACGCAATAATCACCTTTTCTCAGACGAATACCGCGAACACCTGCGGCAACACGCCCCATAGGTCTGACATCAGTTTCATTAAAGCAGATAGCCATGCCGTTATGGGTGGCGATTAAAATTCTCTGTTTCCCATCAGTTTCACGCACGGCAATAAGCTCATCGTCCTCGCCTATAGTGATTGTGCGAATTCCTACATTTTTGATATTTTTCAGCTCACTGAGCTTCATCCGCTTGACAGTTCCGCTCCTTGTGACCATTACAAGAAACTCATCTTCGCCAAACTCACGCACACGAATCATAGCAGAGACTTTTTCTCCCGGATGAACAGGAAGTACGTTGACAATGTTCGTACCCCTTGCCTGACGGCCTGCCTCGGGAATCATGTACCCTTTCTTGCGATAGACCCTGCCCTGATTTGTGAAGAACAAGATAAAGTCATGGGTTGAAGCGGTAAACAACGTCTCAACATAGTCCTCATCACGTGTGGTCATAGCAGTGATACCTTTTCCTCCACGCCTTTGAGCCTTATATGTGTTTGCAGGCAGACGCTTGATGTAGCCCGCATGTGTGAGCGTGTAGACGCATTCTTCCTCATCAATGAGATCCTCAATGTCAATCTCATCTTCGACCACTGCAATCTCGGTGCGGCGCTCATCGCCGTATTTATCGCGGATTTCTGTTATCTCTTCAATCAAAACAGCATCCATCTTGCCTTGGTCAGAGAGAAGCATTAGGAAATATTCAATCTTTTTTTGAAGCTCGGCATATTCGTTTTCAATCTTTTCAATTTCAAGCCCTTGTAAGCTTCGCAGGCGCATTTCTAAAATAGCCTGGGTCTGCAACTCACTAAGCTCAAACCGCTCCATCAAACGCTCTTTGGCGTTATCATAACTGGTGCGAATGATATGAATAACTTCGTCAATATTGTTGCAAGCAATACGCAAACCTTCCAAAATATGCGCCCGCTCACGAGCTTTTTTCAAATCATATTCGGTACGCCTGCGAATAATTTCACGTTGAAACGTGATGTATTCATCGAGAATTTGACGAAGTGACAAAATACGAGGCTGGCTCTGGTCGTCCACAAGCGCAAGCAAGACAATTGCAAAAGTCGTCTGCATTTGAGTCTGCGTATACAGGCGGTTTAGCACAACCTGAGTGTTTGCATCACGCTTTAGCTCGATGACAATGCGCATACCATCCCTGTCGGACTCATCACGCATAGCCGAAAGTCCCTCAATACGCTTATTTTTGACGCACTCAGCGATAGACTCCAAAAGTCTCGCCTTATTTACCTGATATGGCAGTTCATTGACAATAATTCGCTCACGACCGCCGCCGAACTCTTCAATCTCGGTTCTCGCCCGAACCCGAATGCGCCCTCTGCCCGTAGCATAAGCCGCTCTGATACCTGCGCGGCCCATGATAATACCGCGAGTCGGAAAATCGGGTCCCGTAATATGCTCCATCAAATCATCTAATTCAGCTTCGGGATTATTCATAACGCAGATAACTGCATTTATAACTTCCGTGAGATTATGCGGAGGAATATTCGTAGTCATACCAACGGCAATACCGCTTGAGCCGTTTACGAGCAAATTCGGGAACCTCGACGGCAGAACACGAGGTTGCTTACGAGTTTCGTCATAGTTAGGATCCCAGTTTACAGTTTCCTTACCGATATCACGGAGCATTTCATCAGAAATCTTTGAAAGACGCGCCTCGGTATAACGCATAGCCGCAGGCGCATCACCATCAACAGAACCAAAGTTACCATGCCCTGAAATTGTCATATAACGCATGGAAAAATCTTGCGCCATTCGCACAAGTGCATCATAAATCGAAGCATCTCCGTGCGGATGATATTTACCCATGATATCACCAACCGCAGTAGCTGCCTTACGAAACGGCTTATCGCTGGTAAGACCACTCTCATGCATGGAGTATAAAATGCGCCTGTGAATGGGCTTTAACCCATCACGCACATCAGGAAGCGCCCTGTCAATAATAACCGACATAGCATAGGTGAGAAACGAAGTCTCCATCTCTTCCTCAAGCGGCGCAGTAATTATAACTTGTTCGGGATAACTGATATCCCCTGTCTTTTCTTTCTTAGGCATAAACAAACCTCAATTTCAAAATTTGCATCAGACAAGCAGATTATGGGCTGTTTGTGGAGTCATTTTTGCGAGAACAGCGGTGTAGATCCCGATGGCTCGCAAAAATGCGGAACAAATTGCCCATGACCTGCGACAATCAGCAGAAAAATCACATGTCTAGGTTAATAGCATACTTTGCATACTTTTCAATGTATTCTTTGCGTGGCTCGACCTTTTCTCCCATCAAAACTGTGAAAACCTCGTCAGCTTGTATCGCATCGGTGAGCTCAATCCGCTTTAAAGTCCGAGTCTCAGGATTCATTGTAGTATCCCAAAGCTCATGTGCATCCATCTCACCGAGACCCTTGTTTCGAGTGATGTCAACCTTACCTTTACCGTCCTCACCACGCATTTCTGTAAGTGCCGTCTCAAGCTCGTTGCTGTCCAGAACCCAGCGGACATTTTTGCCGCGAGTGAGCTTAAACAGTGGCGGTTGAGCGGCATAGACATAACCGCCTTCGATGAGCGGGCGCATAAATCGGAAGAAAAACGTGAGAAGAAGCGTCCTGATATGGCTACCGTCAACATCGGCGTCCGCCATTATGATAACTTTATGGTAACGCAGTTTTGTTTCGTCAAAATCCTCGCCAATGCCCGCACCTAGTGCAGTTATGACCGGGGTAAGTTTTTCGTTGCCATAGACCTTATCCGCTCTTGCTTTCTCAACATTAAGCATTTTACCCCAAAGCGGCAAAATCGCTTGAAAACGGCTGTCACGTCCGCCTTTGGCACTACCACCCGCACTATCACCTTCGACAATGTAAATCTCGGTGAGCGAGGGGTCGGCCTCGTTACAATCAGCGAGTTTGCCCGGAAGTGACATACCTTCAAGAGCATTCTTACGCCTGATATTTTCGCGAGCCTTACGAGCCGCTTCTCTGGCGCGGGAAGCTGTGAGAGCCTTGTCTAAAATACCGCGCGCCACAGCAGGATTTTCCTCAAAAAATGTGGCAAGCTTGTCGGAAATGAGGTTGTCAACAAATGTCCTCATCTCACTGTTTCCGAGCTTAGACTTCGTCTGTCCTTCGAATTGTGCTTCCATGAGTCTCACGGAAATAATTGCGGTAACACCCTCTCTGCAATCTTCGCCTGAGAGTTTATCGTCGCCTTTGAGCATGTTTGATTTTTTGCCATAATCGTTGAGAACCCTTGTGAGTGCCGCCTTAAACCCCGTCTCATGCATTCCCCCATCAGGGGTGTTGATATTGTTTGCAAAGCTGAGTAAAAACTCATTGTAAACATCGCCGCAATACTGCAAAGCAATTTCTGCTGTCGAAGTTTCTCTCGCTTCAGATAAATAAATGACATCTTCGTGAAGCGGAGTTTTGTTTCTGTTGATATATGATACAAACTCTCTTATTCCACCCTCGTAAAACATGGAATCTTCCGCATTATGCCCCTCGCGCTCGTCACGAACCGTTATCCTGAGTCCGCCGTTTAGAAACGCCTGCTCACGCATACGTGTACGCAGAGTCTCGTAGTTAAAAATGCAGTCGTCAAAAATATCACCATCAGGCTTAAAAGTGACCTCTGTTCCCGATTTATCCGTGTCACCGACTATTGTTATAGCTTGCGTTATATCACCGCGGGAAAACTTCATCTCGTGAATCTTACCGTCTCTGTGGACGCGCACTTCAAGCCACTCAGAGAGAGCATTGACAACAGATGCGCCAACACCGTGCAAACCACCAGACACTTTATAACCGCCGCCGCCGAACTTACCGCCTGCGTGCAAAACAGTGAATACAACCTCAAGTGCAGAATTACCTGTTTGCTCCTGAGTGTCAATGGGAATTCCACGCCCGTTGTCCGTAACGGTTATTGTCCCGTCTGCGTGTATGATAACAAAAACTGTGTCACAAAAACCAGCCAATGCTTCATCAATGGCATTGTCAACAATTTCATAGACAAGATGGTGTAGTCCCGACGACGAAGTCGAGCCGATATACATACCGGGGCGTTTTCTGACAGCCTCAAGCCCTTCAAGAACTTGAATTTGTGAGGCATCATAACTCCCGTTGACCGCTGTTACTGCGCTATTTTCTTCTAAAATTTCTTTGTTTGTCTCATTCGACATTATTTCATAAACCCCTTTTCTTAAATCAAACCAATACGCTTAGTAAGCGCTTGCGTTGATAGTTGCGATAGGTGAACTTCCACGTTATTTTCCGAGCTGCAGAGTACAAACGCCCTCGGTAATTCATCAGAAATACTTGTTAAATCCCCATTTTTTTCAGCATTACTTAAAAACTTGCGCGTTATGTGAGAACTCGTTGTATTATCAAGATCAAAAAAACCAATTAGCTCATTTTCGGAAACTACGACATTTTGCCCTAAGTGTACATACATTACTTCACTCCGCCACTTTCAATTTCAATCATCTTAGCACCCTCACCGAGAGTAACTGCCGCTTCATCACAACAGGTTATGAAGACCTGCCCTGTCGTAATCCGCTCTAATACGAAACTTTGGCGCTTTGGGTCAAGTTCCGAGAGAACATCGTCTAATAGTAAAACCGGATATTCGCCTTTGTCGTCGTAATGTATATATCTCTCTGCGAGTTTAATTGAAATCGCCGCAGTTCTCGCCTGCCCTTGTGAAGCAAACTTCCTCGCAGGAGTGCCGTTTATGCATATATCTAAATCGTCTTTATGAGCACCTGAGAGACAAAGCCCACTTCTTAGTTCCGCAAGCTTATGCTTTTCTTGATGTGCCAAAAGCTCCGGGAGAAGCTCATCAGGTTTCTTATCGGTTGAATCCATGTCACCAACTGTTTTGTAGTGTATGGTTAAATTTTCCTTGCCACCTGAAAACTCATTATGTATAACACTTGCTCTCTTCGATAGTCCCCCTGCAAATGCCGACCTGTAGTATATGAGTCTTGCACTCAGCTCTGCCAGCCTGAGATTATGGTCGTCTAAAAGTTCGAGTAATGCAGGTTTCTCATGGTGGTCTTTTAAAATTCTCGTCTTATGGTCATAAAGCCTGTTAAACTCTGTGAGTACAGCGTGGTATGTTGGTCTCAGTTGTGAAAGACAACTGTCCATCAGCTTTCGTCTTACAGATGCACCATCTTTAATTATTGTCAAATCATCAGGTGAAAAAAGCACAGCCGTTAGCCGCCCTGCAAGTTCAGAGCCCTTTTTTAGCTTATTTTCATTGACAAAAAGCTGTCGCCTGCTACTGCGTGAAAACCTCGCTTCAATTTTTTGACTTCGCTCACTTGAAACTATGTCTGCATTAATAATAGAATCTTGGAAATTAAAGTTTATGAGGTCTTTATCTCCCGAAGAGCGAAAAGTCCGCCCTGTTGCCAAATAATATATCGCTTCAATAAGATTTGTCTTACCTTGGGCATTTTTTCCACATATGACGTTGATTGTGTCTGAAAATTCGACCGCCGCACTTTCATAGTTGCGAAAGCGTTCTAAACTCAATTTCTTAACCGTCATGCGGGGTCACATCCCTTAACCAGTAACAAAGTATTGCCAACTTTTACAGTGCTTCCGGGCTTTATTTTTCGACCGCGCTCTAAACAGGCTTTCTTATCTACCAAAACTTCACCTGATGTCACAAGATACTTTGCTTCTCCGCCTGTTGAAGCAATTCCGGCAAACTTTAGGAGCGAATCGAGCTTTATAAATTCGCCGCTTATATGCACTTTTTTTAATCTGTCTAATTTAACCTTCATAAGCCTTCAATCTTACAGGGAGAATCATATAAAGAAAATTATTTGAATCATCGGCGGGTGATAACATGCACGGGGTAACTCCTGAATTTAACTCAATGACAACATTATCAGCCGGTGCTGCTTTAAGAGCTTCAAGAAGATATCTGTCATTAAATCCAATTTTAAGACTTTCACCATCACCGTTTATAATACACTCATCACTTGCCTTACCAAGTGCCGATGCTGAAGAGAGCTTAATAATTCCATCTTCAAACTCACATTTGACAGGGCTTTTAAGTTTATCACTTATAATAAGTGAAACACGCTCCACAGCTCCTATTAGTTCATCTTTTTCAATGGTGAATCTGTATTTTGTGTTTGCAGGGATTGAATTTTTATAATTTAAAAACTCACCTTCAAGCCTGCGAGAAATTAAAATAGTATCACTTATATAAAAAATTATGTGCTTTGAACCGAGAGTTAGCTTGACTTTATCGTCAGAATCAGACAAAATCCTCTCAACCTCTGTGAGTGCAACACCCGGCACAACAAAACTATAATCAGGTACATCAGCACTGTCAAGTTTTTCGCGGCGCAACGCCAGCCTATATCCGTCAACCGCGACAATGGTAAGTTCACCTGCTTCTGTCTCAAACAATGCTCCCGTGTGAATTGGGCGAGATTCATTATCACTTACTGCAAAATTTGTCTGTGAAATCATTTTTTTAAGAATTCCTTGGCTCAGCTCAATAATATCGTTGCCGTCAACTGTCGGAAGCTCAGGATAATCAGATGTCGGAGAGCCAAGTATCTCAAAATCACTCATCTCACTACTTATTTTGGCAACAGAACTTGAATTGACAGAAATGGTGACATATTGACCCGGAAGTTTTCTTATAATATCACCGAAAAGGCGAGCATTTAAAACAATTCCACCGATATCTTCAACTTCAGCAGGTACATTTGTAACTATACCTGTTTTTAGATCATATCCTACAATTTTTAAGTTGCCGTCAGTTGCTTCAAGCAAAAGCCCCTCAAGCAGAGGGATAGGACTCTTTGCAACTGCGGCTCGTGCCGCAATAAGTATAGAATCAAGCAGTAATTTTTTTTCACACGTAAACTTCATAAAAATAACCATTCCTTTCGAAAATCAGCAGACACAAAACTTATTTTATTTATAAATAAAAATAATATTTTTATAGTAGTAGTAGTAGTAGTAGTGAAAACTGTGGAAAACACAAACTTTATTAGGTTTTGCAATGGTTGCAAGTGTGGCATATTTCTGTGGAAAACTTTGACCACTATGTTAACAATATATCAAAATGTGGTTTTTCTACATTAGATAACACGAGTTAACACTCAAATGTGGAAAATTAAACATTCAATGAGTTATAAAGTTTAATTTTCACCTATCTGCACTAATACTTGAATTTATATTCGACGTGATATCTCTAATTCTGTTTGAAAAATCTCTATCTTCATTTATCTTCTTTTCAACTTTCCGTACTGAAGATATGACGGTTGAATGGTCACGCCCAAAAACTCCACCGTTGTCTTTGAGTGAGAGATTTGTGAGCTTACGTATGAGATACATAGCTATTTGCCTGGCAAGTGCGGTATTTGCGACCCTGCTTTGACCTTTGATTTCATCAGGAGTAAGCATAAAATACTTTGCGATTTCTTCAATAATTGTCTCTGTTGTGGGAATTAAATCTTTTTCACCTTTAGAAATATCTTTTAGTCGCTCTTTAACAGTTTCAACTGTGATTGTGTCATCCATCAAGTCACGGTATGCTATTATAATCTTCACAGCACCTTCCAGTTGGCGCACGTTTGAATCGAGATTTTCAGCGATATAGTTTGTAACATCATCCGGTAAAATAACACCAAGTTGAGAAGCTTTGTTCTTTATAATAGCGAGACACAAATCCTTGTCAGGCGGCTGAATATCTGCAGTTAGACCCCATTCAAAACGAGTTCTGAGCCTATCTTCAAGTGAATGAATATCTTTTGGTGGTCTGTCAGATGTTAAAACTATTTGTTTTCCAAGTTCAAACAAAGTGTTATAAGTGTTAAAGTATTCCTCTTGAGTTGATGGTCTGCCTGCTATAAATTGAATATCGTCCATAAGCAAGAAATCAGCAGCGCGATATTTTTCACGAAATTCAATGTTTTTACCCTGCTGAATTGCCTCAATGAGTTCGTTTGTGAACTCACTTCCCTTTACATAAATGACATTTAAGTGTGGATACTTAGTTTCAACAGCATTACGAATTGCATATAAAAGATGTGTTTTTCCAAGTCCGGATTCACCGTGAATAAAAAGTGGATTGTAGCCGTGTTTTTGAGTTATATCAGAGACGGCAACAGCGGCGGCATGTGCAAATTTATTAGAGCTTCCCACGACAAAATGTTCAAATGTATACTCATCAACACCTAAATAGTTAGGAATTTCAGTAGTTTCATTCATCGCTTTTAATCCCTCATCGTCCAAAACTATAACTTCAAACTCAGTTGATGAAAAAATTTCATTGAGAGCACTGCGTATAGTACCGAGAAACCGCCCCTCTAAGACTTCTTTTTTATATAGCGATGGCGTATGTATAAACAGTCGGTTGCTCGAAAGCTTCACTGCACTACATTCATCAAACCACGTTGAGATAGCTGTTTGGGTTAAGTCTTTAGATAAAATTTCCAAAACTTTTACCCACAGTTCGGTAGCGGAATTCATATGAAAATCAAAACCTTTCTTACAAACTTACAAGTCTGACTATTGTATCAATTTTTGGCAAAAAAAGCAAGAGAAAAAAACCACTGTGCACCGTTTTTCGATACACAGCGATTGGTTTATAAAGCGTTAAATAAACAAGAACCTTACTTGCTTTCCATTGCATTCAGAGTACGTGTGAGAACACTTTTTCTGCGAGCGGCTTTGTTTTTATGAATAAGGTTTTTTGTCGCTGCGCGGTCAACAGTTTTAACAGCAACTCTGTAGGCAGCCTCAGCTGCTTTACGGTCGCCCTCCTGGGCAGCGGTATCAAACCTTTTAAGGTTAGTTTTCATAAGAGATCTAGCTGCTCTGTTTTTAACAGTTTGCTTTGCAATAAGTTGCGCTCTTTTTGCTGATGATTTAATATTTGCCATGCTTCTTCGCCACCTCCTGTCGAAAAGAGAGTAAAATTAGCCGTCTTTAAAGTCACGGAATGACATAATACCATTGTAAAGCAGGAAATGCAAGAGTTTTTTTGCAATGGGTGAAAAAATTTGTAAATACTACTGTAGGGGCGACCGTCCTCGGTCGCCCGATATGAACGCTACCTCAAATACTTCCTAAGCATGTAGATAACTTTACTGACATCTAACGGCTTGCCTAGATGGTCATTCATTCCTGCCGCTACGCAGGATTCAATATCATCTTTAAACACATTTGCAGTCATCGCAATTATTGGGAGTTTCTTGATGTTTGGTGCGCTCATGGCACGTATTTCACGAGTTGCCGAAAGCCCGTCCATCAGCGGCATTTGCAAATCCATAAACACAAAATCATACTTATCAGGGTCGGCAGTTATTTTATCAACCGCTTCTTTGCCATTTTCTGCACAGTCGATTAAAAGCCCCGTGTCCTCTAAAAGTGCTGAGAGAATATCCCGATTTATCTCAACATCCTCAACAAGGAGAACCTTACGCCCCTCAAATTCACCTTTTATAATCGGGCTATCGTCAGAAACCCCACCCTCATGAGAAACCTCGTCGCTCCTGTAAAGTGTCTTAACCGTAAAAGTAAACTGCGCACCATGTCCAAGCTCGGACTCAACCCAAATTTCACCATCCATCAGCTCAACAATACGCTTTGAAATAACAAGCCCAAGACCTGTGCCGCCATAGTCGCGGCTTATCCCGCTCTCGCCCTGCTCAAAAGCTGAAAAGAGATTTTTTTGTTGCTCTTGAGAGATGCCGATTCCGGAATCGGAAACTTCAAAGCGTAAAGTACAAACATCGGCAGACTTTTCAGTTAACAAAACTTCGAGATTTATAGCTCCCTCCTCAGGGGTAAACTTTACAGCGTTTGCAACAAGATTAGTTATCACTTGGGCTAAACGCTGGTCATCGCCAATGAGGGTTTTCGGCATGTTTTCGTCAATATCGACAGTTAAAACCTGTCGCTTTTCGTCAACACGAAAAATCAAAACAGACAGAACTTTCTTTATCATACGGTCAAAATCATACGGCACATTCGCAAGTTCCAACTTATCTGCTTCAATCTTAGCCATGTCAAGCACATCATTTATAATGCCGAGCAGATGAGACGAAGCTTCACCTATCCGCTCCAGCGCATTGTCCTTACTCATTGTATCTGCGGACTTTTTCCCAATGGTCGTCATACCGATAATTGCATTCATCGGTGTTCGCATCTCATGACTCATGCTTGAAAGAAAATTACTTTTCGCATTGCTTGCGGTCTCTGCACTAATAAGTGCCAGTTCTAAATGTGAGGATGTTTCGCGAATTTCTGCAATCATATTTTCCTGCTCTGTTATATCCTTTAAGAACGCAACTTTGCAAAGTGCATCGCCAAATTTGTCATTTTCAACAGTGAGCAGTAGCTCGCAAGTTAACACACCGCTCTGTGTATTAACAGCCACAATCATCTTTTGGATATCAGTGTTAAAATTAATTACTTCTGAGGTTTCGTCTCTGAGAGATACGATATCGGCAATGTTACTACCAATCAGGGATTTGCCAAAGGTGTCAACGGTCGCTTTATTCTCCAATTGAACGATGTTGTCGTGGTCTAATATAATTGCCGGGATAGTGACCGATTTAAAAACAAAGCCGGAAACTGCGGGAATCGTGATATTTAAAGTCCTGTTCACTCTCATTGAGATAAAAAGCTGCATTGCGGCGGGGAAGAGGAGAACTGAAACAAGAGGCGTAACGGTGAAATCGGTTAAAGCGGGAATAACAAAGTCAGTGACATATCCTAAAGGCGCAAACAAAAAAGTTAAAACAACAAAAAGTTGTTGCTGTATACGACCTCTTTTTGTTTTTGATTCGAGCCACCATCTGATGTGGCAAATGAAAATGCAAATACAGAGAAAAAATACATATATGGCAATAAAAATAAAGAAAGTCGAATGATTATACGAAAACTGGTTGCCTAAAGGTGTTACAAAAAATGAAATATTGGAGAGAGGGTTGCCGTGAGGAAAAAAAAGATACGCAACACTATTTGAAATGATGAGGGTAATGCATATAAGCAGGCTTGTTATAATAAGAACCTTTCTCACTAAAATTTTTGTAAATCGATGCTTTATATTGATCATGCTTGAGCTAAATCGTATCCAAGTCGGAAGAAACATGAAATATGAGACATAGGCACTTATCCACAACGCTCCGCGTGCAGTTTCGTTTTGCGTAATTATCATAAAACCATAAAAAAGGCATGAAAAAACAACACAGGCAACCGCAACCAAGTATTCCTGTCTGAGTTTCGATGTTGAATCCCGAACGATTGTCATTAGAGCAAAAAAAGCATACCCTGCACTAGCAAGGAAAAAAAGCGTAGCTATTGAGTTAGGGGAAACTATCTCCAAAAGCATATATGTTCCACCATCACTTCCTACAGACCACCGCGCTTATAATGGAAAATATACTGCTGTGCAATTCCTGCGTATGGACTGAAAACAGAGGGGTCAAAATCGGGGCTGAAATGTTCGGAGAGCGCACGTTTCATCCAAACATCAATAGGAAAAGAGTCCAGTAGTCCCAAACCAAAGAGTAGCACACAATCCGCAACCTTGTTGCCAACTCCATGAATTTTCAAAAGTTCCTTACGCGCAACATCGAGCGAGTTTTGCGAGAGAGCTTCTAAGTCAATAGACCCGTCAGCCACAGCTCTTGCCGCAGACAAGATGTAGCTCGCTCTGTATCCGCACTTAAGTGGTGCAAGGTCAGACTCATCAAGTGTGCATAGCGTTTCAGGAGACGGAAAACTGTAGTACATCTTGCCGTTAAACTCAACCTGCTCACCAAAAAGCCCGCAAAGTGCCTCAACAATTTTCTTTATCCTCGGAATATGATTGTTCTGCGAAATAATAAAGGAGCAAAGAGCCTCCCACTTCTCCTGCCGCAAAATTCTAATACCTTTGCCATAAGCGGTGGCACAGCGCATAAAATCTGAAATATTCATGCCCTCACGTATAGTTTCGTAATTGCGGCTGAGGTCAAAATAATCATACCAAACAGACTGAAAATCTTCCATGGAGCAAGAGATAAAAACGCTCTCTCCCTTGCATCTGAGCCGCACAGCTTTCCCAAAAGCCACACCTACATAAGCCCCACTCTCGTCAAGATTCCATCGGAAACACTGTCCGCACTCAAATATACCATAGAGGTCAAAATCAGTAACGCAGGCAACCTCAACCTCGCCGCAGCGGTCAATGAAAGTTGCGTTCATAGCTCACCCCTATCCCAAGTTGCAACACACCGATAAATGGGTTGCCCTTCACCATGAAACTTCATTTCATAATCAGTCATTATCCCCTGCACTCCAAACTCGTGCAAGTTGCGGGAGACTTCCGAGAGCTTAAAACCACAGCGGTCAAACTCGGCGAGTGAAAACTCAAAAAGGTCTTGGTTATCAGTCTTAAAGTGGACTTCACCGCCATCACACAAAACCTTTTTGTAGAGACTTAGAAAAATCTCACCTGTGAGCCTTCGCTTAGCGTGCCTACGAGCAGGCCAAGGGTCGCTGAAATTCAAATAAATGCGCGAAACTTCGCCGCTATCAAAAAAATCTGTCAAGTCGTCAGCAAGATTACACATAAATCTCACGTTTGGAACGTCCTCACTCAAAGCTCTTTCGAGCGCTAAAACAAGCACATTATCAACCTTTTCAAGTGCAACAAGCAGGGCCTCGGAATTGACCGAAGCGGTCTGCGTGGTAAAGCTGCCCTTGCCGCAGCCGAGTTCTAAATGTAGCTTAGAAAAACCAAATTCAGCAAGCCATCGCCCCTTGAGTAGTTCAGGTTCAGCCACAAGCAAAGAGCAGCACCGCTTTATGCGCTTATCAAGATTAGGTTTTCGTCTCATTCTCATGGAAGAATTATAGCACATAGGCAAACATCATTCAACTATTTTGCTTGCCCAAAAACCCTATAGAGTCCCGTCACGGGGCTTCGATTTTCGCTATCTACAAAGACCATAGAGCCATCACTCAAAACACCTGCTTCGCCGCGTCTGTATTTTCGTCCGAGATGCTTTTCATACTCACCTGTGAGCTTTCGAGATGAAGCAAGTCGAGGTTTTAAAAATTCAGGCGCGTTTTTACCTTTAACCATACCGAGCCAGTCGCAGAGAAACCTGTCAACAAGCTCCTCTTTGACTACATCGGACAGCTCTTTACAAAAAGAAAAAATCTGACAGGCGTAATCTTCGAGCTGAGTGCCGTGATTTGGAAAAGATTCTCCGAACTTGCGAAACAGTGCAAAGGGAGAAAGTCCCGAAACCCGCAAAACATAACCGAGAACAGACAAAAAACGCCCCCTATTGTATGTATGTTGCAATGCATTTTCCGTATGCTTCAAAATCTGAATATCGCTCTCGCTGAGCCACGGACTACGAATTATCTCATATGGAGCCTCACCCCCATAAACTAAACCAAGCTCATCAGCACGGCTTCGTAACACACTGCCGTGAAGGAGCTTTAAAAATCCAAGTTGCAAATGGTGAGCGCCAAGATTATAAGCACGGTCAAAGCTATTTTTAAATTCGTCGAGAGTCTCATAGGGTAGTCCTGCAATCAGGTCAATATGAATGTGGATATTCCCCCCACGTAGAAGTCGAATTATGTTATTAGTAACTTTGTCGAGATCTGTCTGGCGCGACGATGCCGCCAGAGCAGGCTCATAAAAACTTTGAAGTCCAATCTCAAACTGAAAACGCCCAATCGGCGCTGTTTCAAGTAAATCAAGTGTACGTTCATCAAAAAGGTCAGCGGCAACCTCAAAGTGAAACTTGCAAGAGACATCAAGATTTAGGCAAAACTCAAAAATCGCATAAGCACGCTTAGCATCGCAATTAAAAGTTCTGTCCACAAACTTGAGCGTCTTTGTGTCCGACATGGCAAGTTTTTGGATTTGCGCCGAAACAGTTTCGAGCGGGAAAAATCTCACAGACTCATGTGCAGACAGACAAAACGCACAACTAAACGGGCACCCCCGCGAGGTCTCGATATAAGCAAGCCTACCACGGAGAGCCGCAAAGAATTTGTCGGTGTAAGGGTCGATAGGCAGAGGAACCGTCCCCCTGTCCGCTCCGTCCCCACTCCATGTAAGCTCGTCTAAAAACGCAGGTAAAACATACTCACCCTCACCCGCAAGCACGTAATCTGCAAGCCCATTAAGCCAAAACTCGGAATTATGCTCTGCTTCAGGACCACCGAGAATAAACACCGCATTCGGCAAACAAGCTCGGAGTTCACTTATAACACTCGGCAAAATGCGAGCATTCCAAATGTAGGACGAGATACAGACAACATCAGGAGCGAGCTCCGCAACCGTCTGAGCAATCTTTAAAATAGGCTCATTTATAGTAGACTCAACAACACTCACATCGTATGAGTACTTTGCAAACACCTGAATTCCCTCAGCCAAAACCCAAACCGAGAGTGATGAATGAACATATTTAGCATTTATAGCAAGAAGTGTAACTTTTTTCATAACACCAAGTATACCAAAGCAAACAACTCCTGACAAGACAGGGGGACGGCTCCTCTGTCTGGACGCAGGAACAGTCCCCTGTCTTGCCACGTACCTGTCAGCCCCGATTTACATACCACTTACCGACCTAAAACTACCTAAGAGGGCACAGCTATTGCAAGAGAAAAACTCTCCCGCTATAATACGCACATAAGACAAAAACACAGCAATCAAAATGATAATAATAAAAATGAATAAGAGGAGACAAGAGAAATGGAAAGAACAATTAAAGCTTACGAGACAGGAAATGTAATAAATAATAGCGGTATGAAAGAAAGGATTAACATAATGATAAATTCAATTAAAGAAAAAACAGTAGCTCTCGCAAGACGAATAAGAAGAAAAAAAAGCGCAGACGACATATACTATATCTACGAAAGTCAAAGACACGCAGACATGGCAAGAGCAGAGCACGCCCGCTACGGACAATTTGGAATGTTTCGTTAAGAAAAAGATCGAAACAGCAACCATAGATAACAGAGAAGCAAAGTCACCCAAAATTTTCGGGTGACTTTGCTTCTTTGTTTATGTTATACTTTGGTGTGGGGATTCAGAAGAATCCCCAAGAAGCATGGCAAGTCGGTACCATATGTGACGGCTTGTAGTTGAAAGGAATGATCATATAAATGGCAAAACTTATTAGTGCGATGACTAAAAGCGGAGAAGTTATCTGCTATATAATAGATTCTACCGATATTGTCGCCCGTGCAGAGCAGATACACAAAACATCGGCGGCTGTGACAGCCGCACTGGGCAGGCTGCTAACTGCCGCATCAATAATGGGGGCGAGGCTAAAAGGTGAAACCGATTCGGTCAATCTTCAGCTCAGAGGTGACGGCCCTGCCGGGTCTCTGCTGGCAGTGGGCGAATCAACGGGTAATGTTCGTGGGTATGTACAAAATCCTGTGGTTGAACTACCTTTAAACAATAGCGGAAAACTTGATGTTGCAGGCGTTGTTGGGACAGACGGCTTTCTGTATGTCATCCGTGATTTTGGATTCGGCGAACCATACGTTGGAAGCACACCAATTGTCTCAGGTGAAATTGCAGAGGATATCACCCATTACTACGCAACAAGCGAGCAGACACCAACCGTATGCGCACTTGGCGTACTGGTGAACACCGACCTAACGGTGATCAATGCAGGCGGATTTATTATTCAGTTACTTCCCGGAGCGAATGAAAACGCAATAGACAAAATTGAAGCCAATGTCAGCCGTATCGCACCAATCACGGAGCTTCTGAGCGAGGGAAAATCTCCAGAGGACATAGCGGAAATGTTATTTGAAGGTTTTGAGTACGACATATTAGAGCAACGTGTAACCGAATACCATTGCGATTGCTCACGGGAGCGGGTCGAGCGTATTCTTATCTCAATAGGCACAAACGACCTTATGCAAATGGCGGAGGAACAACCCGTTACTGAAGTTAAATGTCACTTCTGTCCGAATGTCTACAAATTTAGTCCGGATGAAGTACGAAAATTGGCTGACGGCGCGAAACAGTAAAGAAAATACATTATGAAAGGTTGGTCACAAAAATGGCGGAAGCTCTTAAAAATTTTATCAATAGAGAATACCTGCAAAAATTAGGTACAGATATGCACGAGGTTTACGAGCCTTTTCCGATAGATGAGTTTATCAACTCAACCATGGATGAAACATGGGACGGCTTAGAGTTAAAGGAAAGAATGAGGCAGATAACTCTTAACTTAGCGAAGTTTTTGCCGCCGGACTATGTCAAGGCAATTGAAATCATTGATGAAGTTATAAAAACTCACGGAACGTGGCTTGACGGATTTTGCCTGTATTTCCCTGACTTTGTGGAAGTTTTCGGGCAAGGCGAATCACATTGGGAGCTTTCCATGTCCGCACTTGAGCGGTATACGCCACACGCATCGGCAGAGTTTGCAGTGAGACCGTTTATTATAAATCATGAAAAGCGCATGATGGACCAAATGTATGCTTGGTCGAAAAGTGAAAACGCCCATGTGCGAAGGCTTGCAAGTGAAGGTTGTCGTCCTGCATTGCCGTGGGGAATTGCGCTCAAAGCATTCAAAAAAGATCCAACACCCATACTTCCTATTTTAGAGCAACTTAAAACAGACCCTGACATTTATGTGCGAAAAAGTGTTGCAAACAACCTAAATGATATTTCCAAAACCCACCCTGAATTAGTGGCACAGCTTGCAAAAACGTGGTTTGGGAAAAATGAACACACAGATTGGATTGTAAAGCACGGTTGCCGCACATTACTTAAAAAGGGAAACAGTGAAGTTCTCGCAATTTTTGGATTTCATGACGCAAGCTCCGTTGGAGTTGACGATTTTGCGATTAATAAGCAAAAAATAGCGATTGGCGGCGATTTTAATTTTTCATTTGCAATAACTACCAAGGAAGCAACTAAAGTCAGGCTGGAATATGCCATTGACTTTGTAAAAGCAAACGGAAAACGCAATAGGAAGATTTTTCAAATCTCCGAAATTGCGTTAAAGGCGAATGAAGCCAAACCCTACACAAAAGCTCACTCATTCGCCGAATTATCAACAAGAAAGCACTATCCGGGCACACACTCAATCACCCTAATAGTAAACGGAACAGAGCGAGCCACACTAGATTTTGAACTTACAGTCCCTGTGCGGCGTCACTGAAAAACTTTTCGCTTGCCTGCACGCCAATGCCTATAAGTGGCGAATAGCCATTATACATGGACTTTTCTATGGCTAACTCATATTGTAAATAGTCTCCCGCAAAGGTACTGCGGTATTTATTGCAGATATCCTCAAACAGCGAGGGAATATCGTTTATTAGATCTCCTAAAAGAATTACCGTGTCAGGATCGTATGCCCCCACGATGTTATCAATGAGCCCGGCAAAATTACTCACGTAATTTTCTATTATACGCTGCGCCCAGACATTTTTTCTAATCTGTGGTAAAAAAATTTCATAAACTCTGTTTATGTCCGAGAATTTTCTCGCCTCTGAAATCAAGAAAGAATTGATTAGTTTTGTTTGATAACAGCCAACTTTACCGCAACTGCACAGCATTCCCTGTGCATCATGTGTGACATGCCCGACTTCTCCGGCACTGTTGGTAATGCCTCTGAGTACAACGCCGTTCACAATGACAGCCGACCCAATACCCTCGTCCACATATAGCAGTGCAGTTATCTTAGAATCGAAGTCGCGCCTGTTATGCTCTGCATAAGCGGCGGATTTAATATCGTTGTCGATAACGCAATGTGTTTTTGTCTCTGCCCTCAGCATATCGGCAAAAGGAACATTTTTTCCCCATGAGAGGTTTGCCGAAAAGCGGACAATTCCCTGCTCATTATCTATAATGCCGGGAAGTGCAACGCCGACACCAAAAATATTGTGTGGCTCTAAACTCTTGTGATTTGTGAGCTTTCTTATCTGAGAGGAAATAATTTTTATAAGTTCTTCGGGGGTGATGTTTGAGATTTTTAGAGTTGACACAAATGTGGTATCTGTGTCGTTGCAATGATGTATCTGACCTTTTGCATTTATAATGGCGGCCTTTAGTGTTGTTGCATCGTACTCCATGCCAACAGTTAAAACCGCTGTTTCGTTGATATCGAGCAATTTAGTTTTTCGACCTACGCCCAAACTACCTGCGTCAACTTCTTTTATATAACCCTTTTCAATGAGGGTGCTTGCAATTCGAGACACACTCGGAATGCTCAGCTTAGTGATTTCGTTTATTTCATTTCTGGAAATGGGATAATTATGTCTGATAGAATTTAACACTAAAAAATTGCTGTTTGAGCTCACATCATTTGCAGTTAACTTCATCTTTAACGGTCCTCATAAGCAATCCGCACTTCTTGCGAACTGGAAGTCGTGTGCAGATGGCATGCCACAAAATGACCGTTGCCGATATCTTTAAGCTCAGGAGAATCACTTTTGCAGATATCCATGCACTCATGGCAACGCGTGTGAAAATTGCACCCTGAAGGTGGGTTTACCGGACTTGGAATATCGCCCTTAAGAATTATTCTTTGATGTTTTATGGTTGGGTCCGGTACCGGTACGGCCGAAAATAAAGCCTTGGTGTAAGGATGCATGGGATTTGTATATAAGTTCGAGCTGGTAGAGATTTCCACGATTTTGCCCAAATACATGACGGCTATTCTGTCGCTGATATGCTCAACTACAGACAAATTATGGGAAATAAAGAGGTAGGTCAAACCCATTTCCTTTTGTAAATCTTGAAGCAAATTCAAAACTTGAGATTGGACGGAAACATCAAGAGCTGATACAGGTTCATCAGCCACTATAAGCTTCGGATTTACGGAAATTGCTCTGGCTATGCCGATTCTCTGGCGTTGACCTCCGGAAAACTCGTGGGCAAATTTGCCCATGCCCGATTTAGATAGGCCAACTAACTCCAAAAGCTCTTCAACTCGTTTATATCGTGCATTTTGATCCAGCTCCTCGTGAACAAGTAAAGGCTCAGAAACCAAATCCCGAACTCGCATTCTGGGATTTAAAGACTGATAAGGATCTTGAAAAATCATCTGCATATGGCGACGCTTTGGCCGCATTTGACGCTCTTTTAGGTCTGTAATATTCTCACCCTCAAAAGTTACACTTCCGGATGTCGCACCAAGAAGCTTGAGCAAAAGCCTACCGGTAGTGCTTTTTCCGCAACCCGACTCACCGACAAGGCTGAGAACCTCGCCTTTATGTATATCAAAACTAACGCCATCTACCGCCTTAACATATGCTTTGCCGGCAAACAGACCCTTTTTACTAATTTGAAAGTGTTTTTTGATATCATTCACTTCCACAAGCTTTTCTATGTGTTCACTATTCATACACGTTACCCTAACTGACAAATATTTACCAATCAAATTCTACACGTCTACACGGCGGCCATACTCTTCCGCCAACCAACAGCGGGATTTTCGCAATCCATTTTCACCATCAATATGAAAGATAGGTGGCATTTCTTTTTTGCATCTTTCAAAACAATCATCACAACGAGGCTCAAAGGCACAGCCGGCAGGCATGTTATCAAGAGACGGCACATTCCCCCTAATGGCAACCAGGCGCTCCTTAGGATTGCCGATAACAGGTGTGGAGTTTAGCAAGCCTTTAGTATAAGGGTGCAGCGGATTAGAAAAAAGATCTAAAACATCAGCCTCTTCCACGACTTTACCGGCATACATTACAACAACTCGGTTGCACATTTCCGCAACTACTCCGAGGTCATGAGTAATAAGCAAAATACTCATATCAAATTCTTTGTTTATATCTCGCATCAGCTCTAATATTTGTGCCTGAATGGTTACATCCAAGGCTGTGGTCGGCTCATCTGCAATAAGCAGTGCAGGGTTTAGGCTCATACCCATCGCTATGCCCACTCTTTGGCACATGCCGCCTGAAAGTTGGTGCGGATACTCATTGATAACCTCAGCTGCCCTTGGAATTCCCACTTTTACGAGCATAGACAGAGCTAAATCTTTAGCTTCTTTCTTAGAGAGCACTCTGTTATGTTTTAGTATCAGCTCCATCATTTGAGTGCCAATTTTCATTGTGGGGTTTAGAGAGGACATAGGTTCTTGAAAAATCATGGAAATCTCGCGTCCTCTTATGTGAGAAATCTCCTTGTTAGAATAACCTACAAGGTTTTTGTCTTTAAAAAGAATTTCGCCATCTGTGATTTTTCCGGTGGTATTTCTAAAAAGCTGCATGATTGAAAGAGCTGTTACGCTTTTTCCACAGCCCGACTCACCAACCAAACCCAAAATTTCGCCTTTGCCGATATGCCAAGAAACATGGTCTACAGCCGTAACTGTTTTATCTTTAGTTATAAACTGAGTCTTTAAATTCTTAAGCTCAAGCACTTTTTCATTTTCAACACTCATACGAATGACCATTCCTTTCAATCTGCATCATTTGTTGTATTTAGGGTCAAGAGCATCTCGCAAGCCATCACCTAAAACATTAAATGCCAAGACCGCCAAAAGGATTACCAAACCGGGAAATAAGACGGCATGAGGGGCAACACCCAAATAATTGCGGCCCACGCTGAGCATAGCGCCCCACTCTTCTTCCCCGGGAGGTGCTCCCAAGCCGAGAAAACTAAGTGAAGATGCTGCTAAAATTGCTGTGCCGATGCGCATGGTATAATTAACTACCATTGTAGAGAGAGCACCGGGAAAAATATGGATAAAGATAATACGAAAACTTGACACCCCGATAGAGCGGGCGGCCTCCACATAAAGACTTTCTTTCAAGGCAAGCATAGCTCCGCGCATAATTCGGGCAAAAGTGGGAATACCAAAAATAGCCACAGCAATTATTACGTTTTGCAGACCCGGTCCCAAAATAGCCACAATCGCAATGGCTAAAATGATATCAGGAAAAACAAACATAATATCACAAATTCGCATAAACAAATTATCAAATGCACCGCCAATATAACCGCTGATTAAACCTAAAGCTGAGCCAATCACCATAGCGAAAGTAACCGCTGTCATCGAAACCGAAAGGGTTAAGCGGGTTCCCACGAAGAGACGGGAGAAGATATCTCTGCCAAACTCATCTGTGCCGAACCAATTGTCACCACTCGGACCTGCCAATATATTCCCATAATCAAAAGCCCTTGGATCGTGGGGCGAAACCTCTCGTCCAAAAATAACAACAAAAATAAGGAATATGATATATAAAAAAGCTAAGACTGCGACTTTATTTCTGACAAATCTTTTTAAAAATATACCCGTTGGGCTTTCTTTGAATGTACTCATACTCCACTTCCTATAGTCTAATTTTTGGATTTAAAAATCCATAAGCTACATCTACCGCTAAGTTGACAAATATGAATAGGGCGGCAAAAATCATTAATTGAGATTGGATAACGGTATAATCTCTAAAGAATATAGAGTCCACCAATAAACCGCCTAAACCTGCAATGCCAAAGACCCTTTCAACAATTACCGAGCCTCCGAGCAGAAAGCCGAATTGCAGACCTACTATGGTAATAATTTGCACCATTGAATTTCTAAGACCATGCTTAGTTACAACTTCAAATTCGTTTAGACCTTTTGCTCTTGCCATTCTTATATAGTCATTGCCCATAACATCTACCATTTCTGAGCGGGAGATCCGAGCAAGCATGGCCATAATTCCTGCTCCCAAAGTTATAGAAGGCAACACCAAATCGACCATGCTGTTAAAGCCTGCCACAGAAAAGACGGGACTGCCTATGGCAATATAATTGATAAGCATCAGCCCAAGCCAAAACGAAGGAATGGAGATGCCGGACACGGCAATCAGCATACCTATATAATCCGGCCATTTGCCTCTGAAAATAGCCGAAAACAACCCTATAGTCAGACCTATTACCAAGGCCCAGATCATAGAAGTAAACGCCAAAAATAAAGTCGGTTCAAATCTTGGTTGCATCATCTCTATAACAGGTCGCCCTGTACGGAGTGAAGTGCCAAAATCACCTGTGACAAAACCGCCAAGCCATCGGAAGTATTGAACATATATGGGATAGTTAAACCCGAGCATTTCCCTTATGCCTTCAACCTCCTCGATTGTGGCATCAACACTAGCCATCATCCGAGCCGGGTCACCGGGAATCATGCGAATGAACAAAAAGACCACAATTGATGCAGCAAGCAACAGAGGTATCATCTGCAATAAGCGCTTAATAAAATACTTTAGCATTTTGTTATTTCCTTGTTTTTCATCAAGGAGAATGAACGATTAGCCCATCCTCCTTGATTTACTGTTACCCTAGAGTATCACGATATTTAACGATATGCAACACCAAGTTTGTTACTAGTTTGCCACTCCGACGACTCTCAGGTCTAACCAGTTTCCTGTAGGCATCAAACTAACTCCGGTTAAGTTAGCGTTGGTGGCAAGGATTCTTGTGTCATGTCCGAGGAAAACCCAAACGGCGTCTTCCATGATTTGCCTTTGTGCAAAAGCATAATGCTCAAAACGCTCTTCAAAAGTAGGAGCTGCGTTTCCTGCAAGGATTGCCGCATCAACATCTAGGTTAGTGTAGAAGTTGGCATTTGCTCCTGCCGGGGTGTGTCTGTTTGACATGAATGTGCTGTTGAGGGCATTGTCAGGATCGAATGCAGACCATGATACATACCACATATGCATTTCGATTGTGTCTCTTGTTTGTCCCCATATAGAATCACTGAGTGTTCCTTCTTCCATTGGAACAGGAGTTACATCAATACCTACTTGCGCCCACTGTTGAGCTAAGAACTCCATGGCTCTCATTTCTGAAGTTTCGGTAGAAGACCAAATGGTCAAAGAGAATCTGGTGCCGTCAGGTCCTTCAGGGAAACCTGCTTCATCAAGAAGCTCAGCAGCTCTTTCGAGATTTACCGGATATCCTTCGCTCTCATAATGGAAAGGCAGAAGATTTGACATCGGTGATGTCGCAACTGTGGAGAATCCGCCTCGAACTACTTGAACATAGGCGTTTTTATCAATTGCGTAGTTCATCGCTCTTCTGACATACACGTTGTCTAAAGGTTCTACATCTTGATTCATCATGACAAAACGCATAACTGTTGATGGAGCTGTTTGAATATTAAAATTCGGATTGCCTTCGACTTGTGGAAGCAATTCCGGAGGCATTGGGTAAATGATATCGGCATCGCCGGATTGAAGCATAGCTACGCGTGTTGCATTTTCAGGAATAAAGCGATAGGTTACAGAATTCACTTCAATTCTATTTGCATTTCGCCAATTTGCGTTTCTATCCATAACCATACGGTCGCCGTCAACCCACTCACGGAAGATGAACTGGCCTGTTCCGACAGGACCGCTGAAGTCGCCGCTCTCGATTTGTGCAGGAGATACAATTCTGACAGCCATTAGTCTTTCGAGGAAAGGCATGAAAGGCTCATTGTGAACGAATTGAATTGTATAATCGTCTACTACAACAAACTCTTCAACTGTTCTGAAGATGGCGTATCTGGGACCACCTTCTCCAATTTCGCGTATAAAGTTAAAGTTGGCAAGAACGGCATCGGCGTTAAAAGGTAGTCCGTCGTGGAAGGTCACACCTTGTCGCAGATAGAAAGTGTGAGTTAGCGAATCTTCCGAAACTTCAAAAGATTCAGCCAAGCCGCCGACGAGATTCATGTCGTTTTCATCCCAGTCAACCAAGGCTTCTACCATCGCAGCAATTACGTTGTTGTCCAGAGCTGCACGGGATTCAAATGGGTTCAAGGTCATGATATTGTTGTTAAGTGCGATAACAATATCTCTGCCATTTACTGCAGGGGCGTCATCTTCGTCTGCAGCCGGAGCATCTGCAGGTGCATCTGCCGGAGCGTCTGCCGGCGTGTCTCCGGGTGCTGCTGCAGGTGGCGCAGGTGTGTCGGCAACGTCGCCTGCACATGCTGCCACAAGTACCAATGCGAGGGACAATACAATTGCGAGTGCTAAGAATTTTCTGATGTTTTTCATTTTTTCCTCCATATAAGTTTGTTTTATTTAAATGTATAACGCGACATGTTTAACGATTATTATAGTGGGGAGTTGTTTTAATCTCACCGTAAGCGCAGATGTGTGACTGTTGGCTATAAAAATCGCCGAAAACGTTCAAAAGCGACAAAAAGCAAGTGCAAAACTTGTCGATTTATTTCATGGTGATAATAATACAACAATAATATCCAAAAGTCAACGCTGGATTCATACTTTTTTTGGGTATTGTATCTCGGTGGCTAATGTGCTACAATGCCATTGCTGAAAGAAATGGTCGTTTGTGTTTGAGGGAGGGAGAACGGAATGGATACAAAAAATATTATAATTGAAATTTGTTGTGGGTCATATGAAGATGTACTTGAGGCGAAAAAAGCAGGGGCGCATCGTGTTGAGTTAAATTCTGCGCTGTTTCTGGGCGGACTCACACCATCGCTGGGCAATCTGCGGCTATGCAAAAAAAACATACCGGGTATTGAGGTTTTTCCAATGATACGCCCCCGCCCGGCAGGATTTGCATACAGTGAATTTGAGTACGAGACAATGATAGAAGATGCAAAGCTTTTTTTGGAAAACGGAGCGGACGGCATTGTCTTTGGTTTTCTAAACAGCGACGGCACCGTAGATGAAAAGCGCACAAGCGAATTTGTAAACATTATCGATTCATTTAAAAAACCATCAATTTTTCACCGAGCTTTTGACGTGACCCCTGAGCCTTTTAAAGCGCTGGATACACTGATAAAATGCGGCGTTACAAGACTACTCACGAGCGGGCAAGCACGCTCTGCACCCGAGGGTATCGAGCTTATCAAAGAGCTTGTAAATTACGCCGGTGATAAAATAGAAATCCTACCGGGCGCAGGAATCAAATCTGCAAATGTAAGAAATATAGTCAGCTACACAGGTGTTACACAAGTTCACTTCTCAGCCGCAGAGCAAAAACCCGAATCTTCGGTTGCAAACAACCGCAGTATATACTTCGGCGGCGCACTCTACCCAAGAGAGGACCTAATTGACGTGACATCTTCTAAAAAAATCGCAGATGTCATAGATGCAATATAGTGTGGGCAATGTCTAAAATTAAGCGGGCGAACACAGTTCGCCCCTACACCAAAACATTCAGAATGCCTCTGTAGGGGCGAACTGCGTTCGCCCGCAAAACAGGACACAAGGAGAAACTCATGAAAATGAAAAGAATTTTTGCAACAGGAATCAGTCAGGAAAGCAACTCGTTTAACCCGTTAAAATCCACATACGACGACTTTGTGATTTACCGCGGGCAGGAATTTCGAGACACACCCGGGCTGAAAGTGCTGATAGATGCGGGCTTTGACGTGGTAGAGTCTATTTGGCCCAGAGCAGTGCCGGGCGGCACTTTAAACTTTGAGGATTTTAAGCGTTTTGCCGACGAGATGTTAACGCCGCTTGAGGACGACAGAAAAGGCTTCGACGCTGTGTTTCTACCCATGCACGGAGCGTTGGATGTAGAGCACATAGGCAGTGGCGAAGCATATATAATCGCACGCATAAGAGAGATAGTCGGGCAAGATATTCCCATAGCGGCGGCACTTGACATGCACGCAAATATAATGTATGGAGCCGCCGATGCCGTAAACATAATCTACGGATACAGAACCGCTCCACATATTGATGTCGCCGAAACACACATCAGAGCGGCGGAATTACTTGTACGGGCGCTAAACGAAGGAGTAACACCGCGCACAAAACTCTTGCGCATACCCTATATGATGCCCGGTGAAAACATGATGACAAGCTCCGGCATAGGCAAAGAGATAATCGAAAAGCTACCGCTCATTGAAAAACATGAAAACATCTGGTGTGCGTCATATTTTGTGGGCATGGCATGGATAGACTGCTATCAAAACGGCGCCGCAGTGGTTGTATCGGGAGTTGGAGATATGAGCGGCGGCATAGAGGAAGCAAGCAAACTAAAGCAGTTTGTTTTAGATAACCGTAGTAGGTTTCAGTATCAGGGCAACGCAATGGAACCCGAAGAAATAATAGATTTTGTAAAAAAACACAGCCACGACAGGCCAGTCATAATCTCAGATTCAGCCGACAACAAAACAGCAGGCGCGGCAGGAGATAATGCGTTTATGCTTGATATGTTCCTACGTAGTGGCGTAGAAAACGCTGTTTTTGCATCTATTATCGACCCCGAAGCTATCGAAAGAGTCAAGTCCCAAAAAATAGGAGATGTAATTGACATAGAAATAGGGGGAGCATTTGACCAAGGCAGTAAAAAAGTCGCCATGAAAGGTGCGGTCATAAAAAACATAACACTCGGATTGAGTAATGAAAACTCAAAAAATCTATTCGAGGATAAACCCCGCAGTTGTGTGCTGAACTACAAAGGCATTGATGTACTGATTTTCGACAAACGCAAGCCCGTCTTTGATGAATCAACCTTAGCAGAACACGGACTATCGCTCAGCGACTACAATATATTAGTGGTGAAACAAGGCTACCTATCCCCCGAACTGCTCGAAGCGGCAAAACACTCAGCAATGGCACTGACACCCGGCAACTGCAACCAAAAAATCGAGAGACTAACCTACAAAAAAATCCGCCACCCAATGTACCCATTTGACGAGGCGTAACTCAACCCAAATTTACCCCCAAATTCAACCCCAACATCAGAATTTCCTTGACAATATAAGCATTTTGCGGTACATTATATTGCTGTTGTGCTGTTTAAAATCAAAGCACAATACAGAAAGAGGGGAAAGATGAAAAAAGTTGCAGTAATCCTTGTAGCAGTTATCCTAACTGCTATGCTTGTGGCGTGCGGAAGCACAGTGACTACGCCTGTTCGTGGTATGTGGGCAGACCATTACTACACGAATGAATATCTCGGCGTGCGCTTTGTGTTACCCCTCGGTTGGCAAGCAACCACTGACGCAGAGCTACGCATGATCGCAGGACTCGCAGGAGACTTCATGGCAGAAGCAGGCGCAGAAATGCCCGAAGGCGTGGAATCTCTTACAGAGATGATGGCAAGCCACCCATTAGAAGGCTCAAACGTCCAAATCATATTCGAAAGATTCAGAGGCAGAGCACCTTCAAGAGACAACTTTATCGAAACTGCCCGAGAGCAGATTGAAGAACTCGGTGGGCGCGTTATAGATACACCGGGAACAACACGAATCGGACCGTATGATTTCTACTCTTTTGGTACAGAACTGGAAATGCACGGCGTCACAATACCCGGCAGGCAGTTTGTCAACTTCCACGAAGGATATGCAAGATTAATCATCATAACATTGCCGCAGGGCACTACCACAACTGTTGAAGATATACTCGGAAACTTCATAGGTCTTGACGAGCCAATCCCTGAGCCACAAGTGGTTCAGCGTGAACACCCCGCAGAGCTTCTTGGGACTTGGGAGTGGTTTTGGGATCCCGAAGTCACTTTAACTTTTAACGCAAACGGAACAGGTGAGCGTGACTTTGGCGAGGGGCCAGAACATTTTGAGTGGTATGCAGAGGACGGAAATCACTTAGTGATTGGAGCAGGTATAGGGGCAGAAAGCTGGTCGTATACAGTGGCAGCAGATGGAATCCTGTTAATCGAAAGCAGGCAAGCACCTGATTTGTTTCTTGAATTTGGAAGAATTTCATAAATGAATATTATCAACTACGATGCATGAAATGGCAAGTACCATTATGAGTCGTTTTGAGCTCGTATATTTTCTAAAGAAATGGGCACAATTGTGAAATCTGTAGCAGAAAAACTGGCTTTGAGACTATCATCGGATCCTCTAAGAAACCTGGAAAATGCCGTAAAAATATTGTCCGAATCGGCTGAAGCGGACTGCTTTATTGCCGTACACGAAAATGACCGCTTTAACGTCGTTGCTTCAATTTCGGAAGATGAAACGCCGAGATTTATGCCGATTTTTGCCGAAGCTTTATCCGAAAGCTCTGTTGTGTTGATTGATAAAGAGTTGCCGGAAAAGTTAGGTGCAGTCGCATGTGTGCCGATAATAGTCGAAAACACACAACACATTGAGGAAGATGGTTTCGTGAAGCGCCGTAGTACGACCCATAAAACAGTCACAGGTTTTGTATACTTTCAGCGAATAAGAGATAAAAACATGTTTGTCAGCGAATTTTTACCGACTCTAAAAGATTCGCTCAACCTACTCGGAAACTGTTTAGAATTCTACCGCCAGTTCATGTTATCAAACACAGATAAGTTGACAGGAGCGTACACCCGCAGATACATAGATGCAGTTATCCAAAGTTGCATGGAGTTATCAAAGCAGGGAGCTACGAAGTTTTCAGTAATAATTGCAGATGTTGACTTCTTCAAGCAAGTAAATGACCAATATGGGCATCTTGCGGGAGACGATGCTTTGCATACCATAGCGAGAGTTATACAAAAAAGCCTAAGCAAGCAAGACACTCTGGGAAGATATGGCGGAGAGGAATTTGTCGTGGTGCTTGATAATATGGGTGCCGAAGAAGCATTAAAGCTTGCTGATAGACTGCGCAAAGAGGTGGAGGGTGCTAAGATTTTAGGCGAAAAAAGAGAGCTGACAATCAGCCTTGGAGTATCCACATATCCGGATCATGCAGACTCTATAAAAAACCTCCTAGACCGGGCAGATAAAGCACTCTATATTTCAAAGCAAACAGGACGCAACAAAGTCACAGTTTGGCACGACGACTATCAAAACTATGCAATGAATAGACAACCGAAGCAGGAGTTTTTTTCAGGCAACAACGAGAGAGACAGCATGAAAATGCGCTCCCTTTACAAAATAATGGACATATCCAAACAAAATCTCGGTCTGCAGCAAAAAGTAGACCTCATATACAATGAAATTGCTGACATATCGGGAGCTACAGACCTCAAATATTTCGTCACAGGGGCAGGCGGAGCAAAAGCCTTATATCAGTCGGGTAAATCCGCAATCCCACACAACAAAAAAATCATCCAAGATGTGATAAATACGCAAGAATCGGTGAGCCTCATCGACTGGGAGAATAATAACATTGAAGCAACAGACGGCTTTTGGGACTGGCAGTCAATAGTTGCGGTGCCGTCTATCAAGTTAGGTGAAGTAGTTGGGATTCTGTATGTGAGCGTGTCTGCAAAGGTGAAAGAGTTTTCTCCCGGTGAGAGAAGCTACATTCAAAACGCAGCAACAATAATGTCCTCTATATGTTAGAAGGGAGATGTTTCAGTGGCAATCATTAACAATAGATACAGAATTGTCGAAGAGCTGGAACGCTTTGACCCCAGTTCGCTATGCCTTATTACAGATATGGCTGAGAGGGGAAAGGAAAAAGCTGCCTATCTGTTTGATGAAGGACTGACCGCAGGTGAGCTTGATGAGTTCTACAGCGGTGACTTTGCGGTTTATAAAAGGCTTACCCACACTCACATTTTAAAAAGTTACGAGATTGAAAAAATAAAAAATATCGGCGGAAAACGCAGTGGTATTCCCCAATACATGCTACTTTCAGAACATGTAGACGGCTTCACAACACTCTTAAACTCTATAGGGAAAATCCCGAGAAAAAGCGTGTTAGATCTATTTATAAGTGCATGTCAGGCTGTGCACTACCTACATGTGAAGAACGTAATGCACGGCAGCTTAAACTCCCTGAGTGTAATTATCACAGGCAAAAAAAGAAAAGTCTTGCACCTGCGAGATATTGCATCAACAAAGCTACTCCGTCACATACCGGGAGACTCCGGATACAACACAGCATACTTTCAGGCACCTGAAGCAAGGCTTGAAAGTGCCGGCAATGTTCAAACAGATATATACTCGTTAGGAGTTGTGCTTTTCTGCCTGGTTGCAGATAAAGGTGACATAAGCTCTGACTTCAAGGTAGATTTGGCAAAATTCAAAGGCTCGGACGAGTTTATAGAAAAAGCAATGTTCATAATAGAAAAAGCGACAGCCGGGGTGGGGACGCGATACAGCAGTATTCTACAAATGGTTGATGACATAAACGACCTGTTTAAGACAGACTATAAAGCATTTAGGGTCGCGGAGCTGGAGCATCTTGTTTTAGAAACAAAACTTGTCGGGCGAAAGTCGGAACTTGAAACTTTGGTTGAATGCACAAGCAATGTAACCGCTCAACTTTCGCTGAAACGACACGCCTGTATCAGTGCGGAGCAAGGTATGGGCAAAACGTCACTGCTCAGACGTCTGCGAAACAAGCTCCGCCTGCAAGACAGCACAGTATTTTGGTCTTTTGACAACAATGGCAGCAATGCAATTCAAGGATTACTCAAACAACTGATTGAAGAGGGCAACTCACGTCATAACGACGACATGATAAAGTACATAGTATCAGTTATTAACGGTAGGGCAGTTGATGCCAGAACAGGTCATGGCGGCACATCTATAGTAAAGTTCATATATGATTGCATAAAAGACAGAGCGGTAGTAATAATCCTTGATAATTTAGACGATGCCGACATATTTACGCTCGACTTGGTTGATAAACTTGAAACAGTGTGCAGAAAGCTAAGCATTGTTTTTTCATTCCGCCGTAAACACACAAACAAGCGGTTGACGGTCTTTATGGACAGACTTTCAGGTAGTGACTCGCTGACTCAAGTCAGGCTCGAAACACTCACAAGGGGAGAAACCGCAGAATTAATCAAAAATGTTTTTTTTATCAGAGAACTGTCGGACGAATTTACAGATGCGGTCTTTAACAGCACGGGAGGAAACCCGTTTTTAATTGTGGAGACACTAAAGAGTTTTAAGGCAAACCGTATTATCTATGTGGATGAAAATGACGGAAAATGGCAAACAAGTCTTGAAATATACGACTATGATAAAATACCAATGCCGACGAGACTTGAGCAAGCGGCACGCCAACAAGCGAAAAAACTAAGCAGAACAGACTATAAAATGCTTGAGGTGATATCCCTTTTTGAAAACCTGCAACCCACGAAAAAGCGGCTCAACGCAGTATTATTAGTTGACGCAAAAAAACTTAGTTCGCGCCTAAGTGCGTTGGTAAAAGACGGAATACTCTATGCAGCCGAGGAAGCAAAGACATTCTCAATTGTCAATAAATCATTTGGAGAATTCCTTTCAAGCAGTATCGAACCGATTTTGGCAAGAGAACTGCACTTACGTATTGCAAATGCACTCCTTGCCGAGGAAGTTCATTCAGCCGATGTATTGAGTGAAATTATTTACCACTTGGAGATACTCGGAGAGGACAAAAAACTCCCCATATGTTATGAAAACCTCGCCGACAAAAATGCAGAGGCGGGATTTTTCGGAAATGCCATACCTTTCTATAATAAGGCTTTAGAAATTTATAGAAAAACAGGAAACAAGCACAGAGAGATAGATATACGCCTTAAATTAGGCGATGCATTAATGCTTGATACAAAGGCACTTCAAGCACTTGAATGTATGGAATGGGTAGTGCGGAAAACAAGAGATTTTGGGCTTGTAGAAAAACATGTCAGAGCTCTTATCAAAAAATGTGAGTGTTACGGAACACTGTTCATGGAAGACAAAAACTCTCGACTGGTCAATGCACGAATTGACGCCAAGTTTGAGGACAAAGGTTTCCGCGAAGCAAGCATGGAATTGTATATGGACTATCTCATGGCGAGACTATCAGGCACAACAAGCAATGCAAGCACCGAAGAGTTCCGCGTCGAAGCAGAGTATGCACTGTCTGTATGCCTTGAGGGTAGATCTGATATAAAGGCGATAGCCCTACGCCGCCTATCTCTTCACTATTTGTTTACAGGAGATTTTAAAAAAGCGATTGAACTTGCGCGTCAAAGTGTTGATGTGGCAAATTCCACTGACAATGAAAAAATTCAGATTGAGTGCCTGCAAGGTCTGGCACTGCTGTATGTCAATACCCGTAACGGAGAGCTTGCAAACTCAATATATGAAGAGCTACTGAGCAGAAACCAGGATCCCAAGTCACTATACGGTATCCTGCTGGGGAAAATAGGAAATGACTATGCATACCACTATGAGCTTGGGCGGGCCATTGAAAATATCGGACCGCTAAAAGATGTAGCGGCGCTGGTAGGAGTAAACCCATATACCCAATCGATTGCCTTGTTTGCAAAGCTGTTTCTCGATGCAGATTTGTATACACAGGCAGAGGACTTAATTCTCTCATGTGCATCTTTTGTAGAGGACGATAACGAACGAAGAGCAACCACAAACTTTCTAACAACGAACCATATGTGCTGGTATTACATGTTTATAGGCAACTTACAAATGGCGGAAACCACTTTAGAGCGAGTGCGTAAGTTTAAGCAAGGAAGCATGCTTTTTCAGCAGATGTATAATGAACTTGCAAGTTTTTTAAGCGTTCTGCTTGAAGTTCAAAGCGAAAATCCGGACAATAAAGATATTTCTGCACATATAAAAGCAGCCGCAGAGACAATGCTCTTTAAAGATGCGTTTGGACCGATGGACATCAGCGATGTGTTTTATTTTCTAATCTGGGTTTGTAGACACGGATATTTTGAACAAGCAGTCCCGACACTGAAATTACTTTTAGCACAAGCAGAAAAAGTTCAGTATATTTCACCATACTTGGAAATAAAACTGCTGTACATAAGGAGCTTACTTCAAAACGAAAGCGAGAAGAGATTATCGCTAAACAAAGCATATAAACTTGCTGTCAGTAAAAAACAATACCTGCTTCAAGCACTCATCTGCAGAGACCTGAGTAAACTTGAGCAACACACAAACACCTATCTGGCACTTGATTATGCTGTACGCGCATGTGAAGCGGCACAAAATATACTCAAAAACAGCCCGAAAAACTCCCGTGAAATGATGGCTAAACACTACAACCTGTTTGAACTTTTTGAGGGCTTTATTTTGCTCTCAAACGATGCATCAATGGACGAACTGATTGACAAAATGACTGCAGAAGGAGTGTTTTCCGAGATGTCCGCCGATGAAGGCTTCCGAGCGGGTACCCGCCGGAGGTTCTTTGCAGAGTTGCCGGTTAAGATTGAAACACAAAAGGATTTACTGCGAAACCTCAGCGACAATGCCAAAGAAAACCTGCATCTGTTTGCAGAGTATTTCTCTGCGGTTACGTGTGCGACCAAATGCTTTATTGTTGTGGATGATACTTACCATGAGTTTAGAGCTATAGCCTCCAAGGACGGCAACTTGAATATGCAGGGTGGGGAACACATACTAAAACACGCAAAAATTCTCTCACATGACATACTAATCACCGGCGAGTATAGTGCAGCCGCAGCTTCAAAAAACATGTTGCCGGAAAGCGTAAAAGCGGCATTATGTTTGCCGATGCAAATAACCGGGGGCGTAAAAGGGTATATCTATGCATGTTCCGACAGCGTATTTCACAACATAAACAGTAAGTCGCTTGAAGAGTGCAAAGAGCTAATAAACCCTCTCGTTATGAATATATCAATGTATCTAAATCACGCCAAGTCACTGCTCGACAAACTCACGGAAGTTCTGAACCGAACCCATCTGGATCTGGCAATTGAGTCAAGTGTCAAGCGGGCGACAAATACAGGCACGCCCCTATCCGTTATAATGTTAGACGTAGACAAATTCAAAGAAGTAAATGATCTTTTCGGGCATTCGACAGGTGACACGGTACTTCGGGGAATCGGAAGAGTTCTTCGCGACAATGTAAGAAGAGACAACACATCAATCGGCCGATACGGCGGAGAGGAATTTATGGTTGTCTGTGATGGCGCAGATATAAAAGATGCCGAGTTAGTGGCTGAGAGAGTCAGGCAGGAGATTGAAAAGGCAGCTCTTTTGGGAACTAAGCGCAGTGTCACGGCAAGCCTTGGTGTTGCAACATTTGCCCATGGAGAGGACACGGTGGAGAGCCTAATAAGTAAAGCTGACAATGCACTCTACTTCAGTAAAGCAAACGGACGAAACAAAACCACTGTATATAGTAGCGCACTCGACATAGGGGAAAAACAGACATCTCCAAATAAAGGTATAATTTCGGGAGATATAATCAAAGATGCGATGCGTATGCGTATGACACTTGAAGTGCTCGACATTACAAAAAGCACCATGACGGAGGCAGAGAAACAAACGGTAATACTCGATAAAATCAAGCAAATCGCCGAAGCTGACGAGGCAATGTACATTTCAATGAACACAGCGCCACCGAGTTTTGCAAAAGGCAACGGCACAAAAGCGAGCCTGATAAGCTCCGCAGTAGCCAAAAAAAAGCCAACAATTCTAACAGAAGAGCAAGAAAACGGCATGAGCATGGCAGCGATACCACAAACTCAAGCAGGCGAAGTGTCAGGAATACTATTTCTAAGCACACTCGCAAAAAAACGCAAGTTCAAAGCAGACGACATAGGCCTGTTGACAGATTTGGGTTATTTAGCGTATAGCCTAACGTAGGGGACGATTGCAATCGTCCCGCTCATCAATGATACATCGACCCCAAGGAGGAAAACCATGCAAAAATACATCAAAGCGGTTCTCTTGCTCCTGCTTGCGGCGACACCTATCGTCTTAATTCTCATGTTATTTTCAAGCGAAGTCCTTACGCCCGACATGCCCGACGACCCAAATTATGCAATAGAGGACACAGAAAGCCAAGAAATAAACTTCGGTGATACAGAAGTCGAGACAGCCGGAGATGCAGAGTATATACCGCAAGTGACAATACTACGGCTGGGCGGCATGTGGATACCTTTTTATATGATTCTTGAAATAGAACAGTTTAACCGCGACAACCGGGGTGAATACCGAATCGAAGTGACTGAACTGTTCGGCTGGCAAAATGTTGCGCTCGGAGGCAGCGCAGAGCATGTTGATGTTGAACAAAGAATACGACAAGAGGGCTTTGATATAGTCTATTTAAACGTTTTTGAACCGAGAAGTTTTGCGGAAGGCTCATTTTCATGGACAGACTTATACGCCCGAATCGACTCAGACCCTGAGCTAAACCGCACGGACTTTTTCCAAAGCGTACTAGCGGCAAATGAGGCTCCCGATGGAACTCTGCCCATAGTGGCGACTAACTTTTGGATTGATACAATGATAGCTCAGCGTGAAAATGCAGAGCTAATAACACCACTCACTTTTGAAAACCTACTCAGACAGCTTAGAGAGCCACCATATCCGGAGCTGCTTCCATCATGGAACGATTGGCTACTGACAAGTGCTGCACTTGATGGTTTTGGAAATAACTTTTTTGACATGGATAATGGGTGGGTAAACTTTCAAAACGATGATTTTGTAAAGCTTTTAGAGCTTATGAACTATATTCCGAGATTCCCATTCGAGGAAGTGGAAGATGGATATTTGTCGGAGGTGCTCCAAACATTTCGAGAGAATGATATGGAGAACTTTCTGAATGGTGACATGCTGATGTATCCGTTTAATATGGGTAGTCCTGTGGATTTTCAAATACATCGTGCAGTTTTCGGAGATATTGTCGCAGTGGGCCACCCATTTGTAGCGGGTGGCAGGCACATTATAAGGCAACACACAGGTGTGGGCATAAATGCGCAGTCTCAACACCAAGATGCCGCATGGAACTTTGTGAGGCAAACTCTCTTGCCGTCACACAGAGTGACATTTCACATTCCTATGCGGATTGATTTGTTTGAAGAGCATATAAACGGGCTTATGAGAGAACTAGTCCGCGACGGCGTCGAGCTAGCCAGAACGGTGGAGTGGTGGAGTGCAGGCTACTCACAAGATGTATACATCTACTCGATGACAGAGGACGAGGCGCAAATCGTAAGAGAGATAATAGAAAGCGCAGTTCCAATGCATATCGCCGACGTAAGATGGGAAATCTATGACATTATATGGGAAGAACTGAACGTCTTTTTGGAAACGGAGCAAACAGCAGAAGAAACCGCCGCCATAATCCAAGCCAGAGTTGAAGAATTCTTAGGAAGTTAGGGCTTGCTTAAAACCCGCACCGATTTAGGCGTAACAAACCTGTCGAACGCTGAGACTATGCTTGGTAAAATAAAGATTACAAGAGCCATGGCGATAAAGCACCCGCGGGCGACAAGTAATAGAATCTCTGAAATAGCGTAGTTGATCTGTGAAAATACGATTCCCAAGACAAGGGTAATTGTTCCCGAAATGAGTCCCGAAGTCAAAATAGTATGAATTGAACCGCTGAGTGCAACGGAAATAGATTCCTTGACCGAGGCGGTTTTTCGTGCCTCTCTATAGTGCGAGGTATACAAAATCGCGTAGTCAATAGTCGCCCCTTTGAGCAGGCACTGCACAATCAAAAGTGCAAGATACATAATGCTCGAACCTTGGAAATAAAGTGATGCCATAGTTATAAATATTGAACACTGTATAACACTCACTAAAATGAACGGAACGGTCAGCGACCGAAAAGCAATCGCCGCAGTGCCAAAAACAGCAAGTGCAGTCAAAATAGTTATCAGCAAAAGCTCCTGCGGAAAGATATTGTGCATCTCGTAGGAAATTGCAAGGTCACCAACAATAAAAAACTCACCGCTAAGTGTCGACTCCATATCACGGGTAATGTCGCCGATAAAAGCAAATGCGAGGTCAGATTCGCCCGGAAGTGAAGTCCGCAAAGTCATTCGGGAAAAATTCTCCCCGACAAAAGCCTCACGTACAGCATCATGAGCGGGGTGCATAGACATAAACATAGCCATGGTTGTATAGTATGATTCGATGCGGTCAACGCTTGGATGCTCGCCCCACGTTGCCACAAGTGACGAAATTCGCTCCTCATCGCTGTTTTCATAGACAATAACAACAGGGCTACCTGGGTCAAATGTCTGAAACACCTCGTCATACGACTCCTGCGAGTATGTGATGAGAATATCATCTCGCACCAAGAAACTCACGGAAAACAGCACCACAAAAATTCCAACAATCACAAACCTCGCCTTATAAGCAAAGGAGCCAAGCCGAGCCATTTTAAAGTGCGGAGCGGGTTTTTTTGTCTTTTCGATAGCCGTATCGAGCATTAATATAAGCGCAGGTGTCGCCGTGAAAATGCAAATCAAGCTGATAAGCACGCCTTTTGCAAGGACAAGTCCAAGGTCAAGCCCAAGCGTGAACGACATGAAAACAAGCATAAGCATTGCAACAATAGTAGTTATTGAACAACTGGAAATTGTGAGAAACGACTTTTTCAAAGCCGCAGTCATAGCAGAAAACTTATCTTCAGACACCGCCTTTTCCTGTCTGAATCGGTTAATGAGCATAATCGAATAATCCATGCACAAGACAACTTGCAAAATCGCCGCAATGGAGACGGTTATATCCGAAACGCTTTCAAAAATTACATTGGTTCCCATGTTCAAAACAATGGCAACCAAAATACTCAGACAAAAGACAATAGGCTCAACCCAAGACTTGCTCATAACAAATAAAACCACAAGCATGATAATTGCCGCAGGGATAATGAGTGTCAGCATATCCACAGGCATAGAAACAGGACTACTCAGCACCATCTCATAGCCACTGAATAAAGTTTCGATTTCCCTCATCAAAACGCTTGCTTCATGAGAAAAAGGGTCAACGTCAATAGTGACGATATACAGAGCTTGATCGCCACGGTTATATCGCTCATTTTCAGGCTCAAACTCAACCAGTGCAACATGCTGCATCGTACTGAGGTTTTCATAAGCTAAAACTCTTTCGGAATCACTCAAACCACCGACCATGACATGGAGCAGACCCGAGGGCGGAAATTCATCATGCAAAATATCCATACCCCGCCGTACAGGTGAGTCCGACGGCAGGTACTGCGACATATCATAGTTAATATTGACCTGAGTGGATAACCACCCGCTAACGGCAGTCAAAATTATAAAAAGGATTAAAATGAACCACCTAAAGCGCACAATACGCTCCGCTACTGTAGATAAGATATTTTTCATTGAATATCGCTCCCCGACCATGCTCTGAATTTTCGATTATACAATCAAAAGTTGACTTTTCGACCGACTGCCAGTATAGTATACATGTGACGGTAAAACAACAAACTGTTGCGCTAAAAATGGCGGTAACTCAACACACATGACAATGTCTGTTGACTTTATGACACAAGTTGATGATTTGGGGGTAAACAAAATGCAAGACAATCAGCGAATACGCATAACAAAAAAACTGTTGCAAGACAGCCTTATCTCATTATTACAGCAAGAGCGGCTCCACAAATTGTCGATAAAACAAATATGCGACAGAGCACAAATAAACCGCTCAACATTTTATAAATACTACGGAAGCCAGTATGACCTACTTGAAGAGATGGAAAATGATATACTAAACAGAATAAACAGCTACCTTGAGCCGGGTACAGACCGCAGTGCAAGCTACGACCCGCAGAGACTCACAAAAGCGATAGAATTCATAAATGAAAACATAGACCTGTGCAGACTGCTGCTCAACAACAATGTAGACCCGAAATTCCCTGAAAAACTTGTAATGTCTCTACAGAGCATAACCCACCTGACGGAAAATCAGTTCTCGGATGAGCTCACCAATGCAGAACGCGCCTATACTTTCGACTTTGCAATAGGCGGTGGTTTCAGCTTCATAAAAACATGGATAAACAAAGAAAACCGCGAACCACCTGAAGAAGTAGCGAAGCTACTGAGCAGAATAGTGTTCAACCTAATGCAACCACACGGAGGCGATTAATGAAAAAATACATAAAAGCGGGACTTTTATTGCTCCTCGCAGCGACACCTGCTGTTTTAATCTTCATGCTTTTTTCAGGAGAGGAAGCTCAGCTCGAAAATGATTTCGATGATAATGCTTATGTAATAGAGGACACAGGTGATTATGCCGAAATCAGTTACGGCGATACAAATCTCGAAGCAGAACCCATAAACACCCCGCAGGTGACGACCCTACGATTGGGTGGCATGTTCATTCCTTTAAACATAACCTCCGAGGTTCACCACTTTAACATGACCAACGAACGTTATTATATTGAAATAGTGGAAACGTTTAACTTGACATGGACAACCGAAAGTGTAATCATAATGGAAACACATACAGGGGAAACGATAGTATTCTCCATTGCGGAAGCTGAAACGGATTATGATGAGAGTTGGCAAGAAGAGCTATGGAGAGCAATACAGGAAAACTCCAAAGCACTACTTTATGAAGGAGATTTCGACATTATCGTCACAAACTCGGACTTTTTGTTAGATTTTGGGGATAGCTCTCTATCATTGGTGGACTTGTACACGTTAATCGACGCAGACCCTGAGCTAAACCGCACGGGCTTCTTCCAAAATGTTCTCAGGGCAGGTGAAGCACCCGATGGAACGCTAACTTTCATGTCATCCGGCTTTACAATACAAACAATGATTTCGATGCGCGAAACCGCAGAGCAAATAGCACCGCTCACTTTTGAAAACCTATATACAGCTCTTCAGGAGCAAAGCACATTGCAACTCACCTCGCCGGAGACAGGGTGGTCAAATATGTTGAGCTTTATTTTATGGAATGGCGAAAATAATTTTGTAGACATGGAAAGAGGAACAGCAAATTTTAATAACGAGCATTTTATCACAGCTCTGGAGCTCTTGCGCCAAATACCTGAGCGTCCGGGGGCAATGTTTGATTGGGCTGAAGCGACCCAGGAGGAAATACAGGCTTATATTTACGAAATGGAGAGATTAAGTGAGCTTGAAGTGGAGCGTTTTAAGAGTGGAGAGATACTGCTTTTCCCGTTCATAATGACCGACCCTATGCAGTTTCACGTGCTGTTGACTGCTCTTGAAGAGGTTGTCGCAGTCGGAATTCCATCCACAGAAGGTGGCAATCATGTTATTTTTGCAAGTGAGCAAGTTGGTATAAACGCAGATTCGCCGCATCAAGACGGTGCATGGAGCTTTATACGTCAAATGCTGATGAGAACTCCCGCAAATTCGATGTCGATTTGTATAGATAGGTTTGAAGATCATATGGAGCGGCTTATGAGGCCAATTCTTCAGGGGGGTGTTGAGCAACCGCGCTCACGGCAATGGACAGGGCCCAGTGGCATGATTCTGCCTGAGCCGGTAAATGTCTTCGCCATGACAGAGGTTGAGGCAGAGAGAGTACGGGAAATAGTAGAAAACGCCACAGTAAGCGCACCTATGCGCACAGAGTTTGCGATAATTATAATGGAAGAAGTAACGACGTTTATGCAAGAAAACCGCACAGCTGAAGAAACAGCAATGGCAATACAACTCAGGGTACAAGAATTCCTGAATAACAGGTAGGCAAGCGCAAGGCAGGGCAAGACAGGGGGACGGTTCCTCTGTCTTAACCAGCTGCCAACTGTCTCATCAGGTAAAAGAACAAGACAGAGGAACCGTCCCCCTGTCTTGTTGTGTTCTCTGCTTCTACAGCCCGTCAGGAAAACTTGTCCATAGGCGTTTTGCTTCAGGCTTGGGCGGAGCTTCGCCTGAACCTAAACACTTTAGCATCCAAGCCATGTTACGCCCTAGAACACGCATAACTTGCAAGCCCTCTAAATCCTTGCGCACATCATCTGCATCATGCCCGTGTACAGCATTCCAATACTGCGACGAAACAACAGGCATCTGCGAAATAGTAAAGTATTTATTCAACCTGTCGAAAGCCGCTGAAGCACCGCCCCTGCGGCAACTGACAACACAGGCGGCAGGCTTATGTTTGAAGTTCCGAGAAGCCGAATAAAACGCCCTGTCTAAAAGCGCACACAAAGCCCCATTCGGACCCGAATAGTAGACAGGCGAACCAACGACAAGCCCATCAAATTCAAGAATTTTAGCTGAAAGCTCGTTGCAAACATCATCATCAAAAACGCACTTAGAATTCTTTTTTTCAATGCATTTCCCACAAGCAATACACCCACGCACAGGCTTGTTACCAATGTGGAAAATTTCGGACTCCACACCCTCGCTCTTTAAAGCCGAACCGACCTCGCTGAGAGCAGTAAATGTACACCCATCCCTATTAGGACTACCATTGACAAGTAAAACCTTCATAAACTCCTCCATTTTATTGTTTTTTTGATAAACCAAGAATAGCACAAAATCAGACCAAGCGCAACTGCGCAATTGCCTATTGTTCAACTATGGGTTGTGTCACTCAATTATGCGTATATTGAAACAAACTGTCGCTTGTATTATAATTGCGTCATCAACTCACAAGGGAGCGATTCTATTGACAAATATGCAAATAGGCACAAACATCGCAGAGCTACGCAAGGTGATGGGTGCAAAACAAGAAGATGTTGCAAAGGCTGTGGGTGTTTCGGCACAGGCAGTTTCTAAGTGGGAAAACGGCGGCACACCGGATACGGAATTGCTTCCGCGCATCGCAGATTATTTTGGTGTGTCCATTGATAAATTGTTTGGGCGTACTACAATAGATTACAGTAACATTGAGGATGAAGTGACTAAGTACATTGCGCAATCGATGGATGATTATGGTGTTGGGTTTGACCTTGATAAACTGCCTGACGAAGCACATGCCTTAACTATGGAGAAAGCGCAGGCAATTTGCCGGTCAATAAGTATCGGCATGTTTGGGACGGCATTGCAAGAAGAAGTTGGATTTTCCGTAAAGCAGATGTTTGATGATGTCCGAAAAAACGCATCAGATGACATGTATTTATATGCAAAAACAATAACCGATTCCGGTATTTCAATGATGTCATTTGCAAAGAATTTTCCGTATTTTATGCTCTTCCCCGAACCTGAGCAAGGATGGTATGAGAACCTGCCTGACGTGGAGGATTATCGCGAAGTTTTTTCTGCCCTTGTCTGTGGGTTTGGTATTTACTAACCGTTTGCAGGGTGAAATGGGTGAAGCCGCACTCGGACATGATGTGGATGCGCTACTATGGCTATTAGTATTAATATCGGGTATTATTGCTATTCGTGCCGTTTTTTCAGCGTTATCGACCTTGCTCCTTGCGCGGTTTTCGGCTAACTCCGAATATAATCTTCGCAGGCATTTCATTAATCACTTTTTGGGTGCGCCTTTTGCGAAAGTAGAAGAAGCCGGAAGTGGTGAAAGCTTGTCAATTTTTTCAAATGATGTCCCAAGTGCCGCGCACTTAGTTTCAACAGGCATAATGGAGCTGGTATCCGACTTTATCGCCTTTGTGGCTTCACTTGCATTCTTACTGATGATTAGCCCTCTTTATACGGGAGCATTGGTAATCGCTTTTATCATTATGATGACCATTGTAATGCTACTGTCTATGCCCATGCGAAAACACTCAGAAGAGCAGTCCAAAGAAACCGCGAACTTTAACGCCATAGTAAATGATTCATTGCAAAACTTATCGGTTGTTGTGTCCTATGATCTGGATGATGTTATGGAAAAGCGATATATGGAGGTATATGACAGGTACATGGTGGCTTCGAAGAGCATTGCCAAAGCCTCTATACCACTCGTTTCATCGGCAATGTTCGCTTTATTCGGACCGATAGCAGTAATCAATGTTGTGCTGGCTTTCGGTGCCATCAATGGAAATATTACAGTAGCTGAGTTCATCGCATATCTTGCAACAATAATGATGGTTATCGGAGGTATTTCAGGTGTTGCAAACGGAATCGGCAACCTTGCACCTGACGTTGCAAGAGCAAAGCGCATGAACGATAATACAAGCCACGAACATGAAGAACGTGCCGAGGGAGAAGCTTTGAGTCTTACTGATGCAACCATTTCTTTCACTGATGTGTCGTTTTCATATAGCGAGGACTTAGCTCCGGCACTTGACAATGTGAGCTTTGACATATCCTCCGGTAGCCGTGTTGCTTTTGCGGGTGGAAGTGGGAGCGGGAAATCCACCATTCTTAAGCTCATGATGGGGCTTTACGAGCAGGCAGAAGGTCAAATAACGATAGGCGGAAAAGACATTACAAGGTTATCACGAGAAAGCTTGCGAAATGCGATTGCCTATGTGCCTCAAGATAGCTTCCTTTTGCCGGGAACAATTGGTGAAAACATTACGCTTGAAAGTACAATCAGCGACCCGGCACGACTAGAAAAAGCTTGCATGGAAGCGGGCATATTAGACTTCATAAATTCACTACCGGACAGATGGGATAGCGTACTTACAGAATCGTCAGAAAATATATCCGGAGGTCAACGTCAGCGTATTGCCATGGCGCGCGCATTTTACAAAGACGCTCCTATCATTTTATTTGATGAAGCCACATCGGCACTTGACCCAACTACCGAAGCGGCTATTTTGCAAAGTTTGGGCGAAGCCGCAAAAGATAAAACGGTAATAATGGTAGCACACCGTGAAATCGCTGTTGCCGCTTGTGACTGCGTGATACGCATGGAAGGGGGTAAAGCCCATGTTTAAGAAATTAACTGCGGGGGACAATAAGTATTTCTTCAAAATTTTTCGGTTTGCTCGCCCGTATGCTTTTCGATATGCCTTAAGCCAGCTGATGTACAGCGCGCAGGGCTTTGTCTTTCCGTTTGCTATGGCACTTCTCTCCGGCAATATAATGGCGGCTGTCGTGGCTGAGAATTCTGATATGGTAGTTTCAGCTATAATTAATTTTGCGATAATAGTTGGTGTGTTTTTCGTGCTACTGGGTGCAGGGATTTACAACAACATTATCACGATTGAAAAAATCATGATGAACATAAAAAGAGAATTGTTTCGCAAATTTACGAAAAGCGGAATTGAAGATGCTGCAGTTGCCCATAGCGGTGAAGGGATTGCCGCCATTAACACCGATGCAGATACAGCACGAGGGGTTTTCGGTCAGCCACTGACCGAAGTTGTAAATTGCGCTTTGGGTATTATAGGTTCATCCATTGTAATTTTTGCCGTAGATTGGCGGTTAGGAACCGGTGCATTTGCTGTCGGAATCATCAGCTTTATCATGCAACACCGCTTCACTAAACCCCTAGCGAAAATAGGCAAAGATAGACTTGAAGTCAATGCTGATGCAGTAAAAACGGCAAGTAATATTTTTTCCGGTGCTATGGTTATGCGAGCATACAACATGCAATCAAGAGCGTTAATTATGTTCGATACAGACAACAAACGATTGAAGCTACTTGACTTTAAACGCGGATTCATCGAGATGTGGCGGGGTGTGTTCACAACTTTGCAAGGTTGGATGTCCTTAGCAGTGACATTCGCATTGGGTGGCTGGCTTGTTGCAACGGATAGGCTGGAGTTTTATATGCTAATGATAGTTCTTGGCATGTTTGAAACCCTCGTTAGTTCAATAGGGCGTATAGGTCGTACTTATGCGGACTTACAAGTGCCTATAGCAGGAGCAAAAAGAGTTTTTTCGATTTTGGATAAAGGTACATATGGACAGGAAACCGATATTAGCGAGGAAAAATTACCTACAGGGTTTAACCTGTCAATACAAAACTTAGACTTTGCATACCGGGGCGCTACATCTAACGCACTTTCGGGCATAAGTTTAAATATTAACGAAAACGAAATGGTCGCCTTTGTTGGCGAATCAGGAAGCGGAAAATCCACATTACTTCGCTCAATCATCGGCATGTACGAGCGAAGTGATTTTGGAATGGAGCTTGGCGGTGCAAGTTTTAACGAAATGTCTGCGAAAAGCTGGCGACGCAAATTTGCATATGTTGACCAAAGTTGCAAACTATTTGACATGTCCGTAGGTGAAAATATCTCCATGGGTTTGCGTGGTAACGCAAGTAATGCTTTGATTACTGCTGCCGCCAAACGTGCCGCTGCGCACGATTTCATTGTGGGATTAGATGGTGGATATGATGCACCCTGCGGTGAAAAAGGTGCAACGCTTTCGGGTGGACAAAAACAACGTATAGCTATAGCCCGCGCACTGTTAAAGGGTTCACAGGTTCTTGTCTTTGACGAAGCTACTGCCGCACTTGATGCTGATAGTGAAAACTATGTGATGGAAACAATAAACTCCTTGCGCTCTGACCATACCATTCTCATAACAACACACAACTTAAAGAGCATCATCGCCGCTGACAGAATCGTTGTGATGGATAAAGGGCAGATTGCCGAAATCGGCAAGCATGACGAGCTTATTGAAAGAAAAGGCCTATATTATGAATTGTTCACACAAGACAGGGGGACGGAACAAGACAGGGAGACGATTCCTCTGCCTTAAGTCCACGTCATTGCGGCCTCTGAGCCGCAAGCCCATGAATAATGAACGTATCCGTGGGGGATTGCGGGTCAGGCCCGCAATGACGAGTTTTTGTTTGCAGGCCCGTCCCCCTGCTTTCCTCTGCTCTACCGAACCACTCCACGGAGCACGTCAAGCACCTCGCTGACAGCAGCATTATAATCATCAAACTCCGCATCAATCAAGAAATCCGAATAATACCGCACTCTGACCTGCCGAGGTGCCAGCTCCTCATTATCCCGCACCCTGACAGGCGGGAGCCTGTCAAGTCCCGCTTTGTCTTTGCCTGCCGAAGCACGGACTTCGTTGATTTTATCAAGCAGAGCACCTTGCTGAGCCATCGGAACCATATCAATCCCAAAGTCAATAACCAAAACATCAAACTCTGGATTTTCACGACGCATAATCAAGCTGAGCAATCTGTTGATATGCTCAGGGCTTGGCTCAGCCTCAATCTCATCAAGCACAGTACCGCGACAAACCACAATATGCGGCAGACTCTGCGCAGTATTAACAGCCTTTTGCTTGTCACCCGACTTGAGATAAACGTAACACAAGACCGCCCGTGCTGTGCTTGAAATAACCTCCGAGGAATTCCCTGTCAAAATGCGCTCACACAAAAATTCAGCTTTCGTGAGCTTTTCCGCTCCGCCGTCTATGGTGAGAACCAGAGCAAGTTCAAGCATAAGCCCGTCATTGTTCGGAAACACTTTCAGTGCCTGCGAAAACGCATCAGCCGCCCCCGCACTGTCTCCATCACGCAGAAGTCGTTGCCCATCATGAAACGCTTTGGCAACCGCCCTGTCGTCGTTTATTTTCTCCATGCCAATGAGCGAATCAACACTGACATTAAACAAATTTGCAAGCGACGGAAGAAGTGTAATATCAGGAAATGTATCACCTCGCTCCCACTTACTGACACTCTGCGGAGAAACCCCCAAAACACCCGCAACATCATCCTGAGTCATATCCGCACGTTTCCGCAGAACCTTTAAGTTTTCACCAATATAAAGCATAATTAATTACCATTCCTTTCAAAAATGTCTAGGTATAAAGCGACCATTCCTTTGAATAAAATTTTAGCGACTCCGGAACATTAAGCACAGTGTAACACTCGAAACAGGAATATTCAATAACGCATCTAGCGAGATAAACTCAACCACAGGTTGAAAAAGACAAGGAGACGGTTCCTCTGTCTTAAGTCCACGTCATTGCGGCCTCTGAGCCGCAATCCCATGAATAATGAACGTATCCGTGGGGGATTGCGGGTCAAGCCCGCAATGACGTATTTTTGTTTGCGGCCCGCCTCCCTGTCTTGTAATGATACCTGTCACCCCGAAAAAACATACCACTTACCTGAAATAACCCACCAAAGAGCAACCGGCTATTGCAAGAGCGGTCGCTCTTTGTTATTATTAGCACAGATAAACAAGCACAAAATACCAAAATCTCGGTATGGAGGACAAAGCTATTGAAACTGCGTATCGAAATCACAGATGACCTAGCTGAAGATGAAGTTATAGTCCGTTGCTCACGAGTAGATGAATCTGTGCAAAAACTGCAAGCGTTCATACAGAGCCTGAACGCCCCAAAGCTCACATTCTTTAAAGGCGCACAGGAGTTCTACTTACCGATAGAGCAAATTCTATTCTTTGAAACCGACGGCGAGCAAATCCACGCCCACACCAAAGCCGACGCACTGCGTGTAAAATTCCGCCTCTACGAACTCGAAGAGATGCTGCCACACTACTTCGCAAGGGCGGCAAAAGGAACAATAGTAAACACAGCAAAAATTTACTCAATAGACCGCAACCTAACGGCATCAAGTCAAGTAAAATTCGCAAACACACATAAGCAAGTCTACGTTTCAAGGCACTACTACAGCGCACTAAAAGATAAAATGAAAAAATGGAGGAAATAAAAATGGCAAAGAATATCAGAATTAATGTTGTGCGAAGGAGCATAGGTTGGGGAGTATTCCTATTACTGATAGCGGCTCTCGTTTTGGCAAACCAACTCGGTGATTTCGTCGAACTGGGCTTTTGGCACATCATAGTTTCAGCACTATCAGTGGCATTTTTGGTCAGTAGCCTTATAGACCTGAACTTCGGCGCATTGCCGGTACCACTTGCGGCTCTGTATTTCGTATTTCAAGACCACCTTGGATTACCCCGCATAGACTTCTGGCCACTGGTGCTTGTAACACTTTTGGTCTCAGCGGGTTTAACAGCCCTTTTACCAAAGAAAAAGTGGTTTAAGAAGAAAAAACGTAAAAACTCCTTCTATGTAGACATTTCAGATGATGATGGCGAAAGCAGATTCGAAAGAAGAGTTGAAAATGCAGTCGAAAATGTAATTGAAGGTGTAGGCGAAGTTGTCGGAGCAACTGTTGAGAAGTCCGTAGAAGGAGCAATGGATGGGAACGGCAATTCAAAAATGAAAGTAGAAGAGAGCGGCGACGACAACAATCCGAGCATAAGCGTATCGTTCGGCGGAATAAGCAGATACCTACACTCAACCGCACTCGAAACAGCAGACCTAAGTTGCAATTTCGGCTCACTGGAAGTCTACTTCGACAACGCAACACTCAGTCCGAACGGCGCAGACATAGACGTGAGTTGCAATTTCGGCTCAGTAGAACTATTTGTTCCAAAAAGTTGGACAGTAACGGGAAATCTGAAAGCAACACTTGGAGCGGCAGAAATAGACGGCATGAAAAAGCAACCCGACGACGGCCCCGAACTACGCATAAATGGAAACGTATCATTCGGTGCAATAGAAGTCAACAGGGTGTAATTTAAAAGAATATTGCGATAGCACGTAGGGGACGCACACCGGGCGTCCCTTTACGAATTGACAAGACAGGGGGCTTGCAAGGAATTGCGATTTTTGCGTAGGGGCGGCATTCTGCCGCCTGAAAAACCTGAAATTTACGCAAACTTATATTAGCGGGCGGCAGAATGCCGCCCCTACAAGCTGTCCCGTCTTTTCGCTGCGTACAGATAGACAGAGAACCGTACCCCTGTCTTACCCTTGCTTCGACTTATACTCCGACAGAGCCTTTTCATATTCTTTATCCTCGCGCTTTAGCTTGATGAATGTCGGTATCATTGAAATTGCCGAAAATGCGGTGAATAGACCAAGCAATGAAACCCACCCTTGCCATATATCGGGAAACCATCTGAAAAAAACCACAAAGAGGCTAAGTGTAACAAGCGCAGTACCGAGAAAAATCATATATCGCCACACGAGCATGTATTTTGACAGGAAAAAGTCCGAAAGAAAAATCAAAGTCAAAACCCCAAGCACCACGGACAAGGCGAAAAATTGGAAAAAAACCTCGTAACTGATACCATCTGTGCCAATTACTGAAATTCCACTCTCTTGCAAGGGAACCAACTCAAAGTTGCCAAGAACCCACCCCGACACCCCGAGACCAAATAAACTAAGCGCAAACACTTTTGTTATGGTTTCAAATAAATATTTTAAAATATTACCCTTTTCGTCCATTTTGTATTTACCTCCCCAGCTTATTTTTGATAAATGAGGCGTACTGTTTTGACACCACAAGTTTTTCACTATTTTCCATGAGAACGATTATTCTGCCGTCCATGTCAGATTTGAGCGATTTTATCTTGTTAAAATTGATGATACTGGACTTACTTGCACGGAAGAAATCATTTGCTGACAAATGTTGTTCAAGTTCATAAAGTTTTAGTGATGATTCATAGACCTCGCAGTCCGTATAGAGAAAGCATTTTTTATCAACAGTATCAATGTATAAAATCTTCGAACTATCAAGAATGTGAGTTTGCCCGCGACTAGTTCCCGTAAGCTTAAAATCCAAAGCCCGAAGGCTGGACATAACCCGCTCAAGCTCCTCGCTAAGCGCAGATGCAGTAATAAGCACCTCAGTCTCAGAAACATCAGGGTCAATATTTATATTAATCTTCAAAAATCATCACCCCTCTGCGCATAATAATATCATTATTTACCCCTGATGTAAACAGGTGCGACAGGCAACAAGACAGAGGAACCGCCCCCTGCCTTTGTGAGCGTTCACACATGCCACGTCATTGCGGCCTCCGAGCCGCAATCCCCTGAATAATGAGCATATTCATAGGGGATTGCGGGTCACGCCCGCAATGACGAGCATACCTTTGGAAGATTTCGGTGCTGAACTTGATTCAGTGCCGCAATGACGGGCTTTTGAGTGCTGTTTTCAACACAGTTCGCCCCTACTTGCCTCTCTTAGCGTACACAACCGCAAACACGATTGCCAAAACTGCGACATTTGCCCAGATGATAGTGAGCGGGCGAGCTACGCTTGCCGCCGGGTCGCTGATGATTAGGCTTACTTGTTGCGTGAAGATGAACTCTGCAAATCGAGCGACAGTATCATTAAATCCTGCTGCCATCGGCAGAAGTCCCAGTGCCATGCCAATGGGCATGGATAAACCCGTTGCCGCCTGAACATTTTTTGACAAAAGACCAACTATCGCACCGAGAAAAATTGAGGCAAGTGCAGCAGAGAGCATTGTAGCCATAAAAGGAATCCAGTGGCTGCCTCTGATATTGCCTATAAGCCCAAAAGCACCTGATGTGATTATACCGGCGACAAAAACCACACCACCGATACCAAGCAGATATGACATAGGCTTAACACCTGCGATGATGAGAAACCGGAGGCTGTTGTTCTCCCGATCCTCAGAGATTATCGAGGCAACCGACATCATAAGCCCAAGGCCAAGAAACATAGCTACCATCATGGGAACGAACGCGCCGCCCGGCATCCCCGGAGTATCGGCAGGAAGATATATAAGACTCTCCAAAGCCAGTGCGACAAGCGGGAAAACGACGAACATTGCGAGAACGCTTATATTTCTAAGCATATCCTTAGATTGTTTTATAAAAATTGCATTTATTGCTTTCATGATTTTATTTCTCCTGTCATTTTGATAAATACCGAACCCAAATCCGGAACTGTTTTGAATGCGTTGTGCCGCTTGCAGATTTCATTTGGATTGCCCTGTTCAACGATTTTACCCTTATTCAGCAACACCACGGTGTCACAGAGCTTAACAGCCTCTTCCATGTTGTGCGTGGTCATGAAAATTGTTGCACCCCGGGCGCGAATGCTCTCTATGAGCTTGTGAATCTCCTCAGCAGTGGTGGGGTCAAGCCCACTGGTTGGTTCATCTAAGAAAAGAACTTTTGGCTCGTGTAAGATTGCTCTGGCGAGTGCTAATCTCTGACGCATACCTTTGGAGAGCTTGTTGACGGGTTTGTCTTTATCTCCTATGAGTCCGACATTTCGCAGAGCCTCTTCCGACTTCATTTTCGGTATGCCGTAGATTGTCGCAAAAACATTGAGATTTTCAAGGCATGTGAGCCGTGTGTAGAGCCCGTCCTCATCGAGCATTAAGCCGACCTCAAATTCCGTCACACCGGTACTGCTCTCCCCGCTGTCCGCCGAAATTTGGTTTGCAAGGATATTTATTATAGTAGTCTTACCTGCACCTGACGGGCCGAGCAAACCGAAAATTTCCTTATCCTTAGCTTCAAACGTCACATCGTGAAGTACAGTTTGAGTATCATACGATTTCCTTACGTTGTTCATACGAATCATTTTTGAGTTACCTCCATTTTTATCTATTGCTGATTTTTTTTGAGTTGTTTTGTGTTTAAGCCGCTTACGTAGGCTATTATACGCACAAAACTCAGCATTGCAAGCGATTTTTCCTATGTTGCCGAAAAGCGAAACTAAGTTGCCGAAAAGGGAAACCAAGCACATAAGACAGAGGAACCGTCCCCCTGTCCTATGTGCATAAAAATAAACGGACGACCAATGGTCGCCCGCTTGTTTACAACGAGACAAAGAACCGTCCCCCGGCTTACTATTCAGCCGAAATAATATACCTATAAACAGGCTGGTCGCCGGGAATAATCACCACGTCTATTTTTGAATTTGCCTCACAGATCAGACTGCGAACAGTCTCAATTTCTTTTTCCTTTGCCCCCTCACCCGTGTAAATCGCTATAAACTCAGGGTTGAGAGCCTTCAAAGATTCCGCAACAGAGGTGATAACCTCGTTAAACTTAGAGCCGTGCGCCGCAAGAGCATCGTCGAGGAGAGCCAGATGCGAACCCTTTTTAATTTTCGTGTCGTCAAAGACAGAGTTTCGTGCCGCAGTAGTGATTAGTGCGGTGTGAATCTTCTTGATAGCCCCGGTCATAAGCGACTCTATTTTCTCAGCATCGTCCACGCCGTCGACAGCAAGCATGGCGGAGACACCTTGCGGAATACTGCGAGTTGGGATAACAACAACACGCTTGTCGGTGAGCGGAATACATTGCTGTGCCGCCAATATTATGTTTTTGTTGTTCGGAAGTACGAAAACAGTGTTGGACGGAGTTTGCAGAATTTTCTGCAAAATATCATCGGTGGACGGGTTCATGGTTTGCCCACCCGTGATAATGCGGTCAACACCCAAATCACGGAACACACTTTCAAGCCCCTTACCCGCACAGACAGCGACAAACCCAAACGGCTTCATCTCCTCAGGTGGAGTCGCAGGCGCAACTGAGCCATCAAGCTCGGAGTGTTGCTCACGCATGTTTTCAATTTTAATCGAAAGCAGTGAACCATATGTCAAAGCCTCGGTGAGAACAACACCGGGGTCGTTTGTATGCACATGAACCTTGATAATTTCGTCGTCATCTACGACAACAACACTGTCACCGCGCACGTCCAAAAACGCACGGAGCTGGTTGGCATCTTTTTTGTTGTCACGCTCCACAATAAACTCGGTGCAGTACGCAAAAGTAATATCTTCAGCAGAATACTGAGCAAAATCAGCCTTATCAGTCGCTACGACAGTAGACACAACCTTTTCCATAACTTCGCCGCGAAGAGCACGTAGCATCGCATCAAGAATATACAGATAACCCTTGCCGCCGGAGTCAATGACCCCCGCCTTTTGCAGAACGGGGTTTTGATTCACAGTCTCATCGAGAGCCACATAACCTACCTCAAGAGCCTTTTCGAGTACAACCTCAATATCTTTCTCAGCCTCAGCAGCGGAGACAGCGGCACCCGCAACCATTCTTGAAACCGTGAGAATGGTGCCTTCGGCAGGCTTCATAACAGCCTTGTAAGCCGCTTCGACGCCCATAGTAAGAGCATCGGCAAACTGCTTTGCATCAGCTTGCTCCAAACCCTTTAAGTTGCGTGAAAAACCACGGAACAAGAGAGATAGGATAACGCCCGAATTGCCGCGAGCGCCACGCAAAAGTGCGCTTGCGGCGGCATCGGTAACACTCGACAAAGAATCGGTAGAAACCGTAGCGAGAGCAGTTTCTGCGGCAGAAATGGTCATGCTCATGTTAGTCCCGGTATCACCGTCAGGCACGGGGAAAACATTGAGGTCGTTGACCTCCTGTCGGTTGTTTTCAATAGCAGCGGCGGCGTTGACCATCATTTTTTTATAAAGCTCACCTGTAATAAACTGTGTCACGAAAATCCTCCTAACATATGGACAAAATGGTTAAAAGAGTTACCCCAAAATCATTTTATCCACGAAAATATCTACGCGCTTAATTTCAACTCCCGTTGCCTTAGAAACCTTGTAACGTACTTCATCTTTAATACTTTGGCAAAGCACAGGGATATTGACACCTCTATCGACAGCAATGTGCAGTTCGATAGAAATTGTGTTGTCATTGTTGTAGATGATATGAACACCCTTGCCCTTATACTCAGCCTTTAGAAGATGTACAATCCCATCCGTCATAGAGCGGACAGTCATGCCTTTAACACCAAAACAATTGGTTGCCGCATCCCCTGTAAGATTGGTAAATACGTCAGCGGAAATATTGATATAACCGTGTTCATTTTGAAGTTTAACCATAATAATGACCATTCCTTTCATATTTATTTGAAACACAAAACGACTCGGAGAAGGAATTGTCATTTTGCGCATCAGCTCGCGGTTCCCCGCAGAATCTAATATATTAGCACTTAAGTCAAGCCTATAAGAGTTCTGTATTCTGGATTCTACGGCTTTGCGCAGAATGGCAAGACAGCATCAAGCACCTCATCGAGTTTCCCGGCATCTTTAATTCCGCCCATTGCAAACTCAGGCTTGCCGCCACCGCTACCACCACCGATTTTGGAAATTTCACGAATAATATCTCCGGCTTTAACGCCGCTTGCAACCGCATTTTTACCGCAAGTTGCAGTAATCGTGACCTTATCGCCCATAACCAAAGCCAAAACGGAAACAATATTTGGCTCACGTTCACGCAGAGAGTCCTGCATTTGGCGCAACCCATCGACACTAACATCAGAGACCGCCATAGCCAAGACTTTGAGATTGCCGACACTTTTTGCACCCGAAAGCAGATTTAAAGCCTTATCACCGGACTCACGTGAACTCTGGGCTTCGAGCTTCGAGCGCAAATCTTTAAGCATGATAAGGTTTTGCTCCAGCTTGGTAACTGCATCATCAGCGGTGTTAGCTTTTAAGAGCGTTGCAATTTCAGAGAGCTGTTTGCGAGTGGCGTTAAATGCATCAAGTGTGACCGTACCTGTAATCGCTTCAATTCGGCGAACACCCGAAGCGACAGAGAACTCAGATGAAATCGAAAATGCTCCAACCAGTGAAGTGTTATCAAGATGAGTACCACCGCAAAGCTCTACGGAGTCACCAGCCTGAACAACTCGCACGGTATCGCCGTACTTCTCGCCAAACAGAGCCGTAGCACCGAGTTTTTTAGCGTCATCAATGGACATTTCCTTAACAGAGACATTATGCCCCGATAAAATAGCTTCGTTGACTAAAGCTTCGATATTAGAAAGCTCCTCTGCAGTCAGTGCAGAAAAATGAGTAAAGTCAAAGCGGAGCTTATCAGGTTCAACAAGTGAGCCCGCCTGATTTACATGGTCGCCCAAAACACGGCGCAGAACTTCATGCATAATGTGAGTTGCTGTGTGAGCGCGCTTAATAGCAGAGCGGCGTTTCTCATCAAGCTCAGAAGAAACGATGTCACCAACGGAGAGAGTGCCGGAGCGCATCTTGCCGTGGTGCAGATACTTCTCTCCACCACTTACCTCCACGCCCGAAACATCAAACACGGCATCGCTGCAAGAGATTGTGCCAAAATCGGCGGACTGCCCACCCATCTCAGCATAAAAGGGTGTCTTATCAAGAACAATAATGCCGCTTTCGCCCGCAGAGAAAGATGAACATAGCTCACCCTGTGAGACAATAGCAAGAATTTCACCTGTATCTGAATATTTTTCAAAACCTGTAAAAACAGTCGGAGTATTAGGGAGCCCCAAATCAATGCTCGCCCAAGCGAGGTCGCCCATAGCTTCACGGGCTTTACGCGCTCTGGCACGTTGCTCTTCCATATGTTCCTTAAAACCGTCCTCATCAACTGACAAACCTTGCTCGGCGAGGATATCAATAGTTAAGTCGAGCGGAAATCCATATGTGTCATAGAGCTTAAATGCGTCAGCCGCAGGCAAAACGGAAGATTTCGACGCTTTTAAGCCATCGGCAAGCCCCATAAGCATTGTGGTTCCCGCATCTATAGTTTTAGAAAAGCTCTCCTCTTCGATTTTGATAACACGCTTTATAAACTCAGCCTTATCGGCCAAATCAGGATATGCCGTCTCATTTAGAGAAATCACAACATCACACAGTTCATAAAGAAAAAGACCGTCAATGCTGAGCAGTCTGCCATGCCTTGCCGCACGTCTGAGAAGCCTGCGCAAAACATAGCCGCGCCCCTCATTAGACGGCAAAACACCGTCGCATATTAGCATGGTTGAAGAGCGGATATGGTCGGTGATAATACGAATTGAAACATCAGAATCAGCTCCGTTACCGTACTCAGTACCACTCAGAGCAGAGACTTTTTGCACGATAGACATAATTGTATCTACCTCAAACAAGCTGTCCACACCTTGACAAACACAGGCGAGGCGCTCAAGCCCCATTCCCGTATCAATGTTCTTTTGCGCCAAATCAGAGTAATTACCCTCACCATCGTTGTTAAACTGTGTAAAGACATTGTTCCAAATCTCTACAAAACGGTCGCACTCGCAACCGGGGGCACAATCAGTTTTACCGCACCCATTTTCGATGCCACGGTCAAAATAAATTTCACTGCAAGGTCCGCAAGGACCACTGCCATGATCCCAGAAATTATCCTCTTTACCGAGCTTGTAAACACGCTCGGGAGCTACCCCTATTTTGTCAGTCCAAATCTTAAAAGCTTCATCGTCCTCAAAATAGACAGACGGGTAAAGCAAGTTTTCGTCTAAACCGATGCGCTCAGTCAAAAACTCCCAAGACCAAACGAGCGACTCTTCTTTGAAGTAATCGCCAAATGAAAAGTTTCCAAGCATTTCAAAATACGAGCCGTGTCTTGAAGTCTTGCCGACACTCTCGATATCATTAGTGCGAATGCACTTTTGGCATGTGCAAACACGCCTTTTCGGCGGCTCAGCTTCGCCCGAAAACCAAGTTTTCATCGGAGCCATGCCTGAGTTTATGAGAAGTAGTGAGGCATCGCCTTTAGGGACAAGTGGGAAGCCGGGTAGACGAAGATGCTCCTTTTCTTCAAAGAAAACAAGGAACATTTCGCGAAGCTCATTTAAGCCGTACTTTTTCATTAATCCACCAGTGCTTCGATGAAATCTACAATCTCACCGACAGTTTTCAGCTCATAGACAGACTCGTCAGTGGCGTTTATGCCATACTCCTCTTCAAGAGTCATGATTAACTCAACCAAGTCAAGTGAGTCCGCGCCGAGGTCGCTCATGAGGTCAGTTTCCTTGGTGATAGAATCCCCATCGACATCAAATTGGTCAATCAAAATTTCTTTAATCTTATCAAAAACCATCGTAAAATCCTCCCAGATATTTTCATTATGTCATTCTGCGCGTAGTCGCAGAAGCTGGTATATCAGAACTTAAGTCAAGGCAATTAGGGTTTATTTTCTCAATAGATTCTGCGACTGCACACAGAATGACAGAGGTGCTTACAATCCTCGACCCTAACTCCACTCTTTGTACGTTGTGCCTTCAGACGATGGGCTTTGCGGCTTCGCATTAGTCGAAGCATCTGAGCGCTGTGAATCATTGCGTCCGGAATTTGAGCGTGGTGGTCTTGAGCGAAAATCTGAGCGGTCAGACTTCTGCCCCTTTTGGCCGTATGCAACAACAACACGCCTGTTTGGCTCAGAGCCGATTGAAAATGTGGAAACTTGCCCCTTTTCTTGCAGTGCGGCATGAATAATGTGACGCTCATATGCATTCATAGGGTCAAGGGTCATATTTTTTCGATAGCGGATAACCTTATCCGCAGTTCTCCGTGCGAGATTTTCAAGAGACTCGCTTCTGCGTTTTCTGTAACCCTCGGTGTCAAAGTTTATGCGCAGGCGATTGGAAGAACCGCGGTTGACAACATAATTTGTAAGATGTTGCATCGCATCAAGCGTTTCACCTCGGCGCCCGATGAGTACACCGGGGTCTGAGCCGATGAGGTTGACATCAACAGACTCAGTGTTTTCGGTAATTTCAATTTTAGCCTCAATATTCATGCGGGTGAGAAGCCCCTCAAGGAACTCGGTGATTCCGCTATGACCTCCGAAGCCGCCGGAGCTTACCGAACTGATAGATTCCATAGCTTCCGGATCCTCATAAGTGACCCTGACAATGGCGGGTGAACTTTTCAGCCCTAAAAATCCTGTTTTCGCCTGTTCGATAATTTCGACCGAAACGTCGTCGCGCGCGAGTCCAAGCTGCTCAAGTGCAAGCTCGATAGCCTCGTCCTCATTGCGTCCTTGTACATCAATTGACTTTTCCATAATGTTCTCCATTCACAGGCAAAGGTATAAAAGCACCAAATGCCCAATATTGTTATATTGTAGCTTTAAAATCGCTTTGTTTCAAACTTTACGGTATCTTGATCATCATCGTCATCATACTCATCATCTTCGTGATACTCGTCGTCGTAATCTTCTTCATAGTCCTCATCGTCCTCGAAGTCCTCATCAACTTCCGTGACATCGGGCATATCTTCAGATTCAAAGTCACTATCCAAAACTTCGCCGTCGAAAACTTCATCATCAAGCTCATCAGACTCAAATCCCTCATTTGCATATCTTTCGGGGTCATATGCGCGCCCACGGGCGTAACGGCGGTTGCCCTCTCTTGAAGGACTGAATTCCTCGTCTCGATCTTTCTTCATAGGAGCAGTTTTCTTTTCCCACTCGGCGGCTTTCTCGCGTTGGTCTTGCTTTTCACCTTTTTTCTTCTTGCGCTTAGACTTGTTTTTATTATCAGCGGCAAGCCCCTCGGCTTTTCTGCGCTCGGCCTCAATACGTTTCGCTTCGAGAACAGCCTCTTTCTCTTTGCGCTCCGCCGCTTTAACAGCATCTTCGGCATCGAGAATCTTCGTGTATTTCTTGGTTAAAACAACATCTTGCACGAGCTGTAAAGCTCCACCAATCATCCAGTAAAGTGCAAGAGCAGCGGGAAGAATAAAGCCGATAAATACAGACATGAGCGGCATAAGCTTCATTATTGTACCCATTGAGCCACCTGCGCCACCGGGCATTTCAGGAGTACCCATAGGGTTCGTCTTACGCATAACAGCCGCGGCGGCAAACTGAACACCACCTGATGCTAAAGGAAGTAAGAAGAGTAAAAGCCCCGGCAACCAAATATCCATTACACTCCAATCGGTGCTCCACAGGAACTGCCAGTTGGGAATGTCGGCAAGATTCATTGGTCCGAGGTAAAACGAAATATTTTGCAGGTTTTCAATACCAAGATTTTCAAACAAGCTCCAGTTTCTGCTGACATCTTGAGTTATGTACACCTGTGCATAGAAATCATTTAAGAAATCGCCAATATATTCAGGGGAATATCGAGTTGGATCAATGCCCGCATTTTGAAGCGTTTGGATTATAATGCCGTCCTCTGCAAAAAGGTCCTCAGCCACACCCATCATGAGTGTCAGAGGTGCTCTGATTGCATAAAACAGAGCAATCATTATAGGCATTTGAATAATGCCCCACAGACAACCGGACGCAGGGTTTATACCTTCGTCTTTGTAGAGTTTTGCAGTTTCCTCGTTGAGTTTTTGCTTGTTTGCGCCGTGTTTTTTCCTAATCTCTGCCATTTTAGGCTGAAGTCTGGAGTTGCGCAGCTGCCCGCGTTTAGCTTTCATCTGAACGGGCAGTAAGAGAACCCTTACTAAAATCGCTATCAAAATGAGTGACAATGCGTAGTCGTTGACTAGGTTGTAAAGAGTCATCAGCAACCAGCCGAATGGAACAGCAATGGGGTTAAAAATAGCAAGCATAAAATTAGCACCTTATCTCATTTTTAAATTTGCCTCACGGCACGGGGTCATAGCCGCCTTTACAGAAAGGATGGCACCTTAAAATGCGTCGAGCAGAGAGCCAAAAGCCTTTTAGTGCGCCAAATTTCTCGATTGCTTCAAGTGCATACAGAGAGCATGTAGGGATAAACCTACAATTAGGCCTTGATGGGTGCGACAGATGCTTTCTGTAAAATCGCACAATAGCGAGGAGAATTTTCTTCATACAGCACCTTATGCAACACCTTGTGACCAAATTTCCAACTTCTTAAAAAGATATAAAACAGAGGATTCAAGTTCTCTCCAATTGGCACCAACAGCCCTCATTCTTGCGACGATAACAATATCGTACCCCAAATACAGGTTCGATTCGTTTAATCGATAAATCTCCTTTAGACGTCGGCGAACACGGTTACGTGTTACAGCACTACCTAGTTTTGTGGTGACAGTGATGCCTAATTGATTATAGTCTCTGCGGTTTTTGTTGCAATACACAACAACATGCTTCGATGCGGCAGACTTGCCTTTGTTATACAGTCTTTTAAACTCATAATTTTTTTTGAGTGAAGTGGAATACTTCATTTAGGATACCTCTGATAAGCCAAAGGCCCATCTACCAAGTGAGCCTTGCGCGTCCTTTCAAGCGACGGCGAGCAAGAACCTTGCGCCCGTTCCTTGTAGACATTCTTTTACGGAAGCCATGCTCTTTGGCACGGTGTCTCTTTTTTGGTTGATACGTTCTTTTCATTATAAGCTGTCCTTTCAAACCTCGCAAAAAACGAGTATACTTAATAATATGACATAACTATTCACGGTAGCCTAGTATATACCAACTGGCACTGCGATGTCAACAAATTTTGATACAACAATGTATTATACAATATGTAGTTGTTAAATTTGCGCCACACCACAAAACCTTATTGTTTTCTTCATAAAACAATTTATCGCATTAATTTACTCAAAACTTACTTGCCTTTATGTCGCATATATCATATAATTGTGCAGGATTTTAAGAGTTTCGACAGAAAACTTCTGAAAAGTAATTAAAACAAGAAAGTCAAACAATCAATAATGGAATGGTAAGCGTATGATGTGAGGTAAATATGTCAAAAAATACAAGCACAGAAACAAAAAAGAAAGATAAGTTTTCAAAAGAAGAGTGGAGTTGGATAATGTACGACTGGGCAAACTCAGGATTTGCCACGATATTTCTTGCCGCTATCTTCCCTATCTTCTTCACAGAAATGGCGGGAGGTGTGGGCTCGCTGGGCGATGCATGGTGGGGATTTGGCAATACCGCAAGCAGAATTTTCTTAGCGATACTCGCTCCGCTTTTAGGCGCTGTTATTGCATATAGAGGCGTTAAGAAAAAGCTTTTTATAAACCTGCTTGCATTCGGGGTTCTATTCCACATATTCATTGTGGTGCAGAGTAGTTGGCAAATGTTGTTGCTCGGCTATATTTTTGCAAATATGCTCTGGGCGGCAGGAAACATAGTCTATGACAGCTATCTGTCAGACGTCACAAGCAAAGAACGCATGGATAAAGTGAGTGCATGGGGTTTTGCTTTGGGCTACATAGGTGGCAGTACGATTCCATTTGTAATAAGTATCGTGCTCATAATGTTTGGAGGAAACTTCGGCATAGACATGACACCTGCACCCGGCGGTGACCTGAGTATCATGGCGGTTCGCATTTCAATCATAATAACCGCAGTATGGTGGGCAGTGTTCTCAATCCCTATGCTTAAAAACGTCCACCATAAGTACCCGAAAGAAATTCCTGAAAAAGGAGTGGGCGCAGGAGTATTTCAGAGCGCAGCAACCACAGCAAGAAGTATAGCAAAAAACAAACCCATGCTGCTATTTCTGATTGCATACTTCTTTTACATCGACGGAGTCGGTGCTGTAATGGTCATGGCGACAGCCTACGGAACAGTGCTTGGTCTTGGCGCAATAGGTATGATAGGCGCACTATTTGTAACACAACTGGTTGGAGTACCTTTCTCCATACTCTTCGGACGCCTTGCAAAAAAATACAGCTCCATAAACCTCATAGCCTTTGCGGTTATTATATACTTCATTATTTGTGTCGTTGGATTCATCATGGGCTTTGGCTTAGAGCTTGAATGGTTTGACCTCTCGGTTGCACAAATAATGTTCTGGGCACTCGCCTTCATGGTGGGAACCGTTCAAGGCGGAATTCAATCGACATCTCGTGCAATCTGGGGTAGACTGATTCCTGCAGAGCACTCAGGCGAATACTTTGGATTCTATGAAATCTACGGCAGATTTGCAGGCATAATAGGCCCGACTCTCTATGGCATTCTCCGCGTTGCATTCAGCCCCGCAATAGGCATTCTCCCCATCGGAACTCTATTCATCACCGGGTTTGTAATACTAATGCTCGCCCGCAACGGTATAAAAGCCCAACTTGACAAATCCCAGCCACAAGAGGGATAAAGAGGAACCAAAATGGAACTTACCATAGAAAATCTAAGCGCCTTTAATCCCTCAGACTACACTATATACGACATTCGCACAGATTTTGAATACAGAAGTGGGCACATACCGGGAGCTATTCTCGATACAGAGCGAAAAATACTGAGTGACCCACCAAAAGGCGAAAAAGTGCTCATCTATTGCAAGAAAGGTGAAGTAAGCAAAGATGTCGCTCAAAACCTCGCAGAGCAGGGAGTAAATGCATTCCACCTGTCCGGAGGTTACATAGCGTGGCTACTCTCAAAAATTAGCGAAAACGAAAAAATTGAGCAAGAGATAGAGGAGAGCATACGCACAAGATTCAAGCGAACCATATTCAGCCCATTCACAAAAGGTATCACCACATACAAGCTAATAAGCGAAGGCGATAAAATAGCTGTATGTATCTCAGGTGGGAAAGACTCCATGTTAATGGCAAAACTATTCGCAGAACTGAAACGCCACGACAAATTCCCGTTCGAAATTGAATACTTGGTAATGGATCCCGGTTATGCCCCAGAAAATCGTCAACTCATACTCTACAATGCCCGAAAAATGGGCATTTCCATAACGATATTTGATACAGATATATTCAAAAGTGTAGAAAATGTTCCGAAAAACGCCTGCTATCTGTGTGCCAGAATGAGGCGCGGACATCTGTATAAAAAGGCAAAAGAGCTGGGCTGCAATAAGATAGCCCTAGGTCATCACTATGACGATGTGATAGAGACAATCCTGATGGGTATGCTCTGGGGCGCACAAATTCAAACAATGATGCCAAAACTCAAAAGCGACAACTATGAGGGCATGGAGCTGATTCGTCCTATGTACTTGGTCAGAGAGCAGGCAATAAAACGTTTCAGAGACCACCATAATCTCCACTTTTTAAACTGCGCCTGCCGTTTCACAGACACTTGCGGGCCCGATGGCTGTATGCCATCAAAAAGATTTGAAGTCAAAGACCTGATTGCCGATATGAAAAAGCAAAACCCAAACGTAGAAAAGCACATATTCAAAAGCGTAGAAAACGTCCATCTAAACGCCGTAATAGCATATAAGCAAGGCGAAGAAAAGGTTCACTTTCTAGACGAGTATTAAATTCTCACAACGTACCTTAACTTGACTATTAGTTCAAAATCGTGATATGCTCGTACTTATCATGAGCTATTAGCGTGAAAAATTTCGAAAGGAATTGTTATTTTTATGTTAAAAGTGAGATCCAAAGAGAGTTGTATGTTTGACCAAATTTCGCTCGGGGAGATTATGCTCAGGCTTGATCCGGGCGAGGGGCGAGTGCGCTCGACTCGTAGCTTTACAGTGTGGGAGGGTGGCGGTGAGTACAATGTCGCTCGTGGTCTCAGGAGATGTTTTGGGCTGAGCACGGCAGTTGTGACGGCTCTTGCAGAGAACGAAGTTGGATATCTAATTGAGGACTTTATTCTTCAAGGTGGTGTTGACACGCGCTTTTTAAAGTGGATGCCATATGACGGTATCGGGCGAGAAGTGCGAAACGGGCTAAACTTTACAGAACGCGGTTTCGGTGTTCGTGGTGCAGTTGGAGTCAGTGACAGAGCAAATTCTGCGGCATCGAAGCTAAAACCGGGGGATATTGACTGGGAATATATTTTTGGCGAATGTGGTGTGCGTTGGCTGCATACAGGCGGCATATTTGCAGCACTTTCCGAGACCACAGCGCAGGTGGTTTTAGAAGCGGCAAAGTGCGCCAAAAAACACGGCACACTCATAAGTTATGATCTCAACTATCGCCCTTCACTATGGAAATCAATCGGAGGGAAACCCAAGGCACAGGAAGTCAACAGAGAAATTGCGAAATATGTAGATGTGATGATTGGCAACGAGGAAGACTTTACCGCATGTCTGGGTCTTGAAATTGAAGGAAACACCGAGAACCTCACAGACCTGCACCTTGAAGGCTATAAAAAGATGATGAATGTGGCTATCAAAGAGTTCCCAAACTTTAAAGTAATTGCAAGCACACTCCGCACAGTTAAGACGGCAACCATAAACGATTGGTCGGCAATTTGCATGATTGATGGCGAGGTATATGAGGGAAGTCATCTTAAAGACCTTGAAATTCTTGACCGTGTTGGTGGTGGCGACAGTTTTGCGTCCGGGCTTATTTACGGACTGATAAATGGCTTTGACCCGCAAAAGGCTCTAGACTACGGCATTTGTCACGGTGCGCTCGCAATGACAACGCCGGGCGATACGTCAATGGCGAAACTGAAAGAAGTTGAAAATCTCGTAAAAGGCGCAGGAGCGCGTGTGGATAGGTAAGGGAAGTGCCATAACCACTAACAGTTACAGCACTTTACACATTGGTGCGCGGAGCCGGACTCGAACCGGCACGTGCGTATTGCACACTAGAACCTGAATCTAGCGAGTCTACCAATTCCACCACCCGCGCACATAAATCCACCAAATTATAACAAACCCAAAATCCCTTGTCAAGCACGGCGTTATGATGTATACTACTCCACATGAAAGACATAATCAAAACAGAAAAGTTGGGGTTCTCTTATTACGGCGAAGACGGCACCGTGGCACAGAAGGTACTCGACAGGCTTGATATAGAGATAGAGCAGGGGACATTTGTAGTCATAATCGGGCATAACGGCTCGGGTAAGACAACACTGGCAAAACATTTCAACGCAACACTCCTGCCAATGGGCGGAAAAGTCTACGTAGAAAACATGGACACATCGGACGAAAACCTCATGATTGAAGTGCGCCGCAGGGTTGGCATGGTTTTTCAAAACCCGGACAACCAAATTGTAGCAACAGTTGTCGAAGAGGACATAGCCTTTGCCCCTGAAAACCTCGGCTGCCCACCGGAAGAAATACGCCGCAGGGTAGATGAAGCACTCAAAATAGTCTCAATGTATGAATATCGCAAACATGCTCCGCACCTGCTATCAGGCGGACAAAAACAGCGCATAGCCATAGCAGGGGTACTTGCCATGCGCCCAAAATGCATAGTATTCGACGAACCAACAGCAATGCTCGACCCCGGAGGGCGGGAGAGTGTCGTAAAAATAATGCACGAACTCAAAGAAAAACATGGAGTAACAGTCATTTTAATAACTCACCACATGGACGAAGCGATAAACGCAGACAGGATTATTGTCCTCTCCGACGGTGAAATCCTAAAAGACGGCAAACCAAAAGAAGTGTTTAAAGACATAGAAACCCTACGAAAAGCCGATTTAGAAATCCCCGAAACAGCAAAGCTGCTCCACACCCTAAACGCCGAAGGGTTCAGTCTACCAACCGACGCCCTGACAATAGACGAATGCGCAGCAGCGATACACAAAGCGCTACCGTAGGGGCGACCATCCTCGATTGCCCGCAAAGCCTTTGCCACACTTGTTAATATCCAAAGCAAGGAGACCTCAATGCCACTGATTGAAACCCAAAACCTAACACACACCTACAGTATCGGCACGCCGTTTGAACGTGTCGCAGTCAACAATGTAAATTTCACTGCAGAAAAAGGCGAATACATAGGCATAATCGGCGCAACAGGCTCAGGAAAATCCACATTCATTCAGCACCTAAACGGACTGCTAAAGCCCACAGCAGGCACGATATATTATGACGGCACAGACATACATGAGTCAAAGAAATTCACAAGAGAAGTGCGGTTCAAAATAGGACTGGTGTTCCAATATCCTGAGTACCAACTCTTTGAAACCACAGTGTTTGATGACATAGCGTTCGGACCGAAAAACATGGGACTCACAGAGGAAGAAGTAAAAGAACGCACCTTAGAAGCGGCGGGATTTGTAGGATTGGGTGAATCATTCATGCAAAAATCCCCGTTTGAACTGTCAGGCGGTGAAAAGCGGCGTGCTGCAATAGCCGGAGTTATAGCCATGCGGCCCGAAATCCTCATACTCGATGAGCCGACAGCAGGACTTGACCCCGGTGGTCAAAGCGAGATAATCAAGAATATAAAAACCTACAAAGAGGCGCACAACGCCACAATAATTTTAGTAACCCATAACATGGAAGAAATAGCAAAAAACGCTGAGCGGATAGTTGTGCTAAACAAAGGTGAGGTAACGCAAGACGCGTCTCCCGCTGAAGTGTTTGTAAACTCAGAAAAGCTAACAAACCTAGGACTCGCAGCTCCAAAAGCCACATTAATAGCAGAACGCCTGCGAGCAAGCGGAGTAGACCTAAAGCAAGAAATATACACGTTGGAGCAGTTAAAAACAGAGATAATAAGGCTGAAGCAAGGCGCAAAAAGAGGTAATCAAAAAAATGCTTAAAGACATCACTTTAGGGCAATACTTTCCGGGTGAAACCATTGTCCACAGGCTCGACCCCCGCTTTAAGTTAATACTGATGATGACCTATATAACCTCCCTTTTTTTGGCGAGTGGAATTTTTGCCTACATATTTATGTTCGTGATACTCGTCACCTGCCTTGCAATATCGAAAATAAAACCAAGAGCCGTATTTAAAGGATTGCGCCCGGTATTCATCATAATCATATTCACGGTAGTGCTGAACATATTTTTTATACAAGGCGAAACAATCCTGTTTGAGTGGCGGTTTATAGTAATAACACTAGAGGGCATACAGCAGGCAGGGTTTATGGCGACACGCCTGATGATGCTCATTATAAGCACATTTCTATTGACCTATACAACTTCACCCATAGCGCTCACCGATGCGATTGAAAGAATGCTGGGACCTCTCAAAAAAATACGAGCGCCCGTCCACGAATTCGCAATGATGATGAGCATAGCACTCAGATTTATCCCGACACTGATTGAAGAGACAGATAAAATAATCAGCGCTCAACGCTCAAGAGGGGCAGATTTTGAAACAGGCGGAATAGTGAAAAAAGCCAAAGCCGTCCTCCCTATAATAGTGCCGCTGTTCATAAGCGCATTCAGAAGAGCAGACGAACTGGCGACCGCCATGGAAAGCCGCTGTTACCACGGTGGCGAAGGAAGAACCCGAATGAAAGTCCTGAAAGCCACCCCAAAAGACTATTTTGCGCTACTAATAGGAGCCGCAATAGTGGCGGTAATAATATTCCTGCGATGAAATTCCACCGAGGTGAAAATGAAAAACATTGCCCTGAAACTGACATTTGTAGGTACAAGTTACCATGGTTGGCAAATACAAAAAAATGAAAAAACAATAGCCGGCACTTTGGAAGCGGTTCTTGCTGACCTATGTGGTCATGAGGTGAAGCTGGTCGGATGCGGAAGAACAGATGCGGGTGTCCACGCAAAAACCTACTGCGCAAATTTCAAAACAAATTCGACAATACCACTCGAAAAATTGCCGCTTGCTGCAAACGCATTACTCCCACCTGACATAGTGGTAAAGCAAGCCGCGCTGGCTCCCGAGGACTTCAATGCAATACTTTCATGCACAAAAAAACAATACACCTACAGAATCTACAACTCCCGCATAAGAAACCCGTTTGAAGCAAACAGAGCCTACTTCTATCCGCGCCCTTTGGACTTGGAGAAGATAAAACAGGCGGCAAAGCACTTCGTAGGCACCCGAGACTTCGCCGCAGTACGGTCAGTAGGTACGGAGACAAAAACGACAGTCCGCACAGTGTTTGAGTACGAAGTAGAAGAAAACGCTCCAATTGTCGAATTTCGGGCAACAGCCGACGGCTTTTTGTACAACATGGCAAGAGCAATGGTAGGCACTCTGATATACGTCTCGGAAGGCAAAATAAGCCCCGATGATTTGCCAAAACTGCTGGAACAAAAAGACCGCCGCCTAACAGGCCCGACAGTCCCTGCCGATGGTCTATACATGACAAAAATCCGATATGAGGGGGAAGTCGGTGAGATGTTCAATTAATTTCTTCCCTTTTAGCCGAACCTATGCTATACTGTAGTGTGGTCAAAGTGGTTATTTTTGACGTAAAGTGTAGCGGAAACGATAAGTTTTGAAGCTGGGGCGATGATATGCAAAAGACAAAAAAACGCAGATGGCCTGTCTATATCATAGTGCTTGCGGTACTGGCGGCACTTACTTTAGCAACCGCGCTAATCGTTCATGGCTACACCACGGGTGCGCTGGCACTATTTCCGCGGCGGAGTCCCGTATTCACAGTTCAGGAACTTAATTTCGACGTAGGACGAAACAGAGTGTTTGAAGAGTCAAACGGAGCAATAGCTGCGGCAGGAACATTCGGCATACAAGTGTTAAATGCAGACGGCGAAGAAACTCTGCGAGACACATTTCGGCTCTACACCCCTGCGATAACCGAACACTCGGGGACATTCTTGGCGTTTGATATCGGAGGGACATCTCTTCGGAAATTCACACCAAATCAAGTCCTGCGCGAAGTTAGCACCACAGGGCAAATAGTATCAGCAACACTCAACCAAAACGGCTGGTTCACTGTAGTGACGCAAGAGCCGGGAGCATTCAGAGGTACAGTGCAGGTGTACAACAGCGCAGGAGCTGTAGTATATCGTGTGGATTTAGGGAGTGGATTCCCAATCACAGCAAAACTGTCCGAAAACAACGAAAACTTAGCCATTCTCAACTTGACGAATACAGGAAGCAGGGTTACCTTCTATAACGGCATTAGTGAGGATAAAGAGGATCCTGATTTTTGGTTTGAACTGACCGATACGGTTATATTCGACTTTGAATTTATCACCGGCGACGAAATACTCGCCATATCCACAGAGTCTGTTTTAAGGTCAAGCACCACCGGCGAGAGCGTAGAATTATTCAGCTTCAGGGGTAGACGGCTCGGAAGTTACGCACTTAAGGGAGATTTTATAGCGCTTAACCTATACGACTACGGCGTGGGCTACAGTGGGCAACTCATCACGATAGACCCTGAGGACGGCGCCATAATCGCTCAGAGCAGAGTACATAGAGAAATAATCTCAATGTCTGTAAACTATGGTTGGATTTCAATACTACAGAGCAATGAAATAACATTTTTCAACGAACTCTTGGAAGAATACCTTGCATCGGAAGAGACTGTTATGGCACTGGCAACAAACAGAATCTTGGTGCTCGGGGAAAATGCGGCACTTGCCACGAGCGACAATTCAGCCCTGATAGTACACCGCCTGCAAGAAGATTAGCGTAATAAAACCGCACAGCACCACCACCTGCACCGTATAAATTGGAGGAACACATCAGTTGATTAGCTTTTTCTTAGACATAGCTATTGTCGGAACAGTCGTATTTTGCGGCTGGAGAGGGTACAAAAGCGGACTTATACGCGGAGTGTTCGGCATTGTAGCTCTCATTTTGGCACTATTTGTATCAAATATAGTCGCACAGGCATACTCAGATGACGCAAAAACCTTGCTCCGGCCTTTCGCCAGCGGAATCATCGAATCCACAATGGCAGAGCTTGTCGGTGAGGGCATTCAATACGGGTCGGAGGAGCATAATCCGCTCGTTGATGACCCATCTTTTGCAAGGGCATACACCGCACTGCGTGAGATTGGCTTGCCGGAAGCAGCGGCAACTGCAATTGCAGAGCAGAGCATGATAGCGGAGATATTTGCCGATGGTGAAGGATCGTTTGCAGATGTAGTAGCTGAGCGCCTCACAAGCTCACTTGCGTTCATTGGGGTTTTTACGGTGTCATTTTTACTCATTGCAATTGTATTTGCAGTAATCGGAAACTTGGTTGGAGTGGTATTTTCTCTTCCGGGACTAAGGCTTGTGGACACGATTGCAGGCGCGGCATGTGGATTTGTTAAAGGAATCATCATTGTATATGTGCTTGCGGTAGTCGTCCGATACTTCGGAATTTTAATGTTGCCGGCTTTAGAAGGGACCACGGTTCTGTACTTTATAGTAAACAACAATCCAATTGCAGCGATGTTGGGTGTTTAAAATTCTTATGAGGGTGGTATTTAGGTGAAATCAGTCCCAAACATTTTATCAATATTTCGCATGGTTTTAGTGCCGGTGTTTGTTGTAGTTTTCTTCAACGACCATAGCGAATTTCGGATTTATGCTGTTTTAGTGTTTGGTGTTGCCGGAATCAGCGATATCCTTGACGGCATAATAGCCCGTAAGTTTCAAGCACAGTCAAAACTCGGAAAGATACTTGACCCACTAGCAGATAAACTTATGACATTTGCAGCGATAATATGCATTACAATCACAAGACCGATATTGTTTTGGGCGGTGTGTGTATTCTTTGTAAAAGAACTGCTTATGGGAATTGGTGGGTTGGTTCTGCATAGAAAAGGACACAAAGAACTCCCATCATCAAATGTAATAGGAAAAGCATCAACAGTGACATTCTTTGCAGTATTAATACTACTTATGCTCTTCCAAAATGTGCAAAACTGGGTAGCCATGCTGATGATTTCAGTGGCAATAGGACTTGCACTGGTGGCACTGGCAAGCTATATAGTATCATATTCGAAAATCGTTAAAGAACAAAAGAGAGGCGACACCGACCTATCGGAAGCACCCAAAGGAGACAACTAGTAATGCAACCTTCAATATGTTCAAAATGCAAAAAAAGCCCGGCAGTTATTTTCATAACACGAATTGAAAACGGGAACACAACCAATGAGGGAATCTGCCTCAAGTGTGCCCGTGAACTCAACATCAAACCCGTTGAGGACATCATTAGGAGAATGGGGCTGACAGATGAAGATTTAGAGAGTCTCACAGAAGAGATGATGGAAGCCGTTGGCGGCCTTGAAGCACTGGGTGAACCTGATGATGACGAAATAGAGGACACAATCGATGAGGGGAAAACAGCGACATTTCCATTTTTGAGCAGGCTGTTTGGCGGCCCGGATGACTCATCAACCAGAGATAGCCGCCCCGGCAGAGAGACCAAGGACAAGGACGGCAAAAACGGATCAAAGAGAAGAAAATACTTGGAAAACTACTGCATTTCACTCACAAGAAGAGCAGCAGACAGTAAACTTGATAAAATAGTAGGGAGAGACACAGAGACAGAACGTGTCGTTCAGATTCTGAATCGCAGGCAGAAAAACAATCCCTGCCTCATAGGCGAACCCGGCGTTGGGAAAACAGCGATTGCCGAGGGGCTCTCTCAGAGAATCCACGATGGAGATGTCCCACTAAAACTGCGCAGCAAGGAAGTATACCTGCTGGATTTGACCGCATTGGTCGCAGGCACTCAGTTTAGAGGGCAATTTGAAAGCCGAATGAAAGGTCTTGTCGAAGAAATCAAGACACACGGAAACATAATTCTGGTCATAGATGAAGTACACACCTTAGTAGGTGCAGGTGATGCCGAAGGTTCAATGAACGCCGCAAATATCTTAAAGCCCGCGCTGTCCAGAGGAGAAATTCAAGTCGTCGGCGCAACAACATTCACGGAATACAGAAAGCACATAGAAAAAGATGCGGCACTTGAGCGAAGATTCCAACCCGTAGTCGTCAGCGAGCCTTCAATCGGGGAGTCGGTTGAAATAATCATTGGGATCAAAGGCTATTATGAGTCGTTCCACGGAGTTCACATCTCTGATGAAATGGCAAAACAGGCAGTTATTCTTGCCGAGAGGTACATCACCGACAGATTTTTGCCCGACAAAGCAATCGACCTCATAGACGAAGCATGTTCAGACATGAACCTAAAAAGCGAACTAATCGCAAGAAAAGACGCTATAATAAAAGAAAAAGCAGATTTACAAAAAGAGAGAGATTTAATCCTCTCCGCGCCCGAGGGTAGTGACTATGCAAGGCTCGCCGAAATTCGCAGCCTCGACTTTCGCCTTGCAGACGAACTCAGCCTGCTTGAAAATGAGGGAAGTCCCGCACTCACAATAGACAACTTAGCAAGAGTTATTGAGCTATGGACAAAAATCCCCGCATCAAACATACGTGAGGACGAGTTTAAAAGGCTCTCAGAGCTAAACCTGCGCTTAAAAGAGCACATAATCGGTCAAGATGAAGCAGTAGACAACGTCTGCTCTGCAATAAAGCGAAACAGGGTCGGAATCTCTGCAAAGCGCAAGCCCGCATCGTTCATATTCATAGGGTCAACAGGCGTGGGAAAAACCGAACTGGTCAAAAGGCTCGCACTGGATCTTTTCGACTCACCCGAATCACTCATAAGGCTCGATATGTCAGAATTTATGGAAAAACACTCAGTATCACGCATAATAGGTTCACCTCCGGGATATGTAGGCTATGACGATGCAGGGCAGCTCACAGAGAAAATCCGCCGCAAGCCTTACAGCGTAGTCCTATTCGACGAAATAGAAAAAGCGCACCCCGATGTTATGAACATTCTTTTGCAAATTCTCGACGACGGGCACATCACAGATGCTCAAGGCCGCACCATAAACTTTGAGAACACAATAATAGTAATGACGACAAACGCAGGCAGTGACAGAAAAGACGGCACGGTCGGATTCAACAAAACATCAGACGAACAGGGCAAGGAGAAAGCAGAAAAAGCCCTAAAAGACTTCCTGCGTCCGGAATTCATAAACCGTATAGACGAGATAGTCTATTTCAATCACCTGTCCAAAGAGGCATTTACCGAAATTGCAAGGCTAATGCTAAACGAATTGCGTGATGCAATGGCGGAAAAACACATCGAACTGCACTATGACGAAAACCTTGTCGCCTACCTCACAGACAAAGCCTTTTCACAGACCTACGGTGCAAGAAACCTTCGCAGGCTGATTCAAAAAGAGATAGAAGATATGATAGCAACTGAAATCATATCAAATTATGCAACTCCGCTCCGATATGTTAACCTCTCATCAAATGAGGGAGCTGTGAGTGTTATTTCAAACGCTGAGTGAGCGTATTTTGAATATATTTTCGGCATATTCTGAATAATGTAAACAGGTTGTGAACAATTGCAAAATCAGGACTTTTTGTGCCATTTGATGTTGACTCGGAACTCAAATGGTGCTACTATTTGCATACGATTTTTTTATAGGAAAGGAATGGTCATTTGCCATGAAAAACATGAAAGTATCCGCAAAGCTTATAGTGAGTTTCTTAATCGTTATTTTTTTAGCAGTAGTAATAGGAGTGATAGGAATGGTGGGAATGAGTTCCCTCAATACGGCTCAAAGCAGCTTGTATGGTGAGAACTTGATGGCAATCGAAGCAATGGGCAATTTAAGGGAGCTGTTTGCACATGAGCGCTATACTATGCAAGCGATAATTCTGCACAAAGACGAACCGGAAACCGTCAGCCGCACTATGGCTCAGTTTACGACCTTTGATGCAATTGCAGAGGAAAATTTTGCGCAGTATGATCTGACAATTGTCGACATGTCTCTTGAAGGTGCATACATAGAGGCAAAAGAAACTTGGCTCACAGACTATACTTTTTTGAAGAACCGAGTTATTGACCTCATTAACGAGGGCAGATTTGATGAAGCATATGAGTTATACATAGCAGAGGGAGCGCTGATTATCGACCCGATAACTTCAGGGCTTTCGGAAAGTGCGCTCATAAATCGAAGTTGGGCAACAGATGCCGATGCACAGGGGCATGAGCTTTTTAGTATGTTAACTATGCTCCAAGTGGGCATTTTGGCGGCAGCTATATTAATTGCCGTGTTCCTTGCAATATACATTTCAAGGCTTATAAGCAAGCCGTTGATCGCTCTTTCAGCATTCATGAACAAAGCAGGTACAACAGGAGATATATGTATGTCGCCGGCGGAGCTCAAAGCCATCACAACATACTCGGAAGCAAAAGATGAAATCGGACAGACAATAGCAGACAGTGCAAAACTTGTAGACCATGTCACATACATTTCACAAGAGCTTGAAACTATAGCCGGCGGCAACCTGACAGTCAATGTGAAAAGGCTCTCAGAAAAAGACACAATGGGAAACTCTCTGCACAGCATGGTCGACAATCTAAACAACATGTTTGCAAATATTCAAGTCTCAACAACTCAAGTCGCGGCAGGCTCAAAGCAAGTTGCAGACGGCGCCCAATCATTGGCACAAGGCTCAACCCAGCAGGCAGCTTCAATTGAAGAACTCTCGGCATCAATCAGCGAGATTGCAAGCAAAACAAAAGAAAACGCAGAGACAGCAGGTGAAGCGGCGAAACTCTCAGCGGCAATCAGGGAAAATGCCTTAAAAGGCAGTCAGCAAATGGATGATATGATTATAGCGGTCAAAGACATAAACGAAGCAAGTCACAACATAAGTCAAATCATAAAAACAATCGACGATATCGCATTTCAGACAAACATTCTTGCCCTAAATGCGGCAGTTGAAGCGGCAAGAGCAGGCCAGCACGGAAAAGGCTTTGCAGTGGTTGCAGAGGAAGTCAGAAATCTCGCCTCAAAGAGTGCAGAAGCGGCAAAGGATACGGGAGTGATGATTCAAAACTCCATGAATAAAGCGGAGCAAGGCTCACAAATTGCAGGCAGCACAGCAGAGAGCCTAAAAGACATAGTGGTCGGAATAACCGAGTCAAGCCAGTTAATCTCAGGTATTGCCGAAGCGTCCGACGAACAATCTCAAAGCATTGAACAAATAAACATCGGCATTGACCAAGTTGCTCAAGTTGTGCAACAAAACAGCGCAACAGCCGAAGAATCGGCCGCTGCGTCTGAAGAAATGAGCAGTCAGTCTGCGATTTTGGAAGACCTCATAGCAAGATTCAAACTAAAAGACACAGACGAACTCGGAACACTACTCTCAGGAGCAACAAGGTCACAAAGAATATCAGCACCCGCCGCATCGGAACATAACCATTATTCCCATCTAAACGCAGAAATAGACACCTTCGGCAAATACTAATGAAGCGCAAATGATTTGCAGCGGACTAGCTCTTTCCGCCAAAATTGTAGGGGCGACCGTCCCCGGTCGCCCGCTATTGCAAAATCATACTAACTTACAGAGAGTTCAAACTCTCAGGATTTAAGATCAAAACGGGGCTATCTAAACGCTCGCGTGTAGCGACTTGGCGGATATACTGTGAAGAATGAACAGCATCACCTTCGGCAACAACACCCTCAAGGAAGTTTGTGATGTACTCAACAGAAACGATCTCGTCAACAATCACACCGCGCTTTTTCTCGCCGGTTTCGATGACCATCATCATAACGGGGTCATCTTCATTCTTTTTAGCTGAGACATAATCACCCAAACCAAACAGCGCACGTAAATCAAGCAAGTCAATCATGTCGCCCCTTGATCTTGTTATGCCGGGGCTATGGCTGGGCGCATCAACCATTGGGGTAATTTCGCCGATTATCTCAATTGACAAAACATTTTTGCTGTTGATGCCATATTCTGTCCCATCAACACCAAAAACAATCCAAGGGTAATCGGCCTCTGTGCGCTCATCCTCAGACTCTTCGCCCATAAGCTCACGACGCAGCTCCTCTTTTAACTCATCACGTAATTTGTCAAGATCCTCGACCGAAAGTTCGCTGTTTTTTTTTGCATCACTCATTGGTATTGCCTCCATATCCATAAATTAATTATTCTTAAAGTTGCCATAATGGTAAACCATTATAACATTACTACTAATAAACTTTCAACTAATTTTTCGAATAATTTACAAATTTGTGACATTTAAGTGACTTTTATATGATTTATAAGTTAAAAACACATCAAAAAGCCATCCGCTCAATAAAGCGGTCGTTAAAAAGTGCATTTGCCGACAAATCAATGTACTCACACTTATCCCTAATGTCATAAAGCCGCTCAAGCGCATCTTTTTCAAGAAGTGCTAGCACTGCGCCATCACCTGCGGCGTTGCCCACAGGGTAAGCAACAGGCAGAAGAGTCGTACCAAAGAGACCAATCTGAGCGGCATTTGCAGTATCCAAAAAGCTGCCAATCCCGCCTGCCAGAGACAAAAGGCGGACATCAGACTCCTTTATTCCCGCATAATGGAGCAAAACATCAACACCTGCGGCAATTGCGGCCTTTGCAAGTTGCAGTTTCCGAATATCCTCTGCGGTGATATACGGTGCTGACGCAGGCGCGCTAAGAGGCGCACCGATACTCGGACTTAAAGAGCGTTGCGCTCTGACCGAGTTCATCACGCTGACGTCGGTATAGACGTGAAACTTATCGCCGGAGAGCAGACGTCCGGATTCGTCAACATCGCCCTTGCGGAGCAAACACGCCAGTAAATCAATAAGCCCGGAGCCACAAAACCCCTTGGGTGCACCGCCGCCAATGACCGTAAAACCCATCACGCGCATGTCGCCCGAAAGCTTGACGCGTGAGATAGCACCATCTTCGGCAACCATGCCCATCTCAATTTCCGCACCCTCAAAAGCAGGCCCTGCCGCAGTGGCGCAGCAATAATATGTGCCATTATGCTTAAGTACAATTTCACCATTAGTGCCTATGTCGAGAAACAGAGCGGGGTAATTGATATCTTCAAATCCTGCGGCAAGTAGTCCGGCGGTGATATCACCACCCACAAATGCGGAAACAGCAGGGGTAAAATAAATTTGCGCCTTACGTGAAACTCCTAAGTCTCGCCAAGCGGGAAAATTGTCGCCAAATAAACTGTGCGGCGTAAACGGCGCTGTACCCATACAATCAGGCGAAAAATCTGCAAGCAAATGTTGCATGACAGTATTTCCCGCAATAGATACCCTCTTGATCTTTTGCGAGTTTATTTTTGCATACTCACACGCCTCAGCGAGCATAGAACTTATCTGCGTACAAATCAGCTCAGTCAGAACAGTGTGTCCATTTTTCATAGAATACTCAATCCTGCTCGTGACATCAGCACCATAACGGGCTTGCTCATTTACCCTACTCAAAGTTGCAAGTTTTTTACCTGATACTATATCAACAAGATGGAGGACAACCGTAGTAGTGCCGACATCAACAGCAACACCCGGAACAATTCTAGACATAAACCCCCTCCTAACTTTTTTAAAATTATAATTATTCAGCCTCTCCCCCGTCATTCTGCGAAAAGTCACAGAATCCACAGAGGAAAATAAAAAACGAACCCCAAGCCGTCCCCTACACTACATCTCCAAACAGCGACCAGTTGTTGCAATGCGAAATCTTTGCATCGGCAAAACTTCCCACAAGGGTCGGCTCGCCCAAAAGGTGCACGAGCCTGCCTCCATTGGTGCGCGCACGGAGCGGATATTCCGTGCCTTTTGCCTCGCCATCAACCAGAACACGGACAGTTTTACCGATATACCCCTCATGCTTACGCTCGGAAATCTCATTTTGCAAATCGACAAGCTTTTCAAACCAAACCTGCTTTTCTGTTCGAGACATATCATCGGGAAAATCTGCCGCAGGTGTGCCTGGTCGCTTTGAATAAATAAACGTAAACATAGCATCAAAATCAGCTTTTCTGATGAGATCCAGTGTCTCCAAAAAATCCGCCTCAGTCTCGCCCGGAAAACCGACAATAACATCGCTGGTCAAGACAATATCAGGCATAAGGTCCTTGGCGCGAGAAACTTTTTCAAGATAACTCTCCTTGGTATAGCCTCGATTCATGAGCTCTAAAATGCGGTCACTCCCCGCCTGAAACGGTAGGTGAATATGTCGAGCCGCTTTCTCACACTCTGCCATAGCCAAAAATAGTTCATCCGAAGCATCCTTGGGGTGGCTTGTCATAAAACGAATCAAAAACTCGCCATCTATCTCGTTGATAGCTCGAATAAGAGTGGCAAAATCATGCGACCCTGCATCAATATCCGATTTAAACGAGTTGACATTCTGCCCAAGCAAAGTGATATCCTTTGCGCCGCTCAGAACAAGCCTGCGAGCCTCATCCACAATCACCGAGAAACTGCGGCTGCGCTCACGCCCGCGCACATACGGGACAATGCAATACGAGCAATAATTGTCGCAACCATACATAATGGGAAGCCAAGCCTTCACCCCATTGTCACGGTGAAGCGGAAGCCCCTCATGAATCTCACCTTCGACATCATCGTCGATAAAGACACGATTTTTTTCATTTCGCACACGCTGCAAAAACTCAGGAAAACGCCAAATTTGACTCGGCGGGAAAACAAGGTCAACATGCTTATACGACTCACGAATGGTGTCCACAGTCTCAGGCACAGCTGCAAGACAGCCACAAAATACGACGACCTGGCGAGGGTTAGCCGTTTTGGTGTGGATAAGCGCACCAACATTTCCTAAAACACGGGTCTCAGCCTTTTTCCGCACAGCGCACGTATTTAAAATCGCAACATCGGCAAGATTTTCGTCCTTGGTGATACCATACCCCATCTCAACGAGCATACCACGGAGTTTTTCACTATCGGATTCATTTTGCTGGCAACCATACGTATCTACATACCCAAGCGGTTGCTCAGCAAGAGACAGCGAAATCTCCCGCAGTTCCTGCATTATCTCAATCTGTCGCTCCATATCGGGAACAACAGCCTCTTGCCTTTTGCTCACAAACTCTCCACCTCTTAGAAGTTCTCACATTTAAATGAAATTAATTATTATCCATTTAACCCGAAAATATACGTCCTGTCAAGCACCATAATAACAAAAAAATATAAAAAAACGAGCAAACACTCCACCACTTGCACAAGACCGCAAAATATGCTATAATCTTACCCAACTTGCACAAGCTGAGAGGTGGTTATCGCCAAATGAAAAAATTGGTTATCGACTTACGTGTAGTCAGAAATAACCTTAGAGAAATAAAAGATCGCGCAGAAGGCGTAACCGTCTATGTTGACCTCAGTGCAAATGCCGGAGGCATGGGACTTCTGCCTGTTGCACGATTTCTTAAAGACGAGGGAATAAAACACTTCATAGTCTCTGACACGGGAGATGCAAAACTCCTGCGCCAAAACGATTTCATAAAAGAGCGTCTTATGATGCTACGAAGCACCGCAGACCCCAATGAAATAGCAGAGCTTCTACGCTATGGCGTTGTCTGCACCGCAGGCTCATATGATGCCGCTGTCGCAATAAACGGCATAGCGGAAGCAAACAATTTAGTCGCAGATATTCAGGTGAAAATCGACACAGGAGTTGGAGTCTATGGATTTCAATACACAGAACCCGATAAAGTAGCGGCAATCTACAACTACATGTCAAGCCTCAACGTAGTTGGCACGTTCACAACATTCTCCGCATCATGGAGGAACAAAAAGCAGACATTTGCTCAACTGGACAGATTCAACACGGCGCTTGACAGAATCATAGAAATGGGTCATGAACCCGGCTCAGCACACGCAGTAGACTCAGCGGCACTTTTTAAATATGACATCGAACTAATGGATGCCGTACAAATAGACACAGCCCTCTCAGGAAGAATTCCGGGAAAACCCGTCAAAGGCCTCTCAAAAGTCGGATACATCGAAGCGGGAATTGAAGAAGTGGTCTGGTTCCCAAAAGGACACTCCATAGGTGCAGAACGAGGATTTGTCACCAAAGCCCCAACGAAAATCGCAATCCTTTCGGTCGGCTACTATCACGGATTTGGCGTGGACAGATACATAGTAGAGAGAAGCCTTTTTGACATAATGCGTTGGCGCAGACGTAAAACTTTCGTTAGAGTGAATGGGCAAAATGCAAGAATCCTCGGAAGCGTCGGTCTAATGCACACAATGATTGACGTAACAAACATAAACTGCACAGTAGGCGACATAGCAATACTTGACGTAGATCCCGCAAACGTAAAAGGTCTCCCAATAGAATATCGCTGACCATACTTTAATCATGGTCGTTTTCGGAGGTGCCTAAAGATTTCTGAAAGGAATGGTCATTGATGTGCCTAAAATAATTCAATTAGACCAACATGTTGCTGACCTCATAGCGGCGGGCGAAGTGGTTGAGAGACCTGCATCTGTAGTTAAAGAACTTCTGGAAAACTCCATAGATTCAGGTGCCGGAATAATCACCGTTGAAATAGCCGGCGGAGGAATGAAGCATATCCGAGTCACAGACAACGGGTCGGGAATGGCTCCGGAGGACACCGAAACAGCCTTTTTGCGCCATGCCACAAGCAAGCTGAGCGATGCAAGAGGGCTTGAAGCAATAGGTACTTTGGGTTTCAGAGGAGAAGCGCTTGCGGCAATAGCGGCAGTTTCAAAAATAGACATGCAAACCCGCCAAGCAGAAAGCAAAGAGGGCACTCTGCTAAAGCTCGAAGCGGGAAAAGTCATAAACAAAGCACCTGCAGGATGTCCTGAAGGCACCACAGTTACAGTAAAAGACCTGTTTTTTAACACCCCTGCAAGATTAAAATTCATGAAATCCGACCGTGCAGAAGGTTCGGCAGTATCGGCAGTAGTTTTGCGCATAGCCCTCTCAAGACCCGATATATCAATACGTTTTATCAAAGACAATAAACAAGAATACCACACTCCGGGCGATAGCAAGATTGACTCCGTCATCTACAGCCTGTTGGGAAGAGAACTAAAGTCAGGGTTTATAAGTGCAGAAAGCGCAGATGAAACCATATCGGTCAAAGGATATGTCTCAAAGCCCTCCGAAGCCAGAGGCAACAGAGGATACCAGTTCTTCTTCGTAAACGGAAGAATAATTAAATCACAGCTACTACAATCAGCACTGGAGCAAGCATACCGAAACATACTCCCAAGCGGACGCTTCCCGTCATGCGTCCTATACATAGAGTCCGGACTAAACACCGTAGACGTAAACGTCCACCCTGCAAAAACAGAAATAAAATTCGTCTCAGACAAGCAGTTCTACGACGGAGTACACTACGCAACCCTAGGCGCACTTGAAAAAGACGCAAGACAGGGGGGCAGCTCCTCTGCCTTACAAGAAAACCCACACCCAGCCGCTTCGCCCACGCAAAACTACCGTAGGGGCGATTATCAATCGCCCGCTGACGTAGGATACGATCACAAGCCAAACTCGACAAAGACATTCCAAACTCTGGGAGTCGAAGAGTTTAGCAAAATCTACAAAACGCCACCAAGGCAGGGAGCAAGACAGGGGGACGGTTCCTCTGTCTCATATCCACCCTCCACCCCCGCACCAATATTCACCCCGGCAAACACCTCACTCCTGCCCCAAAGTCCCTACCGCATCATAGGCGAAACTATGTCGATGTATATAATCGTAGAGCAAGATGAAGCAGTCCTTTTCATAGACAAACACGCAGCTCACGAACGGATCCACTTCGACGCACTACGCGGGAAAAACTATAAGCCAATGTCAGAATCCCTGCTAATACCTGTAATTTGCCGCCTTGGTCACGAAAATGCGGCAACTATGCTTGAATCAGCAGACCTGTTGGACGACTTAGGTTTTACAATAGAAAGTTTTGGCGAGGATCAAGTGGCAGTCAGGTACATTCCCGCAGAAATTGAAATTGACGATACAGAACAGACTCTTTCCGAAATCTGCGAAAAACTAAAGCAGAGCGGCATTGCAGAGACCGAAAAAAGAGACAACATATATAAGACAATTGCCTGCAAAGCGGCGATAAAAGCCGGTCGTTCATCTGAGCAAAAAGAACTCGAAAAACTTGCAGAAAAAGTGATGTTCGGCGAAATAACCCACTGCCCGCACGGGCGACCACTGGTATATAAATTGTCAAAAAACACGCTGGACAAAAACATGGGGCGTGTGTAGGGGGCGGGTAAATGCTAATAGTTATCACAGGTCCAACCGCCACAGGAAAAACAGCCCTTGGTATACAGCTTGCAAAACAGCACGACGGGGAAATAGTCTCCGCAGACTCAATGCAAATCTACAAATATATGGACATAGGAACGGCAAAACCCACGCCGGAAGAGCAAAAAAGCGTTCCCCACCACATGATAGATGTGGTGCCGCCATGGGAAAACTACTCAGTGGCACGCTATGTAAAAGAAGCGACAACCATAATCGACGACATAATAAAAAGAGGCAAAAAGCCTATAATTGTCGGTGGCACGGGATTATATATAGATTCCCTGCTCTCCGGCAGAGAATTCGCCCCCAAAGGCGACGAAAAACTCAGAATTGAGCTGGAAGAGCGTTACGAAAAAGTCGGCGGCGAAGAAATGTTAAGCGAGCTAAAAAACATAGACCCCATAACCGCAGAGAGGTTATCTCCAAATGACAAAAAAAGAATTGTTAGGGCACTCGAAACGTTTATAGTTACCGGAAAAACAAAAGAGCAACACGATGAAGAGACGAGAAAAATCCCGCCCCGATACAAGGCACAAAAGTATGCTCTTATATATGACGACAGAGCCGTACTATACGATAAAATAGACAAACGCGTAGATAATATGATAAAATCAGGTTTAGAGCAAGAGGTAGAGAACCTGCTCAAAATGTGCAAACCCTTTGAAAGCGAACTTAACAAAGGCAGGAAACCCACGGCAATGAAAGCCATCGGCTACAAAGAATTGACCGAAACAATCAACGGAAACGTGCCCCTATCCGATGCAATAGAAACAATCAAAATGGAATCGCGCCGCTACGCAAAGCGCCAAATGACATGGCTACGCCGCGACAAAACCATAGTAAAACTATCCCCCCAACTCTGTCATTCTGCGCAAGTCGCAGAATAACGTGAAGTAGACTAGGAGAAAAAGCAATGAAGCGCAGTGACTTTTTCATACGGCTCACAACAGGTGTGTTGTTCCTTGCCATAACAACCTACATAGGTGTGTATTTGTTTGAAGCGATAACAAACACCCTCGTCACCGAGCCGGCAATACGTTATACAGTTGAAGAAACTCTTCCCGTTGCGGGATTCATAGTCCGCACGGAGACAGTGCTTTACGATTCCGGCACAGGGGCACTGTCCGTTGTCGGCGAGGGCGAGCGAGTTGGAGTAGGGCAGACCGTCGCGATTGAATTCATGACAGCACAGGCACTTGATATAGCAAGTGAAATACGCTCGCTCAACATGCAAATAGCGCAGCTCGAATCGGATCGTAATGTGACGGATACAGAGCATCTTGGAACGATGATTGAACTCTCTGCAGCGGTCAATGTGATGAACTTGAGACGGCTGGAAGAGCTTTCGATGAACATCGAGACGACACTTTTTGACGTGACATCAGACTTGGCTGAGCTGCAAAGTCGCCGACAAGAACTGGAGCTCCGCGGAGTCGGAACGAGAGAGATAGTTGCACCGGTCAGCGGAACGTTTACACAAGTCGTAGATGGCTTTGAGCACATCACACCTGCGATGTTAGACGGCATAGGCCCTTCGCAGCTCAAAGAATTATTCCAATCTCCTGCACAGGCAAGCGGTACGGGCAAACTCATTACAGCTTTCAAGTGGTATTTTGCTGCAATAATGAATAGCTATGATGCAGCTCAGCTCAGCACGGGCAGCAGGTATCCCGTTTCGTTCTCAGGAGCGTTTCAAGGCGAAATTGAAATGCTGGTGGAGCATATTAGCAGACGAGAAGGTGATCAAAGTTTAGTGATTTTATCAAGTGACCGAAATATTCACGATGTGGCATCACTCCGTGAAGCCGCCGCAGAGATAATAACGAATGTTACAACAGGCATACGAGTACCGAAAACTGCCGTCCATCTCGATGAAAACAGAGATACCTTTTTGTTTCTGCAAACATCAGCGTATGCAGAGCGAGTTAACATCGAAATATTAGGTGAGGCAGGCGACAGCTTCATAGTCAGAGATGGCGTTGAAACCGGAAGTCCGCTCAGAGTTGGCTCAACCATAATATCAAGAGGAAATAACTTATATGATGGCAAAGTAGTAGGGTAGAACATGATAAAAGAAAATATACTTCGCATCCGTGAGGAAATCGCAAAAGCGGCGGAGATTTCAGGGCGAAAGCCGGAAGACATAACCCTCGTGGCGGCATCAAAGACAAAACCCACGGATTACATCAAAGAGGCAATAGCCGCCGGGGTCGATGCAGTCGGTGAGAATAGAGTTCAAGAGATGATGGAAAAACATGATGAAGGTGCATATCAAGGCGCCCCCCTGCATTTTATTGGGCATCTGCAATCAAATAAAGTGAATAAAGTAGTCGGGGTCTGCGATCTGATAGAATCTGTCTCATCAAAAAGGTTGCTTGAGCAAATCGGCAGACGAGCAGAAGCTCTGGGAATCACCCAAAATGTGCTTTTAGAGGTAAATGTTGGCAAAGAACCGCAAAAAACAGGAATTATTCCCGAAGAGACGGAAGAAACCCTTGAATATGCTTCGCACATTAGAGGAATCAAGGTAAGCGGGCTAATGGCAATTCCACCTTTTTTTGAAGAAAATGAAAAAAATTGTTACTATTTTGACATAATGTTTAAGCTTTTTGTTGACATGAGCGCAAAAAAATACGATAATGTCTCTGTACGATTATTATCTATGGGCATGAGTGACACTTACATAGATGCAATCCGATATGGCTCAAATATGGTTAGGGTAGGGTCGGCAATCTTCGGATATCGATAATACACTGACCACTTCAAACTAAGGGAGGTCTCTCGATTTGGGATTATTCAATGAACTAAAAAGGCTGACAAAGCCATATGATGACGAGGAGGACTTTGAAGACTTTCAGCCAAAGATGACTGATGAATTGCCCCTCACCCCAAAAACTCCCGCACAGGCTAGAAGCACGTACGGTGGTTTTGAGGAACAAAAACTCAATAACAATAAAGTTGTCAACATACATGCGACAGCACAGCTTAAAGTCGCACTGTTTAAGCCTGAACGCTTTGAAGCCGCCGCAGAGATAGCGGACAACCTGCGCGACCGTCACACAGTTGTACTAAATTTAGAGCAGACGAACAAAGACATAGCCCGCAGGCTTGTAGACTTTCTCAGTGGTGTTGCCTATGCCCAAGAAGGTAAAATAAAAAAAGTAGCGGTGAATACGTACCTCATCACCCCATATAATGTCGACCTACTGGGCGACTTAATAGACGAACTCGAAAATAACGGTCTGTACTTCTAACTTTCCATGGCAGGAAAGTTGCCGAGAGAACCCATAAAACACAAGCCGAAAGGACTGAAAGTATATGCTGACTCCACAAGACATTACAGAAAAAGGTTTTAACAAGGTTCTTGTCAATGGTTATGACATGGGCGAGGTCGATGACTTCCTCGAAGCAGTGACCGAAGACTACAGTGCGCTGTATAAAGAAAATGCCATTTTAAAAGGCAAACTCAAAGTCTTGGTCGAAAAAGTTGAGGAGTACCGCACGACAGAAGATGCCATGAGAATGGCTCTGCTCACAGCGCAACGCATGGGTGATGAAATAACCACTGAGGCGAACAAAGCAAGAGATGAAATGCTTCAGACCACAGAAAAAGAAGTAAAAGAAAAACTTTCAGAGACAGCAAAACGTGTCGCTGACGAAGAAATGCGCCTTGTAGCGGCATCAAATGAAACTGCCAAGTTTATAGAGCTTTCGCAAGCAATACTACGCAAACACTCAGAATTTCTCAAAAAACTCGAAACCGCACACCGCACAGTCAAACCGAAAAAAGGTGCGGCGCAAGCTCCTGCAAAAGCGTCGTCAAAAGGATCTCAAAAGCAGGCACCTCAACAGGCAGCCCATTACCCGGCTGCGGCGGAACCTCCGCCCCCACCACCACCCCCGCCAATGCAACCTCCGCAAGCTCCACCTCCGCCCCCACCTCCACCGCAAAATCCAGCTCCGGCAGATCTTGCGTTTGACAGTATTGCGGCAGAAATAGGTAATGCAGTTGCACATATTACTCAAGATGGTCCCGAGGTGGTTCATCCACAGGAGCAGCAGTCGCCAACAATTAGCACACCCGTCACAGGGGAAGTCCCGCAATCCCTATTCCCACAAGACGAAGAGCCGATTAAGCTATACACCCCCGAAGATAATGTGGAGCACACTTCCCCCAGGCCTAAGTTCGACTTCGACGACTTAAAATTCGGTGCAAACTTTGAAACCGAAGACTAACAGGCGCGAAGCGCACCAATTACTTTATTACCGCAAATCCGTAGGGGACAGGCTTGCCTGTCCCGCCGACCTCACATATACGAAAGGATAGTCCAAAATAAATGTCCTCTGATTACAACTCAACAATCCTACTTCCAAAAACAGAGTTCTCAATGCGAGCCGGACTTCCAAACAAGGAGCCTAAGTTGCTCGAAACATTCTATGAGAATAAAATCTACGAAAAACTAATGAAAAAAAACGAGGGGAAACCCTCGTATATTCTGCATGACGGACCGCCGTTTTCAAATGGAGACATCCACATAGGCACAGCGATGAATAAAACACTTAAGGACATCATAGTGCGCTATAAAAACATGGCAGGTTATCATTCTCCATACACCCCCGGCTGGGACAACCACGGAATGCCAATCGAAAGCGCAATTATAAAGAAAAACAAACTCGACAGAAAAAAAATGTCAATACCTGAGTTTAGAAATGCCTGCGGAGCTTTTGCCTCAGACTATGTAGACAGGCAACGCGAGCAATTTAAGCGTCTCGGTGTAATTGGCGATTGGGAAAATCCCTACCTGACAATGGCGCCGTCATTTGAGGCAGAAGAAGTCCGTGTATTTGGAAAAATGTATGAAAAGGGGTACATATACAAGGGCTTAAAGCCTGTTTATTGGTGCCCTAACGACGAGACGGCACTTGCAGAGGCAGAGATTGAATATGCAGACGCCCCCTGTAAGCCGATATATGTAAAGTTCAAAATAACCGACCCCAAAGGAGTTTTAGATGGCGTAGAAAATGCCGATAACGCATATGTTCTAATTTGGACGACAACAGCGTGGACACTACCCGGCAATGTGGCGATAAGCATGGGACCAAAAATTGAATACTCACTGTGCAGAGTTGGAGATGAAGTTCTTGTTTTAGCCACAGACTTAGCAGAAACTGTCTTTGAAAAAACAGGCGTAAAAGACTATACGGTTTTGAAAAAACTACCCGGAAGCGCATTTGAACGAGTGGAGACAAAGCACCCGTTTTACGATAGAGTTTCTCTGGTGATTCTTGGCGACCACGTTACAGTCGATGCAGGAACCGGAGCGGTTCACACAGCCCCCGGCCACGGTGTGGACGACTTCAATGTCTGTCGTCAATACAAAGAATTGCCGATGTTCACTCCGGTCAACTCCCGCGGAGTTATGACAGAAGAGGCACTGCAATACGAGGGGCATCACTACTCAAAAGTTATAGATGTTATCATAGATGACCTGAGAGCAAGTGGAGCACTCTTTGCCGAGGAAGAGATAACCCACTCATATCCACATTGTTGGAGATGCAAAAAGCCCATAATTTTCCGTGCAACGGAGCAGTGGTTCGCATCGGTTGACGCGATGAAAGAAACCGCAATCAATGCATGTGAAGAAATAGAATGGCTGCCTAAATGGGGTAAGGATCGCATGATACAAATGCTCGCAGAGCGCAGTGATTGGTGCATATCCCGCCAGCGTCACTGGGGACTGCCTATTCCTGTTTTCTATTGTGAAAAATGCAACAAGCCCATTTGCACACCTGAGACGATAGACGCAGTAGCAAAGCTGTTTGGTGAAAAAGGCTCAAACACATGGTATGAGATGGAGCCGAAAGAACTTTTGCCGAGCGGGTTTAATTGTCCACACTGCTCCTCAACCACATTTAGCAAGGGCTCAGACACGCTTGATTGTTGGTTTGACTCAGGCTCCACCCACGCAGGAGTTCTCACAAGCGGTGTATTTAATGGTCTCAAATTCCCGTCAGACCTCTACATAGAGGGCAATGACCAATATCGAGGATGGTTTCAATCCGCCATGCTCACAAGTATAGCGGCAAATGGAGTTGCACCATATAAAAGAGTAATAACGCACGGTTGGACTGTTGACGGCGAAGGTAAGGCAATGCACAAATCGCTCGGAAACGCAGTTGCACCCGATGAAATAATCAAAGACAGCGGAGCAGACCTGCTTAGGCTCTGGGTTGCTTCATCAGACTACAAAGTTGACACCCGTGTTTCCAAAAACATTATCAAGCAACTCTCAGACATATATCTCAAAATCCGCAACACAGCAAGATTCATACTCGGAAATCTCGGTGATTTTGACACGAACAACCTAGTGCCCGCAGAGCAAATGCCTGAGTTAGACCGCTGGGCGCTCTCCACACTAAGCAAGTTAACCGAATCTGTTATGGCAGCATACGACCGCTACGAATACCACACAATATACCATGCAATCCACAATTTTTGTACGGTCGATATGTCGAATTTTTACCTTGACATCATCAAAGACAGATTGTACTGTGATGAAAAAGACGGACTCTCACGTCGAAGCGCACAGACAACAATATACCTAATCCTTGATGCCGTGGTGCGTATGCTCACACCGATTCTTGCTTTCACCGTGGAAGAAATTTGGACGTACATGCCGCACCGTGAGGGAGTAGACACTGAGAGCGCACTTCTCAATCCAATGCCTCAGCCTACGCCCGGTCTCAGGTTTTCATCTGAACTCGAAGAGCGTTGGAATAAACTGATAAAGCTGAGAAATGACGTAAACAAGGCACTCGAAATCGCAAGAAACGAAGAAACCGACCAAGATAAAAAAATAGGAAAATCACTCGTAGCAGAAGTGGAGATATTCTTCACAGACGAGGCAAAAAAAGAGTTTAAAGCAATAGCGGACTTAGAGCTACACGATTTGTTCATCGTGTCAGCAGTAAAAATAAGTGAAGGCAAAGGCGAAGGTCACGATTCAACCGAATTTTCCGGAGCGACCATCAAAGTCAAGTTGAGTGAAGCACCCGAATGCTCCCGCTGTTGGAAGCGTGACGAAAAAGTCGGAACATTAGCCGACCACCCAACCCTATGCCCCCGCTGCCACGACGTAATTAAAAAAATGTAGGGGCGATTATCTAATCGCCCGCCAATACCGTAAACGAACCAACAATGTAGGGGCGACCGTCCCCGGTCGCCCGCTCATACCGATTCCACCGCACCTACATGAAAGGAACCATATTCATGCTAATATTTGTATTTTCTGCGCTAATCGTTGTGCTGGACCAGTTCATAAAACACTATATAGTGAGAACGCTTGAGATCGGCGAAAGAGGTCCCGAAATAATTCCGGGCATACTCGGCTTGACCAGGTGGGAAAACGACGGGGCAATGCTTAATATCCTCTCAGGTCAACAATGGTTACTTGCAGGAATTGCATTTGTTGTCTCCATTGCACTTGTTATGATATTACTCAGATATAACGATGGGTTCTGGGGTTCTTTAGGGCTTGCCTCCGTTCTTGGCGGAGCAATCGGCAATCTGGTAGACAGAGTATTTAACGATGGCGCAGTAGTAGACATGTTCAGAACACTCTTCATAAGCTTTCCGATATTTAACATTGCCGATATATTCATAACTCTCGGATTTGCAACATTCCTTGTGCATTTTATAGCCCTCTCAATTCGTGAAGCAAAGGGAGAAAAAGCGCATGTAGAGGGTGATGAATATGACGATGAGGAGTATTACGAGGAAAATTATGAAAATGACTACAGTCAACAAGGTCAAAATCAAGGATATGATGAGTTTCCGGATACAGGCACAATAATCCCGCCACAGGCGCACCACCAAGCAGACGTAGCACAGGGAGCATCATACCAGCAATATGGCACTCCGGATATGCAGCCGACAATCGCAGAGTACCCACCCAATGAAGTATACACACCACAGTCTCCGCAAGTAACTCAATCTTCAGAGCAACACTACGCCCCCACTCAGCCGCATTATGAGCCGGAGAATCAGCATATACCCAAAGAAAACTACCAAAGCCCTTATCAAAGTCCATATCAGCCAACCGAACATGCCTATACGCAAACTGACATGTCGCAGTCGGAAGAGCTAGATTCAACCACAGACGTAACACCGGACTTTAACTACACGTATGACGAGCTGGGCTTAGATTTAGATTTAGACATCGACTTCAGCAACGCAGAAGACTACGATGTAGACGCACTACTCAGAGAATACGGCATAGACGATGATGTATAAAAAAGAAACCATTATATGCGATAAAGGCGGGGAAAGATTAGATGTCTACCTCGCCTCTAAACTATCCCTGCTCACAAGAAATATGGTACAAAAATTAACCGCTGAGGACCGCATCAGTCTAAACGGTAAACCCATAAATAAAAATCACAGGACAGCAGAGGGTGAAGTCTACGAAATAGAGATACCCGAACCGGAAAGCACAGACACAACTCCGCAGAAAATAGCCCTAAACATAATCTACGAAGACACCGATTTAATAGTGATAGACAAACCAAAGGGAATGGTCGTCCACCCGGCACCCGGACACTCCGATGGCACGCTTGTTAATGCCCTGCTGCACCACTGCGGCGACAGCCTCTCAGGTATTGGCGGCACAAAACGCCCCGGCATAGTACACCGCATAGACAAAGACACATCAGGACTGATAATAGTCGCGAAAAACGATAAATCACACATGTCGCTGGCTGCACAGCTTCAGGAGAGAACCCTGATAAGACAATATGAATCAATAGTTTGCGGCATAATAAAAAATGATACAGGAAGCATAGACGCACCCATCGGCAGGCACCCAAAAGATAGAAAAAAACAGGCAGTCACGGACAAAAATTCAAGAAAAGCCTTGACCCATTATGAAGTGATAGAGCGCTACGCACGCCACACTCACATCAGGTGCCACCTCGAAACAGGGCGCACGCACCAAATAAGGGTACATCTCGCATACATGGGACACCCTGTTTTGGGTGATATGGTGTATGGCCGAAAAAAGCCGGAACTCGGACAAAGCACACAGTGCCTGCACGCAAGATATTTGAGCTTTATTCATCCGGACTCAAGGGAAAAAGTCGAGTTAACCGCCGACCTGCCAAATTATTTCAAGGAAGTATTATGCAAACTCACGAACATTACATGAAAATAGCGATGAAGCTTGCCGAAGAAGCCGCCAAAGACGGTGAAACTCCGGTAGGCGCAGTTATAATTGATCAAAACGGTCAAGTGCTCGGCACGGGCAGAAACCGCCGCGAAAAAGAAAACTCAGCGACAGCACACGCAGAAATAGAAGCCATAGAAGAAGTAGGCAAGCAGCTAAAAGACTGGCGACTAAGCGGCTTTACAATATATGTGACGCTTGAACCCTGCCCCATGTGTGCAGGCGCAATAATAATGTCCAGAATGAATAGCCTATACTACGGCGCAAAAGACGAACTAACAGGCTCCTGCGGCAGCGTGATAAACCTATTCATGGAACCATACGGCACAAAAACAAAAGTAACAGGTGGGATATTGGAAAAAGAATGCTCAGCTCTATTAAAAGCCTTTTTCAAAAATCTGCGGTAAGACAACAAGACACAGGGAACCGTCCCCCTGTCTTGTGCGGTAAGACAGATAAACCTTGAATTTCCCAAAAGATATGTTAAAATAGAATAATAAAACAATAAACTGCGAGATGGGAGAAAGCTTATGTCGGAAGAAAAAAGTAAAATCCTTGTTGTGGATGACAGTGAAATTAACATTGCAATACTCGAGGACATCCTTAAACATGATTATGAAGTGCATACGGGAAAAGACGGAGTTGAAGCAATAGAAAAAGCAAAAGCAATATTGCCGGATGTCATATTGCTTGATGTCATATTGCCTAAAATGGACGGGTTTGAAATAATCAAAGTCTTAAAAGACGATCCGGAGACAAGTGAAATCCCGGTTATATTTATCACCTCACTGAGCGATGTCGAAGACGAGCGGAGAGGGCTGCTCCTTGGTGCGGACGACTACATTCAAAAGCCGTTTGACCCTGTAACCGTTAAACTCAGAGTAGACATTCAGATGCGAATAGTCAGCCATCTACGGACAATAAGCTTGCTCAGTGATGAGATAGCATCTTGGATGGTAAATTAGCTTAAGATTTTGAGAGTTTTTATACAAACAAAATTTATTATTTTGTTTGTATTTACTGCCACAATGTATTATACTGTTGTTTACGAAGTATCCACTATAAGAAAGTTTGGAGTGTTAGCGTGAAAATCACGCTAACGGGGGAATGTGCGATTTGCTCCCCCTGCGGGGAACCGCAAATGATGCACAAAAAATCCATGCCTTTTCGTGGATTGATTGCGTCTGAAGCACAGCGAAAGGAATGGATTTTAGATGGAACAAGGCAATAAAGGAAATGTTGTCGGGCGGCGCATACTAAACAGCGTTATGAATGCCGTAGTCGGGAAAGAACAAATAGTCTTGCGAGTGCTCCTTGCAATACTTGCACGAGGGCACATACTCATTGAGGACATACCCGGAGTTGGTAAAACAACGCTTGCGATTGCATTTTCAAGAGCACTGAATCTTGAGTATAACAGAGTGCAGTTTACACCGGACGTGCTCCCCTCAGATGTCACAGGATTTTCAATCATCAACAAAGACACCGGCACTATGGAGTACACTCCGGGAGCGGTTCTGTGTAATCTATTCTTGGCCGACGAGCTAAACAGGGCTACAAGTCGCACACAGTCTGCACTGCTTGAAGCCATGGAAGAGGGGCAAGTCACTGTCGACGGACAGTCACACGAAATCCCAAAACCATTCATTGTAATAGCCACGCAAAATCCTGTTGGCGCAGCAGGCACACAGCTTTTGCCCGACTCGCAAATGGACAGATTCATGGTGCGTTTGTCCTTGGGCTATCCCGGAGCCTCAGACGAGCTATCACTGCTACAGCGCAAACAGGGCAAAATTATGCTCGACATGGTTGAGCCTATTGTCACAAGTGACCAGCTCGGACATATGTGTAACGAGGTAGACAACGTACACATCGACCCATCAATACTTGAATACATAGTCACCCTCATAGGCAAAACAAGAGACAACCCCGACATCATCTTAGGCGCAAGCCCCAGAGCAACTATCGCCATGGCGAGCATCACAAAAGCCGCGGCATATCTGCAAGGGCGCGACTATGTAGTTCCTGGCGACATAAGCCCGCTGTTTGTTGACACATTAGCTCACAGATTAGTGCTGCGTCCGGGTGCAGAGCACGAAAACCTCACTGCAGAAAAGATACTCTCAAAAGTGCTAAAAAGCGTTCAACCGCCGCGTATCGGGTAATTGGCATGAAAATAAGGCGGATAATTTACATACTCACACTGATATTAGTATTTTTCTTTTACATACTATATCCGCCATGGTTGTCATGGTATCTGTTTGTGATGATGCTGCTACTGCCTGTTTTCGATTTACTCATAAGCCTGCCCGGAATGCTCTCAAAGACCATTTTAATGTCAGCACCCCCTGTACTCGAAGAAAACTCAGAAGGCTCACTAATGGTCACGGTTATCCACCTCAAATCATTTCCAATCAGATGCGTAGGGCTAAAACTCCACATAATTCACGACGATTTTGACATGAAAACCACAATATATTGCTCCGCAGGACCCGACGACCGCACGGAAATGCCAATTGACACCTCAAAAACAGGGCTGACAGTCCTTAAACTCTCAAGACTCACAGCAATAAGCCTACTCGGCTTGTTTTCGATAAAAATCAACAACAACAGCAGAGCAAAAGTGCTCATATGGCCACCGGAAGAGCGGCCCACAAACTCAGTAGCACTTCCGAGAGGGCTTGCATTGCAGCCAAAACCCGGAGGGGGATTTTCCGAAGAGCACGACATGCGAGAATATCGGGTGGGAGATTCAGTCAAAAGTGTCCACTGGAAAATCTCGGCAAAGCTCGATGAACTGATAGTCCGCGAGCCGCTGGTGCCACCAAATCACAGCAGACTTATACACATAGAAAAATGGGAAACTCAGCCTCAAAGAGACTTAATACTGGGGCGTTTGCGCTATATTTGCAATTATCTTCTCGATCGAGAAATGCCGTTTTATGTAAAATATGCAGATAAAGACAGCATAGCAGAAGTAAAGAGTGAGGGCGATTTATCAAAATTTTTGCTGAATATTTTGGATGAAGAGTCAAAAGAAATAATATATGCACATAATCTCCCAAAACGATACGGATGGGTATACCGCATTGACGCCGATGAAACTTAGCAGGAAAAACACATGACAAAACAACGAGAAAACACAAAACAAAACATTATGGCAATCGCAGGGAACAGCCTGCTTGTGTTTTTTGCAGTTTTATGTACATTAGGTGTGCTCATATCTGCATTCTCATTCCCGGTATATATGTTTAGGGCATCATTTTTTTGGCTTATAGTCAGCATAGCACTTGCGACGACAGCACAGCGATTTCGTTATAAGGGAATTCTCTTATCACTGATTCCTGCGCTGTTTCTCTTTATTATATTTAGCGAGGACATACTCGCCGGGGGAAGATGGCTTGCATTCTTTCTGACAGACTATTACAGCAACTGGCTTGTTATCACGGTGCTATTTCCCGAAGCATATTACTACTACGAACTCGACCCAACAACATTTTTCACAGCATTCGGAATCTTTTTGGCAATTCTGCTCTCTATCGCAATCTGTCTGCAACGCAGCACCTTTATGTCAGCACTATGCACAGTTCCGGTTGTCATGCTCGCCTTTGTAGTGGTGGCACACAATCACCCGGCATTTATATACATATTTGGACTGCTGGTGGTGCACCTCACTCTACTTTTGACAAACGCTCTCGTGTTCGACGACTACCGAAAGCGGGGATTAATGACCATACCGGCACTTGTCATTGCGCTTATATTCACCGGAGTTTCATACATAGCAAACCCACCGGAGAGATTCGACAGAGCTATGCACAACGCCGTGATAAACAGAAACTTTAACGTAATTGCGTCAAGTATTGGAAATTTATGGGAACTCGTGCCAAACCCCGGCAGGGGAGTCGGCTGGCCGTTTACAGACGCAGAGGGCGGAATAGGCGGAGTGTGGGCGTTTAACACACACTCTGTAAACATAGCAGATTCAGGAAACATGTTTATCTCCGACAGAAGTCTGCTTGAAGTCGTGGTGACAGAACCGGGTACCTTTTACTTGCGTGGCTACTCAATGCAACACTTTGACGGTCGTTCATGGACACGCAACAGCAGCTTTGATGTGGAAAATTATCAAAGAGATGAGGGAGCTCGCAATTTCCCCGGTCGGATTGCGATGTTCCATTCGGAAGTGTGGGAAAATGAGCCGCGTATGGTGGGGATGAATATTACCCGAACAGGCGACAGGACAAATATTGAATACATACCCTACTTTATGACACCACCGGAAATATATATTGACATAGATGGCTTGGGACTAGATGGCTATGATGTGGTTTTTCCGCTTGTTCGGCAAAGTGTACACCAACTTCTTGAGGAGCTGACAACAGAGCATCCTTGGGAAGAAGTCTATGGAAACGGCAGCCCTCTCAGCATGGCAGACTCAGTTGGTGCGGAGTACAGATTTGCCACCTTCGCATCTTCGCCCGAATATCTTGAAACATTCGTGAATATGCACGGAGTCACTGTTTTAAGCCCGGAACTTGAAACAGTAATATTGCCACTGCCAAACGCTGAAGAATATTTGCAAGTTGACGAAAATACAGCCGCAGAACTAAGGAGAATTGCCCTTCAGGCAGGGATTAATCCAAACGCTTCGAGGACTGAAGTTTCCGATGCAGTAGCTAGGTTTGTGAGAAATTCGGCAACATACTCTCTGGCACCCGGCGTAGTTCCGGAAGAAGAAGATTTTGTTTTGTTTTTCTTAGAACACATGGAGACAGGGTTCTGCATCCACTTTGCAACAACAGCAACGCTAATGCTCCGCTCGCTTGGAATCCCTGCACGTTTCACGACAGGTTATGTATTCACTGTACCAACCGGATATCAAAATGAGGTTATCACATTGACCGACCGAAACGCACATGCATGGGTAGAAGTTTTCTACGATGACATTGGGTGGTTATACCTTGAAACGACACCCGGAGGAGAAGGCTCTGCAGTCACGGCAACCACACCACATACACCCGGTGCGGAAATAGAGGGAATGTTCAGCCCCCCTCAAATGAACTGGTATGATTTTGAACCATGGATGATGGATTTCGGTGACCACATGATTAATGGAGCATTTGTAAACGGACAGGGGCAAGCAACCCCACCCGCAGGGATTGGCGGAGCCGCCGCCGCTGCTGCAGCAATAGGCATTGAGCCATGGCTGTTTAATCTCATAATTGTGATAGTTCTCATAGTTCTCGTAATTGCCTCAGTGTTCATACGAAGAGGGCTGGTACTCAGGTTCCGTAAAAAACGCTTTGAGCAAACGGATGCAAACGCCGCAGTCATATCCATGTGGAAATACATCGAGAGGATAGCACGCCGTGAGGCTGTTCCACCGACAGAAATTGAAAAACTGGCACTAAAAGCCAGATTCAGTCCCCATAAAATAAGCTCGGACGAGCGCTCAAGCGTGAAAGTCTACGCAAACAGACTAGCCGACGAAATCTATAGAAGCAAAGATGGACCGGCAAGAATATGGGTAAAATACGCCCGCGTTTTCTAAATATAAAAGCCACAACCAAAAAGCTGCCGCAAGACGATTTAAAATCGCAAGCGACAGCTTTTTCGTATGATCCTTTACAGTCTACCACTATCGTTCCAGTCACCGTACAGAATATTGTTTTTTGTGCTTTCCAGAAACTTACTCAATCTGCGCTCATAAGTCTCATCACCCTGTGGGTATGATTGAATATTATCTACACGAATTCGGACGTAGAGTGGCGGCAATTTCTTGAAATTCGCGTAAGTTTCTTTGTCCGCCATTATTGCATCCATCACATACGGCGCAATCATGAAACTGCTCTCCGACATGTTCGGCAGTGCCGCCGCCCCCTGCGGAGTCATAAGTCCGAGTTTTATCAGCCGCCTTGCACGCTCTTTGTTTAATTCAGTCCAGTTTCCGCTTTTTCGCCTTGGACTGATTCGTTGGTACATCACATCTCCATGGCGCTTCTTCGTTGAATCAATCCACCCGAAACAAATAGCTTCCTCAACGACAGCTAAATACGACAGTTCACCAGGCTCTTTAGAAATAACCGGAACCCAAGCATGCGAAACCGTAGCACAGTTCAGAGCGAGCCACGCTCTAAGCTCACTGCGTGTTGTTATATGCAAAATGTTAGTAATTTCCATGGAGCTCTTTTTACCCTAACCTATAAATTCTGCCACTCAAACATCGTAATATTTTCTATTCATTTCAGCCTATAGACATTTTTATCTTAAAAACTTGCTCCCAGAAACTTTTTATATAAAAATTAAGATCTAAATCTTCGTAATTGTCTTCAAAAGTTCGAACATCAGAGAATTCTTCCAAGAAACACTTGAATTCTTCTAATGCCTTTAACGCTTCTTTGACTTTTCTTCCATTAACATTTAGGTTTTGTTCCTCATCAATTTGGCCCTCACTAACAGCAGTTTGTATTTCATTTCCGTAAATGAAATTGTCTGCTAACAAATTGTTGTTGGTAACATGGGCAAAAATTGATGTAATTACGACGCCATTTTCGAGGTTATTTAATGCAGTTGAAACATTAGAAGCTAAATGCTTAAATTCGTCAAATTCGCATGTTGGCTCATATTGTTTCATTATTGCTTTAACTTCCGTTTTATCCTTCGTACCTTTCAATCCAACTATAATTTCTTCTAATTTTTGTTTTTCTGCAACTATATCTTTGAAACTTTGTTCCATTTCTTTGTTTTCAGTTTCAAGTTTTTCAAATACATCCCTAGAGAGAGGGAGAGGGAAAGGGTTCTTGTTTATATAATCATCAATAGAGCAAATAGCTTCTTCTTTTTTCTTAGACCAGCGCGCCGTGGGTAGCAGATCAATTGATGTCCATTTGTGAATTGTGTCTCTCAAATTGTCTAAGCCAGAGCTATCATTTAACTTGATTCCTTGCATAACATCAAAGGTAACACCAACAGTGGCGAAAGTGATGTTGGGGACAATAACAGGAATTACTTTGTCACAATTTGCCCAAGCTGCACCCATTTCGTTAAGGCATATTTCGCTTTCTTTATAATTCGGCGATATTACGAGTAAAACAACCTCAGCATTTAGTAGTGAGTCTTTGATGGCATTACGCCATTCATCGCCCGTTTTAACGCCCATACTATCTCCGGATGTGTAAAAGATATCTTCGTGTTTGATCCCCATTCCGTTTTGTAATAACCCATCCACGATAATATCTATAATAGCTTTATCTTTTGATGAATGGCTAATAAATATCTTATACATAAATTTTCTCCTTATTTTGTAATATCTTTATACTAGCATAAACGCACCCAATGTTCAACCGTTAATATAGTTTAAATGACTTGACAAAGAATGGTGTTAGAGTGTTTTTTGGTTACGAGAACATTACCGATGATGCAAGCGGCATTTTAATGGAATCCATGTTAGAGGGAATGGTGGAATGTTTTTCGGCAAATTTGGTCAAGGCCAGCGGAAACCACCTCACAAAACACCAAAAAGCTCGCCGAAGGCAAGCTTTTTGGTTTGGCTCGGCAGTTGCGGTTAAATCCGAACCACCATTTTTCCTTGCCTGATAGGGTTATAATGTTGGCACAATTACAATTATGAGATACTAAAATTAAGAGTGCGGTCGATTGTCGCATCGTCCGCACTACTTCTTTTCTGACTCCTGATTATTTTTCCATGACTCAAACTCTTTTCTGATTTTCTCATCTGCAAAATATCGCTTTATTTCAGGGAGCAACCGTTTTGATAATAGTATAATTTGCTCGTCTGAAACGTCTGTTGTTTGAGATATCAGGCTATTGAATTTATTGGTAGAGGATTTTTGGGTCATGATGTATCCCCCTTATCCTTGATTTTTACGTAATTGCGTAAGCTTGTATCCCATCTGTATTTTTCAATCTCGTAACCTGATGAACCAGTCAAGACTTTGCCGTTTCCTGCACGGATTAAATCGTCATCTCGCTTACATAAGTTCAATAATTTATGCTTTTCTTTGAACACTCCACCGAACCCTAGCAACCGCCTACCTCGCAAAGCAGAATCTAATGTTGACACAATATCATCTGTAATTGAATCGGTGTATTTCTTTACCTCGTCTTGTATATCTTGGCTATGTGATTTTATATCGTATAAATTTGCCATGATATGAGAAGGCTTCACACAATATTTTGCGACTTCGCTAATTTCTTTCCCTTTGGTTTTTTCTTCTGCTGAAAATACTCTTACATCAACGATAGGGGTGTAGTCCACTCTAAGCACTGATTTCCACATTGAGCACCACTCTTCTTGCTTTATATATAAATCAGAGGAGAAATATAATTCATTTACTGCGAGAACAATATGCAAGTGCGGATGAAAAGTTAAAGTTTGCCAGTTAAAAGTAACCTCTAAACATCTGAGCCACCCGTGGGTAGCAGACTGAAAGCGTTGGCGTAGACATAAGTTTTTATATGCCAGTAAAAGCTTACTTATTGTTTCGCCCAACTGTTTTCCAATTACATTTTTACAGGTCAATGTTAGGAAAATATACTTATAATCATCTTCAACTGCATCCATTATTGTTCTGACATGAGCATATGTTTTGCGACTGCGTCTCCATGCACAAATCATACATACTTTATCTTGCTTGCAGAACCACGCTCTGTGCAAAAGCATAGAATGGTCATCGTATCGCCTAAATTCTAAATAGCCCCCACAGTTGATAATTCTTTCGTATTTAGAAATAAATCCTAACCGCTTGAAAGCTTGCGCTATACGCAAACTCATTAACCGTTTTGTTTTCCAAGCAACTTGCCTGCCACTATCCTTAACATCGTATAAAACTTCAATTGTTTCATTATCTTTAATCATTTTTAAAATCCTTCGCCTTTCCAGCTGTTGACCCTATAGAATCTAGTGAATGGAGGCTGGCGGCTTGCCTGCGGCAGCCGCCGCCGTTTTTTAGCTATGCAGTCGTTTGCATAGCAGATTTATTACTGCTTGCGATTCTTGTCACACTGATTTTACTTATCGGAGTGAAAGATGTCGGGGCAAGAGAAACCTTACCCTGAGAATCGATTTTGCTCGTCAGAGTAACTTCATACAGCGCAGGAACGACCTTGAAAGAATCCCAATCATCATACTTTATATTCGCTTTGGCTGGCACGTGACCTTTTACTGGTCTAACTTGGTCTTCAGTCGGCGCTAAGTCCTCACTCAGACAGTAGCGGACAATACAACCATCGGTGGTAATCTCCCCCGTCTTCTCATCAGTGATTTGATACTGACTTGCTGATAATACTAAAACTGTTTGCTTCATTATAAAAACTCCTTGCTAATCTAAATTTGTGTCTATTTAATCACTGCCTCACCATGTCTAGAACTGTGGCAAAGTTGTGTTGTTTTGTTATGAACTTATGACATCATTTGCTTTGGATATTTTCAATCGTGCAATCGGCAAACAAAAATTTCATGTTGTGAAGAAGCATAACTTTTATTACGCTGATTGCCTTCTAAGCTCATTTTACTATCAAAAATTATCGACAAGTCAGGGAAATTTGAAAAGTAAGTAAGAAATACTATGAAGTAACTGTCTTGCAAGAAAAGACAATCTGTCATCGTTATACAACTGTGTACCCGTCTCTGGAAAAACTTTTGCCATGCTTGTAAATAAAAGGTTGCTATGTCTTTGTGCTGTCATTTTCTTTTGCTATTTTCGCAATTTCAGTCGGCACATCGAAGTTCAAAGTCGGGAAGAAACACAGTTTTATTCCGCCAGTCGCAGGAGTAGAATAACAACCCTGTCCTGCTGAATAACGACGATTAGGTATAGTCGCTGATACACCAAAAAGCGTAATAACTGTTGTATTTTCTACACCTCTGGCAAGTAAAATTTTACAAGGCAGGTTGTCACGAATTTCTGTTGGAATTGATGTTGCATCAGATTTTTGCATAGCAAAAAATATAAAGCAGCCCAAGGCACGACCTTGGAGTATCACAGCTTTTAACATAGTTGAAAATTCATCTCTAATGCTTTTTTCCATCTTTCCTATAAAAGCAAACACAGAACTTGCCTCTTCCATAATAAAGATATGAGGAGATAATCCAAAGTCACGGTAGTCAACTGAATAATGTCCTTCAAGCATTTTTTGATATTCTACCTTTCGAGTCTCAATTGCATTATGAAATTTACGCATGAGCTCTATGATTTCCTCAATGGTTTCGGCTGTGCTATCTTTTGATATGCGCTTTCCGAGTGCTCCCAAGTCTGTCATTTTTACGTCTGCATAATATAAATAATATTTAATCGATTTCGCAAGGCATTGATGTATGAAATTTATCAAACTTAAGCTTTTTCCACTGCCAGTCGCACCCACGAATAAACTAGAACTCAACTCAACTGGTGGACTCCGACTGTCGATTTTCAACTCATAATCGCCACATTTAGCCCACTCTACAAAATCTTCTGCATTTGTAAATACCTCTTGACGTTGTGTTTTCATATGGCTGAACTCGTAAATAAAATGATTACCATCATCTGTTATGTATGATTCTTCTATAACATAGCCTCCTGATAAAGCTGATGACAGGCATATGCTTTCGTATGGCTTTTCCCATAAAATATGACATTCGAGTTCAAGCTGACCTCTCAAATTATCTTTATCCAGCACTATCCTCACATTTGGCAATCTTGCAGATATTTCTTTGGACGAAAATCCATCAGTAATGTAATACTTCGCCTCATGTAAGCTCTTTCTAACCCTGTGAAGCAAGCGGGCGTGTATTATAGCGTGCTTAAAGCCTCTTGTGTACAGTCGATGCCGAAAGCCCCATGTGATAAAAGCAACTATTATTAAAATGATTGCCAGCATGAAGCTATAAAACGTCACATGTTGTGCCACCTGCACAGTTGAAAAAAGAAAATCAAATGCATTTATTTGAATGAAATGTACAAATACCTTACACAATGCTCCGATAGCTACAAAAACTAAAAGTAATATCCAAAATGCCAGTAACGTTCTGTCGCTTTTAATTGGCGGTCTCATTTTATACACCTCCGCAGAACACCGATTTTAGATATGACCTTAACCAGTAAAGTTTTTTTTGCGAAGCGGTCTAATTGACGCCTCAAAGCACACAATGTTTCATGCACATCATCAAACTCATAGAGCAAAAGCGACATTTCATCAAAGCGAAGCAGTAAAGGCTTACGCCAGAAATTAAAACTTTGCAGATATCCATTACATTGCACAAGTGCTTTTGATAAATTTTTGACTGTGAATGCCTCGTACCAATCATCACAAAAGGTTTCAATCGTTAGAATCTCCGAGAAAGTCCACATGAATTTTTGACGATGATATGGCGTTGTGTCGCCGCATTTTTGATAAGTTTTTAGCATAATTCTCACGTTCCCTTGCTTTTATTTTAGACGACAGTTATAATAGGTAGTCGACTTACTGTTCATACTACTATAAAAAAACATCGACAAGTCAGGGAAATTAGAAAAATGAAAAAGAAATTTTATACACTTAAGGATGCGCTTGAATTTTACAACAAAAAACCCTCTGGTGAAGAGGGTGAATGGATAACGTACTCGCGCCAACACGTCATAGAGGTTATAAAAAACGATTATCACGGAAACAAAATGCTTCTAAATGAAAGGTGTATATGCAACTGTTCTGGAAAGGCAGAAATTTTTGGGATAACACTGTTTAATGAAAACGCTTCAAGTCCTGATGAAGAATATTTTTTTGACAAACCTTATCCCGATGAATGTAAACATTTGCTAAAAAGCAATGACAGATATTCGACATGGGTGATGAATCGTGAATATATGTTAAACTTATTCTTTGAATTGGAAAGGCGGAAATTTCCATCAGGAAAACATCAGATTATTAAGGCAAGCAGAAAGCAACTTAAAGATAAACTAGTGGGTCTTATTGAACAACCTATTAAGCAGAACATAAAAGATTTAATTTATCAAAAACTCGAACATGAAATGGTCTCATTAGATGAGCAAATTCGTTTAAAAATAGAACATCTAAATGAATGCAATAATGCAGAGAGAAATCGCTTTGACAACATCTTGCTTTTCTTCAAAAAACCACAAGTATTCCAAAATATAAACGCCCCAATGATTATTGAATCGTTAGAAAGTAAAAGAAATGAATTAAAAGAAGCCACTTTAATTATTGATTGCACTTCAACGTTACAATCACTTAAACGCAGTGTAAATGAAAATTATTGTTTCATCTCAAACGACCAAAGTGTGCATGAATCGGAAATCACAAAAATTGTAGAAATGTACTTAAAACGTCAAAAGGTAATACTCGATGATTGGGGTAAACTCCATGAGCAGTGGAACAGAAACATTAAGAAAGCATACTCATTGAGATATGAGCTTATTGAGGAGATAAGAGCTGAAATTGATTCGATATCAGATGAAGATATAAAAAAATGGGTTAGGTCGTCCGCAGAAATAGCTGGAATCGGGTAACTGTAAAAATTATTCGCTTGGGTTGTCGCTATTCTATGTTAAACTATCTGTTTCCTTTTGCCCGATTATGAGTTTTGCAAAGCATTTCACAATTTGATATGTCAGTTGCTCCGCCCCTGCTCCATGCCTGTACATGGTCTGCGTCCATATCTTTAATCGCCCATATTTTTGTTTTATTGGAATCGTGACCGATTGCACATAAAGGGCAGTTTGATGTGCCATTTGTATTTGCGTGCTCTGTCTGCTGTCTAAACACTGCTTGCTTTACAGCATCGTCAAAAACTCTGACATCAATTAGTTTTGTATCTTGCTCACCGCCTAAGATATACTCAATGATACCTTTTTTATTCTTTACATAATAGTCACCATACAGGCGTTGTAGCGTGGCTGATACTTCGGTGGGATTGTATGAATTTCGGTAGTAAGTTTCATAGAGCCTACCCCACTCCAGTCCTCGCATTTCCTTTTCAACATCAGAGAACACACCAGACGCCCAGTCAATGACGGTATTAAAATATGTTTTCAACTCATTTATATTGTCGTTTCTCCGATTTGCCGACATATATCCATCAATATCCTGACCTTTAGAACTGGCTACCCATGACAACGCCACCTCTAAAAGTTCTTGCCTTTGCGGAGTGCCTTTGACATAGGCACTCCATTTTTGAATGTTTGCATTATTAGAGTTGCTGAATTCTGTTTTTGCCTGAGTGACAAATTCGCCTGAGTACACTGCATTGCGTTCCTCTTGAGAGTTTATAGGCACTCCTGCTATATTGATTGTCTTAAACCATTCCTTTATCTCGCTCTCTTCTCCCACGCAGTGATAGACAAGCAAAGTGCTGTTCATTATTTTATCCTGGAGTTCACCATCAAGAGAGTCAAATAATTGTTCTCGCCCATTGTAGATAATTGCAAACTTCTTAGTCACGAATCTCCCGATAGAAGTAATGCGTTGCTGTCCGTCAAGCACTTCAAATTTATCATCGGTTATATTATTAAAGTAAATTAGTCCGAGCGGATAACCTTTCAATAGTGAGTCAATTACAGCAACATCTTTTTTGCCGTCTGCATAAATATAGTTGCGTTGGTATTCAGGTTGGATTGTCAGTTTGCCCGATAACCCAAAGAGACCTCTGCCCTCTAATTCGTTGTATACAAAGCCATCAACTATTTTTTTTACCGTGTATTCTTCAAGTTTTGCTTTCATTAGTCGCTCCTTAGATATGTTTAATCAGAATGCGCTGATATACTTTTTCTAATAATCCGTTTTTTTCTAAAACACCACTTGCGTTTAGGTCATATGTGCCATTCTTTCCGAACTTAGCAAAATAAGCCTGCTGGCACTCTGCGGAAGTATAAACTTTAGTCTTTAAACCATATAAATCAAGGTTTTCGCACATACCCACAATTTCAAATTGCTCTGGACAGTATTTATCAAGAAATGATATAGGTACACCCATTATTCCGTCATAATCGGAGGGCGTAGAATTTGTGTAAGGAACATCTATAGCATCATAATTATCATAATTATCATAATTATTTTTACCTCTAATTTCTTTGTGCTTGCTGAATTTTAAATTATCAGCCATAGTCATAAGTGGTAATGGCTGATGTCTGCGACCGTGGTCAATATTTGTAAACCAACGAACACCCTTGACCCTAATAAATTTCTTTCCATTTTCATCAACTCCACAATTCGACGCATAAAGGTCGAAATTATCTGGAACGTTAAATTTTCTATCACCGCTTGAAATACTCGGTCCAAGCCACGCTTGATTTTCTTTAATCAAAGGAAAAACCTCTTTATAAGTAATTGCGTTCATATTGCCAATAATCAAAAACTGTTTTTTTGCTTCAAGAATCCATGTTAGAAACTCTCGAAATAGTGAAAAAGGAGGGTTAGTGATTATTATATCAGCTTCATCACGCAAGTTTTTAACTTCATCGCTACGAAAGTCTCCATCACCCTCTAACCGGACTAGAGTGTTTTTTTTGTTTTCGAGAAGCCACTCAACATCAAGCAAATTAACGGCCCCATCTTTATTGAAATCTTTAACTTCGGTAATTTCAATTTTGTGCGGAACTCCTGTAGTTTTATTAGTTTTAGGCTCATCTTTAAATAAAGTCAGTTGTGTATTTGCTATAGGGGAGCCTTTGTAACAAGTTGCAATCAGCTTTTTCAGTCCAAAACTATTAAAGGACAGGGCAAAAAATTTAAGAAAATTACTTTCATAGGGGTCGTCACAGGGACAGAGTATTGTTTTTCCTCTGAAGACATCAGGGTTGTACTCTAAGTATGCATTTACTTCTCGCTCTATATCTGTCCATTGGGTATAAAATTCGTCATTTTTTGCTTTTTTTGCTTTTGTTAAATCTGCATTTGCCATAATTAGCTCCTTTTGCGTTGCTGTTTGGTAAACTTTCCTGCGCCTTATGTTGTGGTGATATTATATACAGAAACCGATGAAATTGCAAGGCAAAATCTGTGCGTTACAATTCAGTCAAAAAGCCGTTTATTCTTTTGAATCTACTGCTCAAGTTAAGCTGTTTACAGTCTAAAAGTGGCAAGCAAATGCTTCTTTTTACTGATATTTTTGCACTTTAGACAGATTAGTTCTTTATCGGTAGAAAGTCTCATTAGATACATTTTTTCATCATTAGTCAAGTATCTCATTGTTATTCGCTCATCATTATTATCAAAGCAACTAGCACAATACTCACCACTCTCACCCTCAAATTTAACGTAAGAGTAGCCAGAAAAACGTATAACTCGCCCTCTCCAATCTTCAATGCGTTCTTGCTTCATGTTTTCATTTCTGCTATTTGCATCATTGTCTTGATAGAGATTGAATGTGTTATTATCGCCCCTAGACTTAATATGCGATTTGTTCGAGTTTTTGATAGAGTTGCCCCTTGGCTCTTTTGAAAACAACGATTTAATAAATTTAATGACAGTCATTATATAATCCATCTTGCATTAGTCCTCCACAATATATTGTATAAATGCAGTGTAATGTATTTGCTTTGTTTGTCAATAGCTAATTTTCGAGCTGAGTTAAAATAATCGAATATTTCCTCGCATAATATCATGGAAAACTCTGCCGTATCAATTGACAAGGCGATTATTCTCAAATTTAAGCATAGCACCATATAATTAAATACCCTGCGAGGGGAGTAAGGTATTAAAAACATAGGTCAAGAACTGGTAGAAATTTTATCTGCGGATAAATTTTCTATCGCAAGTGCTTTCAGCATTCTTGACCTATGTTTTTTGCTATGCACCAATCTGAGCATAAGCACCTTGACAATTGAATATACATCAGGAGCAACCAAAAATATTTTTTAGGAGGAATACCGAACATGAAAACTTTTATTTATTTCAAGCCACAGCCTGAAACTCTGGAAGAATTAAAATCTGCATATCGCAAGTTAGCGATGATTCATCACCCCGACCGTGGCGGTAATACCGAGACGATGAAAGCGGTCAACGCTGAGTATGATTTGCTTTTTGAAGTTCTAAAGAATATACACCGCACAAAGGACGGAGAAAAGTACACGGCACGACAGCCGACGTCAGAAACCGCTGAGAACTTTAAAGACTTGATAGCGGAGCTGATGAGAATGGACGAGATAACGATTGAAGTTATCGGGTGCTTTGTTTGGGTCACTGGTAACACCAAGCCATACAAGGAGCAGTTAAAGTCTCTGCGTTTTTTGTGGCATAGCAAAAAATCTGCGTGGTATCTTAAACCCGAAGATTATAAACGTCAGAGCCGTAAGGATTATAGTTTTGATGAAATTCGGACTATGTACGGTTCGGGTGGTAAGGTCATTAGTCACGGTACTGTGAAGATTGATGAGAGTGCGTAGGGCGAACGAAAACGGCAGGGTGCGAAGTAAAATTTGCACCTTGCTGCTCTCGGAATTTTGGAAGTAGACATTAAACCTGAAACACAATAATCGTAAATAAAAGTATACGACATTCGTGTTGACGACGTTTCTGAAATAGTATATACTGTTCTTGAAAGGGATTGATTCAATGACAGATATATTTTCAGAAAGGCTAAGAGCGTTAAGAGAGGGTATGGGCATATCACAGGCAAAGATTGCAAAACTTGTCGGAACGACACAGGCAAGCATTAACCGCTACGAAAATAGAGTTGGCTTGCCCCCTCATGCGACATTACTATGGTACGCTGATTATTTTGATGTTTCACTCGATTACATCTATGGCAGAACAGACAAACCAGAAGGGAAATTATACGATTATCAGCCAAAGATTATTGATGATAGTGAAGAAATGCAGAAATTTATAGAGATGTGCTTTGACCCGAAATCACCGATGAATGACAGATTAAAGCAAACTCTATTAGAAATGGTGAAAGGGGAAAATGTATGAATGTAGTTTTTTATGGTCGATATAGTGCTTTAGGTCAGTCAGAACAGAGCATTGAGGGGCAGAGGAAAGTATGTTATGAATTTGCCGAGCGTAATGGTTACAAAATTATTGCCGAGTATATCGACAGAGCGATTTCAGGTACAGATGCAGATAACCGCCCTGAATTTCAAAGAATGATTGCCGATAGTGCAAAACGACAATTTCAAGGCGTTCTTGTGTATCAGCTCGACCGTTTTGCGAGAAATCGCTATGATTCTGCAACGTATAAATCCAAACTAAAAAAGAATGGTGTCAAGGTATTATCTGCGAGAGAAAACATTTCGGACGATGCAAGCGGTGTGCTTATGGAATCCGTTTTAGAGGGTATGGCAGAATATTTCTCTGCGGAGCTTTCGCAAAAGGTCAAACGTGGCTTGGCTTTGACTGCTGAGAAATGCGAATATACAGGCAGTTATGCTCCCCTTGGCTACAAGGTTGTTGATAAAAAAATTGTGTTGCATGAAGATGAGTTTCTTGTTGTCAAACGTATGTTTGATATGTATATCTCAGGTAAAACAATGGTTGATATAATCCGCCACCTTGACAGTATCGGGATTAAAACAAGGCACGGCAACTCATACCACAAAGATACAATCAGGCGTATTTTGACTAATAGAAAGTATCTCGGTATTTATATTTATGATGGTGTTGAAGTCGCTGATGGTATACCAAGGATTATTGATGATAGCACTTTTAATGAGGCTCAAGAAATGCTTGCGAAAAACAAGAAAGCACCTGCAAGGCAAAAAGCAGTTGAGGAAAATTACTTACTCACAACAAAACTATTCTGCGGACATTGCCTTAGTGCCATAGTGGGTGATAGCGGTCACTCTCGAAACGGCACAATTCATCAGTATTATAGATGCATTACTCGCAAGCGAAAAGGCTCGTGCAGTATGAAAACGATTAAAAAGACAGACCTTGAAAACTTAGTTGTTAAGCGTGTTTTAGATGGATTGACTGATGAAAAAATAAATAAAATGGCAAAAGAAATCGCCGACCTTTCAATCGCTGAAAGTAACACCGATACCATCAAAAGATTGAGAAAGTCACTAAAAGAGAACGAAATTGCCACAGCGAACTTAATAAAAGCGATAGAAGCCGGCAAGGCTGTTGATGTTATATCAGAACAAATAGAGAAACGGCAAAACGAAAAAAAAGACCTCGAAAGTCGGATTGCACATGAGATGTTGATGCGCCCTGTCCTCACATTTGAAGAAGTAAAATTTTTCTTTGAACGGTTTAAGTGTGGCGATGTGAGTGATTATAATTACCGCACAAGCGTTATTGATGTGCTTGTGGATAAAATACTGGTATATGACGGTGATAATGCTCGTGTCGAAATCTATTGCCGTGCCAGTGAAAATTGCCTTGAAATGCCAATATCCGAACCACATCAAAGCGGTTCGGATAAGGCGCACTTGGCTCCCCAAGCTGGACTCGAACCAGCGACCCTGCGGTTAACAGCCGCATGCTCTACCAACTGAGCTATTGAGGAATATCTGAGCCCGATATTTCAGGCTCTCCGCGTTTCAGCGCAACAATAAAAATAGAGTCGCAAAAAACGCACTATGTTATGCTACAACATAAATCGAAATTTGTCAAGAGCAATCTATATTAATTCATCAAATTACGGCGAGGTCCGTAAAGTATGCTCGTAAAATCAAGTCCAAAGATAACCCTAAATCGCCATTGACTCGCTCAACCAACCTCAAAGAAATATCGTCAATGTCTTTCTCTGTTGTGAGTTCTTCCATGGTGAGCTCGCCCAACACTGCAAGTATGGAGTGCCTTATGACAAATACAAGTGTATTTAGCTCTTCTATAGCAGCTTCATCCATAACCTCAAAAACCATAGAAGCGCGAACTTGCCTGCGCGGGTCGTCATGGTTGAAATTTGTAGTGAAAGCTGTGCCGGGATTGAAAATATGAACCGCTGGAACTCTGGGGGGAGCAGATTCGCACGCCGCGAGCAAGAACATGCCTGCCAAGACAACAGACACAAGTGGAACTATTTTCTTGAAAATCGCCTTTATCACATTCATGTCCTCCATGTAAATTTCTATGCATATGATACCGTCTTTTTGCGAAAATGTCAAGACGGGAGAGCGTACTCTTTTAGGATTGTAATTGTTAATTTACTATAAACTATGATATTTTTTTATTTCGTCAACTCTTTCCTTTTGATGCGGGAGCAACTTGTTGTAGGTTGTACCCTCCATGGCATAAATGAACGGGTCTGTAACGTCAGTGGTCTCTCCGCTCAGCTCCTCTATGATTGCATGAGAACAAAATGGCACGTATACAGGGCAATAGCCACCCTCATGCAAGGCGACAAGCCGTCCCTGCGAGTGCGTTTCGGCGAGAGCCTTTACGGCTCCGGTCATGTATCTGTAGCCGTCAGCCGAGAGCATTAGGCGTGCCAGAGGGTCAAATATGCTTCCATCTTGACCTGCGGAGACTAAAATTAGTTCAGGCTTGAACATTTTCGCTCCGGGAATAACAATTTGCTCAAAAATATACTTATATACAGCATCCCCCGAACCTGCATCTATGGGGATATTTATGTTGTAGCCCTCTCCCTTGCCTGCACCTGTGTTTTCGAGGAAACCTGTGTTTCGAGGGTCAAGGCGATCTTGATGAATTGAGATAAAGAGCACAGTGTTATCATCGTAAAATGCAGCTTCTGTGCCGTTTCCGTGATGGGCATCCCAATCTATGATAAGAATTTTTTCAATCCCGAACACTTTCTGTGCATATTTAGCAGCTATTACTACGTTGTTAAACAAGCAAAAACCCATGCCTCTGTCTGCGACTGCGTGATGTCCGGGCGGGCGAGTCAGGGCATAGGCGTTTTTTATGTCGTCTCTTGTGACTACGGCATTGACCGCAGCGATTGCACCTCCTGCGGAAAGTTTAGCTATATCAAACGAACCCTTACCGACAATTGCGGAATCTCCGCAATCCTCACCGCCAAACTCACTGATACGTCTCACGTTTTCAATGTGTGCCGCGGTGTGATAATAGGCGAGCTGTGCCTCCGTGGCAGGTGTCGGCTTTATTTGCACCAGTTTATCCATAAGCCCGCTTTTTTCAAGCAGATTTTTGACTCTGCGCTTACTTTCAGGAGTTTCTATTGACCCGTGCTCCTCTAAATATTTGCTCGCAGGCTCAAACAAAGCACCGCCGCCGGCATTATGCCAAAAGTAGCTCTCATCGCATATAAAGGCTGTTTTACTATCTGTCATAGGATTGTCCTTATAACCCCTGCATGTTTACGAGCATTTCCTCGTAAGTCTCGCGCCTGCGAATTAACTTTACGCTACCGTCCACGCGAATTAGAACCTCGGCGGGGCGTTGCCTGTGATTATATTGAGAACTCATGGAAAACCCATATGCCCCTGTATCAAGCACGCCAAGTACATCACGTTCTTTTAAGGGAGGCAAAAGCCTTTTGTTTGCAATGTAATCACCGGATTCACACTGATTGCCGACGATGTTCACAAGCACCTCGGCACCGGTTATTTCGCCGTCACGGTAGACTTCGACATCATGATGCGAGTCGTAGAGTGTTGGTCGGGCGAACACAGAAAATCCCATGTCTGTCCCCGCATAATTTACAGCTCCGAGTTTCTTGACCGCATGTACGGTTCCGAGCAATACACCACATTCAGCGGCGATGAACCTGCCCGGCTCAATCATGCAGACAAGCTCTTTCCCATACTGCGCGGAAAATTTTTGCATATGCTCCGCAAGGGACTTTCCAACCGGTTTTAGATCAAACGCTTTTTCGCCATCCTGTTTGTGATACGGAATATAAAAACCGCCGCCAAAATCGACAAACTCTAAAGTGTCGAATTCACGAGCTATATTTAACAGTGTAACAACTCCATCAATGTACAGCTCTTGCGCAAACTGTGAGCCGATGTGATGGTTTATGCCAACAAGCTGTAGCTCATACTTACTCAGCAGAGCCTTCACTTCGGGGACATAAGCGGTTAAAATTCCAAACTTTGTGTCGTCGCCGCCTGTCACGACCTTCTCATGGTGCCCACCGCCTATTCCGGTGTTAAAACGAACAGCAATTTTACCGCCGCGGTTAATGCGCCCGTATGTTTCAAGTTGAGAGAGCGAATCAACGCTGAGTATTACATTTTTATCTATGGCAAACTTCATTTCATCTTCTGATATGTTGTTTGCTATGAAAAAGAGGTCATCCGCCTTATAGCCTGCCGCAAGTGCGGCAACAATTTCTCCTGCACTGCTCACATCGGCTTTCAGACCTTCTTCGAGGGCAATCGCCATGAGGGTGAGGTTTGAATTTGCTTTTATGGCGTAGTTCACACGAAAGCCCGAATAGGGGCATAGCGTTTTCATAGTTTTACACTTTTCGCGAAAAACCCTTTCGTTATAGACATATAGCGGGCTTCCATACTGCCTAATCAAGTCTTGCGGATTGTTGCCTTGGTAGAAATCAACGGAATTTGTTACTCTTTCACTCATAAACTTCTGTCCTTCTTTACAATTACAAAACCCGACTCCCTCACCTAAAAGGTGCTTGGGGTTCGGGTTTTGTGCTTTGGTGACCCGTACGGGACTCGAACCCGTGTTGCCGGCGTGAAAGGCCGGAGTCTTAACCGCTTGACCAACGGGCCATGGGGTGTGGTAGCGGCAGCAGGATTTGAACCAGCGACCCTCCGGGTATGAACCGAATGCTCTAGCCAACTGAGCTATGCCGCCACATATACCAAAGTGGATGCGGATTACTATTATAGTGCGATGAAGTGCTATTGTCAACATATTTTTTCGGAATTTGCGAAAATAATTTAAGACTTAAGACAGAGGAGCTGTCTCCCTGCTCCCCTGTCTTAGTCCTCATCGGTCAAATCTGTTACAGGTGCTTCGTCCTTGTCTTTTTTGCGTCTCTTGCCTAGGATGAACCACCACGCCGCTATAATTACCAACGCGGCAATCAGTATAGCAATCCACCATATATTGGAACTCAGCCAGTTCATAAATGAGAGATCCTGCTCTTCTGCTACATTAGAGATGTTATCAGGTGCAGGTGTCGCAACACCGCTGCCATCTCCTGAACCCTGCCCACTGCCGTTGCCTAGTTCGGGTGGTACGTCTCCGCCGTTGCCCGTTTCAGGAGGAACCTCGCCCACGTCTGTGCCGTCACTTTCGACACCATCGCTCTCGGTATCGTCTGTGTCCGAACCTGAGCCTGTGTCGCCTTGACCGGGTGGGTCATCAGGTGCGGGTGTTGGCGTTGGTTGTGGCGAGTCGGGCTCATCAGGGTAAATCGGCGGAACCACCGCATTATCTCCCTGAGCCCAGTTTGCAACAATGGTAACAGGCGCATTGGGCATAGTGAAACTTGTAGACCCTGCTGCGGCATTTGCGAATGTTACACCTGAGCTTGATGTCCAGTTTACGAATGTATATCCGGCTCTATCACCTGAGTTTAGAGAAACCGTTTCACCATATGAAAAACTTCTTCCGGTAAGAGGGCTTTGACCGGACGGGACAGAACCACCGGCGGGACTGTTTGCAATGTAAAGATTGTGAACTCGTGCAAACTGCCTTATGTTGAGTGTTGTAGCAGCAGTATCGTCAGGAGGGATAAATGACGACACTTCTATAGAGCAAGTCCGCTCGTTAGGTTGGTTATTGGGATGGACAGTTATTGAAATAGTCAGCGTTGCAGAAGTTTCACTAATCTGAGATACACTGATGCCCCCAATGGTCACCATAGCACTCTGCGCCATGGCTGTAAATGCCGCTCTGACAGCATCTATGTTGTTGCCTCGGTTTAGGTCTGTTCCCGTTATGTTGAAAACAGCGGTAAACGTCTCGCCCTCTCCCCGAACGTTCATAAGCAAGCTAAGGGTTTCCGGTGTGGGTGTGATTGATTGAATCTCAGGCGGATGGAAAGTTGTGGCAGAAAGCGTCACAGTGGGCTCGCTCTGCAAATTTCCTGCATTATGTGCTCGAAGGTTAAAGCTATAGGTTGTGCCATAGGTTCCGATAAATACACGGCTCGTTTCAGACGCCGGTGCCGAAGGAATGTTTCCGCCATTGATTATATACCAGATAATCGGAGCACCGCCTGTTAAAGCAGGAGGACTCCAGTTCAGAGTAATCTCTCCCGGATTTGGACCGGATTCTACGGTGAAGTTTGTCGGCGCATTTGGTCTGGCGATGGGAATGTCGACCGCAGGTGCAAGCACGCTTCCGGTAAATGGGCTTCTACCAATTATTTCCGCCGATATAGAGGAATTGAAATCGCTGTGGTTAGAATTTAAAGTGTATACAAGATTGTTTTGATTACCTGTTCCGATGACGGTGCCGCCCCTAAGCCATGTTACGTCGAATAAAAGCTCGGGTGGAGGCGATGGTTGCAACCCTGTTAAGTTTAAGGTTAAGAAGTCACTGATAACCGGAGGGTTTGACAGCGATGTGTCTATCGAAATGCTTCCGGAAAGAGGTATTGCACCAACCTCAGAAAAAGCGCTGTCTATATGCCCTGAGAAATTATTTACACCTGTTACACGAACGAAAATGTTTGTGCCGGTTGGGGTGATGCTCATATTGACTGTGTGATTGTTGCCTGTTCCTATAGATGTTGCCGCTCCGCCACCAACACTGCTGAACCATTCAACCTGTAGTCCTGAGAATGTAGGAGGCAATAACCCACTTGGCTCTAAACTTGCGATATTTGCCGTAAGCACAGTGCCATCGCCGATTGCACCGGTTGTGGGGTCGAGATCGCTTGGAAATATGGTCACAACGCCGCTGATGGGGTGTGGGTTGATGGTGAAAGCGTTTGTCAGAATTGCCGTTCCGGTAAAGTTTCCGATTCCCGTCACAGTCACAACAGGAGTATCGCTTACTAAAACATTATTCGTAGTTGCAAAAGTGAAATCCGTGCCGTGAACTAAGTTTCCGAAAGGTGCCAGATTAACTGTCACATTTGCGGCAGGAGGATTTATAGCGGAGCCGCTGAACACGTAGCTACCGCTGACCGAAACGGTTGCGGCGGTGATTGGTGCAGGTGTTATCTGAAATGTTCCTGATTGCTGCCCTGAAAAGTTACCGATTCCTTCAATTATCACGGTAGCTGTGCCTGCGTTTGTGTTATTTGCAAAACTGACAACTCTAAAATCTGTGTTTAGCACAAGTGGAATTGAGTCAAAAACGACAGTAACGGGAGGGGTCTGTGCATTGCCGGTAAAGACTACGTTGCCAACAGTCACTGTAGCACCAACAATTGACCTACCTGTAATGTTGACGGTTATGTCTGACGGTTGCGTTAGCGTATAGTTACCTGCATCGTCACCGCTGAGCAGAATGTTTGTGGTTACAGGCCTGTTATTCCCAATATTTGCATTCGCTATTGTGCCAAGTCCGAGAATGAATCCCACATCGTCGCCTGACACAACATTTTGCAGCACACCACCGGTGAGCTCAACGTTAAAGTTTCCGGATACAAACTCACGGTCGGTTGCTTGCACGCCTGTTATTGTGAGTGGTCTGTGTGTTATGTTTGCCTCTGCAAAGACGGGTTGGGTGCTCGGAGGCAGATAGTTGCTCGCATGTGTGCCACCTATTCCCCAGCCTGTGGCTGTCACAGCGACAGGAACGTATCCGTCCACATCGTCAAAAATCACGTAATTACGCGCAAAGTTCACATTCCCCGCAGTTACGGTTACTACGTCGGGAGAAATAACACCAACCAAAGTTGGAGCTCCAATAACGGTTGCAGAATCATCTCTGTCATAGACTTTATCGTTGACCGTTGCTGATGTTGCTCCACCGACACCCCATGTGAGTTGCCGTTGGGTGATTATCACTGTCGCGGAGCCGAAGAATGGATTGTATCCTGTACCGTGGCGAACTACTCTGAAATGTACTGTTACAGGGGCTAAAATTCCTGAGGCTACAGTTGCATTTCTAAAGAGCGGATTGACTGTTGACCATGAGTCGCCCCCCGGTCCGCCTGATGTCTCACTGAAGTAGACAGTTCCAATAACAGAGCCGTCTCCGCCTGAGTCGGTCACGTCAATTTGATGATTATTGCCGTCAAACACCACGTTTACAGAGCTTACATTTATATCACCGGATAAAATGTCTATGCCCTCAATCTCGTATTCACCTATCCAAAGCCCTGTTATTGCAGTGAAGTTGGCACCCTCTGTAATATCTACAGTAACTACCACAGTTCCCGGTGTATTCGGTGGTGTAGTTGTGCGTGGACCGCCGTTTAAGCTGTACCAAATTGTTATATCACCAAGCCCGGTAACGCCACTTCCCGCAACAGCTGTCGCAGCCGGAGCGCCACCCGTTAGAAAAGAATCGTTCCACGTTGTTGGGTTAGCGGGTATGGTAACATCTAAGTGCGCTAAAGTCGGCTCTATTCGGGTTATAGTAAACTGACCGCTAAGGACAATAGGCTCGATTGTAGCAAGGTAGCGGGTTCCCTGAGCGATATTTACCCTGACATCATAGACTCCGACATTAACGGGTAGTGTGCTGCTCCATGAGCTTGAGTCTGTGCGGCTGAATTCAACGGTGATTGCACCAATACCTTCAGGTCCGGTTACAGAAACAGCGTGCCCCGATCCTGTGAACTCCGCTGAAGCGGGTAGAGTATAGTTTAAGTCGGCAAGAGCAGGAATTCTTCGAAGTACGGGACCTACTGAGGCTGAATGTTGATTGTTCGGACCTTCGGTGTTATATACAAAGACACGAACGCTAATGTTTTGATCTATATCATCTGCACCGAGAACGTGAGTGTTTCCTGTTGCGCCACCGATAGCCATGCCATTTCGATACCATTGGAAAGTGAATCCGACTAACACAGCATTACCACCGGCAGAACCGGGCGGATCTGCATATAGACCATCGGTGTTTGCTGTCAGTGTTTCACGATAGACCGCATTTCCGGTAATTGAGGGTGAACCACCGAGCGCCGCTCTCAGTGTGCGAATTGTCACCGGTCCGCTTGGATCAGATGCAAATTGATTTGGGTTTTCAGGAAATCGCGCATAGAATGAGTACTCCGTGTAAGGAGTCAAGCCTTCAAAAACAGGTGAACTCTGCCAAACAATGTTGCTGTCAACTCTTATGCCGAACTCTGCATCAGGAATAGCTGCCAGAGTGATGCTAACTGCAGTTCTATCGGTCATAGAAGGAACCGGAGGTGGTGATTGGGTCGCTCTGCCAACAGACACAGAAACAGGGTGGTCGGCTACACTATTGAAATTGCTGCTATCAGCAAGCACAAATCTTAAATAATGTGTGTGCGGTCCCGGAACATTTCCGACAAGATCAGTGGGAGTTACCCACTCAAATGTGCCGACTATAGGTGCAGTACCACCGCTTGGAGTATCATTGGGATTAACAGCGGAGCCACCGGGTCTCGCTACAGAACCTATAGTATCACCGTAAGTTGCACTGAAAGGTCCCGATGGCCATGTCACATAAGGTGTGGCAGGGTTTACATTGACAGGCACATTGTTAACCGTCACCGTGGCAAAGTTACCAGTGTCTGTCGGTGTAAATGTCATGCTGTGGTTGTTTGGTGAGCTTGCAACATTGCCCACCGGAGTATTCGGACTCGTCCATGTGAAAACTCCGGGAACGTTGTCACCACCCACAGGGAAGACAGCGGAGCCTTGCCCGGAGGGTATATTCATATTAGAAAGCGTGTTTCCGAATATTGCGTTAAACGGCCCGGTTGGCCATGTCACAATGGGATCATCCAATGCAGTTAAATCTACAGTTATCAAAAGATTGGCAGATATACCATCACGAGTCACTTGTACCGTGAAATTACCTGTAACATCGGTATCTAAGGGGCGAGTGCTAGTAACTACTATAGTATCCTCATCCTCAGCAGAGCTGAAATCAATGTGGACATTGGTAGTCGGCAAACCACCCCAGCTTGTGACAGAAATCGCACCAACACCACTCACCGATATAGTTGCATTGCGATTGGCGTTGTTTATCGTTATGTTGTCTGGGTCGAGTGTTATCGGGCCGCCTTGGTTTATTGTGAGAGTACCTGATACATTATTTGCAATAATTGTTTCTACTGTGAGATTATGAGTACGGCTGTCTGTGTTTAGGGCATTGGATTGTATGGTGAGCGGAATTGTCACCGTTGCAGAAGTTTCATTATGCACAGCTATATTTACAGTGCTGTTTAGAGTTACCCAAGCAGGAAACGAACCTGAAATACTAAGCGAATCTCTAACCTCTGCTGCATTTACACCATCAGCATACAAGTTCACACCCGTAACATCAAATATAGCTGTTGGAGACCCACCATGCACAGAAACATTCACTGTGGGGGGATTTACTGTGATTGAATCAATTCGGGGCGGCGGAGTGAGGTGGACATATACCGGAACCTGGGCACTAATTCCACCAAGCTGAACTTCTACCATATCGTCAAAACGTATAGGAGTGACATCGGGGCGAGTTCCTGTAATGGTGACTCTGGTGTGAAGAGGATTTCCTCCGGGGTCAGGTTCAGTTAAATAAGTTAATCCTGTGGGCAAACCGACGAGTGTCACATTACCGGCAGCATTAGACTCAACAATAAAATAATCTGATAAACCGGGTGTTGCGTTTATAATTTCAACATCACCTATAACACGCAAAAACGGCAGGTCTACCTCTATCGTAAGCGTGGCTTCGACCTGATCACGCATGACCCGCACAGTAAATATGCCGTTATTAGTGTCGTTGAGTGGGTCGTCACTGGTAATGTTGATACCGCCGCCACTGGCGGACACTTCCAGACCGTCAGGCAGGGAAGCTAAGTCGTCCGAATTGAGATTTATCGTACCTGTAGCAGTTCCGCCAACAGCTACTGTTGGAGAGCTCACGAAAGCAGAGCCATGACCTGTCACAGTAACCTCTGTGGGATTGAGGATTACGGTAACTCGTTCAAAATACACGAGCACATTGGTGGTTGCTTCTAAAGGTAAAGAAATCGTATTTTCGCCGGGGGATTGCTCAGAACCATTGACAGTCCAGTGACTAACGCGATAGCGTGGATCTATTTGAGGGATTGCATGGAAGGTAACAGTAACAGGTGTGCCTTGTGGAAATACTGCCCCACTATCTATAGCTCCGTAGCTGAGTGCCGCCGCCGATATTTCACCAACGCCGCCGCCGACATCAAATGTCACCGCAAAGCCGGGGTCAAAGGATACTCTGACGTTACTATCCGCATCTAAGCCAGAAAGTGTAAAAGTATTAAGTGGCCCGGTTTGTTGCACAACGTTGTTTACTGTCCAGATAAATGCATTTACATCTTCCCCCAAGGCGGGAGTTGCTGTGAACACGATTTCCGCACCTTCGCGTTGCAGGCTGCTCGCTCCGATTGCTGTTCCACCCAAAGTTGCCACGACGTTTCCGCCAATCGCTCCGTCAACACCAAAGTCCACGGTAAAGCCCTGCGTTAAGGCTAAATTGACTGTTTGGTCACCTGCGAGATTATTAATGGTGTGTGGGCTTATTGTATTACTTGAAGTCGGTGGTCGCTGTACTGACTCGCCGCTCCACTGATATTCATATAGTCTGAAATTATCAGGCGGCTGAGCATTAAAAACAACTTCAGAACCGCTTCGGACAAGATCTCCAGTGCTAATTTGAGTAGTTGTGGTGCCAAAAGTTGACTCAGCCGTTATTGTACCGTGATTACTGTAAAAATTCACCACATGCCCACGCACCACAGTGACGGTGACATTAGCAGTAGCTTGAAGCGTCCACGGAAGCTGAAACGTCGAACCTGTTTGACCTTCCTGTATATCTCCATTGACAGACCACTCATAGCCTATTAAGCCGGCAGTATCCGCAGGCACAACTTCAAATGTGACAGTAGAGCCTTCCGGCACATTGTCTCCTGAGTTAAAGGAATCATCACCCAAATCCGGCTCGCTCCATTCGGCCGTCATTGTGCTTGTGCTTGCGTCATCAGTGACCGAAAAAGTTATAGGAAATGCGCTCCTTGGGTCAAGGTAAACATATGTGTCGAATGCGGGCATATTGAACGAGGCTGTAGGCCCCTGCCCTAAAAACAGCGAACCCGCATCATTTGTGGCTCTCCACAATATAAAGGCGGAGATTGGAGCAGAAGAACCCAGTGAGAAATTGACAGGTGTGTTGAACAAAATATTACCTGTTGGCGTAGCCACAATCTGTGAAGAATCATATGTCAGAGCGAATGATGCAGTAATGAAGTTTACATGAACGTAACCATCGTTGCGAACTGTTAACACTCTGATCAACTCACGAGCATTGCCGGAAAGTTCACCACCGGTGGAACTCCACTCAGGAACATGAGCATCATTAAATGGAGTTGCAGTGATTGTTATATATGAATTAAGGTCTACTGTAAGAGACTGAGCCGAAGCAGCAGTTACAGTCGGAATTCCGGGTACTGTAAGAACACCGCCCGAAACAGTAAAATTTATTGTGGCTTGTCCGGAAAACGCAACATGGACAGTGACTTCATCAATATCTATAACTTCAAGATCCGGTATAATAACTGTCGCCTCTGTATCTCCGGGATTGCCGCCGGAGGCGAACGCCACCCCCGATATGCTCCATTCTATTTCGGCATTAGGCGAGCGAGGGGAAGCAAGGAATGTTACAACATCACCGGAGATTAGCCCTTCTAGTTCCTCGCCTGAACTATCTTCTCCGTGTACTAAAAGCCCGTTTGCAGATAAAGTTCCCGCACCGTCGGCATAGAAATATACAGAAATATCGTCGATTAGCTCTTCTCTGTCATCCTGACAGCCGCAATCACAATCTTCATCACAGTCACAGCCGCAGTCGTCGCCTCCCTCACAGCCATAGTCGCAAATCTCATAATAGCCATAGTCATAGTCACAGTCATCGTCGTAATAATCATCAGAATCTAAGTCATCTTCTGTGTCCACATAGGAATAATCGTTATTTTCGTCATCGTCATCATCGCCTATATAGTCCGGGTTCTCTTCATTTTGGCCGTCATCGGGCTTCTCGTCATTGTCAGAATCCGGCGGATACGATTCTTCCGGAGGCTCGACAATTTCACCACCTTCGCCTGTGCCGCCTTCTAACGGTGGCTCTTCGGGTTCCGTTGGCTCAAGTGGGGCAGGTTCTTCACTTTCTATTACAGGCAAATAGTCGATAAGATGCTCTGCAAAGGTTGATGAATTGCCAAAAACGAGAAAAAAGGTAAGGAGAAGCGCAATGGCGCGATTGGTTAATTCATAACGATGCCACATAATTTGCTATCTCCTCTCCATAAATTTTGACATTTTCACCTAATCTATTTTCGGCATATTTTGATAGAAAGATTAGCTCTTTTTTTATGCACACAAATAAAACTATAGACGAAAATTCGATTATACATTATAATAAAGGAATTCGCAAGAGTTTCCGGCAATTAAATGCAAAATTTGTCACATTTTCGTCACAAATGTTTAAAAAATACTTTTTATTTAAAAAATCTCGCCTTTTCTTCATTTTTCTGAAATATATCGCTCAAGTAAACCCTGTATTTGTCGATAACCTTAATAGGCGAAACCTAGCTTTCATTACCCGACCCCTGAATTTTAAGGAAATAACACCTGTATTTAATACAGTCAAACGATAAAAAATTCGCTGAATTATGTCAAGGATGATACGTCTACTTTAAAGGAATGAACTTTAACTATGAGAATTAACAACAATGTCACAGCTCAAAATTCACATAGACAACTCGGGCTCAGTACCGCAAAACTTTCAACCAGTGTTGAGAGGCTTTCGAGCGGAATGAGGGTTAACCGTGCAGCAGATGATGCCGCAGGTCTTGCAATTTCAGAAAAAATGCGCACTCAAATACGTGGGTTAAACAGAGCCAGTCTGAACATTCAGGATGGAATTTCGCTGACCCAAGTTGCAGATGGTGCGCTTCAGTCCGTCCACGATAAAATGCAACGTCTCCGCGAGTTGGCGGTTCAATCTGCCAACGGTACGAATGAGGTCCTGGATCGTGAGGCGATACAACTTGAGTTCGGTCAACTCACGAGCGAGATAAACCAACTTGTACACAGCACAAACTTCAATGGTCGAGTATTGTTTGATGGAAGCATTGGTGCTTCTTGGGAATATAATTTGGGCATAAAAACAACTCCGTATACAACAACACTCCCCGCAGCAGACGATTTTCAAGGGCCTGTTAATACGCCGGGATGGACTCCGCCTACAGGTTTTGGGTCTATTAGTACAGTCGCAGGTCTAGGTGTACCGACATTACCGACAACCGGAGTTTTTGCCATGCAGCTAGTCACCCCCGCAGATGGCACACTCAATGTAATATTGGATTTTGGAGTTGCAAACAGTGATGGAAGCATGACTGTGGATGACTTTAGGGCATACTTTGTCAATGGATTTAACAGCTTGGGACTGGGACAAGTTGTCTCTGATATCACACATGATTTTGGAACGGGTCAACTTCAGTTTCATTTTCCAAACGCCGGAGGCACTTTTCCGAGCGACCCCGGCCCTTTAACCGGAGTCATGGGGCAACCCATTCCCACTCCTGCCCCAACCTCATCACTTCCTCGTGTTTTTATTGGTCTGGGTCCTATAGGTCCTATAGACTTTCCGGGAGAAGGTGGTGTATACCAACAAGCTACGCTGAATGGGGTTGAAAATAGTGGAGCGATTTGGGCTTCGGGACCATTCAGGACGCACACAAACACAGGACCGATAACACCTTCAACAGTCTTTACAGAAGGTATTCTTGGACCTTTACCAATTGGAATTACCCCACCAGCAGGGGCACCAGCACCGGATTCAGGCTTTCCAAGCTTTACCATGAACGTTGCCGGAGACTCAAACCCAACAACTATTCTGTTACAACCGGGAACGTTCCAAGATGCAGAATCCTTCATTAACGCCAACCGCAGAGCATTTGAAACTGCAACTCCAAGGGCTTTTGACCTCAGCATTGACGATGAGACCGGTAGGCTTTTGCTCACCACCAGAAGTTATGATGGTGGCGACCAAACGATCACATCTTTTGTTATTAACCCAACTATACTTGCCGAGCAACTGGGCTTCGGCGGTGTGACAGCCGGAGATGCAGTCACCGAGCGCGATGAGGGCGGATTTCTGTGGATTCAAAGCGGCGCAAATCAGGGCGATGGAATACTGATTGAAATTCCACGCATTTGCACCCGTTCTCTAGGGCTTTCCATTCGCCGTCCCGAAGATGAAACAACCCCCGGCTCAACCGGGTTTCCGCACATAAGCGAACTAGGCTCAGATGGCTACACCACCGTAGCAAATGTCCAAGGCGACCCGAATGAGTACAGCCTAGATGTTACTTCACACGAAAGAGCTTCAAACGCAATCTCTGTTTTAGATAACGCGATAAACATTATTTCACTGGAAAGAGCAAGAATCGGCGCACAGACAAACCGCATGGAATTCGCCCGCTTAAACGTAGAAAACACATCAGAAAACCTACAAGCCTCAGAATCCCGCATCCGCGACACAGACATGGCTCTTGAAATGACAACACTGGTAAGAAACCAAATCCTACAACAATCCGGCACAGCAATGCTAGCGCAAGCCAACGCACTACCCCAAGCTACGTTGCAATTGCTGGGATAACGACAGGGCGCTTGTGGACAGCAGATGCCCTGTTTTTTCGTAAATGTGAGCCACCGGCTCATTTTTTGCAATTTTGGAGCGGAAATAGATTGTCAGACGTTTTTATAAATGATATAATAGGAAAGGATGGTGTCACTATGATTTTACCAAAAGCCGACAAGGTTATTATTCCTATTGAGAAACTCACAGAATACGCATTATCTCCTGAGAGAGACCCGAACAAAGCAAAAGCTTTTGAAATGGCTTTAGGATATGATCGAAACAATGCAGACAAGTTGCTACAGAATATTTTACATAACCTCGAAAAATACGAGGCTAAAAATAAAGGAAATTATGGATACGGAGAAAAATACGAAGTCGTAATGAATATAAACGGAGAAAATGGAAAATCTGCAAAAGTTTTAACGGCTTGGCTAGATGATGCAGAGACAGGCGAAATGCGGCTGATAACCTTATACGTAGACTCCTGAATATTTTCGAAAGGAATGGTCACTAATATGAGTATAACAGAAGGACAAAAAGTCAAGCTTCAAACTAACGAAATAGCTCGTATAGTTGAAGTCTATAGAAATGGCGAGGCATTTGAAGCTGAGATTTTTAAGTCTATCGGTGGAATTTCTATTGAAACTATTAAGCCAAACGATATAGCAAGTGTATACATCGAAAGTGAAATTCCTATGGAAAAATTCGCTACAATATAGGCTAGCTTGCTTTTAAATTGTGTCGAAACATTCGGCACAATTTTTTGTACAATCAGCTCGTAATCCAACATAAGAAACCAAATCCTACAACAATCCGGCACAGCAATGCTAGCCCAAGCCAACGCACTGCCGCAGGCTACGTTACAACTGTTGGGATAACAACAGGGAACTTTTGAATAATGGGTGACCTGTTTGTTTATGTAAATATTGAAATAAGTTCTTGTTCTGATATTTTCATTTTTTCTGAAAAATCAGCATAGCCACCGATTGAAGGAGGGATGTGCAGTCCAAGCTTAACTACAGATACATCTGATCGAGCACTAACATTGCGTTCATATGTCGAGCCTTGATTTAGCATCAATTCCTGTGGCTCAATTTCTTCTTCTTCCGGGTAAATGTAATATCCCTGCTTTGCATCAAATCTAAACATATACGCTAAAACTTGAAGATAATCTTTGTTGCCAATATTTTCTCTGCGCTTATATTTGGCATCAGCAATAACTCGATTCACTTTATCTCGACCGATAAAATCAGGATATATCAAGCCCGCGTTACCGGAAAATAGTCGTTGCGCTCCTTCGTTCCCCCTGTTTTTGGGGTGATGGAAAATATGTTTTATAAGCGAGTTAATATATTCTTCAAAAAGCCAAGCTCCATCAAATAGGATACCATGAATTTGGCTGACACCTGATCCAAATTTGTGTTTTTCGTGCTGCAAAATCATAATGCACAGTCGCTGCAATGCGCGGTACTCGTTATAGTAAGCGTGACGTACAGGTGTCTTTTTATTTTCAATAATCACGTTTGTTCTATTGTAATATTCATATTTCCCGGTAACATCAACCACAGAGCCCGTCTCGTCTTTGGCTTTGCGTAGCAGATTATTGCCATATGGCTTTCTCTTAATGAACTCAATGGTGTGTCTTATTAGCTCCATCAAATAATTGTCATATGAAAATTCTCGTCGATTGTAGGCAACATTACCTACAAAAGGTGAATTTTTTGTGATATGCCGCACAATATCAATGGTTCCTTTTACCTTTTGGTCATTGTATTGATTGTGAACATATGTCTTGAAAATCCCCTTGCGCAGTGCTAATCTCAGGTAGTGAGGGAATAAAAAAAGCAACAAATTGTATAGTCTATTGTCTTGATTAGCATCAGTATTGAACTCCAAAATATTAGGAACGCCAAGCACCTTTTCTAACAAATACTGAAAGAAGAAATCATCGCGCCCTGCTGAAAAACGAGATTCTATTGTTAAGCGTTCCTTTCCGTAACCCAAAAATCCCATAACATTGCTTGAACGAAATGATTCATTGAAGCTTTGAAGGACCATTTGCTCTTTTGTAATGTCTTCAGCATCCTTGAGTGTATTGGGAAATATGAATACGCCTTCTTTTTCGAGTTGCTCAAGGGTTTTGTCAGCAATTCTTTTTACTAAATTTCTGACATCAGAAAAACTCTCTTTGTTGACTATGCTGTTATCCTCAATCTTGAGCAGATTCATCGGTATCACCTTCATCAGAATTTACTAAGCAATAAGCCCGTGCAAATTTTTTCATAATCCCTTCTTCGTTATGCATGCCACGAATGTAATCCTGTAAAAGCGGTTGCAGGTAATCAACCCAGAGTTGGTCGACGTCTATAACCTTAAGTTTCAAAAAGTACGAAGCACCAATTTGATAATTCTCGCCGAGTTCATAAACTTTGGCGATTTCAATGTTCAATGCTGTCATGCGACGAATTGCTTCTTCTTTAAGTTCATCGCTTAAGTCATCAAGCATTTCTAAGCGTTCGTTGGCTTTGATTTTGACAAAACGAAAACGTCGCCGCATAGCGAAATCAAAACTGTCAACGGAGCGGTCGATATCATTCATTGTGCCAATGATGTATACGTTTTCGGGAATGTAAAACTTTTCATCAGGATTATCATGCAAGTTAGCGTATTGAGTTGAAATTTCACCAACCTTGCCACGATACCCGGGGTCAATAGCAAAAAACAGCTCGCCAAAAATCTTAGATATTTCCCCACGGTTGATTTCGTCAATAATGAAAATGTATGGCTTCATTTTTTCCTGCTTTGCGTTTGCTGTTACACCGGATGCTTTTTTTGCTTTTATTGCATTAAATATTGCCAAATAATAGGAGTAGCCTTGTGTTGCATTCAGTTTTCCGAAAAACTGAGTTACATCTTTTACTTGAGTAAAGTTTTGGTCAGATTCAAGCATTTCCCTGATTTCTTTTATATTTAACCTCAATTTGTCAGATATTTTGTTTTCCGGAATGGAAATATTGATGTGCTTATCATCAACACTTGTGACGCAAAATTTTGTGCCACGTGCAATTTCTAACTCGTCGACACCAAGCTCAATATCGGAAAAGTAATCTGCCATAAGTTCCTGAACAGAGGCCTCTTTTTCGAGTGTTTCCTGAGATTTTTGCGAATCATCGAAGTTCTTTTTTGCGCGAGTGGCAAATTTCTTGAACACGCCATCCCGTAGTTCAAAACCCATAGAACCATCGTCATTCGTCGTGGGTCGCAACCCTTCCACAAAATCTGAATAATCATAGCTCGGATGAAACTGCACAAATTCAACTTGTTTCTTCTGTTCGTCGGTCAGCGATGCATAATCATCAAAGTAGCCATTACTGATAATATCTGCAGCGATTTCTTTTGCAAGATATGATTTGCCCGTACCGGGGGCACCGCAGAATATTATGTTTTTTGACTCAATGAGGTTCTTGGAATACGGATTCAAGTAGCCGTTAAATTCTTGAACTTGTTCCTCAATAACAGCCTCATCATGTTCAGATTGGGCAGCTTCTTTTTTATCTTTTTCACGATAAGTGAGAACAAATTGACCACCTTCTTGTCCGAATCGTTTTAGACACTCTCTTACAAATACAATAGTTGAGAAAATATTCCAACAATAAATGACGAAAAACCGCCCGTTGCCATAACTGTAGGTCATAAACTCAAGAGTATTACGGCTTTTTTTGTATTCTTCAACACTTTTAAAGATTCCTCGGATTACCCCTAAAGTCGGAGTATATTGGCAAATTGGAAAATCCTCTCTTTCTTCAACGGTTAAAGCAGCAATTTCCTTTTCAAATACCTGACAAGCAATTCGCGGCATTGTTTGATTAGAATTTCTTCGCTCACCTTTGTTGTAACTACGGCGAACAACTTTACCTGTGGCATCTTTGTAGTATGAATCTAATGGTTTATAGTTATCGCCCAGTCCAAGGTTATCGAGCGAGAACCTTTCGTCAGTTGACGTTACGCCGTCGGCGGTAATAATCAACTCATATTTTTCCTGTTTTGTATCTGTCATAATATTTCCTCCTCAAAATGGTTTTAGCTTCGACTGCATTACTATGTATGTTGCATTATATATCGAATACTTGAATAAATCTAGTGATAAATTACAGTGCATTCACATCAAAAAACTTTTAGATTTCTCACAAAAACCTATCAAAAAACCAAACTTTTGGTAAAAAATTACTTTTTGTTGTGTTATTACTGCATATAGTGTAAAATAAAATATGCTAATTTGTGCCTGAAAATGCTTGAAAGGAATGGTCATTAATATGAGTTTGTTGACACCTTGGAAGATTGCGGAGGCTACGGGCGGACGGTTTGTTGGACTCCAGTCCGCATGTGAAATTTCTGTTTCGGGGGCGGTGCGAGACAATCGCGAGGTGAAGCCGGGCAATCTCTTTGTCTGCTTCTCCGGTGCGAGAGTAGATGGACATGATTTCGCCAATGATGCATTTCAGCGAGGTGCCGCCTGCTGTCTTGCAGAGCGCGAAATTCCTGACGCAAAGGGTCCGTATGTGCTTGTGGATTCTACACTTAATGCCATACGAGTGCTGGGGGCATATTATAGGAGTCTGTTTAATATTCCTGTAATCGGAATCACGGGAAGTGTTGGCAAGACTTCGGCGAAAGAACTTATAGCCGCTGTTCTTGGCGCAAAATATAAGGTGCATAAAACAGACATGAACCTAAACAACGACATAGGTGTGCCGCTGACATTGCTCGCCCTAAAGGAGCACCACGAAGCTGCTGTTGTAGAGATGGGCATTAGCGATTTTGGAGATATGTCGAGACTTGCCATTATGGTACGTCCGGATATTTTTGTTATGACTAAAATTGGATATGCACACATCGACAACCTCGGCGACTTGCAGGGCGTTTTAAAAGCTAAGACTGAAGCGTTCCCATACATGAAACCAAACGGAATCGCAGTGATGAACGGCGACGATGATCTTTTACGCGGTTTTAATACAGGCAGGAAAACTTACACTTTTGGACTCGTTAGAAACAACAATTTTCGTGCGGAAAATATAGTGAGCAACGGAGTCGATTCGATAACTCTTACAATAGCGCACGGTAAAGACCGTTATGAAGTGACCATACCCGCATTTGGAAGCCACATTTCAGCTATTGCACCCGCCGCCGCCGCTGTTGCAGACCTTTTGGGGCTCACTATAGATGAAATTCAAAAGGGTTTTGCCTCATATTCGTCTGTTGCCGGAAGGGCAAAAGTTTCCGTGAGTTCAGGAATTACTCTCATAGATGACTGCTACAACGCAAACCCCAACTCGGTGAAAGCCGCCCTAACGTCGATTGGCTCACTCAACTGCAGGCGTGTTGCGGTTTTGGGCGACATGCTCGACTTGGGTGAGGGTTCGGCACAGATGCACCGCGATGTTGGAGCTTTTGCTGTGGAGTGCGGTACAAACTTACTTGTTTGCCAAGGTGAGCAAGCGAAGTATTTCTGCGAAGGCTACAAGTCCGCAGGTGGCAATGCGGATTCGGTTATTCATTATAGCGAGTTTGAGAGCCTTTTGAAAGATTTGCCGAAACTCATAAAAAAAGGTGATGCCGTCTTAGTGAAGGCATCACGAGGTATGGGTTTTGAAAGATTACTTCCCGCCACCAAGGGCTTGTTGGAAAGATAGGCGAATCTCAACGCTGTCTCCATCAGGTGCGCTACCAACCGTGAAGAAAACTATATCGCCCCTTGCCACGCCCAGCTCAAGAAGTTCGTATGTGAGTGAATTTATAATGTTTGATCTGCCGTTATCCGGCAATTCCGGTATTTCAACAACAACTCTTGCGCCCGGAGTATTTCTTGGTGATGCAAGAAAATCTACAAGCCTTGACGCTGTATGTTCGTCAAGTGCTGTTTGTGTTCTGTGAAAGAATATGAACGCCATTGTTCCGGCAGCAACATCTAAACCAACCAGCCCATATTCGCCGGGGTCTTGCGTTTCATCACCATCATGACCGGGAGGAGGAGCGCCGCCATTGCCTTCCTCTCTTGGCTCTTCTTCAGGCGGTTCAGTTTCAACGGCTATAGTTTCAGTCGAATCGGTGTTTTGACCACTGCCGCCTCGTGTTGGGTTATGAATTATTCCGCTGGACAACTCCTCGTCAGAATCGGATGCATCATCTGCAACATCGACAGATATGTCCGGCGTGTGGGTGCCGCCCCATGCGTTGATGGAAATGATAAAAGAAAGCACTACTAACACAAGTACGAATAAAACTACAATTATAAACTTGCCACGTTCCGTAATTTCATAGCCTTTCATATTGATGACCATCCTTTCCTTTCGGAAATCTTATAGAGAAAAAAGCGAATAGCTTCATAAATTCACATATGAGCTGTTATGGTATCATATTTATTTCATTTATGCAAACATTTTTTATGTAAACTTAAAAACTTGTAAACTACCCTGAGATAAATGTTAAAATTTCTTTCAAGCGTTGAGCCTCAGCTTCAATGGTGAAAAATTGCCTTTTGTGCAAGTCTCTGCGGCTTTCAAGAAGTTTTTTCGCTCGCACAACCTGATGTTCCAGTGACTCAATTTCTGCATGGCGTGCCGCAATGTAATCATCGGTGTGCCTTGCAAATCTTTCTGCATACTCTTTAAGCATTTTCACGCGCAAAACTCCATCGCCCATGAGCATGTCATAATCAAAACCGGAGGCTGTGATGATTTTGTTTACTATCTCGCGACGAGATGAATCCGGGAGTGAATCGGGGAGTGTTCTGAGATATTCTTCAATGAGGTATACTGAATCTGTTTTTCTTGGGCGGAGCGCTAACGCCTCGTATAGTTCATTTATATTGAGATATCTCTCGGTATAGTTGTCGGGTTGTTGCCGCGGAGAAGAAAATGTTGGTTCCGGAGTGGGGGACTCTGCCGGGACTCCATCACTGCTTTCTTGTCTAAATGGAGTGAAACTTGCTTGTGGTGGCGGCATTTCCGACCTTTGAGGGGGGGGAACTTGAGGTGGAATATATGGCTCAGGCTCAGGTTCAGGCTCCGGAGCAGGTGATGGCGCAGGTGTTGAAGGAGCGTAGAGACTTTCGTCAATTGTTGTTGTGGGATATCTGGTCGGTAAGGAACCAGAGGAAAAGCTCTCTGTTTTATCGGTTTCGCCTGCATCTGGCTCGTCAGGGAATGACTGAGTGTTAATCCCCGGAACGGGTTGTCTGGAGGCTGTCTTAATAACAGAATCATCCGGTGTATCAAATATTGGCTTGATATCCGGATTGTATTTCGTGATTGTATCATTAAGACTGTCGCCCGTGGTGTCCTCGACTTTTCTAATCAATCCTCTGCGCTCCAGCATTGACTTAAGTTTGCTCTCGCTTTTCTTTCCTGCCATAGCTCGGACCTCCAACCTGTCTTTTTTATGTGAATTTATCGTGTTAAGGAATTCCTTAACTGAACATAGTCTCCATTTAAGATTTTATAGCAAAATTAGTACATATGTCAAGGTTTATTTATGAAAGACTGGATTTTTTTCAAAAATATGTTATAATGAGCACCAAGGCGAAAGAATATTGCCATACAGTGTGGGCAGTAGAAATACTGTTTTACGACTGAATAAAACACTTGAAAGGGTCTATCCAATGGCTAAAGAAACATTCTACATCACAACACCAATTTACTATCCTTCAAACAAGCTACACGTCGGCAACGCCTACTGCACAGTGATTGCGGACGCCATGGCGAGGTATAAGCGAATGCGTGGTTATGATGTTATGTTCCTTACCGGCACGGATGAACATGGCGTTAAAATCGAACAATGCGCGCAGGCGCAGGGCGTTTCCCCTAAAGATTTTGTCGATAACATGATTAGTGGCGAGGGTGGAATTCTCGACCTTTGGAAAATTTTAAATATCTCTTATGATCGTTTTATTCGCACAACAGACGATTACCACATCGAGTCTGCTCAGAAGATTTTTAAGACTCTGTATGAAAAAGGTGACATCTATAAAGGCGTTTATAAAGGCAGTTACTGCGCCCCTTGCGAGTCGTTTTGGACATCAAGCCAGCTTGTGGAAGGAAAATGCCCTGACTGTTCACGCGATGTTTCCGAAGCCGAAGAGGAGGCATATTTCTTCAAACAATCAAAATATGCCGAGCAGATAATGAAGCTGATTCCAGACTATTTGGAGCCTAAGTCCCGAGTTAATGAGATGATGAACAACTTTCTGTTGCCGGGGTTAGATGATGTCTGCGTCTCCCGCACATCATTCAAGTGGGGTATTCCGGTTGAGCTTGACCCCGGACATGTCATGTACGTGTGGATTGACGCACTTTCCAACTACATCACCGCTCTCGGTTACGGCAATGGCAAGTATAACGACTTTGGCAAATACTGGCCTTGCGATGTGCATTTAGTCGGTAAGGAAATCGTGCGTTTTCACTCTATCATGTGGCCTGCAATGCTGATTGCTCTTGACGTGCCGCTTCCGAAAAAGGTTCTTGGTACAGGGTGGTTGCTTTTTGACGGAGAAAAGATGGGCAAGTCAAAAGGCAACTCAGCAGACCCAATAGCGCTCTCTGAGCGTTACGGAGTGGATGCTCTACGCTTTTTCCTGCTCCGTGAATACAATTTGACATTCGGTTCTGACGGCCCCTTTAGTGTCGAGCTGTTAATTTCGCGAATAAATCAAGACTTAGCCAATGACCTTGGAAACCTCGTGTCCCGAACTGTTTCAATGGTGGAGAAGTATTTCGGCGGAACTTTGCCGAGCGAGCATGTTGCTCAGCCTTTGGACAACGAACTCATTGCAGTGGCTGAAAACTTGCACAAAGTATATGCAGAGCATATGGATAATTTTGATTTTCAGAATGCTTTTTCTGAAGTTTTAAAGGTCACGTCCCGTGCAAACAAATACATAGACGAGACAACACCTTGGGTTTTAGGCAAAGATGAGTCCGAGTTTCCGAGACTTGCGGCAGTTTTGTATAACTTACTTGAAGCTATACGCATATGTACTGTTTTGCTTATTCCTGCAATGCCCGATTCCTGTGAGAAAATTCTCGGCTTCATTGGCGCCGCTGAGGAGATGAAAACTTTTGACAGCACTATATCTTTTGGACATCTCTCTAAAAATGTCACAGTCAGTAAAGGGGAGATACTATTCCCTCGACTTGATATTAAAAAAGAGTTGGAAATTTAAATCCGTTTTAGTTTAGAAAATAGGTCATGCAAAGAAAGGAATGGTCATTTTTATGAATGTGCTCATCGCGTTGTTTCTGGGGCTTGTTCAGGGGATAACTGAGTTTCTCCCCGTTTCCAGCTCAGGACATTTAGCCGTGTTGCAAAATCTCATGAATGTGCAAGAGCCTGATTTACTGTTTGAACTACTGCTTCACATGGGAACGCTGATTTCCATACTGGTTGTATACAGGACTGAAGTCAAAGAAATGCTTAGAGATGGCATAGAATATGTCCGCTTCAAGTCCGACTCAAACGCTGATGAACCTGTCACGTTAAAGCCACCCGGCAGAGCGCTACTACTCGTGATTGTTGGCACACTGCCAATGTTGATAGGGGTTTTCTTCATAGGAGCTATTGAACGGCTGTTTTTTAATACTTTTTTCATCGCCTTCGCGTTTTTAGTCACAGGTGGTCTTTTATTCGTTTCATCGAGATTCATTGCACAGGGAAATAAGACAGAGAAGACAATGACAATCGTTGATGCGCTACTAATTGGACTATCTCAGACAGTGGCACTCCTTCCCGGATTGTCGCGCTCCGGCACCACTATAGCAGTCGGCTTGGCTCGTGGATTATCAGGACAATTTGCGGTAAGGTTTTCCTTACTCTTGGCAATTCCTGCAATATTGGGCGGCTTTGTGGTTACACTTTTCAGGGCAATCACCGGAGGTGCCGACTTCGCAAACCTACACGCATACCTCGCAGGATTTGTTGTAGCGGCAGTCGTCGGTTACTTTGCGATTCAGCTTATCCGCATGTTGATGGCAAAAGGTCGCTTTGGTAACATTGCATACTATTGTTGGGGTGTTGGTATTCTAACGCTGATTTGGTCGCTAATTGCAATGTGACAGGGGATACTGAACAGTTCTGTTATTTAAAGTTAGGAGTTTTACGTGGCACAGGCTAGAGGGAAAAAAAAGGCTTCTACGAGTTCGAGAGCCTCTACAAAAACAACAAAAACTGAGCCGGCGGTCACCACATCGACTGAGCGCGCAGAGCGAAGCCAAACACCGCGCAGGCGGGGAATTATGGCTATCGTCTGTTTTGCGTTGGGTTTGTTCGCTTTTATCGGATATTTTGACAATGAGCCAATCTTTATAAGCTTTTTAACAGGTTTTATCATGAGACTTATCGGGAGCGGATTTTATGCCCTGCCGCCTGCACTCATAATGTGTTCGGTGATTTTGGTGTTCCACAAGGGACGCCCCATACTTTTAAGAACTGTCTGCACACTTGTTATACCTGCCGTCATAGGCGCTCTGGCACATTTATTTTCAAGCACCATAGTGTTTGAAGCAGGTTTTGCTATGATTCCCGCACTTTGGAGAACAGGCGCAACACTTGAATCCGGCGGCATAATCAGCGGCACTTTTACGGAACTGTTAATGTGGTTGCTCGGAAACATCGGAACGGCAATAACAATTATTTTGGGGCTTGGTGTGCTCGTATTTATAGTTTTTAAAACAACAATATTAAGAATCATAGAGACCTATAAAAACCGCCAAAGACTTGAATACGTCCCCAAGCCTGAGCCGGAACATGAGAACCAAGCAACAATGCCTCTGCAAGCACAACCCGCACAAAGCGCTGTTTCAAGTGTTCCTTACACGCCACCGCAATCACCACCGCCATACGCATTTGAGGACAAAAAAAAGTATAAGCACCCGCTCACTCCTGCGTGGAAGAAAAAGAAAATTGACATTCCCTTTGACGAGAACAGTGTACCCGGTCGTGACCACTTTGAAGATGACGATGGAGAAATACCGGATTATGGTTATTTTAAGCGTCAAGTTGACAAAGATAAAAACGACATGCGTGAAAGTGCTGTAAACGACATAAATAAATCCACATATGACGAAAAGGGCTTAGACGATTCAAAGGAAGATGAAAGAACCACCGGTGCGACTAACGAAGATATGCCGCTCGACATTCCGTTTATGGATGGCAGAATACGCCGGCCTCCACCCCTTATCCCGCCGATTTTGCGAGAACAGCTCATACCCGCAGATGAACACCATATTGAACCCGAACGTGACCCTCGCGACATAATTCTACCCGACCTGCCGGAAGATTCCCCGCATGAGCCTTTTAACAACTCCGAACCGGCGCCACCCGACGCGTTTTCGTCAACAAAATCCAAAAGAGAAGCTAAGCCTGAATCTACAAAAAAAATTTCAACTCCGACCCACTCTGCACCGGCAGATTTCTCACCCGCCGGTGGTGCATCCGATTCCTACGCATTTCCTCCACTATCCCTGCTTTCAAAAGGCGAGCCTATATCCGGTGCGGGAGATGGTGAAGTTAAGTTAAATACAGAACGTCTAGAGTCTGCGTTTCGCAGTTTTGGCGTAAACGTAAATATCTCAAACGCCACAAGAGGACCCTCGGTCACACGCTACGAAGCGGAGCTGGAAGCGGGCGTTAAGCTCAGTAAGCTCACAAACCTTGCAGATGATATTGCACTTTCACTCGGCACTATCGGCGTCCGCATTGCCGCAATGCCCAACCGCATCTCGACAGTCGGCATCGAAGTTCCGAACAAAGACATCAGCAAAGTTCACCTGCGTGATGTTCTGGAGACAAAAGAGTTCAGCGGTGCCGCATCAAAGCTGAGTTTTGCAATTGGCATGGACATAACAGGTGACCCCATAATCGGAGATATTTCAAAGCTTCCGCATATGCTCGTTGCGGGGACAACAGGCAGCGGTAAGTCCGTCTGCCTCAACTCAATAATTCTCAGCATTCTATATAAATCCTCACCCGATGATGTCCGTTTTATAATGGTTGACCCTAAAATGGTTGAGTTTAAAGCATACAACGACATTCCGCACCTCTTGGTGCCTGTTGTCACCGACGCAAAAAAAGCCGCCGGGGCTTTGCAATGGGCAACTTTTGAGATGATGAAACGTTACACATTATTCGCAGAAACCAATGCCAGAGACCTCGCAGGGTATAATAAAATTGCCCGTAACTCAGCAGGCAGCGACGATGAGCGTGATCCTCTGCCGCAAGTGGTTGTGGTCATTGATGAACTTGCAGACCTCATGATGCTCGCCGCAAAAGAAGTTGAAGAATCCATCTGCCGCGTAGCTCAGATGGGACGTGCCTCAGGCATTCATCTAATTATAGCCACGCAGAGCCCCCGTGCCGACGTTATAACAGGTCTCATGAAAGCGAATATCCCGTCTCGAATTGCATTTAAAGTTTCAAGTGCGCTTGAATCTCGCATAATCCTAGACTCAGGAAGCAGTGCCGATAAACTTGTAGGCTATGGAGATATGCTCTACGCCCCGACAGGAGCGGCAAAACCTCTGCGCTTGCAAGGAACATGGGTAACAGACAATGAGAGGGAATCTATCATTGAATACATAAAGGGCAACAGCGGTCAAACTCAATACTCCGAAGAAGTAATCGGAGAAATTGAAAAAGCCATGGTTGAAAAATCATCAGGCGGCGACAAATCTTCCGCTGACGCAGGGGCAAACGGAGACTTTGACGAGCTGTTGCCGCAAGCTGTTGATGTAATTTTAGAAACAGGGCAAGCGTCCACGTCATTATTACAACGCAGGCTAAAATTAGGCTACGCACGCGCAGCCCGCATAGTTGACCAAATGGAAGACTTAGGTGTAGTAGGTCCGCACGAGGGCTCAAAGCCAAGACAAATACTGGTAACACGCGAAGAGTGGCGGCAAATGCAATACGTAAGCGGAGTAGCCCCGGAAGATTGAGGCTAAATATCTGTCTTTCCCAAAGATTAGCAGGTGGTGGGCAGTTTGTGGAGTCGTTTTGTGAGAACAGCGGTGTAGATCCCGATGGCTCGCAAAACGCGGAACAAACTGCCCACCACCTGCGGCAAACAGAGGAACGGCCTATGTCTTAACCCCGCCTGTTACTTAACTCGCAGACCATCGTCAGTCTCTTCGAGCTCTACGAACATCGCACGTTCATTCGGGGTTTTGTTCGGGGTGTGTACGGTGAGCAATAATCTCCCATCATATGCCCTAAATATCATGCCGTGCCCACCATCTTTGCCAAAAAGCGGCTCAGGGCTTTGTTTCCATGGACCTAGAATGTTTCCGCTATCTGAAATAGCATAACCTGAGCAATATCCCCCATCTCCAATACAAGACCATAATAAGAGCAATTTTCCGCTTTTCAGACGATATAGGAATGGACCGTCCGTGACATATCCTACTACATCGTTCGACTTTGACGGAATTTCTATGCTCCAGCTTGCAGATGACGATGAAAAGAGAACAGTCGGATCTGTTATGGTTTTAATTAAATCATCACTAAGCCTAGCTGCGCTTATCGTGCCATCTCCTATTTGCTTCCACTCGTGACAAAATATTATCCAGGGAGCATTTTCATCATCGACAAAAAGGGTTCCGTCCAGACAATCCCAATCATTTGGTGTCACAGGGCCATTGCTATGAGGAGTATACGGTCCTTGAGGATGATAGGCCTTTAAGATTGCAGTTCCGCGCAGACGGTTTTCAGCTCTTGTGAATGTGGCAAACATATAAAAACCACCCTGGTACTCATAAACTTCAGGTGCCCAGAAATTATGTGTACCCCAGAACCCGGCAGGTGGGAGAAATGCAGTAACAGGGGGCTCCCAATTTAAAAGATCCGAACTCTTATGTACATTAAAACCTACGCCCGGAGCTTTCCATATGTCCTTATCTGTTGAGCCGAACATATAGTATAAGTTATCATGCTTGAAGATAAATGGGTCTCTAATTTGAATTTCAGAGGTTAACATTTTTACGCTTATTCCTTTCCTTTACTATATTGCCCGCCCGATGCATTCGTACTCAATTTCCCACATACCGTTCTTTGGGATACCCGGCATTTCTTCTGACCCGCCATAACCTGCTGTCATCATAGCGAGTGCAAGCAAGAGTGAGCCATTTCCTGGGAGATAGAGCGGTAAATCATCCCTTGTTCTCTGAAAATTGTTGCCGCTTGCTACATAGTTGTTTTTTGGCGAATCCATCAAAATCAAGTCTATTGCAAGTTCAGGCAACCCCAATCTCGTAGCGGTCATCGCCATCATCGCAAAGTCCCAACCCCACATGGTCTCCTGCTTCCAACAATCAAGTACCTTATTAAGTGTCTTTAGCATAAAGTCTTTGTCTACATATTCGCCGGAGAGTAACCCAAAGGCTCCCACCATCGACGGGTGGTCGCGATTGAACTTTTCAAATGTATCGGGGCAATTCTCGTGCGCCAAATACAAACCATTTTTTGTGGGTAACTCGGCTATGTTATCGTGAATATCTATCCACTCTTTTGGAGGGGTGATATTCATTCTCTCAGACCACTTCAAGCCGGTACTTATGCCAAAGCGAAAATACTCAAGTTCAAAACAAGGGTTTTTCACATCTTTCGGGTCATGCTCTTCTTGGGCGGGTATAACAGGGGCAATGATGTGATACTTGCCATCGTTATCATCATAATAAAGGAAATCACAGATAAAGTCTATAGTTTCTCTCACAACTTCCCAATAATCTTCCAAAAGTGTATGGCTCTTTGTCTGTCTGTAAATCAGTTCAAGCATGTATAAAATATGTGGTTGTTGCCAAATAAGCAGCGTAGCAATGGGTGAGGGACAATCTATTCCTTCGGGATCTACCATTTTTGGCCAGCGAGCGCCTTTATAACCGTTTCTTTCGGCATTTTCTCGTGCCTGCGGAAGTATATCTTTGTACCATCTGAGACTCTTCTCAAGGAGTTTTGCGTTGTTAAATAGCGGCAAATATGCTGAGTGCCAAGCGTGCATTTCGAGGTGAAATCGTCCATACCAACTGTTTAGTGTGAGACCTGTCTCCGCAGGAGGCAAATAACCACATTCTTGAATTCTGGAGAGATAGAGGGATAAAACCATTCGCCGTTCAAGTTCAAAAGCTCTCGCGTCTTTCGCTTTAGAAAAATCTATGATGCCGGTATTACTCCAAAAATCTTTCCAAAATGTTTTGCTGCTGTTTACGCAACTTGAAAAAGCCAAATCTGTTGCAGGGGGCTGTGAGGTGGTAGTTTTTGCAAATGATACTGAAAAACTAAAATCTTTTCCGTTATTTGGGATTACTTCAAAGAGATGCTTTTTTTTGTTGTCTGCATGGGGTCTTAGTTCTCCGCTATCAACTTGAACAAGAACATTGTAGTCTATATCGTCCATAGTTCGATTAATTAGCCATAAATTGTGTTCTTTTTTTGTGAGCTTGCTTATGTGGTCGTCCTCTCTCGCCCAATCAGCTCCGGGCATGTCGTGATGACCATATGGGAATGAAATTAATACCGATGCATTTGCCTCGCCCTTTACGTGAAAACCTAAAGTATCGCTTTCGCTGTTGCATACCGTTACAACTTCGAAAGCCTTTCCTTTTGCGGAAAACCGGCTTACAAGCATACCTTCGTTTAAGTGAAGAACTTGCTGAATATCAGCTAAATCATGAGGGAGTATTCCCTCATTTTCAATATTTAGGGATATACGCCCCAGGCTGAATTTGTGGGCGTTGTGTCTGAGTTTGTCATAGATGTGACCATTACCGGGTCTCCTGTCTACAGCATAATAGACCTTTCTGCCGGCATGGTCATACTCGGTCATTTCCAAGTCTTTTAATGTAAAGGTTCCGCCTTTAGGGTCTACGTGCCAACCCCACTCGCTCATAGTGCAAAGAGGAGTATGCTTTTCTGAATATAAATCATAAAGGCTCTGCATCCCTGTAATATCTGCTGTAAAAGCAAAGCCCCCATTCCCGACGCTTAAAGGCGAATCCGTTTGTATTGCATTTAAGCATGGGTTGTGGCGGCTCACCAACTTATTACGGTCTATCATTCGTTCACCTCGTTTGGTACTGTTTTTTGAAAAGACCCTCCCCCTTAAGGTAGAAGCGTAGGGGGAGGGCTGGGTGCTACTTTAGTTGCCGATCAAAAACTGAATCAAGTCGTAGATATCCTCAGCGGCTTCACGACGAGTCATTACACCAAAGCCTACACTTTCACCAATGAGGCGCAAAGTGTCTACAAACTCGCGGTCATTCGGCAAGTTTGGTCCTTGTGGTATGGTGCGAGGTGCCGCTATGCTGAGATATTCATAGAGCATAGAATCAATCGCTCCTGCTTGAGGTGCCACGATATTGCGCACCACCGGTGATGAAGGAATACCGCGATCGGTTCCGAGAATTGCACCTGCTTCAGGGCTGTTTACGAAAAAGTCAATAAACGCTGCTGCGGCCTCTTGGTGAGGAGATGCAACATTTACAGCAAGATATTGACTTACTTGAATTACAAGTGCGTCATGCTCACCGAGCGGCAGATGTGCAAGTGCAAGCTCATCTGTCATTGCTCCTTGGAATGCTGCCACTTGGTTACTCCACATCAGCCCAAATAGTGCTGTGCCCGCTACAAGGGCTGAGTTTTCAACGCCTGTCTCAGGGAAACTCGCAGTTATATCCATTGGAGGTATGAGCCCTAAATCGCGCATGTCTTCCCAAAGATTGATCCAAGCATATGCGCCCTCTACAGTTGCAAATGTTTCGTAGTCTGCTGTCCAAAGTGGTTCGTCTCTTTGGTTGAAGAAATATGAAATGTAGTTCGCTTGATTTGCGCTATTGTCAACAAATGGGAACACACCGCTTGGAAGCAGTGGCAATATTTCTTGTCCATATGCGATGAACTCATCCCATGTCCAGTCTGTTGGAGGCATTGGTGCGCCTACTTCTTCCAGAACCGTTCTGTTAAATGCTAACACAAGGAAGTTTGTTCCGAGGCTGATTCCATAGAGATCACCGCCGATTGTGCCTGTTTGAATAACGGCTTGGTCAAATAAATCTGATGAGCCTACATTTAGGATTCCGTCGCTCACAAAACCTTGTAGTGGCTGCAAATGATGTGTAAAATCGGGCAAGTTGCCACCGAACTGCATGATGTCAGGTGCTGCGCCGCCCTCCAGTTGAACCGCAAGCACATCCCAGTATGCATCGGATGGACGTGGCTCACCTTCGATTGTTATGTGAGGATTGTCTGCCATGAACAGATCCATGACTTCCATGGTGCGTTGCGCACGCTCGTCGCCTCCCCACCATGTAAAGCGTAGCGTGATGTCTTCGTCTGCTGCAGCCGGCTCATCTGCCGGCTCTTCTGTGTCGTCTGTAACTGCGGGTTGTTCGGGTGCAGGGGTTGCGGCAGGTGCTGCGTCCTGTACGACGGTGTCGTCTGCACATGCAGCCACTAATGCGAAGAGCATTACTGCGGCGAGTAAGATTGCCAGTTTTCTTTTCATTGATTTAATTCCTCCATTTTTGTTTTTATTTTAGTCGATTGTATCTGCAAAGGTTGCCAAAGGTGCCGATAACACAGCACCTGCGAAAGCAAATTCAATCGGCTATTTCTGAAAATTTAAATCGGCGGTCAGTTAACGTTATGCCTTTTGGAAATTTTAGCCCTTAATACCCGAGGTGGCTATGCCTTGGACAAAGTACTTCTGAAGTGCGAAAAACAGAATAAATACCGGAAGGATTGAGAGTGTGGACATGGCTAATACCGCACCCCAGTTTGCCGCCCCGGTTGCATCAACAAAAGAGCGTAGTCCGAGCGGAACCGTAAATAATGAAGTAGAGGCGATAAATAAAAGCTGGTTAAAGAAGTCATCCCAGCTCCAAAGGAATGTAAATAGCGCAACGGTCACAAGCGCAGGTTTTGACAGTGGCAGAATGATTCTGGTATATACACCAAACGGTCCGCATCCGTCAATAGTTGCCGCCTCATCAAGTTCCTTTGGCAAACTTCGCACAAACTGCACGAGCAAAAATACGAAAAACGCTTCTGTTGCCAATAACCTCGGAACAATGAAAGGATAATATGTGTTAATCCACCCAAAGCTGTTATACATAACAAACCTTGGAATTGTGGTAACATGAGCCGGGAGCATCAAGGTAAGCATCATAAGTGTAAACATGATTCTTTTTCCTGAGAATTTAAGCCGCCCGAAAGCAAAAGCTGCAAGCGAACATGCCACTACGTTAGCCAGAACCGCCATACTTGATATGAATATCGAGTTTATGAAGAATCTACCAAAGTTTACTCCTGCAAATCCGCGCCATCCTATTCGATAATTTTCAAATGTAATTTCAGTGGGTATGAGGTTAGGGTTGCTGAAAATTTCTGCATCAGACTGAAATGAACTCAAAAACATCCATAACACGGGGTAAAGCATCAGAAACCCAAACGCTATGATTAAAAGGTGAAGAAAAAATCTTCCAATTAGCGATTTAACGCGCGCTTTCTTTTTCATAGCTATCAAAGTTGCACTACTCATAAAAATGATCGTTCCTTTCAGAAATTTCAGCTAACTTACTCGCCGCTACCATAACTGACCCATGTTCCTGATGTTTTGAATATGATTCCCGTTATGATGGCAATCATTATGAGCAATACCCACGCCATAGCTGAAGCATAACCCATTTCAAAATAAGTAAAGCCGCGGTTATAGAGATGCAGTGTAAAAAATAGCGTGGAGTTAATCGGACCTCCGCGTCCGCCGCTTATGATATATGCCTGTGTGAAAGCTTGGAATGCGCCTATTATTTGCATGATGAGGTTAAATAGAATCACCGGTGTCAGAAGGGGCAATGTGATATTGAAAAACTGCCTGGGTTTACTTGCACCGTCTATAGCTGCCGCCTCGTGATATTCAGGGGATATATTTTTGAGCCCTGCAAGGAATATTATCATCGAAGAGCCAAACTGCCAGACAGCCAGAATGATGAGTGTTCCGAGCGCATAGTTTGGATTTGAAATCCAACCGGGTAAATCTTCAATCCCTGTCAGAGTGGTTATTATAAGGTTGATTGTGCCGTCTCGGGCAAAAAGTTGTCTCCATAAGACAGCGATAGCCACCGAACCACCGAGCAGTGTCGGAATATAGTATATTGCCCTATAGATTCCGAGGAATCTGAGTCCGCGGTTGAGCAACATCGCCACACCCAGCGCAAAAATAAGCCTGAGAGGGACGCTCACAAACACGTAGGTAAATGTGACTATGAGTGATGGCACGAATTGTGGGTCGCCCGTTCGCCTGTCGCTTGACATCATGCGCCGGAAATTGTCAAAACCTATAAATCCCCAATCTCTACCCAAGCTGTAGTCTGTGAAACTTAGATACAGTGACTGTATCATAGGGTATATTGTCAGAACAAGAAACCCTGCAATCCACGGTGCCAAAAATAGGTATGCAATCCAATTTTTCTTTACAAATCCTTGAACTTTAATCAAAATCATCACCTTCTCTAGTGAATTTCATAGATATTTGTAGTGATACAATCACAAATTATATATATTATATACAAAAAATAGTTGCTTTTCTAGGACAATCGTTGTAAGATGTAAGACAATATTTGCTCTTTATGCAATATTTCAGGAGAATTGTATATGCAGTATTTCTTTGAACATTACGGTATGGAAAACGATGAAACCTTTCAGATACTCCCGATGCATAATCAGGCATTTCCTGCACATGTGCATCGTGCATATGAATTGATATGTGTCTATGAGGGTTCTCTCAACTTGCATATAGATCAAAAGAGATACGTCATAAATTCGGGTGAGTTTGCGTTTGTTTCAAACTACCAAGTTCACAGCTTTGCCCCGATAGGGACATCAAAAAATGATGTACTCATTTTTTCTCCGGAAATAATCGAGGACTTTTACAGACCAAATAAAGGGCTTTCTCCTGTAAATAACATTCTTAAAATGCCAAGTTGGCTTGATATAAACAACTTAGAAGGTGTATATAAGAGAAAAGCAGCACTCTATAATATATGCGACCTATTGCTGACCAACACCTCAATGGAAAAACTTTCGAGCATACACCAAGCTACTGCATTGCAACAGATTTTTGGCTACATTGCCAATAATTACGGTGAAGATTGTTCACTAAGAACAGTAGCCAAAGTGCTGAAATATGAGTATACATATGTTTCAAAGCTGTTTAGCAAGTTTACGGGAGTTAGCTTTACGGAGTACTTAAATAGTCATAGAATTTCACAAGCTTGCGCAATCTTACGCAGCGAAAACATGAAAGTGACCGTCTCTGAAGCTGCTGACCGCTGCGGATACGAAAACTTGCGAACATTCCACCGCAACTTTCGCAAAATTATGGGCTGCTCACCTCAAGAGTACCGAGAGACAGGGGAGTAAGACAGGGGGACGGTTCCTTTGTCTTGCTTGCCCCTGTCTTGACGATTTTTGTTGACTTTGCAGGGTTTTGATGTATAATATATGTTGAATATGTATGAAATATTTTCGGAGGGCTAACGAAACATATGCTTAATAATACAGAAAAAACAATGGACAAAATCACTGCGCTTTGTAAAGGTAGGGGTTTTGTTTTTGCGGGTAGCGAAATCTATGGCGGGCTCGCAAACTCTTGGGATTACGGGCCGCTCGGAGTTGAGCTGAAAAACAACATCAAGCGCGCTTGGTGGCAAAAATTTGTACAGGAAAACCCACACAATGTCGGACTGGACAGCTCGATACTGTTAAACTCAAAGGTTTGGGAAGCATCAGGTCATGTTGTCAGCTTTAACGACCCGTTGATCGACTGTAAATCATGTAAAATGCGCCACAGGGCAGACAACTTGCTTGAAAACCTTGGAGTCACCCCTGTCGGTTGGACTAATGAGCAGATGAGCGAATATATCGCCGAAAACAAAGTCGCTTGTCCGCATTGCGGAAAGTCTGACTTCACACCCATCCGCAAGTTCAACATGATGTTTAAAACATTTCAAGGTGTCACTGAGGACAGCTCTACAGAACTATACCTGCGCCCCGAAACAGCGCAAGGCATATTTATAAATTTCAAAAACGTCCAGCGCACAACGCGCAGAAAAATCCCATTTGGAGTGGCACAAATCGGCAAATCATTCAGAAATGAAATAACACCGGGCAACTTCATCTTCAGGACAAGAGAGTTCGAGCAAATGGAAATGGAATTCTTCTGCAAGCCCGGAACGGAAATTCAGTGGTTTGACTACTGGCGTGACTTCTGCAAAAAGTGGCTTCTATCACTTGGGCTCCGCGATGAAAACCTACGCCTGCGCGACCACGATAAAGAAGAACTGTCACATTACTCAAATGCAACATCAGATTTTGAATATCTGTTCCCATTTGGTTGGGGAGAGCTTTGGGGAGTTGCTTCACGCACAAACTTTGACCTCACAGCCCACACAAATGCGAGCGAAGAGCAGATGGAATACTTCGACCAAGAGACAAACGAGCGCTATATCCCCTACGTCATTGAACCGGCACTCGGCGTAGAGAGATTGCTCCTTTCGATATTAGTAGACGCATATGACGAAGAAGTTGTAGATGCCGAGAAAAACGATGTACGCACTGTTTTGCGATTACACCCGGTTTTAGCACCGTTTAAATGCGCTATTCTACCCCTGTCAAAAAAATTAGCGGAAGATGCCGATAAAGTCTATACGACACTTTGCAAGCATTTTTCGGTGGACTATGACGACAGCGGCTCTATCGGCAAGCGTTACAGAAGGCAAGATGAAATAGGCACACCATTCTGTTTGACATTTGACTTTGAATCCATCGAAGATGGCTGTGTCACAGTACGTGATAGAGATTCTATGACACAGGAACGTGTTGCGATATCAAATTTAGTCCCATACTTAACCGAAAAACTAGTATTTTAGGAGTGTGATTTATGAGTATTGAGAAAGATACACGAGATCTGCGGGTCGTAGCTGAGGGAATTCGCCTGGTTACGCTCCAAACTTTTGCCAACATTGGTTTTGGCCATGTTGGTGGTGCGATGTCCATAATTGAAGCACTGGCGGCGCTCTACGGTGGGGAAATGCGTGTAGACCCCCACAACCCGCAGTGGGAAGAGAGAGACAGACTTGTCATGTCTAAAGGTCATGCAGGACCCGCACTCTATTCGACTCTGTGCCTGCGCGGATTTTTCCAAAAGGAAAAATTGCTTGAACTGAATCAGGGCGGTGGCAGTATGCCCAGCCACTGCGACATGCACAAAACTATCGGCATCGACATGACAACAGGTTCACTCGGACAAGGTATGTCAACCGCAATTGGACTCGCTCTTGGTGCAAGACTGAACAATATCGACAACTACACCTATCTTGTACTGGGCGATGGAGAATGTAACGAAGGTCAAGTTTGGGAAGGCGCAATGTTTGCAGCTCACCAAAAACTCGACAGGCTCATAGTTTTCATTGACTGGAACAAACAACAACTTGACGGGTTCACAAACGATATAATCGACATGGGAGATTTTGTCGCAAAGTTTGAAGCATTTGGATTCAATACACAACTTGTTGACGGTCACGACCCCGGCAAAATAAAGGCTGCAATTCTTGAAGCTAAAACTCATCAAAATGTTCCAAGCGCAATTATCCTCGACACAATAAAAGGGTATGGTTGCGACTTTGCAGAGGGTGTCGCAAGCAATCACCACATGAACTTCACTCAGGAGCAAATAAACGGTGCGATTGAGAAGGCAGAACTAAAGCTTGCAGAAGTCCGCGAACTTGCAAAGCAGAAAGATTAAGGGGGGAGTACATAATATGTTTACTATACATGATGTCTTTGAGAAAGACCCCAAGATGATGCGTGAGGTCTATTGTGACACACTTATTGAACTTGCACTCGTAAATGACGATATCGTTGCGTTAGACGCCGACCTTGTAAGCTCATCAGGCATGAAACCATTCTTCCAACGCTTTCCGGACAGAGCATTTAACTGTGGCGTCGCTGAAGCGAACATGATAGGCATTGCATCCGGACTTTCAGCGATGGGGAAAATTCCTTTTGCTCATTCATTTGGTTGTTTTGCGTCGCGCCGAGTGTGCGACCAGATTATGATTTCTGCTGCATATGCCAAGCAAAATGTACGCATTCTCGGCTCTGACCCCGGCGTCACTGCCGCTTATAACGGCGGAACTCACATGCCTTTTGAGGATATGGGAACTCTGCGTTCCATACCGGAAATCAACCTCATAGAACCTGCTGATAACGTAATTTTAGAAGATGTCGTAAGACAACTTGCAGAACTTCATGGAGTGTTTTATATCCGCATGGCTCGCAAAAATGCAGTTTCTGTCTATAAAGAAGGCTCAAAATTCCATATCGGAAGAGGAAACACCTTGATTGACGGCACTGATGTAACCATATTTGCAAGTGGTATCATGGTCCATGAAGCTCTAAAGGCGGCATCTATCCTACAAGTCGACAGCATTTCTGCAAGAATTGTCGATATGTTTACTTGGAAGCCGATTGACACTGAGCTTGTCGAAAACTGCGCGCGCATTACAGGTGCTTTTGTCACAGCAGAAAATCACAATATAGTCGGTGGTCTTGGTAGCGCAATTGCCGAAACTGTAGCTCAAATGCGTCCGGTGCCGATTGAGATGGTCGGTGTTAAAGACCGTTTCGGTCAAGTTGGCACTGAGGACTTCTTGCGAGGCGAGTATGAATTGACCGCTGCGGACATTGTAGAGGCGGCAAAACGTGCTATTGGACGTAAGGGGTAATGGAAAACAACCTCGAAACAAAACAATCTAAACAATCGCTCATATATTTATCGGCACTGCTTGCCATATTTCTTTGGGCTTCAGCGTTTCCGGGCACTAGGTATGCTTTGCAATATTATAGCCCGGTTTCGCTCATGACACTCAGGTTTGTTGCGGCATCTTTGACCTTGGGTATTGTCGGCTTGTTCAAAAAAATCAGTCTGCCAAAGATTCGTGACTTGCCGATGTTTGCTATCAGCGGGCTTTCGGGAGTTTTCCTGTATTCCCTACTCTTTAATCTCGCCTCGGTGACTCTTCAAGCGGGAGTTACCAGTTTTGTTGTAGCATCATCACCTATTTTCACAATGATATTGGTTCGTATTTTTCTCAAAGAAAAAGTCAAAACTATTTGCTGGGTAGGTGTGTTTGTGAGTTCTGTTGGGCTTGCGGCTATTACGCTCACTGAGGTTACGGATTTTGCTTTAAACTCCGGCATGGTTTTAATAATCCTTGCGGCTGTTTGCAGCGGAGTCTATAGTGCTGTCATGCGTGGACTTACACGAAAATATACCGCTCTCGAAGCCACCACATACACAATCATTTTCGGGACTCTCGGTATGCTGTTTTTCTTGCCTGAGGCTATCTCTGAGATTCCAAACGCAACTTTTTTTGCCAATACCGTTGTTTTATTTATGGGAATTTTCCCGGCGGCACTGTCATATCTGGCTTGGGGATATGCCTTGGCTAAAGCAAAAAAGACAGCCCATGTGACTGTCTTTTCGTATTTGATTCCCTTTATATCGTCGGTGCTTGGATTCTTATGGCTCGGAGAAACTCTCTCAGCAATTACCATTGTCGGCGGAATTATAATAATCGGCGGAATGCTAATGACCAACGTGTTTGGCAGAGACTGATGTAGCAGACCCCGCACCAAAGATTATCAACGGAATGGCGGTTTGCGGAGCGTTTTTGCGAGAACAGCGGTGTAGATCCCGATGGCTCGCAAAAACGCTCCGCAAACTGCCATTCCGCTGCGGCTACCCAGATGTATTTTTTAGCGAAAAACTAAATGTTGTTACACCGTCTTTACTCGCCGCTGTTATGTCTACGTTGTGGTTATCAAGAATTTGCTTTACTATATACAGACCCAGCCCCACACCATCTTTATCCGAACTGCGGGCTTTATCTGCCTTATAAAATCTGTTAAATATATGCGGGAGATCCTCTTCGGGGATTGTCTCGCCTTTGTTTGTCACAGATATGTGAACTCTTCCGTCCTGTTGCCGAACATTTAGGTCAAGCGTTCCGCCATCGACAGAAAATTTGATGGCGTTGTCTATGAGGTTGTAGACAACTTGAGTTATTGCATCTTTGTCGCCGCTTGCTATCATTTCATCGTCAGGCAAGTCAGCTTGAACTTCAAGTTTTTTTGTATCTATCTTTCCGCCGAGACTGAGAAGGGCTATGCGAACAACTTCTGCAACATCAAAATTTGACTCAAACAATGTACTAGGTGCCGCTGATTCGAGAGTGGAAACCTCCAGCATACTTCTCACAAGCCTCGTCATTCTTCTTGTTTCAGATGAGATAACACCTAAATAATGTGTATCGTCTGTGCGCGGCAGTGTGCCATCGAGAAGCCCTTCCGCAAAACCCGAAATGACCGTCATGGGTGTTTTGAGTTCATGAGAAAGATTTGTTATAAGTTCACGCTTGTGTTTTTCAGAATTTTCAAGTGATTCTGCCATGGCGTTAAATGCGTGAGTGAGCTGACCTATCTCATCGTCTCTGCCCGTGTCTTTGACACGCTCTTCAAACTCACCGCGAGCAAAACGCAGAGCAGCGTTAGCCATTTCAATAAGCGGCTCTGTTTGTTTTTTCGCAGCTATAAACGAAACAAGAAAAGCAAGAACCATAACTCCAAGGGCGATTGACACAAAACCACCGGAAATACTGAACCACTGCTGTCTAAAAGCTTGTAAGTCGCTGGTCACGAACAGATACCCAAAAACTTCGTAAATATCGCCCTCTGCAAGCACTATAGGTAATGCCGCTACTTGCCTTGTGCGAGCATATAAATCTCCCATCTCCGAGCGGAGAATCTCATAATTACTCAGGTTTGCGAAATCCAGCAGATAGTGGGGTAAGCTCATGCCTATGTGATGTGGCAAAATTTCCGAACATGCAATTACCATTCCGTCAGAGTCAGTTAAAAGCAAGTCAAAGCCTGTCACTCCGGCGGTCATTGTAAGCCAAGGATCCAAGCTTTCATCGTTAATTTGAATCCCGTGATGATGAATCTGCTCTCTGATATACACGGTAGTCTCACGCAATGTGGAAAACATTAAAGTTCTGTTTTCATTGTGTGTGCGATTGTAACTCAGCGCAATAAAAAGCCCACCCAGAAGCGAAAAGCTAATGAATACAATAAGTGCAGTAGCCAAAAATATTCTAAAATAAATACTTTTTCTCATGCAGGGCTTACCTCTTTTAATGTTTTCATAGGAAAAATGGGGTTACGAACCAAAGCTAATCCAATTTTAGGCGCAATTACCAAAGCAATGCCGCAAAATTGCTTTTTGTACTGATTAGTCAGCAGAGACTTCAAATTTGTAGCCCACGCCCCAAACTGTTTTGAGTGACCATTTACTGCTAATGCCCTCAAGCTTCTCGCGAATTCGCTTGATATGTACATCAACAGTGCGTGAATCTCCGAAGTAATCAAATCCCCAAACCTCATCAAGAAGCTGATTTCTTGTATAGACTCTGTTTGGTGATGATGCGAGGTGGAACAGTAGCTCCATTTCTTTTGGCGGAGCATCCATGCGTTGACCTTTGACAAGAAGTTCGAATGAATCCATGTCGATGATGAGGTTGTCGAAAGTGAGCCGTTTTTCACCGGGCTCCTCTGTGACTTCAAAGCGGCGCATAACAGCGTGTATGCGTGCCATCAGTTCACCGACCTCAAATGGTTTGACGATATAGTCGTCTGCGCCCATTTCAAGGCCTGTTACCTTGTCGATTGTCTCACCCTTTGCCGTGAGCATAATGATTGGTACATTTGAGAGGGCTCTGATTTCTCTGCAAACTGCCCAGCCATCGAGCACCGGCATCATGATGTCGAGCAAGACAAGATTTGGGTTAAAGGATTTAAACGCACTTATCCCTTTTGCTCCATTCTCTGCTATCTCCACTGTGAATCCGTCTTTTTCGAGATATAGGCGCAGCAATTCTGCGATATTGTCGTCATCTTCGACTATTAGAACTTTTTTTGACATCTTTTTACCATCCTTCATTTTTCTTCTTATTTATTATTATCTATTCTACATATAGACACCCGCCTATGCATGAACTTTTTGAAAACAAAAAATACTTGCGCTTTTTGCTTCTTTTATATAGAATATCTATTATCAAGTGATATATCGCTCACGTCTATCAAAATAAACAACATATTCGGAGGAAATTATATCATGAAAATAGGCTTTCTTACAAGTGGCGGAGATTGTCAAGGCTTAAATGCGGCATTAAGAGGTGTTGCAAAGACGCTGTTTGGTGCTGTTCCCTATGTTGAAATTTACGGCATTCAGGGGGGGTATCGGGGGCTAATTGACTGCAACTGGCGAAAAATGGATATCAGCGAATTTTCAGGTATCCTGCGTGAAGGAGGTACTATTTTAGGTACTTCACGCCAACCATTCAAGACGATTCGCGATTCTGACGACAGCAGTGCTGCGGATAGGTTGACAACCATGGTCAAAAATTATCACAGTGAGTGTCTTGATGCGTTGGTTGTTTTGGGCGGCAATGGTACTCACAAGACTGCATATGCACTTAGCCAGTACGGAATAAATATTGTTACTCTACCTAAAACCATTGACAATGACTTGTATGGCACGGATTATTCCTTTGGGTTCGACAGCGCAGTGGCTAAGGCTACCGATGTGCTTGACACTCTCCATTCAACTGCTGCGGCACATGGGCGTATCTTTGTCTGTGAGCTGATGGGGCGTAAGGCAGGTTGGGTTGCGCTGTATGCGGGTATAGCAGGGGGAGCTGATGTCATATTGTTGCCTGAAATCCCATACACATTTGAGCGTGTGCTTGAAGTTATCGAAAAACGAAATCAAAGCGGTAAAAACTTTTCTATAATAGCTATTGCAGAAGGTGCCGTGACCAAAGATTCAGCAGGTCAAACTAAAAAGAAAGAGCGTAAAGTGAGTGATATTTCTCCCGGCATGGAGCTTGTACGCCGCATTGATGAAAGCCTGAATCAGGATGTAAGACTAGTTATTCCGGGACATTTTCAGCGCGGTGGCGATCCAACTCCTTCGGACAGGGTTTTTTGCTCTCGCTTGGGTGCCATGGCGGGTGAGCTTGTGTTAAAACGTAAGTTTGGGTGTATGGTAGCTCTGCAGGGCAATTCCATTGGAGCTATTCCGCTTAGCGAGGTCGCAGGAAAGCTCAGAATGATTCCGCAAGACAATGAAGTCTTGAAACAAGCGCGTTTGCTGGGCATATCACTGGGAGAGTAAGGAAATCCTTACCGACTATACTTAGTCAAAAAACTTCTGATGCAGTGCTGTTACAGCCCTGTCTGCGTCGTTTTCATTTACAAGCACGGTGATTTTTATTTCGCTTGTAGCTATCATATTTATATTTATTTTTACATCATACAGTGCTTCAAACATAGTAGCGGCAATCCCGGGTGCTGACATCATTCCTGCGCCGACGATGCTCACTTTGGCGACATTGCCGCTCGTTTTTATTTCGGTAAACCCTATGACGGACTTGTTTTTCTCCAAAACCTCAACAACTGAATCCAAATCATCTGCAGCAACTGTGAAGCTGATGTCATTTAGGTTGTTGTGGTTGACCGATTGCAAAATAATGTCAATATTTTTCTTAGCATTTGCAATAACTCTAAACACTTTGAATGCTACACCGGGTTCATCTTTGACCCCGACTATTGATATTATTCCAATGCTCGTATCTTTCGCTACTCCACTTATTTTTGTGTGTTCCACTTTATTTACTCCCTTGACTTTTGTACCGGGCCTATCGACAATGCTTGAAAGCACTTCCATTTCTATCCCGTAACGCTTTGCCATCTCAACGCTGCGGCTGTGCAGCACTTGCGCGCCGAGTGATGCGAGTTCTATCATCTCATCATAGGTTATCTCATCGAGCTTTCTTGCATCTTTAACGAGCCTTGGGTCTGCTGTATACACTCCCTCAACATCGGTGTATATCTGACAGAGGTCTGCATTTAATGTCACAGCAACTGCAACCGCGGTTGTGTCTGAGCCACCTCGCCCGATTGTTGTGATGTCGTCAAATTTGTTTACCCCTTGGAATCCTGCAACCAGAACTATTCTTCGGCGGTCAAGCTCCGCTTTCATACGCTCTGTAGCAACTGACTTAATCCTTGCACTGCCATAGTCGGAGTCAGTGTTCATGCCTATCTGCCAACCGGTGAGTGATACAGCAGGCAGCCCCATGTTGTCAAGAGTCATTGCCATTAGGGCGGCGGAAGCCTGTTCTCCCGTGGAGAGAAGTACATCCATCTCACGTTTTGAGGGAGTATCGTTTATTTCCTTTGCTTTTTGTATGAGGTCGTCTGTAGTGTCGGCTTGTGCTGAAAGGACAACAACAACACTGTTTCCCTCTGAATACGCCTTTGCTATAGTCAGAGCGACTCGTTTCAGGCACTCAGCGTTAGCAAGTGAGCTTCCTCCAAATTTTTTGACAATAAGCGCCATTTAATGGTCTCTCCCGGTATTTAATAATCTCCAAGAATGCGAAATTTTGACATTGCCGTAATATCACGGCTGAGCAGGTAATCCAGTTTCTTTTCGTTTATTACAGAAGTTATAAAAGCGATTTCGGCAGAGGGGTGCTGGTTGAATGGGGCGAAGATCACCGACCCGAATTCGCGCTCAACTTTTTCTTTTGGGGCGTCTGTTCTGACATACCATGCGGATTCTAACAGCTTATGGTCACTCAGATTTTCTTTTCCGCCCTCTGACCAGCCAATCCACCTGCGTGCATGCATGTGGCGCACTGCATCTATTATATCTGCCACAACCGCACTTGCTGTGGGGAGTTTTCCTGCTCCTGCTCCGCACAGAACTATGTCTCCCGAAGCGTTACCTCTGATAACAGCCGCATTCATGACATCGTCTATATCGGAAAGTACGCTGTGGTCACTAACCAGATGAGGTGCAACGAATACCAAAATTTTATCGCCTGTCAGGCGGGATCTGCCGAGCAGTTTTATCCTGTAGCCGAGAGACTTTGTCATATGCATGTCGGCTATCTCAATTTCTTTAATGCCTTGCGTTTGGATATACTTTGGGTGTATGTGCTTGCCAAAGGCTATTGATGAGAGTATGCAGATCTTGCGGCATGTGTCGTGCCCCTCTACATCGGCTGTTGGGTCACTTTCTGCATAACCTTTCTTCTGTGCTTCAAGCAGTGCGGCACTGTACTTCGCATTATTTTTCTCCATGCTTGTGAGAATGTAATTTGTTGTGCCGTTCAGTATGCCGTATATTTCGCTTATGATGTTTGCAGTCATACACTGCACAAGTGGTCTTATGATGGGGATTGCACCGCCCACGCTCGCCTCAAAAAGATAGTTGACTCCTTTTTCCGCAGCAATGTTCATAAGTTCGTTGCCAAACTCAGCGACGAGTTCTTTGTTTGAACTTATAACGCTTTTGCCTGCATTTAAACTTTTGCGAGTGTAGTCAAGAGCCGCACCTGTCCCACCGATGACTTCAACAACGATTTTCACTTCGGGGTCATTTAAGATCTCATCGAAGTGTGCTACAAACAAAACCTTGCGTGGGCTATCGGGGAAATCTCTGATGTCGAGTATGTACTTGACATGTATTTCGTGACCCGCATTTTGCGTGATTAGTTCTCTGTTTCTTTCAAGAACAGCGGCAACACCTGTGCCGACGACGCCGTAGCCGAGTATAGCGATTTTTATCATATTTATGACCATTCCTTTTCGTTACGCTATAAGGCAGAAAACGACAATGTGCACGATATAACATGGTATTCTATCACAATGACATCAAATGTGCAATGAGCATTGTAATACTAAATAAGATTGGCTGATGGATTATATATACGGCTAGGGCTTTTCTTCCAATTGCAGGGAATATCGGAAATTTTTTCTCGTAAAACCATTTTGGGAACTTCCCATCTTTTATGTATGTCCCCGCCCATGTGCCGAAGAGGAATACAAAAATTCCCGGAAGTATCGGCTGGTAGTCAAAACTCACAAAACCAACCTGATGCCATCCGAGCACAGATAATATGTCTCGCATTACGAGATTATCTGATGTGGGAGATAAAAAAACTCTTGCAGCGATACTTGAGAGAATCAAAGCTATGTACAACGCAGGTGCAACTTTTGCAGGCAACTTATCCCAGAATTTTCTTGTGAGTCCGTAAAATATCATAAGTAGACCAAGTTTATGCAGAATTCCGAAAGTTATTGGCATTTCCATTCGTGTTGTAACATACGTAACTATTACAGCAAACACTATGCAGATTGCCCCTCTTTCAATATTTCCTTTAGAAAATCGTGAGGAAATGCCTGAGACAAGTACAAACAAGCCTACAAAAAAAGGTTGCAAAACATCAAATACCGGATTTCTGTATACCCACCACGGTGCACCCAAAAATGCGGCGGAGTTGTAAAGGGCATGGTGTGCGACCATCATCACTACGGCAAAGCCGCGGACAGCATCAATTATTTCGATTCGTCTTTTTGTATCACTCATGATTAATATTTTAACAGAAAAGCAAGTCGGTTGCAAGAGGCGTGTCACACTATGTGCGAAATTGCAAAAACATGTGACTTTTTGTGTTGTAAAATAAATAGAAATGTGATAACATAACACAATCGGCAATTAGTAGGGGAATGGTCATTTTGTGCATGAGCAGCTTCGAAAGGAATAGTCATTTTAATGGAACTTAGCGATGATCTCATAGAGCTAAACAGGCAGATTGATGTCTTAATTTTCGAGGAAATGTTGCTGAGTGTGATTGCATACTGGCTACTTGGCATCATGTGCTTAGTATTCTTTATAGTATCAATTGTAAAATTTGCACGCAAAAAGTGGAACAGCTATTACCTTATTTTTATAAATCTGTTAGTATTACTGTGGTCAATTTCATCTCTTTTTGCGCTCTACTCATATCAGCAATTTACAATTGACTTCTACAACGCATTGAGGCTTATCTTATTTGTGCCGATTCCGGCACTGCTTGTCATGCACATCCACAAGCAGGTTTCATATAAGCCTGTGCGATTGATAGCTGCGATGTTTTATATTGCAGCCCCTTTCGTCGTAGTCTCTGTTCTCACTTTACGCTTTTATAATGCATTTATATACAGTAGCGTTTCCCAAAGCATTGCGGAGGGGTGGATATCGCACTTTTTCTTCCTGTATGCCGTTATATCCGTTATAAGCTCCTACCTGCTGTGCTTTAATGTGTTTTACCAAATGCCACCGCGAGCAAGGCGGTCTACTCGGTCTATTTTGGCAAGTGTAATTACACTCACCATATTGCTGATTTTTTACATAATTTGGCCGTATGGATTAGTTGAAAATCTCATATCAGACATCATACCTCTTGATGTGATTGTGTCTGCTGCAGTGCCTTTTGCCCTTATAACTTTCATATATCCCCTATATGATTCAATCTCCATTATGCCCGCTTCCGATGTCATTGTCACATCGCGTGAGTTTGTAATGAAAGGCCTGAGTACAACAGTTTTAGTTCTAAATAAAAGACAGCTTATTTTGGACTGGAACCGCAGGGATTGGACTGAAAACAATCTGCTTCCGAAACCCATGTATAAAGAAAACTACTGCAACTATTTAAAGCGTGTTCTGAGTGCGACTTCAGGCAGGGTTTCCAGGCACAGCAACGACATTTTCATTATTAAGACCGACGACAACAATGAGTCTCACCTTATGCAGCGAGTTCATGAGGTCGGAAATAAAAAGCACATGATGGGATATATTGTCGAAATTGCTGATGTGACCCACCTTTACACAAAACTGAGATATTTTGAAGAGATTGCACTCATTGATACGCTTACAGGGCTATACAACCGCAACGCCTACATAGAATATTCCGAAAAAGCCATACAAAGCAACAATCTTCCTCTTTTAGTGATAGTTGGAGATATAAATAAGCTCAAACAGACAAACGATTTATACGGTCATATTGAGGGTGATAACCTAATCAAAAATATAGCAAAAGCACTAGCCGGCATAAAACCGGACAACTCATTTCTTGCTCGTGTTGGTGGTGACGAATTTGTCCTGTTAGTTCCCGACGGTAGCGAGGAGTTTGCCGAAGAATTCATCAGTAGAGCAATTGAGGAATGTGGTTCTGTGCCTAATTCTGAGGAGTTTATTCCGAGTGTCTCATGGGGATACGCCGTTATGGCATCAGCTGACCAGACCTACAACGATGTATTTTCGGAGGCAGATAAGATGATGTATGAATTTAAAAAATCTCGTGTCGAGTTCTCGTCAAGCGGAACTCTCCCACCAAAAAACGAAACACAAGAGTGTGAAGTCCCTAAAGAGAGAAATTACAAAAGAACGGAAGCCAAACATTAGAGTTCTTTGTCATCTCCGGAGTTATCAATTCTTCGGGCATTTTGGGCGAACAATGCGACTAAGAATGTTATTACCATTATGCCTTTTGCAAAAATAAGTGTGAATATTATATCCAGAACTTGACCGCCTAAAAGGTGCCCGCTAAGTATTGTTTGACCTGCAATTAAATTCATTGCGAATGGATTAAAAATGACTTCTGCTCCGACAGTGCCGAGTGCTGTCGGCATTAAGACTGCGGCGACTATGCATATTGCGGCGCTGAGTCCCGACCTTCCCGTCGATGTGCCGAGTGTCAGGTGGAAACAGATATACAGTGCGAGATTTGAACCTATGAGCAGGCCTGCCATAACAATATTGAGCGGCAGAACATCATTTGTGTCAAAAAGCAGTATCGATATTCCGTGTGATGCAAGCATACCTAAAAAACCAAGGAGTAAACCTGTTATCGGATAAATTATATATTTCGGGAAGAGATAGCCAAAGCCACGCAGCCCGGAGCTTTTTGGGATTATTATAGTGCGACGTTTTTGCTCACCACCCGCTGCTCTGTTTAGAAATATCAAGAAAACGATAAGCCCTATTTCCGCCACACCACTAATCGACATTGTGACTCCGGTGGATGAATATGATGTAATCATGCCTGTCATATTGCCCACATCCATGCCGATATCACTGTAAATTCCCGCTTCGTCAGCAGCATCAATAAAAGCCGCCATTCCTGCAAGCAGCAGGGGCAAAAACAGAGCAAGGCCTATTATGACCCCTGCAATTATATAAAACCGACCTGTGCGGAAAAATGAAAGAATTTCTTTTTTGAAACTTGCTTTAGTTTGCACGGTTCACCGCCCCCTTTCACTGTAGTCTGGCGCCATAGAGCCATTTGTGATGCCTAAATATATTTGTTCTAAGCTCAGCCGCCTGAACCACACGCCCTCAGGAACTATCTGCTTTGCGGCGAGTGTTGTGACTATCTTATAAAACAGCTCTGCTTCGGCAACCCCCTCTTTTGCATAAAATGTTATATCGCCATCAAATTCCACCAGTTGAGATTCGATTATATCAACACCTTGCAGTGCCGCACCGATATCACTTCCAAATCCGGGACGAACTGTAACGGCATTGTCCACACCAAAAGCTCGCTTCATATCATCAAGCGCACCCTCATACGCCATAACGCCTTTACTTATTATGCCTATCTTATTTGCCACACGCTCAACATCCGTGAGTATGTGCGTGCAGAGAATAATTGTTGAACCTGCCTTGGCTAATTTGCTTATTATCTCCATAACCTCCGCTCTGCCCTCAGGATCAAGAGCTGAAGTTGGCTCGTCAAGAATCAGCAAATCCGGGTCTGAGTAAATTGCAGCGGCTATTCCGACCCTCTGGTTCATGCCTCGCGAATAGGTTTTAATTTGCCTACTTGCACTGTCATACATACCGGTAATCTGCAAAACTTCGGCGGTACGTTTTTTTATGTCCCCCTCATATTCGCAACATGCCGCTATGAAATCAAGATATTCAAAGCCGTTCATATAGCCGTAGAGGGCAGGGGCTTCAGGCAAGTAGCCGATTTTTATATCCTCTTTACCAAACGTAATTTCGCCCGTATCCTTTTTGAGTATGTTGCAGATAATATTCATGGTTGTGGTTTTTCCACAGCCGTTTGTACCGAGAAAACCATAGACATCACCCTTGCGCACTCTCATGTTAAGTCCTCTGAGTACGGGAAAAACCCCGTAGCTTTTTTCGAGGTTTTGTATATACAGCATTTAAGTTACTCCTTTTTCTTAATCGATTAATAAACTAAGCAACATTCCTTGTGAAAGTTCGTTAGCGGCAAGTATCAGCATTACAATTACAGGGATTGACACGAAGAATATCCCCATTTTTTTCCATGGGCCAATCTCAGTCCATGGATTATCTATTTTAAATTTATGCATGGAGCGAATTTTTGAAATAAACACGCAGATGCCCACAATTACTGCGATGAACACAGTTATCAGAAATATAGTGTAAATGGTATTTACAGCTCTGTTTTCTTCGTTTGTTACGGTGACAAGAGATGTGAGCACGAGTGTTGTTGCACCTATTGCATTTACAATTGCGTGAAGTACGGTGACGACATATAACGAGTTTGTCGCATAACGCACGTAACCGAGTGCAAAGCCGTATGCAGTCGTGTAAAAAAGCATGAACAGACTGCCGTGCATAAGCCCGAACAGCAGTGAACTGATGATTATAGCTATGCCGGCACCAAAGGGAGCCAAGGCATCATACATAATTCCTCTGGTGAGAAATTCCTCAAAAACCGGAGCAACCACAACAATCATGAAAACCATTGCAATGAGGTGTACAGCACCCGTTGCCGGTTGAAGCGCAGTCGGCTGAAACAGTTGCTCTATAAGTGTTTCTCCACCTGTAAATCTGCCGATTATGTAGGCTAAAAGAAGAGTAAGTAGTGCCGTGCCGTGCCCGAGTCCAAAAGTAGCAGGAAATGTGCCAAGCGCTCTGGCGTGGCGTTTGGGGATTTTATAAAGAGCGGCGAGCTTGCCTTTATAGAACACACGGCTTTTGAAGATAACCATTGCAAAAAGCAGGGGAAGTACATAGATAAATATAAGCAGTATCGTATACTGCAAAAGGAAAACTATGTTATTGTCCACAGCGGTCATAAACCTGCCAATTAAGCCGGCAAATTCTCCGCCAACAAACCTGCATATGAAATAGACACACATGGTAAGCCCAAGTTTTGTGCATACTATTCGGTAATCACGCCTATTCGGCTCCCACGGTTGTTGTGGCTCTACGGGTTGTTCAATGCTATCCATGGCACTCCTTTAAGACAGGGGGACGGCTCCTATTTATTCTCGCCTATAATGGAAAACCCCTGCTAATGTGTATAGCAGGGGAAGATTTGTGTCTCTATGGCGCTTTATCGCGGGGCATTTGAGGGGTCTTCTTCGCCCGTTTGCTTGCCAACTGTAGAGATTGCCCATTTTGCAACTTGAACGCGCACCCTGTCCTCGCTGGTTTCAAATGTGATTTTTTCGTCTTTTATAGACACAACTTTTCCAATGATTCCGCCTATTGTTGTAATTGTGTCGCCGACTGCAAGAGATTCTCTCATCGCAGCAAGTGCTTTCTTCTTCTTGCTCTCAGGTCTAATCATAAAGAAGTAGAAGATAGCTACCATAACTACTAACATTACAATTAATTCAATGCCGCCACCCATATGTATTCCTCCAATATTTAAAATATTCTACCGCTATGGTATTATACAAGCATTACCAAGAAATTGCAAGGAAAATTTGTTGCATTTATTTCACTAATGATGTATATTGTACAGAGCTTTACTTGCTCGAAAAAGCGAAAAACAACCAACAAATTACAAAATGCAAATAAGCGCTGGTTTCGGCACTTTAAGGCACTTACAACAAGAAAGTAAGGAAAAAAGGAAAGTATATGGTCAACACAATACTGTTTGATTTAGACGGAACGCTATTGAGAATGGGTCAAAAAGAGTTTTTGTCTGCATATATCTCAAAATTGGCAAAAATCTTTGACCGATTAGGTTATGAGCCTAAGCCGGGTATTGATGCTCTGTGGGCGGGTACTTATGCAATGGTCAAAAATGATGGGTCGAAACTCAATAAGGAGCGTTTTTGGAATACTTTTTCAAAAAGTTTGAATCTTTCAGAAGAAGATGTCGTCCGTGCCGAAGCGGCATGTGACAGCTTTTATACAAAAGAGTTTGATGAAGTGAGAGCCATCGCAGAGCCTAGCGATATTTCGGCAAAGCTCGTGAAAGATATGGCAAAAAAAGGCTTTCAAGTAGTGTTGGCGACCAACCCGCTATTCCCGGAGTGTGCTGTGGAAACTAGGTTGAGTTGGATAAATCTTTGTATCTCGGACTTTTCACATGTGACACATTATGGAAACAGCTCATTTTGCAAACCAAGTCTTGGGTATTATGAGCAAGTGCTCAAAATCATCGATCGTGAGCCTAATGAGTGCCTGATGGTTGGAAACAACCCATCAGAGGACATGATTGCCTGTTCACTTGGCATTGAGGGGTTTTTGGTTAGCGGCTATGTTGAGGGCGACCCACCATCGGAAAACTTTGAGTACAAAGAAGGTACACTTGAGGACTTAGCAGGCTATTTTGATAGTTTTTCGACTAATCACACATGAAAGTGCATAAATATTCAGTCTTTTTGTAAAGTTTGCCGATTGATAAATATTCGCATTTGCTGTATGCTTATTCAAATTTAAAATGTGGAGGCATACAAAAATGAAAAAAGCAAGTATTCTTATTCTTATTTTGGCTTCGGTTCTACTAATTACTGCATGTGCAGACGACACTGATTCAATTACATCAATTGACGATTTGGCGACCGCCGTTATCGGTGTTCAGCGCGACACCACAGGACATATCTTTGTAGATGACAATTTCCCTGATGCAACAGTTGACGCATTTCCCGAAGGTGCTGACGCTATCATGGCGCTTCTCAATGGCTCCGTTGACGCTGTGGTTATCGACAACCTTCCTGCCGCAAGATTTGTCTTTCACAATGAAGGGCTTGTGATTTTGGGAGACTATCTGACTACCGAGCAATATGGAATCGCATTTGCGCTGGGCAGTGAATATACCGCTCTGTTTAATGAAGCACTTGATACTCTGCGAGATAACGGTACGCTTGCCGCTATCTACGACTACTGGATAACCGAAAACCCTGATGCATCTCGTTACGTTAGCCCTGCCGGGACTACACATCCTAACGGAACGCTGCGTATGGGCACTTCAGCAGGCTTTGAACCTTTTGAGTTCTTTGAGGGTGGAGTAATTGTCGGGTTCGATGTCTGTCTGGTAAACGCCATCGGCGACTTGATAGGTTACGAAATTGAAATTATTAACATGGATTTCGGTGCCATCATTCCGCACGTCCAAACAGGACAAGTTGACTTTGGGCTTGCAGGCATGACCATCACTGAAGAACGCCGTGAATTTGTAGATTTCTCGCAAGGGTATTTTACGACAGGACTTGTAACTATTGTCAGGGGTTAATGAGTTGTTCGGTCAGACGTAGCAAATTATCTACGTCTGACCGAGCAAGCAGAAATACATCGGAAGGTTAATTCTCCCTTATGTTTGATTTGATAGACACCATTACATCTGCATTTTATCGTAATATGATTCATGATGAGCGGTGGCGGCTTTGGTTGTCAGGCTTGGAACTTACACTCACAGTGACGTTCTTTGCACTCCTCATTGGTCTGCTGCTTGGGCTTACTATCGCCATCATTCGCGTTACTTATGACAGTAGCGCAAAACCCAACCCAATACTCATTATATTAGATCGCCTGGCTAAGCTGTACATCTCTGTTATCCGCGGGATTCCTATGGTTGTACAGCTATTAGTTTGGGCGCTTGTAATTTTGGCATCTTCCCGAAATTCTGTGCTCATCGCGTCTATCGCTTTCGGAGTAAACTCCGGTGCCTATGTCTCAGAGGTCTTTAGAGCAGGTATTGCAAGCATTGATAAGGGACAGTCCGAAGCAGGGCGAAGTTTGGGACTCTCGTATGCTCAGACCATGATTAAAGTTGTTCTGCCGCAGGCTATAAAGAGTTGTCTGCCTGCTTTTGGCAATGAGTTTATTGCCCTGCTGAAAGAGACATCAATTGCCGGCATGGCGGCAATCACCGATGTCACCCAAATAGGTAACATAATCAGAGGTCGCACCTTTGACCCAACGCCTCTGTTTTTCGTAGCGGCTATATATCTGATTTTAGTATTGTTCTTGGAGTTTCTTATTCGCAAAATGGAAAAATCTCTCAGCAAGAGTGACCGTAGCACGGGCAGACCTGTTGCGAAACTAAAGAGGAAAGGGATTGCGAGAGATGATTAAAGTTGTTGGTTTAACTAAATCTTTTGATGACCTTGAGGTGCTTCGTGGAATAGACGAGGAAATATCTTTGGGCGAAAAGGTCGTTGTTATCGGCCCTTCGGGGAGTGGAAAAAGTACATTTTTGCGATGTCTGAACCTTATGGAGTTCCCCACAGGCGGCGAAATTTGGTTTGAAGATGAAAACGTCGCAGGATATAGAAAAGGGAAACAGCTAAATGCGTACCGCCAAAGAATAGGCATGGTGTTTCAGCATTTCAATCTGTTTCCGCATTTGTCTGTTGTTGAAAATATAACGTTAGCTCCAATAACGCTCAAAAAAAACTCGAAAGCAGAGGCAATTGAAACCGCTAAACGCCTGCTGGACAGAATTGGGCTTGCCGATAAAGCGGAGAGCTATCCCTCAACACTTTCAGGCGGGCAAAAGCAAAGAGTCGCAATTGTCAGAGCGCTTGCAATGGAACCAAAGGTTATGCTTTTCGATGAACCAACCAGTGCTCTGGACCCTGAGATGGTAGGTGAAGTTTTAGATTTGATAGGTGACTTGGCAAATGAGGGCATGACAATGGTTTTGGTCACACACGAAATGGGGTTTGCCCGTGAGGTAGGAAATCGCATATTATTCATGGACGAGGGCGTAATTGTGGAACAGGCAGAGCCAAAAACGTTCTTTACAAGCCCGGAAAGTCCAAGATTACAAGAGTTCTTAGCGAAAGTCGTATAGTGCCGAGGAGAAAAACGTGCAAAGAAAACGTAAAATTAAATTTGTTTACATATACCTCGTATTACTATTGATGTTGGTGGTAGGGGTATTCGTTTATTCTTTTTCGACACGTGAAGCGGAACCTTACGATGAAGTGCGAAACATTAATAACGGAGCTTCACTAAATGTGCAGGGTGGCGAAGCCATTGATTACAGTGAAGGAGAGGAGCATTCTGAACCATCGCTCGGTTACATCTTTTTTAGCATGAATGAATCCGACATATTCGCCGGGTCTCTTATCTTAGTAAATCACGAGCATCCATTTGAATTTCCCGTAGACGACGGGCTTGCAAGCCTATTGACCGAAAGCACCGGAACCTATGGTGTTCTGGGTGCAAATCACTATCTATACCATGCCATAATCCCGACGTTGGATGCAATGATGGCGGCATACACCGAGGAAACAAGTGACGAAACAGTTGTAATAATCAGCGCATTTCGCGGCTTGGAAGCACAGCAGGCAGTTTTGACGGCAAGAATTAATTTATTGGGACGCGAAGAAGCCCTGCGTTGGGTCGCCGAGCCGGGACACAGCGAACATCACACAGGGCTCGCAATAGATTTGGGAATTTATGTAGGGTATCAGAGAAACTTTACAGGAACAGGTGTAAGCGCGTGGTTTAGCGAAAATGCCCACAGATTCGGTTTTATCCTGAGATATCCGCAAAACAGTTTCGACACAACAAGAGTAGCCTACGAGCCATGGCACTTTCGCTACATAGGTAAACCGCATTCCTTTATAGTGTTTCAAAATGAGCTGTTACTTGAAGATTACATAGACTATATCAGGGGATATTCTTTCTACTCACCCTTAACTTTTGAGCTGGCTGGCGCAATTTATGAAATATTCTTCACAGACGAACTAGACATACGCATACCAAGCGGCGTATCCCATGAAATTTCAGGAAACAACATAGACGGGTTTATCGTAACCTTGCGGCGGACTGCGGGAAACTAAGAGTCCCCACAGAAGCTGGGCAGTTTGCTCCGCTGACATGGTGCGTGCGACAAGAGCGGGCGACCGAGACGGTCGCCCCTACATATTTATCCGCGTTTCCATTTTACTCCCTGAGGCGTATCCTCAAGGGTTATTCCCATTTCTGTGAGCTTACCTCTTATTCTATCCGCCGCTGCCCAGTTCTTTTCGCTTCTGGCAACCGTTCTCGCTTCAATTAACGCTTCGACCTCGGCGTCAGGCTCTGCACTTGCACTGTCGGCGTCGCCGTACAGTAACCCCAAAACATCGGTGAGTTCTGTTAACATGGAGAGTGCGGCCTTGGCAAACTCTTTTGAAGGCTCGGTTAATGCACCGAGCGTGTTAGCCTCGCGTACAAGCTCAAAAATCACAGAGATTGCATCTGCGGTATTTAGGTCGTCGTCCATAGCGTCACAGAAACGCTCTTTATACTGCGAAAGTGACGAAATAAATTCCTGCTCCTCGCCCTTGATGGAATCCGTGCCGTTGATTGCGAGAAATTCCAGATGCTCTTTTGCGTTTTTGATTCTATCCAGTGCAGTTTGAGAGGAAACCAAAAGGTCACTCGAATAGTTGAGCGGACTTCTGTAATGACTCATAAGCATAAACATTCTGATACTCTCATAGCTGTGGGCATCGGAAGCTTCACGAACTGTGAAAAAGTTGCCGAGTGATTTAGACATCTTCTTACTGTCGATGTTGATAAATCCGTTGTGTAACCAATAACGAACAAACTGAGCACCGTTTGCCCCCTCAGATTGAGCGATTTCATTCTCATGGTGTGGGAAGATCAAATCCTGCCCGCCGCAATGAATATCTATGGTTTCTCCGAGATACCTCTTTGCCATTGCCGAACATTCGATATGCCAGCCCGGTCTGCCATTCCCCCAAGGGGATTCCCAGAAGGGTTCACCGGGTTTTGCTGATTTCCAAAGGGCAAAGTCCATCGGAGTTTCTTTAGTTTCAGTGACATCAATGCGCGCACCCGCTCTGAGCTCGTCCATATCCTGCCTTGAGAGTTTGCCGTAATCAGCAAAACTGGTCGTGCGGTAATACACATCACCGTCGAGCTCATAGGCGTGACCCTTTTCAATCAAAGTCTCGATCATAGCGATAATTTCAGCGACATTTTCCGTAGCCTTTGGGTGAATGGTAGCTTCACGCACTCCGAGCCCTTTGGCATCAATAAAATATTCGGAAATAAACTTCTCGGTAACGCTTTCAATGCTCGTACCATCATTATTCGCGCGGACTATAATTCTATCGTCGATATCCGTGAAGTTCTGAACCAGTGTTACATCATACCCCCGGTACTCAAAATAACGGCGTAGAACGTCAAATATAATAAGCGGCCTGGCGTTGCCGATGTGAAAGTAATTATAGACAGTAGGCCCGCAGGCATAGAGCTTGACTTTTCCATCTTCCAAAGGCACAAAGTCCTCTTTACTCATTGTCATTGTGTTATAGAGTTTCATAAATTATGACACATCCTTTCAAGCTGTGATTATACTCCCAATGCCCAACATATGCAACCCCACCGGGTTACATATAAACAATCTCCCAAGAACCCTCCTGTGGTATTGCGGGACGATTGCCATCGTCCCCTACTCATCTAACTTCAACACCGCCATGAACGCCTCTTGCGGGACGTTTACACTGCCTAGGCTGCGCATACGTTTTTTACCCTCTTTTTGCTTTTCGAGGAGCTTTTTCTTACGGGTAATGTCACCGCCATAGCATTTTGCGAGAACATCTTTACGCATCGCCCTGATAGTCTCACGTGCAATGATTTTTCCGCCTATAGCCGCCTGCACCGGCACCTCGAATAGCTGGCGTGGAATGTTTTCTTTTAGCTTTTCGACAATCTTGCGCCCACGCGCATACGCCTTGTCCTTATGCACGATAAACGAAAGGGCATCAACAATCTCACCATTGAGCAGAATATCAAGCCTGACCAAGCTCGAAACACGATAGCCGAGAAAATCATAATCAAGCGAAGCATACCCGCGACTGCGGGATTTTAAAGCATCAAAGAAATCATAGATAATTTCGTTGAGCGGCATGTCATATCTAAGCTCAACCCTCGAAGTGTCGAGATAAATCATCTCCTTATAGTCGCCGCGCCTGTCTTGGCACAAATCCATAATACTGCCGACAAAATCAGGCGGGCAGATGATAGACGCACTAATAAACGGCTCTTCAGCTTCAGCGATGATGGACGGCTCAGGATAGTTGAGCGGATTGTCAACCATAATGACAGTTCCGTCGGTTTTTGTGACCCTGTAAATGACACTCGGCGCAGTCATTATGAGGTCTAAATTATATTCACGCTCAAGCCTTTCGCCGATAATTTCCATATGCAAAAGACCGAGGAAGCCGCAACGAAAACCAAACCCAAGAGCCGCTGATGATTCAGGCTCATAGGTGAGCGCGGCATCGTTGAGCTTTAGCTTTTCAAGCGCATCTCGCAGGTCGGGATATTTAGCCCCATCAGACGTATACAGCCCGGAAAAAACCATAGACTGCACCGCCTTATACCCCGGCAAAGGCTCACTCGCAGGGCTATCAGCGTCAGTAACAGTATCGCCGACAGTCGTGTCAGCGACATCTTTAATACTTGCCGTCAGATACCCGACATCACCGGCAGATAGGATATCACAAGGCTCCATGCCGATAGGGCGCAGATGCCCAATTTCCACAATCTTATATTCAGCGTCAGTCGCCATAAACTTAACATTCATTCCCGTTTTGAGCTGACCATCAAGCACTCTGAGATAGACAATAACGCCTTTATAGAGGTCATATTGACTGTCAAAAATAAGCGCTCGGAGCGGTGCATTGGAGTCACCCTTAGGCGGGGGAATCTCAGTGACGATTTTCTCAAGCACGTCGTCGATTCCGATACCCTTTTTTGCAGAAATTTCAGGAGCATGGTCCGCAGGAATTCCGATTATATCCTCAACCTCTTTTTTGACTCTGGCAGGGTCGGCGGCGATTAAGTCGATTTTGTTTATGACAGGCAAAATTTCAAGGTTGTTGTCAAGTGCCAAGTATGTGTTTGCCAAAGTTTGCGCTTCAACACCCTGCGCCGCATCGACAACTAAAATAGCGCCCTCACACGCCGCAAGCGAGCGAGAAACCTCGTAGTTAAAGTCCACATGCCCCGGTGTATCAATCAAATTGAGTTTATAAACTTCCCCATCGGGAGCGGTATAATTCATACCGACAGCTCGCGCCTTAATAGTTATCCCGCGCTCTTTTTCCAGTTCCATATTGTCAAGAACTTGCTCTTCCATATCGTGCTGATCTATTGCACCGCAACGCTCAAGCAACCTGTCGGCAAGTGTTGACTTTCCGTGGTCTATATGTGCAATAATTGAAAAATTACGAATTTTATCTTGCATCTGTGTTCTCCTCATATCTTCACGTAGGAGCAACATTCGTGTTGCCTGCGGCGGCAAAATGCCACCCCTACGTCTCTGTCTGTTCTTTGCATAAAGATATTAATCCATCAATGATTTGTTTCTCTTGAGCTCTCAATTCTTCAAGCGTACTGATTTTATCACAAATCATGTCTGAAAGTCTAGTAGTGGCGTCCGCACGCTCGTCACTGCGTCCGAGGAGATAATCGGACGTAACATCGTAATATGAGCAAAGCTTTAATACAAACTCAAGTTTAGGCTCACGCAAACCATTCTCATAATGCGAAAGCACAGCCTGCGACACACCGAGATCCCCCGACACCTGCCGCTGATTCATGCCCCGCTCAACACGTAGTTCAGCTAGTCTAACAGCAAAAATCGTTTTCATGAAAAATGACCATTCCTTTCGCCTCGCTACACTTCGGCTTACGCCAACCCTTTACACATTTCGGTTAAAAATCGGAATAACATGCCTACGCCCGCGCCACATTATAAAGATTGCCGCCATCAAAACAATTGTTCCGTAAATCACAACAACAGCCCGAATCGGAATCACCTCAGCGAGTGCTCCGGCGATAAGTTGACCCGAAACTGTACCAAGGGTCATAATCATTTGGAAAGCGCCGTTGTACCTTGCACGCGTTTCATCGGGGATATAATCTTGCGTAGAGGACATTCTGATATTAAAGCTCGTCACAGTCAAAACACCTGTAGTAAACATTAAAATCGCCATAATTACCACAGGAGTAAACAAAAAACCTATCTCAACAAAACTTGATACGATGTAAACAGTCATCGCAATCATAAACTTTTTTTCTTTAGGCAGTTCAACCTTGTACTGAATAGCACCGCCGACAAAACGCCCGAAAACAGCCGCTCCCATAACAAGTGTATAGAGCATGACGCTGAGACCAGGAGTCTCGTTAAAATAGGGCAAGAGAAGCGAGTGTGACGAAAATGCAAACATCGCCACAAAAAAGTAAGCAGTTATAACCTGCAAACCTTTTTCCTTTTTAATATAGGCAATTCCCTCACGGAGACTTGTAGTAAACTCAGAAAACCGATACTTTTCGCCATCTTCACGGAGATGAGTTTCATCGACACGAATCTGCGTCTCCAAAACAGCCGCAACTAAAAACGCAATCGAAGAGTAGAGCAGAATCTGAGCTACCCCAATAGTATCATACAAAAACGCCGCAACAGGCATCATAACAGCAGAAAGCGGCATTATCATCGACGAGACGGAATAAGCTTTCCGAAAATTCCCCTTAGCGACCAAAACAGGATAAAGGCTCTCATAAGCCACAAAATAAATACTATCGACAGTACCCTTAAAAAACGTCAAGGCGAGCAAGAGCGGATAGTTGAAAAAACCGCCGGAAAGCAGGAAGAACAGAAAAATAAAAAGCCCCGCCGAAACAAAGTCCATAGTATAAATCGTCTTACGCCGAGAAAAAGCATCAAGCAAAGGCCCCGCAAGCAGAGGAGCAAAAATCCGAGGGAGATTAAAAGTCACCATAAAAAGGACAAACAAAAAAACAGACTCACTATAATCAAGCACCATCAAGCTAATAGCAAAGCTTGCCAACGCATTCCCGAAAACAGAAACCACTGACCCAAAAGTCAAAATTGTAAAATCGCGAGTCCAAAGCTTATCCATTACTTATCTCTGTTCTTATCCGCAAACGTCAACAATAGCCTTTGCGAACATCTTCGCATTCATGAGAAATCTATCCTTGCGGATGTATTCGCCTGCGTTGTGTACATTATTATGGTCAGGAGTGTCGGGCATGACCATACCAAAAGCGACACCACCGTCAATCTCATGCACATACGTCTGCCCACCGATGGCAAGGCATTTGCGTTCCTCGCCTGTGTAATCTTCGTAGATACTGAGAAGCTTTTGCACAAAAGGAGTCTCCTCAGGAGTGTGGTGACAACCATTTATCTGATGCATGGAAATCGCAATACCCTCTTTATCGAGAGCTGCCTTAGTCAGCCCAAACAAATCAGCATCATCGGCGGCACTGGGTGTGCGAGAATCAAAGTTTCCGGAAAACTCATACTCGGTAAAGCGCAGAACACCAAAATTGACAGTTATCTCCCCGGTCTTATCATCCTTGAAATAAATTCCGATAGCCTTGCCGACATTGTCCCCGTGTGGGAACAGGCGATTTAGTTTACAGAGATATTCAAAGCCATCACTCTTTGCAAAAGGCATAGCCGCAAGCATTTCAATGAGAGCTGTTTGAGCATTATTTCCAAGATGCGGCAAACTGGCATGAGCCGCAGTACCATCGGCAGTGATAGAGATGAGTCCACCGTCAGCACAAGCTGTCAAAGTCGCACCTGTCTTTTCTGAAAACTCAGCACAAAAACGCTGTGTATCTTCCAAAGATAGGCCCTCGATAGTCGCCACCGCTCTATTGGGAACAATATTTGGTGTTGTTCCACCGGTTACGGACACCACGCGTGGCAGAGAAGTATCTTTTTCCCACTTTGCGCCAAAAACAGGCATAAAACGACCTTTTTCAATGTTAACAATCGGGAACTCAGCGTCAGGAGTGAAAACATTTGGCGGAGTAGTGTTCTTTTTCACATACTGCTTAATATCATCCCAGCCTATTTCCTCACCTGAGCCGAAAATGAGTTGAACACCGTGCGTAAGATTCGGACAAATATCACGCACGCAACAAACCGCGTAAATAGCGGCAACAGCAGGACCTTTGTTATCTACAACACCTCGAGCATAGAGAATGCCGTCTTTTTCTGTTAACTTAAACGGATCTGTTTCCCAGCCCTCACCCGCTGCGACAATGTCAAGATGTGCAAGAATTCCAAGCTCAGGAGGGTTCGGACCGAAAGTTGATGTGATGACCATATCTTCAAACACATTGACATCAAAGCCCTTGTCTTTAAGCATAGACTCAGCAACAGTGAGTGCCTTGCGAGACTCCGTACCGTATGGCGCACCTTCCTCTTTTTTACCTGCGACACTGTTGATTTCAATTAGTTTTCCAAGGTCGTTGAGCATATTGCTTTCGTTTTTGTTGAACCACTCGTCGATTATTGTCTTCAGTTCTTGATTGTTTGACATTTTAAAATCCATTCCTTTCAGTAATCTTTAGGCACAAATTATCCATGAAAAGGCATGGATTTTTTGTGCATCACTTGCTCCCTCAAATTTAATTGCTTTTATTATCAGCGTTGCTTAGACGGTGAAAACGCAGTTTCCCACACATAACCACCCAAGAGTTTGCTAAAAAACTCGTCGCATTTCGCTGCAAATTCGATTTGATCTTCATAAGTGTTTTCTAAAATATATTCGCAGTTTTCTATGTAAAAACTATCATCTTGTTGCGCTGAGACCCTCGTCTCTGCCTGCTCTCTTGTTAGATCATCACGCTCCATAATTCGAGATATGCGTAGCTCCTTAGGAGCCAGAATTCCGATTACGATGTCGCATTCTTCATTAAAAGAGCTTTCAACCAGAGCAATAGCATCAATGGCGACAATCTCTCCGCCACGTTTGTTAAACGTTGAAATTTCAAGATTCAGAGCATTCCACACAAATTTATGTGTAATAGCATTCAGGTCAGAAAGTGCAGCGGGATCTTTAAACACTATCTCCCTAAGTTTCTTACGGTCAACTTTGCCATCAGTTAAAACACCGGGAAAACGTGAATCTATCTCAGCCGTCATCTTCTCATTACTGTAAAGGAGTTCATGATAAATCAAGTCACAGTCAAGCGGCAGAGCGCCCATCTTTTCAAGCGAAAGTAAAGCCATTGTTTTACCCGCTCCCGACGGGCCGGTGATTCCTACAATATACATATGCCTTATCTATCCCCCTATTCTCCCGAAGCCTTCAAGGCTTCGGCCCTATCAGCCATAATAAGAGCATCAATGACCTCATCAAGCGCACCATTCATAATCTGCTCAAGTTTATATAATGTAAGGCCTATCCTGTGATCGGTGACTCGCCCCTGCGGATAATTGTAAGTCCGAATCCTCTCCGAGCGGTCGCCCGTACCAACCTGACTCTTCCGCTGTGCCGCCTGCTCAGCCTCCTGCTTTTGCCGCTCAACCTCATAGAGCCGCGATGCGAGAATTTTCATTGCCCTATCTTTGTTTTTATGTTGACTGCGCTCATCTTGGCACTCAACAACAGTGCCTGTGGGCAAGTGAGTTATGCGTATGGCAGACTCAGTCTTGTTGACATGCTGACCACCTGCGCCGCTTGCCCTGAAAGTGTCGATATTGAGGTCAGTAGGATTAATTTCAAAGTCAACCTCCTCAACTTCAGGTAAAACAGCAACAGTCACCGTACTCGTGTGAATGCGCCCCGAAGTCTCAGTCTCAGGCACTCTCTGTACACGATGCACACCACTTTCAAATTTAAAGCGGGAATAAGCACCGTCACCTTCAATAATGAAGCTGACTTCCTTTACACCACCAAGCTCGGTTTCATTGAGATTGGCAATCTCGGCTTTCCACCGCTTAGTCTCCGCATACATCGTATACATACGGTAGAGCGAATGGGCAAACAGAGCCGCCTCATCACCACCTGCGCCGCCACGAATTTCTATGATAACATTCTTATCATCGTTTGGGTCACGGGGTAACAGCAAGAATTTAAGCTCCTCTTCAAGCCGCTCTTTATCGGATTCGGCAGCTGAAAACTCCTCTTGTGCCATCTCCTTAAAATCAGGGTCATTCATGAGTTCCCTAGCGCCATCCATATCCCGAATGGACTTTTCATAGAGCTTAAAAACATCAACAACAGGCTGAATTTCCTTTTGCTCTCTCGCAAGCTTTGCATAAAGCGCAGGGTCAGAGTAGACCTCTGAATCCTCCATGCGCTTCTGTAACGCATTATATTTCTCTTCAAGTTCCTTCAGCTTTTCCAGCATAAATTATCCCTCGTTAACATTTTACACAATATTCACAATATGTCTAATTGCTAAATAATATCACAAAATCAAGGAAAAGTAAAGAAATGAAGACACTCAAAAAAAATGTTTCTTCACAAATTATTATTATTTTGTTCTCAGTATAGACATTGATTTTTCTTTCAAACTAAGTTAGGCTATGTTTATTGTACCGAGTGTACATTGATTTTTGTATCAGCAAAATACCATCTCAAAAATCGATAAAGGCAAACCTGACCGAAAGGCAGGGACGCAAAGCTAGGGGTCTAAGGCAAAAAGCTATGACAGCCCGGCCGCCGAAATTTTAGAGGAACTTCCTCTTCTTCGGCGTGCCGAGAGAGAGGATTTTTATTTGCTCCAAACATTCACCTCTCCATCGGCGCAAGTGTCAAGGTGCAAGGTGCACCACATGCTCCGGCTGCAACAGAAGTGGCAGCAAAATAAATAAATAGAAGAGGAGACCCACACAATGAAAAACATGAAAGTATCGAAAAAACTACTGGTAAGTTTTATGATAGTTATAGCTTTAGCCGTAACTGTCGCCGCATTCGGCATCTTCGGAATGATGCAAATTAACGATGGCTCGCAAACCATGTACGAGCACCAAACTGAGCCGCTGGCTGACCTAGCGGCAGCGCGCGAGTACTTCCAAAGATTGCGCGTACAACTGCGTGAGGCGCAATTATCAACAACGGTCGCAGAACTAAATGCAGTAGAAAATGAAATCAATCAAAGGGTAGAGACTTTCGAGAGCAGTATGGCCGAATATGAGGGAACCCTTATAAATCCGAGATACAGAGAAATTTACTACAACACAATGGAAATATACGCTCAGTTTAAATCATATGTTGAAGACATCATAAGAGAGACATATGTAATTATTGACACACAAGCAGAAATCCAACAATTTTTACCGCTTGCCGCAGCAACATCTAACTCCGCAGCAGACTATATCACCGACCTGATGAACAGACGTGTTGAACAAATTCACGCCGCAGGGCCATATGATGATATAGCTATGTTTATTGATTCACTCATATACATCGCCTATGCTTCAGAATATATGCAACGCCTGCGCGTACAATTGCGGGAAGCAATACTCGCCACATCAATGGATGGCTTTGAAGCAGTATTGGCAGAAGCGAACCAACGCGAAGAAATGTTTCGCTCAAGCATGGCATCTTTCAACGCAACGATAGAAACTGCAGCAACTCAAGCAATCTTTGACAGCGCAATGAGTGAATTCGAACAGTACAGCTTGTATGTCGCCGATATATTTGAAGATACGCGCCATAGAATAGCACTGCAATACACCGTAGATGAAATTCGCCCGGTAGCGGCTTCGACATCAAACGTGGTTTCAGACGGTCTCGAAGAGCTAATGCTTATCCGTATCGGTCAAGCTGCCGATCAAAACGTTGCCAATACAGCTACATTCAGCACAATGCTGGTAACAATCATAATTGTCATAGTTGTTGCAGTGGCAATAGCACTATTCTTCGCAGTTTACATCTCAAAACTCGTAGCGAAACCAATGGTAACACTCGACGAGTGGATGCAATCTACAGCAAAAGAAGGCAATATATCATTGACAGCCGAGAAAGGTGCAATCCTCAACGGATATAAAGTCCGCAAAGATGAAATTGGAAGACTGTTTAGCTCTTACCTAGACATAATTAAAGGTCTCGAAGTGGTTGACTCAGAACTCAAAGAAATCGCAAGCGGTAACCTAAACCTTGATGTAAATGTAAGGTCAGACCTTGATACAATTTCATTATCACTCAAGCAAATGGTAGAGGACCTAAACAACATGTTCGGGGAAATCAACACCGCAACAGGGCAAGTCGCATCAGGTTCAAAGCAAATTGCAGAAGGATCTCAATCGCTCGCGCAAGGAAGCACAGAGCAAGCCGCATCAGTACAGCAACTCTCAGCATCAATCGGAGAAATCGCAGAAAAAACCAAAAATAATGCGGCGATGGCAGAAGAGGCGGCAACGCTTGCCGAGACAATCATGGTCAACGCAGAAAAAGGAAGTCAGCAAATGGGTGAAATGACCGAAGCGGTCAGAGAAATCAACGAAGCCAGCCAAAACATAAGCAAAGTCATCAAAGCAATAGATGATATCGCATTCCAAACAAACATTTTGGCACTAAATGCCGCAGTAGAAGCCGCAAGAGCAGGTCAGCACGGTAAGGGATTTGCAGTGGTAGCAGAAGAAGTCCGCAACCTCGCATCGAAGAGTGCAGAAGCAGCAAAAGACACAGGCGACCTGATTGCAAACTCGATTCAAAAAGCAGAGTTAGGCGCACGCATAGCTGAAGACACAGCAACAAGCCTTGGCGAAATTGTAACAGGCATAGGCGAGAGCAGTCAACTCGTTGGTAAAATAGCGGAATCATCCGAGGAGCAAGCTGCAGGAATCTCCCAAATCAACGAGGGTATAGACCAAGTGGCATCAGTAGTTCAACAAAACAGCGCAACCGCAGAACAATCCGCAGCAGCATCAGAAGAAATGAGTGGTCAATCGCTGATGTTAGAAGAGCTGGTTTCTCGCTTCAAACTAAAAGTAGGTGAAGGTCTTGCAAAACTACAAGCTCCAGTGGACGCCGAGCGATTTGAACTGGCACCGGCAACAGCAAGCACGGACACAAACGACTCAGACTTCGGAAAGTATTAAAGCACCACACGCGCCAAAGAAGCTACAGTAACTATATAGTTGTCCTAAGGGCGATATCTTGGAGCAGATATCGCCCGCATTTTTTTTGCGACAAGGCGGCAAGACAGAGGAACCGTCCCCCTGTCTTGCCGCCGTCCTGCCCCCTCATTTCTTACAGGACTTTTACTAAACATTGATTTCAGATTTTACATAAAAAACTTATAATTACTCACAAAAACAATCAGTTTTGTGAGGAGAAAACTATGTACAGAAAATTTATTGCAATAATTCGAGTTGTGGCAATGGGCATGCTGATTTCAGGTGCCTTTTTATTTGCACCTACACATGCTGAAAGTGCTGCTTTCTTTGAAGTCCGAAGCCAAGGCGGAGGATGTGAAGATTGCGACTATGATGAATATTCGATGGAGCAGGAGCTTGAAACGGCAGTGAGACAAGTGCCGTACATGCCGGAGGGGGCAGTAGTATCTCCGAGAGATGACCGCCCCTATGACAACATATCCATTGGAGACAGCGTAGTTTTGTACTTTTATACACCATGGTGCCCATTTTGTTATGAAATATCACCAATAATGAACAATCTGCCTGAGTATGTGATGGTCGACGGACAAAAAAGCTATGTCCGCCTTATCAGCTACAACCGTGACGTTGATGCAGACCGTGAAATAATCAGGCGCTATCACGATATGCTAAATATTGCAGAAGAAAGACGCTTAGTGCCACTGGTGATAATTGGCTACAGAGACCTTTTTCTGTACGCAGAACTACGCGAAGGGCTTATAGCCGCGCTTGAGGCAGGGGAAGGTTTGGTGACACCACTGCTAAGCGATTACACGTCCTTGCCGGAAACTACCTTGATGCCGTATATATTAGTAGTAACTGCGCTTGCTGCTTCGATTTTGCTCTTCATAATCCGTTGCCGCAAAAACGCAATAAGAAACAGCTTTCCAAAAGCTACTGCAAACCGCTTGGAAACTGTCTCGGAGTAACACATTACTTACCATAATTTTACAGAAGGGGTTATCTCAAAATAATTAATTACTATATTTTTACAGCTTGACGATTATAGATTTTACATTGCATGGATACAATCGTTTTGTGGAAAGAATCATCCATAAATATTAATTTAAGTATGAGGTACAAGAAAGTGAGAAAGCAAAAAATGATTAAGAAATTAATTTCAACCATGCTCCTTGTGTCAATGTTTACCCTATTAGCCATAGGCGTTGTGGGGTGCGCTGATGACGCAGGTGCAGCAAACGGCGGAAACACAGACCCAATAGTATTCGTGTGGTACCCAAATGAATCTTCAGCGATATACACGGATGCCCGCAACGAGTTCGGCAGGATTATCTATGAAGCCACAGGCAGACCCGTAGAACATATGCTCACAACAGACTATGTAATCGCAATAGAGGCGATAGCGGGTGGGCAAGCAGACCTCGCAACAATGGGACCTGTTGGCTATATCATGGCGCGCGACCGCAACCCCGCCGTCAATATTCTGGTGGTGTCCTCCGGACCATCCGGTACGCTCGACGATGCTGTTTACTTCGGCTGGCTTGCAGTAAATAGAGACATTGAAGATGAGTTCCGTGATGGCGACGGCTGGTGTATACAAAACATTCAAGGGCGCAGCATGTCATTTGTATCAGCGGCTTCCACATCAGGGTTTGTTGTTCCCGTAGGAACAATCATCGAGGAATTTTCAGATTCATGGCCGGGCATTGACGAGGATATAATTCTCGATGCCGGACCGAACGGATTCTTTAGTCAGCAAATATTCGGCGTATCTCACCAAGGTGCAATGTTTAACTTGCTTGATGGGCGCGTAGAAGTTGCTACATTCTGCGACACCTGTGTACAAGCCTATGTAGAACTTGTGTATGGCGAAGAAAACGCTACAGGCTCGATTTACGCACTGCGTCAAGGTGTAGAAGCTCCCTTTACAGGAATGGACGGTATGGAATTCAGAATAATCCGCTCAATTGCGGTACCAAACTTCCCCATCGCATATAATGGCGACAACTTTACGCCTGAAGAAATAGCCGCTATTACGCAAGCGCTCTTATCAGACTCTACAACCATGAATCCACTCATATTTACACCCGACCCCGAAGTTTATCGTGCGACTTTCAGACGCACACGTTATGAGCGATTCATAGATGTGGACGACTCTTTCTACGACGTAATGAGGTAGTATCTTGGAAAAAAAACGTCTTACTAAAATTTTAGCGAAAGCGGACAGGGCTGTTATTGCAGCCCTGTCTGCGAGAGTTATAAAGGCTCACCCGATTGTGGTTATTAAAGAGCCCGCAAAAACCCTTGCGATGATAAAAATGCGTGACCCCGTGAAGCAGGGCATGTTTTACATAGGTGAAGTAATTGTATGCGAAGCAATTGTTGAGCTTGATGGTGCAAAAGGCATGGCTGTGAACATGGGCGACGACACGGACAAAACACTGAATATGGCAATAATCGATGCGGCAATAAACAAAGGAGTGTTTGACGATATGGACGAGCTTTTATCGCTTGAGAAAAATCAGGAAAACGTCCTCCGCCGTGAAAACGCCATGCATTTGAAAACAATGGTCAATTTTAGCTCAATGGACGAGGAGGTGCCGCAAGATGACAGTTCTTTCAAAAAAACATAGCTTTGATATGGTTTTTGACTGCCAAGAGGTCTTTAGACTCATTTTAGAAGCAATGGCAAACCCGTCGCGGATTGTCGACCTTGGAAAATTTGTGGAAAAGCTATATGGAAACTATGCTGTGTGTTTGGCGGTAGCTTTCGCTCTTTTGGATAACGAAGTGAGTTTCCACGTATGCGGAGAACAGAGCCTGTCAAGCGAAATAATATCATACACCCTGGCGGCGGAGGCGAGTCTAGAATCGGCGGACTTTGTGTTTGTCTGTCAGTCTGATGAACTACAAAATGCTATGGAGACAGCAAAATGCGGCACGCTTATAAATCCGCATAAAAGTGCAATGCTTATTATCTCAGATAATGGTCAGCCGCTGATTCCGCTGACTCTCTACGGTCCCGGCATTGACGGACGCTCAGAGGTTCATGTGACGCAAACAATGAGAGACGCAATCGCTATTCGTGATGCTCAACATTACGAATACCCTCAAGGTATTGATTTGTTATTCATATCAGGGGAAGGGAAACTGACTGCAATTCCCCGCCTGACTAAAATGGAGGTGGTAGTTTGAATAAATTCAAACTACTGGGAATGTGCGATTTGCTCCCCCTGCGGGGAACCGCAAATGATGCACGTTAATGACCATACCTTTGCATGGTCGTTTTGTGCTTAAAGTTTTTGAAAGGTATGGTCATTATTATGGCATATGTGGCAGTTTCCGGAGGAAAGGAAGCAATCGAAGAGAGCATACGGCTCTTGGAATTTTATAAAAGTGGAACAGACCTTGAAATTGAAGTGGAAGCAATTGAGCATAAACTCTCATTATTGGTTGAGCGTGTAATGAGCGAAGCCGGGCTTTACGCAAAATCCTATGCAGCGCTTGCGCTCAGGCAGTGCGAGGGTTGCGTGGAGGAGGCAGTTTTTTTACTGCGCGCCTACCGCTCAACGCTTACTCGAAATTATTACACTAAAGTGGTTGACACCGCCAACATGCGGGTTACTCGGCGCATTTCCGCAGCGTTCAAGGACATTGAGGGCGGTCAAATCTTAGGGGCAAGCTACGATTATACCCATAGGCTGATACGCTTTGCCGAAGATGAAAGTGCAGTGAATCTGCGGCAACATATGCAGCGAGACTTGGACTCACAAACGCCGGAAGAAATAACTCCCTGCCCGCGCATATCCGATGTGCTGCGCCGCGAGGGGCTTATTGACGAGTGTGATACGGACGACAGCACACCACACGACGTAACCATGAATATGCTGGAATTCCCGGCAAAACGCAGTGCTCGCTTGCAGACCTTGGCACGTGCAGACACAGGCTTTATTTCAGGGCTTGCATATTCTGCGTTGCGGGGCTTCGGACAGGTTCACCCAACAGTGGGCGAGCTTCGAACAGGATACGTCGAACTCGCTGTACCATACACATTTGACGAGGACGAATCAATTTATATTGGCGAAATACTGCTCACCGAAGTGGAGTGCTTTAGTACTGCGGATGATTCCGATAAATTAAAACTTTCCGTGGGATATGGTGCGGTGTTTGGGCGAAACGAAACTAAAGCAATAGCAATGGCAGTATTAGACAACGAACTTAATCGGGAAGGTCCCTATCCCCCACAGGACGAAGAATTTGTGCTAACCCACAGCGACAACCTGGAGATGAGCGGCTTCATATCGCACCTGAAAATGCCGCATTATGTTACATTCCAATCAGTGCTGGATGTGGTTCGAAAAACACGGAAGGAAGCAACATGAACGAAAATTACAATTTTGCCTTCCTTGACGAAGGCTCTAAACGAGAAATCCGCCGTGCCACATTAAAGGCTGTCGCAATTCCGGGCTATCAGGTGCCGTTCGGCTCTCGTGAGTTGCCAATAGGCAGAGGCTGGGGAACCGGCGGCATTCAATTGACGCTTTCCCTCTTAGGTCCAAAAGACGTTTTGAAAGTCATTGATCAGGGTAGCGATGAAAGCGTAAACGCAGTAAACATAAAGTCATTCGTGGGACTCTGTGCAGACATAGAGACCACAACGGACACACGTGAGGCTACGTTGATACAAACTCGGCACAGAATCCCGGAGATTCCTCTGACAAATAAGCAAATACTCGTGCTGCAGGTGCCAATCCCCGAGCCACTCAGGATAGTGGAGGCGAGAGAGGAAGTCACAAAAAAAATGCACGCAGAACAGGACTACGCACCTGTGTGGTTAAATCTCTACGAAAGCCTGATAAAATATCAAAAAGTGACATTGGGGAGCGAATATCCATGCATGGTAGAAGGCAGGTACATGATGAATCCAAGCCCGATACCACGCTTCGATAACCCGAAGCTGCATAACGCCGAGTGCCTATATTTGTTTGGTGCGGGACGTGAAAAAAAGATATATGCGATCCCACCGTATACCGATGTTGTGTCCTTGGCATTTGAAGATGTACCCTTTGAACCTGAAAATTTTGAGGGGAAATCCTGCCGCCTGTGCCAAAGCACCGGCACATATCTAGATGAAATGATGGCCTCACAAACCGGGGAGAAACTCTATCAATGCTCCGATACATCGTACTGCAAGGAGGTGCAAAATGGCTGAAAGCTCTGTGCTGAACGTGAAAAACCTAACAGTGCGCTATGGGAACGGCTGTCCGCTCTGTGAGCATTCCATGGAAAAAAACCGCTGCACAGTTTGCAAGAGTATCTGGGCGCTGAATGATATTTCATTGGAGTTGTATCCGGGTGAGGTGCTCGGAATTGTGGGCGAAAGCGGCTCGGGAAAAACCACGCTTATGCGCTCGCTCTATTTCGATTTTGTACCAACTGTGGGTACAGCAACTCTTCGCGATTACTGTAGTGGCGAAGAAAACATTTGGGACGCAAGCCCTGCCAAACAGAGAATGATAAAAAATAATCTGATGGGCATGGTTTACCAAAATCCGGTTATGGGACTCAGAATGAGTCATTCCGCCGCCTCAAACATTGCGGAAAAATTAATTTCAGCGGGCAATCGCAATGCCGGCGAAATGACTGCTCGTGCCTCGGAACTGCTTGAGTCTGTGGAAATCCTAACCTCACGCATGAAAGAAGCACCAAAGCATTTTTCCGGCGGAATGCAACAACGCGTGCAAATTGCAAAAGCATTATCGATGTATCCGGCACTTCTTCTGCTCGACGAAGTTACAACAGGCCTTGACTTATCAGTGCAGGCAAAGGTCTTGGACTTAATCCGCAATATTAAAGCACGTTTCGGCATATCTATTTTGCTGGTATCGCACGATTTGGCGGTTATACGTATGCTTGCGGACAGAACAATTGTTATGCTCGACGGCAAAATAGTGGAAAGTGGTCTGAGCGACCAAATTTTAGAAGACCCACAGCACCCATATACACAACAACTTGTACATTCACTTATTTAGGAAGGAATGATTTTTAAATGACTGCTATAAAAAACGGGAAAATAGTAACACCGAATGAAGTGATAGAAAACAGTATATTACTCATTGAAAATGATAGAATTCAAGGCATTTCAGATAATACGGGCAACGCCGAAACCATAATTGATGCGGGTGGCAGCTACGTACTGCCGGGCTTGATTGATGTCCATTCGGACAGATTGGAGCAATTTATTCAGCCGCGCCCGTCGTCGCAGATGGATTTTTCGTTCGCTCTGAAAATGTGCGAACGGGAAATGATAAGCGCAGGAATCACAACAATTTTCCACAGTATTGCGCTGTATAACGATGATTATTTCAACGTATCTCCTCTGCGAACAAAGGAGAATACAGAAAAAATCGCAGATCTAATAGAGGAAAGCCGCTCATGCGCGCGACTTATACGAAATAGAGTACATCTCCGTATTGAAATAGACAATTTAGAAGCCTTTGATATTGCAAAAAACGTGATTTCGCAATCCAAGGTGCATTTGATATCTTTCATGGATCACACACCGGGGCAGGGGCAATACAGCGACCTCAACGTATATTACAAAAACGTTTTGGAAATGGGCGCATTTAAAATGGAAAACATGACCGCTCAGAGCTTGGCAGAGCACCATGAAAATAAGTCAATGCTATCACTTGAACAGCTTAAAGAGCTTGCCTCTTTCGCTCGTGAAAAGAAAATAGCGACTGCCTCTCACGACGACACGGTTGAAAACTTTGACGTAAACCGAGAGATAGGTGTGAGCATAAGTGAGTTTCCGATAACAATGGAAGCTGCAAAAAAAGCCAAGGAATACGGATTTTCAACAGTGGTGGGCGCGCCCAACATACTGCGGGGCAACTCACATTGTGGCAACCTTTCAGGGGCACACGCTATTTTAGAAGATGCTGCGGACATCATTTGTTCCGACTATTATCCTGCGGCAATGCTGAGCAGCATATTTCGAATGCATACGAAACAAGGCGTACCACTGGAGCAAATGGTCAATCGTGCGACCTTAAATCCCGCGAAAGCTCTGGGTATTCAGGACGACTACGGCAGCATAGAGCAAGGGAAAAAAGCCGACATTATTTTTGTGAACACACGGGAAAATGCGCCTGAAATCACTGATGTTTTTGTAAATGGAAATCGTGCACTTAGTATGCAATATTGGAGTTAGGAATGGTCATAAAATGGAAACCACAATTTTGGAGATAAAAAACCTCACAAAGAAATTTGTAATCCACAACCCCGGATTAGAAATTGAATCATGCAAAAATGTAAATCTCAGCCTTGAACAAGGGAGTTTTTTAGGCATTGTTGGACGTTCGGGCGCGGGGAAATCCACCATCTTAAAGTGCATCAACCGTAGCTACGTTCCCGGAGAGGGGGAAATTCTATATCAGAGTCGTGCCTTTGGGAGAATAAGCTTGGTCACGGCGACCGAGCGGGAGATCCTTTTTCTGAGGAGGCACGAAATAGGCTATGTTTCGCAGTTCTTGAATATCATGCCACGCACCACATCAAAGGAGCATGTTATGAACGCTCTCACAGATTCGGGCGACGACCCCGAAACTGCGGCAAAGGAAATGCTTGCGTATTTTTGCTTACCTGAAAGCCTTTGGAACATTTATCCCTCAACTCTTTCAGGAGGTGAGCGGCTCCGTTTGAACTTAGCCCACGCCATGGTTAAAAAACCACGGCTTCTGATGTTGGACGAACCCACAGCTTCCCTTGACGATGCAACAAAAATTCTTGTGCGTGACATGCTGGTAAAGCTAAAAGCCACCGGAACAAGTATGATAGGGATATTCCACGATATCGCTTTTATGGAGGGCGTGTGTGATGCAGTATATGAAGTGTGATTTCCATATACATTCTTCCGTATCTGATGGAAGCGACACAATTTTGCAGCTCATAGAAAAAGCGAAAGCGAGAGGCCTTTACGCTATCGCAATCACGGAGCATGACACACTTTCCCATGTGGGACAAATACCCGTAAGCACCGAGCTGAATGTTGTGGCGGGCATAGAAATATCTGCCGTACACAAGCAAAGCGGCACTAAAGCACATATACTTGGCTACAACATAGTTAAGCCGGAAATAATTACTGAGTTGGTAGAACCCATATTAGAAGCACGAAACAAGCTATCCGAGAAACAGGCAGGGATCATAGCGAAGCTGGGATATAAAATCGATATGAGCCTCCTGCCACGTGCAGATGGCAAATACCTGTACAAACAGCACATTATGTCATGGTTATGTGAAACAGGGCAAGTTTCTGAGATGTTCGGTGGATTCTATAAAAAAATATTCAAAGGTGGCGGCTTGTGCGACTTTGAAATTGAATACCCAAGCGTATTCTACGCAGTACGTACCATCAAGGAGGCAGGAGGGGTTGCCGTTCTCGCCCACCCGGGTCAGCAGGCAAATTTTTGGCTGATCCCAGAACTTATTGATGCAGGTTTGGATGGTCTGGAACTGGGCCACCCTTCCAACACTGAAAACGACAAGGAAAAAATTCATGCCTATGCCAATGAGCACAATTTGTTCCTGACGGGTGGGAGCGACTACCATGGAAGATTTAGCAACCACCCCTATAAAATTGGAGATATTTTATCTGAAGAAAGCGGAGTAAAAGTAATTTTAGGGATTTCATGAGAAATCCCTAAAATTGCTTTTATATAAACTGTGCAAAACAGCAGCAGGATTTATTTTAGTCCTGCTTTAATTTTGGTTGCCATTAACTCCACCAAAATTACTGCAACAACCACTATTATGGTAATAAATCCAAGTTCACGTAAATCAAAATACAGCGAGCCTGCCATAAACAAGTCAAAGCCTATACCACCAATGCCGGCAGCTGCACCGACCGCTATGGCACTTACAAAGTTTACTTCAAAGCGCACAAAAGTCCAGGCCAGTAAATATCTGATCGTCGATGGAAGAACAGCTCCAAAAACTATCGCCCAAAACCCTGCACCACAAGCACGAAGAGCCTCGATTGAACCTTTGTCCATTTCCTCTATTGACTCAGCATAAACTTTAACTAAAAACGATGCGCTACTGAGTGTAAGTGCTGTTACGGCGGCGGTTCCGCCAAGCCCTGCGGCTATCACAAAAACCAGCACCCACAATATTTGAGGAATGGCACGTATCGCAGCAATTATGCCTTTCATAATACTTGCGACTGTTGGATTTGTGATGTTTTTTGCACAGAAAACCGCAATAAAAAATGCGAGAATAGCACTCAAAACAGTGGCGAGTACACCTATTGAAAACGTCACGAACAACTGATACATAGCCGCACCAAAAGTAAGCTGAGATAATGCGGCTTCCCCAAACATTACCCGCATATTTGCAATTGTGCGCGATACCTCACGCATGAAATCAATATTGCCATAATCAAATGTAAGCATTCCGAAAAGCGTAAGCGCGGCAAGCATAAAAAGAGTTAAACGCACAACTTTTGCGCTCTTGCACTTTGCGGCTGTTTTTATCTTTCCGCTGCGACCTTTTTTTATATGCACCTTGAAATTGCCGGGTACAGCCATATTTCTGATGAGTAAGGAATTATTCATTTTAATATTACCTTTCTGATTTGGTTTGCCGTGGTTTCTATAATAACTACAAGTACCGCCGTCGAAGCTATCACAAGCATCGCTGCGTTGAAGTTCATGCGGCTGTAAAACATATGGAATAGCGCTCCTATTCCGGTGCCGGTGAGCAGACCTATGAGCGTTGCGGCGCGGATATTGGTTTCAATCATGTATAACACCCAAGTAATGATTAAGGTGATGGACGAAGGCCAAATGCCCTGAAATACAAGCTGAAGCGTAGTAGAACCTGTGGCTTCCAGTGCCTCCACGCAATCAGCACTCACCTCATCAATTGCCTCAATAAATGCACGGGTAAGCATACCGTATGTGGTGAAAAACAGCGCGAAAAATCCCGTCATTATATTTTGCCCGAACGAAAACAGTAAAAGAATTGCCCAAACAACCTCAGGAATACTGCGAAAAATAGCGGCAATCATGCGCACACTTTTTGCGAGTAAAAAATTGAATTTGAGGGTTTTTGTGCCAAGTAAACTTGAAAAAAACGCAGCGATTGCGGCAAATATGGTTACAGCTACCGATAAAAGTGCAGTTTCAATCAGCCGATCAATAATATTTGGAAATTGCTCCATAGAGCTTTCGTTGGGAATTATATTGTTTCCAAGCCACGCAAAAGCCGCAGGTATAGACAAAACTGCACCGCCAAAATCAAAATTTACAGCACCGGCGGTAACTAAGTAAAGCACAAGACAAACTGTGAAAACAACGGCGACATTTCTCTTTCGCTTAAAGAACACTGAGGTTTGCTTTTTTGCAACAGTTTCAGCCGACATCGGTAATCAACTCCCCTTCATCTGATTGGTAGATCTCATATATTGTGGATTTATCAAGCTTATCCGGGGGACCGTCGTACACTACTTTCCCCGCCGCAAGACCTATTATCCTGTCTGAATAACGCAGAGCAACGTCCACTTGATGCAGGTTAAGTATGCAAGTATATTTCATAGTACGACTTATATCATGAAGTTGATCCATAATTATTTTGGCAGAACTCGGATCTAATGAAGCAATAGGCTCATCACACAAAAGTAGTCTCGGCTCCTGCATTATTGCGCGTCCAATGCCCACCCTTTGCTTTTGCCCACCTGACAATTCATCACAGCGTTTATATGCTTGATCGGTAAGATTAAGTTTTTCCAAAATTTGGAAGGCAAGCTCCTTCTCCTCTTCGGTGTAATGCCCCAGTGCACCGGCTATGTTGCGCTTAGAACCCAGGCGGCCATGAAGAACATTTTCAACAACGCTGAGTCTATATACCAAATTGTAATGTTGAAAAACCATACCTATCTTTGTGCGAATTTGACGGATTTCCTTTTTCCCTGCTTCTATTACATTATGTCCATCAAAGGTAATATCCCCACTGCTCGCATTCACCAGACGGTTAATGCACCGCAAAATAGTAGACTTACCCGCACCCGACGGCCCTATGATAGAGATAATTTCCCCCTCACTCACTTCAAACGAAACATCTGATAGTGCTGTTGTCATCTTGTCGTAAACCTTGCTAACATTCTTAAACTCTAAAACAGACATCACTCTATCCTTTCCTCGACTTTTTACACTGCTACCATTATATATTCATACTTGTAAAATCTGATAGCAGGGCATTGTAATTATTTAGTAAAACGCACAAAAAGAAAAAAGCCCCATACGCAACTCTGCAAGGAGAGCGCTTATGGGGCGGTTTGGTATGCCAAGTGGCGTCAAATACGAACTTTTTTGTTTGGGGTGGTGGGCTTTAAGCTGTCACAGCCATTTTTTTAGCTTTAAAAAGCCATAAATAACAATGCCGGTTGCGAACATAATGAGCAAAGACATGGGATAACCGAAGTTCCACTTCAGTTCCGGCATGTTGATGAAATTCATTCCGTATATGCCTGCAATTACAGTCGGAGGCCCGAAAAAAAGCGTGATCATGGTGAGCTTTCGGACGGATTCGTTCACCTGTGCGTTGAATTTGCTGTCATACAAGTTGAGCAGGTCGTTCGACATGACATAAAGGCTGTCGGCAAAGTCATGTAACTTTGCAAGGCGTGTATCTACATCACGAAAATAGCGGTGTTGAGAACTATCTAAGAAATTATGCTCGTCAATCAAAACCTGGTCGCCGACATAAGAAAGCGCCCGCAAGAGTTTTTTATAGGTATACGCCTTTTTTCGCATGGGCATGATTTCAAGCAGCTGCTCTTTGTTTACCGTCATCTCTATGGAGTCGGTCAAAGCTTCGATTTTATTTTCCAAAACTTCGAGTGAATCTGAGTAATACGAAGTGAGATTGTCAAAAATTACGTAATAAAGATAGGCGAGAGGAAAAGGACGACCGGCTGCCACAGGGATAGCTGACCACAGTTTTTCTGCAAGCTTTGTGAGAGAAGCCCCGGGAGTTTCGGGCAAAACGAGTGTCAGATAGTTGTTTGAAAAAAACAAGTTGACCTCTCGCTGCACTATCCCTTTGACTCCAAGCTCTGCGTAGATTATGCTTATGAAGTCGAAATCCTCATAGTTGGTAAAACGCACCTTTTCATCAAGATTGGTGCATTCATCAACAGTATCATTATCCCACCCGAAAACATCAAGCAAGTCGTTTAACTCTCCTGCATTACACATCAAAAGAAATCTCGACTTATCTGTCAAGGTGGGAATGTGTGTGTCAAATGATTTTTCAGAGACAAAGTCAAAGCCTTTCATAATGGGCATCCTTTTTTACGTACAGTATACCTCAAACACCTTGAAAATAGATGAATAATGTGTAAAGTTGCAGCCTCTATAGATTATACACTAAAAACAATGGCCTCGCCCACCAGGCTCTTCACAACAAAAGCACTAATCCGAAACAATCACCGATAACTTTTATATCGAGTGAATGGTTCGGATTATTACTGTTTGGTATGCCCGATGCGATTCGAACGCACGACCTTCAGAGTCGGAGTCTGACACTCTATCCAGCTGAGCTACGGGCACTCGCGTACAATATGTTAGCACATCACGCCAAAAAACGCAAGAGCGGGGTGATCCAAGACAGGGGGACGGTTCCTGTGTCTTATGCAGGGGACACATACCGGACGGTCCTCACGCTCCGCCCACATCACGCCAAAGAGGGTACAGTGCCACTTTCTTCAGCCACATAAATATGTGCACCTTCAGTCCTCAAATACGCCTTGTAATACTCCGCAACAACAGGAAGCCGCTCCGAATCAGGAGGCACAACCCACTTAAAAAATATATCATCAAAATAACCCGTAGAAATAAATGCAGCTACATGCTCAAGCTCTTCAAATCTCATAGACCTTATATCTATATTTTGCATAGAAAATCCCCCTAATATTTGAGTTCTCACATTGAGTTTCTTACTTACTTAAATTGCGCCCCTCATCGGCAAAGAATACGCGGATAAACTGGACTGTCGCCACATTCGCACCCTACATCAACAATGGAAACATACCCGTCGTCGTAGTATTCAGGCGGATTCAGATCATTACTCAGCCTGCGAATCAGATCTCTAATTCTGTCGTAGTCAGCACCCTCGGCTAATGTAGGCTGAAGATTATTATAAGCAGGTGTGGACGTTGTCCTAACGGGTATAATCTCCCTGTCGTTGGTATCTTGCAACACGCCATCAATAAATGTAAACGTCTGCCTAAAAATAAACGAATCCATGTCAAACGGATGCCTGTTCCCGCCAAAACTGAAGTTACCGAGCGAATACACGATATTGCGCCCATTGTATATCTCAATCCCCTGAACAACATGAGGATGTGCGCCTAAAACCAAATGCGCCCCGCTATCAATGGCAAACCGTCCAAGCGGTTGCTGGCTGGGGTGCAGGTGATACCACTTCTCACGCCCCCAATGAAAATATGCAATAATAAGCTGCGCCTCATTCTCAAGCAGTTCATCAATAGATGAAGTGATATTAGCCCTCATCTCTGCGCTGTCATGCCAAGCGAGGAACCCAAAAAGACCGACGCGTATGCCGTTTATCTCCATAATAGTATTAAATTCATTGCCGAAGTAAGCGACCCCAACAGCCGATAGAGCCTCTCGTGTATCATCAAAACCCTGCCGGAAGTAGTCAAAAGTATGGTTATTTGCAAGGGAAACAACATCTATTGCGCCTTCTACAAGAGCTTGAGCAAAAGAAGGAGCTGCACGAAAATTAAACTCCGCACCTCTATTGCGAGTCTCGTAAGTAAAAACACCCTCATAGTTTACAATAGTCAGGTCGTCTTGCTCAAAAATATGCAAAACATTACGGAAAAAATAACCCATATCATAGTCATTTTGCGAGAAAACATTCCTGAAATGTACAGAACTGGGGCGCACATGGTCGCCGCCAAACACAACATCTCCTGCAGCAGAAACTGTTATAGTGACAGGAGGTTCAGGCGTTGGCTCCGGAACAGGGGTCGGTGTAGGCACAGGAGTCGGCTCGGGAGTGGGGGTCGGCGTAGGTGTCGGCGTAGGTGTCGGCGTAGGTGTCGGAGTTGGTGTAGCGGGTATATCCGATGTGACAACGAGAGTTTGCGGCGGCACAGCTTCATAGTCATTGGAAGAATTGCTTTGCATAAGCTCGGTAAAATACCCATCTGCAACAAACGTAACAATAGCAGGTGGCATAACAATTACGAGAGCAATCATGGTAATCAAAATGAGAATAAATATGCGAAACCTCTTCAAATTAATCAACACCTCGCAATGTACATTAATACGTAGTATACTATATCACAAGTCAAGAAAAAAGCATATAGCCAAATTTTGAAGTCTCTATTGACATAGCAAGGCATTATGAATTACACTTGCAGAGTATTCTAGCAAGTAAAATGATAGGCGACAAAGAAAATTATGTATTTTAAACGCACAGCACTTTGCCTTTTGGCAATAATTTGCATATTAAGTATCCCGCACATGGCACTTGCAAACGTGTACGATTTGGACGACGAACAGGTGGGTTATAACACCCATGGAGAAACGCCGCAACACATGAGCCTAGATTACTTCCTATATAACACAGGGCTGAGTTTTTGGGAATATATCGAATTGATGACAGAACTGTTCAGTATGGGCGAATACCTCCATTATTTGCCCGAAAACAGCTCAAGATATGCGGCATTTTCAGAACTCCACCCTGAGATACCATTCGGTGCAATAGTTGCATATGTGAATGTCAATGTAGATTTAGGAGAATTTAATTACATTGAGCCTGTTCCCGACCCATATTTCGTTGGGGCATTAGTCAACAAAAACTTTATTTTACCCTCAGGCTGGACGCCGAGCGATCTCTTAACCATACAGGGTGGACACATGCTCAGAGAGGAAGCTGCCGAGCAGTTCAATGAAATGAGAGAAGCAATGCGAGAAGAGGGACTGCCGTTGCAAATAATGTCAACATTTCGCTCATATGAAAGACAAAGATATAACCACGCAAGAGGGGTGCGAAGATTCGGACAAGAGTCGGCAGACAGAAATTTCGCCCGCCCCGGACACTCAGAACACCAAGCAGGGTTGGCTGCCGATGTTCTGCACAGGGGCGGATTCGACACCCTGACATCAGCAAGATTTTACACAACCGACTCATTTGCATGGCTTGAGGAAAATGCGCACAACTTCGGATTTATTCTAAGATACCCATTCGGCTACATGCACATTCACGGCTTTGTATATGAACCATGGCACTGGCGCTTCGTAGGCATAGACATAGCCACAGCCATGTACGAGCAGGGAATAGTGGTATATGAAGAATTTTACGGAAGTTTCCTAGAATCGAATGTGCTAAAAGCCGTGCAACGCTATCTTCAAAACTTAATAGAATACGAGTACGCCGTAGCGGTAGCGGCGGCAGCAGCGGAGGCAGAAGCAGCAGCCGAACCGCCACCCGCACCGGAAGAACCCGGTGAGCTATATATTTTAGAGCCTGATTTGCCCGTTGCACCCGCAATCTCAGAAGTGATTTACATCGAATATGAAACCACAAACCGGGAATCTATCACTGAATTGGTTCTACTAATTTTATTTTCCATAGCAATAATAACCGCAATAGTCTGCATAGTGATAGTTATAATCAAGTACCGCAACAAAAAACCGGAATAAGTGTAACAAACTCCACACCCTCTGCGGCAACCACCCGAAGCCAAATCCGAAAAATTTGACATTTCCGAACATTTTATGTATGATTTTATCATGAATAACGAGAAAGGCACGATAAACCCACTGAAAAAACTAGACGCAAAAAAAGCAGTCTCGCTTGCCGGCTCGGTTTTGATGATAGTAGCGCTGGTTTTCGTAGCCATGCGGTTAATCGACATGCGCGAAGAATTAGACCTTTCAATACTGACAAACACAGGAGTTTTGACACTCCTGCTTTTAATAGTCATATTTGAAGGCATTATAGTCATATGCTCATCGCTCAACTATCGAAAAATAGTAATAGAGGTCTCAGGAGTCAATGTCCTCAAACGCGTGGGCGTGAAAGTGTACAACAACGCAAACATCTACAAATACATCCCCGGCGGAGTGATGTTGGTGCTCGGACGCAACCAAATCGCCGTGGAAACCGAGGGCATGAGCCACGCCAAAGTGGCAATTTCAACGCTGGTTGAGGGAATATTATGGGCAATATCGGCACTTATTTTATCCGCCATATTTTCATTTGAATTTCTGGTGATATATATTCGCCAATTGGAATTTGAATATATATGGCTCGTACTGGGCGGGATTATTCTGGCGGCATCGTTTGTACTCTACATACTGTACCGATTTAGGCACAAAATACTAAAAAGCGCATTTAACATTGATAGTAAATCAGATGAAAAACCAGCAAACATTAAAATAACAAAACTACTTAAACGCATACCAATCATGATTGCCATTGTGAGCCTGTGGGGATTTTCATTCACGGCAACAATGGCAATTTTAGGACAACCCATGACACTTTACCTCGTAGTAACATTAACAGGGTTATACATATTGTCATGGCTTATAGGATTTTTAACCCCCGGTGCACCAAGCGGCTTGGGAATACGTGAAGTCCTGCTACTGATGTTCTTGGGTGGGTTGGTCAATGAGGATCTGCTGTTATCTGCAGTAGTAATCCATCGCGCAATCCAAGTCATAAGTGACATCTTAGCCTTCGCAATAGCAAGAACCTATGCAGCTATAGGATCATCATCGCATAAGGTTTCAAACTGATTTTGACATCACCTGCAAGCTCGCCCGCCTGTCGCGGTCAAAATAAGAGGACGGCATTTTGACCGTCCCCTTTGCTACGCTTCAAATTAATCAAGTCCGTTGTTTTTTATAACCTCACGGAGCCAGTATGCGCTCTGTTTAGGAGTTCTTTTAAGTGTATCGTAATCGCAAAAGACAATGCCAAACCTTTGGAAATATCCGTGCGCCCACTCAAAGTTGTCAAAAAGTGACCAAGCCAGATAGCCGCGAATGTCCACGCCTTTTTGGATAGCCGAATGAACAGCTTTAAGGTGGCGTGAGAGATAATTGATGCGGCTGTAATCCAAAACTTCACCGTTTTCATTCATAACGTCGTTATATGCACAACCATTTTCGGTTATGTACATTTTAGGCGCATTATATTCATCTTTTAATCTGACAAACAGTTCCTCAAATGCCTCAGAATGAATCGGCCATCCAATGTCAGTTTTTGGGACAGCCTGATTGACAATTTCCGCATAAAACGGCCAGGAATTTTCGTTATAGCGATAAGTATATGAATTATAAAAATTCACACCAAGGAAATCAAGTTTCTCAGCGGCTTTGTTAAGCTCTGAAAAATCGGGTAATGTAACGCCTCTTTCCTTAAATAATTCAAGTAAATCCTGCGGGAATGTCCCCTTAAAAACAGCATCGGCAAACCAGCGCACATCATAACCGTCTATGTACGTAGAGGCAAGCTTATCTTCCTTAGAATCTGTCAGCGGATAAGACGGCGTAAAATTGAGAGTAATACCTATTTCACCCGGAATATTCATTTTCCTAAAGAGCCGCACAGATGCCCCATGCGCCAGCATAAGATGATATGAAGCTAAAATTGCACCACCGAGGTCACGATAACCCGGCGCATGTACTCCCAAATAATAGCCTAAAAATGCTGCGCAATATGGCTCGTTTAAAGTGCACCAAAACTTCACTCGGTCACCGAACTTTTCAAAAAGAACTTTACTGTACTCTTCAAACCACATTACGCTGTCAGGGTTTTGCCATCCGCCTTTCTCTTGCAAAATCTGCGGTAAATCCCAGTGATAAATTGTGATAAAAGGCTCAATCCCTGCTGAAATAAGCTCATCAACGAGGTCAGAGTAAAACTGAAGTCCTTTTTCATTGACCTTCCCGACACCATCGGGTAAAACTCGTGACCAAGAGACAGAGAACCGGTATGCAGCATGACCCAGCTCTTTCATCAGCGCAACATCTTCTTTGTACTTATTATAGTGGTCAATGGAAACATCGCCGTTGTCAGAGTTCAAAACGTTACCGGGTGTCTGACAAAAGCGATCCCAAATACTATCAGTACGCCCATCCTGTTTCGCTGCTCCCTCAATCTGATAAGAAGAAGTAGCACTACCCCACGTAAAGCCCTTAGGAAATTCATATTTCGGCATAAAGTTTAATTCCTTTCAAGATAGATTCATAATTTTCGCAATTGGAAACTAAGTACGAGATTATCAGCATTCGTTTAGTTTGTCAAGACACATCACCGAATAACGAATGTATGTAGGCTGTGTGGTTCAATTACAGCTGAAAAACTACCTTTTTGATGGCTAAAACTAAACACTCGTTCACGATTCATGCTGCTGCATACAATCAACACAATACTTCCGTCCGGATTTTCAAAAGCAATAGTATTTGCACTCCAAGAACCTTTGACCTCCACATAGGTAGCATTTGGGTCAACAAAATGGGAAAAATGTTTTATCAAGTAAAATTCAGGATTGTACTGAATTTTACCATCCTCGGATGTTGCCAGTGAGTTTTGTTGCCAGCCCCAAGTAGATTCTCCGTTTTTGGGTAAAATACAATTCCAGTATATGTACCGCTCTGTGCCATATTTGAAATACTGCCACATCAAACCCCAGATATATTCCATTTGCTCCCATGTGTTGGTCCCTGCACCGCATTCACTTTCAGTTTGCATAATTCTGAGATCGGGATAAGCCGCTGAAATTTGACTGAGTTGGTGCTTGCCGCCCCATTGCAGCCCCACACCGGAAATATAAGAGCGTGCCTGCGCGTCTGATAATATGGTATTTGTCCATTGGTCAAAAAACTCTGAGAATGGACTGCAAAATCCCGGCATATCGCGATAATCGCTAAACGGCCCATTGATAGTGCCTAACCACAGCTCGGTGTTTGGTGCATCGGATTTTATTGCAGGTCCCAAGTAATCGCGTATAAAGACCAGCATATCTTCACCACTCCACAGGCATGAGGGGAATTTTTGGTCAGCCATAGGCTCATTTTGCGGATGAACTTGGTCTACGGTGACGCCTTGCTCGCCATATGCTTTAATAAACTTCACAAAGTACTGTGCATATGCCTTTAAATATGGCTCTTCCATTTTAAAACGGCCATAATTATAAGCCATCTTTGTTTTCATCCATATAGGAGGGCTCCAAGGGGATGCAAACAAAGAAAAATCTTTTTGCCGACTCAAGGCTTCCTTTACAAAAGGTATGGTATATTTTTTATCACGCTCAATATTAAAATGCTCAAGCGAGAAGTCATCACGCACATCGTCGCAACTGTACCACTCCAAACTGTAATCATTAGCCCCAATCGGCACACGCCCTGAGTTGAATCGACAGCCGTCTTCTCCGTACAGTTCATTTAAAAATTCATTGCGTGTGGTTTCGGGCAAACCGCTGAGAGTGTCCCAACTTAGCTCATTGAAACAGTTTCCGAATCCCAATATTTTTTGCCTTCTGACACCGGTAAGCTCAAGTTTATCATCATGTTGCTCTGAAGTGACAGCTGAGCTCTCCCAGCAAGCGCCCTCTACACTTTTTATGTGAATAATCGCCACACTTTTTACCTCCTCAAAATAAAATCACTCATGTGTTATTTGTTTGTATTTTGTAACTATTCACCAGGCCGGCAGATGATGGACAGTTTACCCTGATTTTTCGGGAGAACAGCGGTGTAGATCCCGATGGCTCCCGAAAAATCAGGGTAAACTGCTCATCATCTGCGGGGGTACTGAACAGTTACTGCATTTTTACATGAAAGGAAAATTGATGTTTTCCAAATAATCCTTGTCCGGTAATGTTGGGAAATTAACCGTTGGCAATGTCTGATACCAGTACGCCACGGAGGCGATATCATCTTGCAACGGGAGATAACGCCCATCTTCGCGCCAACCGAGAGCCTGAATGGTCACTTTCATGTCTTTCTCAAAACGAATGGGGTCCACTATGTGCCAGCGGTACATTCCAAAGCGCTGTTGGCTCTGATATAACCCATCAGGACGCAGAATCTGGTGCAGCCCCGCATAAGCTGTGGAGAACTCTTCATATTGATGTTTTCTGTGGTTCTCAAAGTTATAGGAGCCACAAAAATAATCCTCTGTTCCCGTGCCGCAGATTGTTGGAAAATCAGTATCCCCATCCATATAAAATTTAATTTCGCCTTCGCCCCACCAGCCAACGCTGTTTGACTGCCAAGCCATGAATGTGCCGACATATTGACCCTGCCCTTGTATGCCGTCAACGATCGTATAAACTTCACCATAGGGTAGTGGGTTAGTGCGGCGAAACTGTGCATGGAAATAAGCGGCGTCATCGGGGATATCTGTCAGGGCATAGTTAATTTGATAGAACATTGTAACCGGAACCTTATCGCGATTTTCGAGCGTCATTTTACAATGTTTTCTAAACGGCATCTGCCAGTAGCAGTTAAATGCACTGCCGGGATTCACACACACTGCCAATGAATTTAGCGGAGAATAGTAATCCCAAGCACTTGCGAAGAAATCTCCCAGTGGGCACTCAACGGAGGGCTGCTCTTGTCCATCCCAATACATGCGAAGAATGGTGTTACGCCATTTGCCGGTGGGAGTCAGCCAAATTTGCTGAATACAACCGGGGCCCTCAATGTCGGCAATGGTGAAGATTTCGCCGGGCTGGAGAATGATGTAAGGATTAACTTTCCAGCCGAGTCCGAGGGTTTGAGCTGCATGCTTTGCGCTCCCATCTTCAAGAGGACACATTCCCCCTTTGCCCTTTTCGCCTTTGAAATTTTCAGGGGAGATTGAGCGTGTTTTTGCGCTTGATGTGCGAAACAAGTTGCCCATGTTTGTGTTCAGTCCGTTAAAGCTCATAGTAAAATCCATTCCTTTCAGTAATCTTTAATCTAATTTTTAAGAACCGGCGCACTCATGCATGAGTAATTCCAAATATCACGCTCGACGCAAACATTCAATCCGGAGTTTGCAACCGGCTCAAGCCCATACTTCTGATATAGTTCGGCAAATAATTCTTTCACCCTTTTGTAATAAGATAACTCAGGTGGTTTCATATTACCTTGAACAGGTCTGCCCATCGGCATCCAAATTGAGGCTGAAGGCATAATGCCGCGCTCCGATAAATATTCAGCACCGGTCTTAAGTGTTTCAAAATCTTCGATTCCTATGATAAAGTTCGAAAAACCTTTTCCGGGTCCGTATTTCAGCGAGATATATTCAAGAGTGTCCAGATGTTTCTTGCGTGTGGTAAATTCAATTTTGCCGGGCGTTATCACTTTTGCTCTGCTTTCGTCCCAAAGTTCTAAGCTGCACGCGATTCTGTCTGCACCACTTAAAAAATATGTGTCGATGAAAGCCGTGTCGTCAGGTGGTGTTATGTATAACAGCAATTCACCCCCTGTGTCTTGCTTGCCCATGAGATTGGTGATTTTTGGAAGGTAACTCATGATGCTCTCATATTCCGCCAAACCGTCATATGTCGAACCACCGGTTATTTGAACACTGCTGCACCCTGCCGTATTCATGCCATATTCAACAATCTCTTCAACGTCAGCAGGACTCACAGGTTTTGGCAAGCTCTTGCCCTTTTTCGCAATGCTTTGAAAAGCATCACCGCTGAAACAAAATTCACAAGCTTTACCGCAAGTGGCATACTCGCAAACCCAGAGACACTGAAAAGCTACCCAGTCACGCCCCTGAATCACGGTATTTCCTGCAAATGGCAACCCCGAAGATGTCTTTTGTTTGTAAAAATCCGTATAAACCGGAAATGAGACAAAATCCAAAAATGTTTTTTCGTGAAAAAGAGCGGGCTTGCTATTCACAACCTTTAAATGAAAAGGTGTTCCAAGTTGGGAAGCATAACGCAGTAATTTTAAATTGTTCCACGACAAAACGCCCATAAGATAACGCAGGTGAAATTTCATATCAGTCAACTGGACGAGAGTTCCATCGGATAAAAAAATGCAATTGCAAGTGAGTGGACTGATATTGAGCCTGTTAGTCGGTGAAAATAAGTTGTAGACCTCCTTATCTACGTTGACGCCTCTGCTAATCAAAAGACATTTTAAATCCACGGAGTCAAGATCTTCGCCATTTATTGTGTATCCGTTCATAATGTTGCGTCCCTTATACTTTTCATTTTTTCGGGAGTCAAGTCGTAAAATCTCAACGCAATCAGGTTGATGATCCACCCAAGCATTGGAAGTCCGCAATAACAAATCATAGCAATGATGAAGATCGCAGAGGACAGTGGGGTGTCGGGTGTTGGAAACATATCGCCATATCCGGCTGCTATGAGGAGCGCACCCACAATTACAGTGTTTAGAGAACCAAAAATTTTATCGGTAAAAGTGAACAGCCCGCTGATAGTTCCGGGAACAAACTTACCGGTTCTGTGAACTTCGTCATCTGAACAATCTGCTATCATCGGAATAACAATTCGACTACCAACCGTCGAAAAGCCGCCTCGAACCGCCAGTCCCACAACGAGGACAACAGTAAACACGCTCCATGATGAAAAGTTGAGAGTTGTGGGGTCTGTGAAAATAAATGCAATAAGAATAACAGCATTTGCAATCATTGCACCCTTTGTGGCAAAAAGAAGAGTCTTTTTTTGTCCGTAGCGCCTTGCATATATAATGATGGTGAGGAGAGCTATAGCCATGCTCGGAAGGGCGACAAACATACTGCTCTGACCATGAAGGGCAAAATCCCCGCTGATTATCCCGAAAACCATGACCATGACCACGGCATTTGATGCGATGTGGGAAAAAAGCCTGTCTGTAGAGGCAGAGATAATCAACATCAGGACATTTCGGTTATGTCTCAAAATGTTAATGCAGTCCCGAAACTTGAGTTTATGCTCCGCATCGGGTGGCTTCCCGTAAATGCCAGGGTTGTCTTTTCCGCTTATGCCTATGACAGCAAGAACTGTGCAAACGACTGATGCAATTGCTACTACAATAAAAAACTGCCTGAACATTGCGGCATTCAGCCCTCCGTGTACCGGGACCAGAAGATTACTGACAAGTAGAGATATGCCGACAGCCAAGAGGACGCTGAATGCAGTTGAAAAGGCGGCAAAGACCGGACGTTGCTTCCCGTCGTTTGTCAGTACAGCCTGAGCAGAGCGAGTGACGTTTGCCTGCATAGTGAACCCGATGTCATATATGATAAAACACACTATTATGAGTGGCAAAACAAGGACATCATGTGCATAGCTAATCATATATAGAAAAACCAAACTCAGAACAAGTATTATATTGCCAAGCACCATAAAAGGTCTGAACTTGCCAAACTTTCCACTTGTCTTATCCATGATGAAGCCAATTATAGGGTCAGTTATTCCATCAAAGATATTTAGAGACGCCAGCAGAAAAGAAGTGATAGCGACAGTGAGCCCCAAGACACCCTGTAAATAGAATGCCATGTATGTCATCATCATCCAATAAAAATTGACGGCGACATCGTTTAAAGCAAAAAAGCCTATTTGCCAAGTCTTTGCTCTATGGACTCCGCCATTACGCCGGCTCATAAGCATCAAACTACTTTGTATGCACTGAGATCACCGAACAATGTCTCAATCTCACCACCTGATGATGTTTGGCGGTATATGCCCCAGCCATCTGCACAGCAGAAGAAAGTGCTGAAATTATCTGCATTGATTGCAGGTTTGAAACTCAGTGTTTTGGTTACTGCGTCACACTTAAATCCTGACAATGCGAGGAGCACTGCATAACTAGCGAGCGAACGAGCATAATGATGCCCGCACTCCACTTCATTCCAAGGGCTACGCTTAAACCCATCGTGTCTGGCACGGCAAGCTTCAACAAGCTTGAGCCCTTCCTCCACAAAACCCTCATAAATTAGGTGGGCCGCAACCTGATACTCAATTCCCGTCCAAACCTCGTCACTATACACGAATGGAATAGTTGGGCGGCCACCATTTGGCCAGCTACACAAGAGTAGTCCACTTTCCTTGTTGACAGCGTACATTCTCTGTACATTTTCGTGATCGGAGAAATCCTCAACGAAATTATACTTAAAAATCGAGCGAACCGCACTTTTGACATTACTTTCGCCCAGCACATAACCCAGTCCGGCGCAGTGCGCCTGATACTGTCCGAGGAGCTGGTCGGCGAGGCAACCAATGCCATACTGATACTTGTGTTTGTTCACGTCGTCAATCAGTTGGATATAAAACTCGCCGTTAAATGTTAGTTCATCCAACTTCTTTGAGCCTTTTTCACGAATTTCGGCATATTTTGCAGCGCTGACCTCATCGCCGAAATATTTACAAATTTCTTCCCCTGCACGCAAAGCCGCATAGAAAATCGAATTTAACATACTGCTCATGCCGTAAAATTCAATATCGTAGGTGTTATGCTGTTTCCCCTCCATGACGCCATCTCCGTCGATATCCCAGTGGGTGAAGGCATATTCAAGCGCAAGTTTCGCTTTTGGCCACAGCTCTTTCATGAATGCATCATCACCGCAAAGTTTCCAGTCCCTGTACAGGCGTATAACAGCACCAAGCTGTCCATCTGTTGCGGGATGGAAAGAAAATTCAGGGTCGTTAAAATATGTATGGGCACGGAAGTTCATCCGCCCATTCTCCGCAGTTTCATCTAAAAATTCAGTACGGCGCATCGACCTCTCCAGTTCCGGGAAGAGGAAAGCCATGGTCTGTGTATAATTCCAGACATGGGTACAGTTTCCGTCACAGCAGCCCTCGTTATCGTGACAGCCCTCCCATGCGAAGAACGTACCATCTTCAACTCTGAAACAGGTTGTGGAGCGGATTACCGTAACGTTTGTGAGTACCGCATCAAGCACATACTCAGGCATCGTGCCTCCCATTACAGTATTTGAAAACTTTCGGCTGAGACTTTCGAGATGGGGTAAGTTGTCGATAAGGTATTCCGCGCTCTTAATCGGGGAACCGAATTTCGCATAATAGTTTTTGATTAATTCTGAACTTTCATCAGAGCTACAGCAACCTGAGGACGGATCACAGGAAGGAGCGTCCTGATCCCACGATTTTATGCGGTTGGGGTGATACCAACTGATGATAAACTCAAAAACCTCAGTATCGCCTGCAGCAATCTCTTTTTTCACACATAGAGAGGCGACAGATATCTGGCTGGTATGGACAGTATTGCCTGTGCCGAGCAAACTCCGCCCCGGAGTCAGCTCCCCGTCAGAAGTGAAATCATTCCAAAAATCTTGAATACCATCCCACCATGCTCCCTCATTCCAATCGTCGAGGTAGCTGATATTCCCCTTCTCGGTGGTTAAAAGTGCCATTTCAAGGTAATCAAAATCCGATTCTTTTTTTCCACCGGGCAGATATTCAATGCCGCTGCATTTTTCGCGTTTCACATAGCGGTTTACGGGCTTGCCGTCATACAGGGGCTTTGTAAACGAATCATACTTCGTTATATTGCAGAGATTCGCCAAAGATCCTGCTACGCTGACAGTAAGGGGCTTATCTGTAATGTTTTTTATCGAATAACGCAATACGCCAGCAGGTAATGAAGAATTATCTGTATCGAGCGGAATGAGCGGGGTAAAAGCTTCGAGTCTCGCCACAACGGGCATAGTACTGTCGGTGAGTTTGAAGTTTACAAAAGGATAGTTTCCGGTCATTTTACTCTTTCTAAAGCGCGGTAATCCACCGACATCCCACGCATGAGCACCGTGGGAGCGGTCATATGGAGGTGCAAGCTGGGATTCAAGAGCTTTCGAGTGAACCTCTCCATCAGGAGACTCTGTGCGCACGGCAAAAAATGTGTATGGTGCGCGAAAACCTTTGTTCGGATTGTTCCAAAGTTCAAAATCGCACAATCGAGCATTTTGATCCAGTGATATGTTTCCTGTTCCGATACCGCCAAGCAAAAATCTCGCGGCAATGGCGTTTTTGCCAAGTTTCTTCATAATGAATCTCCTACTACTTTATTTGTTTGAATGATTGTTTGCCCGGGAACAATTCTGTATTCTATATTAGTTTCCGCCGGAACATCACGTTTTTCAATTACATCAATGATTCGCTCTACCGCGAGAGAAGCCATAGCCTCATTATTCGTTGCAACCGTTGATAGAGATGGCTCAAACATTTTTAAAATATTGATTGAGTCGAAGCCCATGATACCGACATCGAGCGGCACTCTGATTCCGCGAGTTCTAAACGAGTGCAAAACCTTTACAGCAAAGTAATCGCTGGAGCAAATTATGGCGGTCTTGCTGTTTGTGTGAAACTTATACTTCATCAGCTCTTCAACATAGTTTTTGTTTCCGATAACTTCGTGCTCCACGTTGTTGTCATGAGTTTTAACTGAACTTAAAAAGCCTTCATAGCGCTGTTTCTGTGCGTATATGTTTTCAAATCCATCTTTTGCCAGAGGTGGGCTGACATAAACAAGGCGGCTATACCCATTACTTATTACGTAGTTAGTTGCATCATACATAGCATTATAGTCATTCATGCCGATAAAAGGAAGAGAATTACACACTTTATTGAGTAACGTAACTACGGGCACTCCCAAGCTCTTCAAAAACTCCGAATATCCGTCTTGTGAGCACACAGAAGAGAGAATTATACCATCAACTCTCCTGTCTGCAAGATGGGTAAGACACTCTTTTTCTTGCTCAGGGTCCTTATCGGTGAGTGTAATATATAGAAAATATCCACTTTCTCTTGCCTTGGACTCAATGTTGTTGAGGAGCTGAGAGAAAAAGATATTGTTGAGATCAAAGGTCACCACACCAAGACTCATGGTTCTTCCTTTAGCAAGGTTTTGGGCTAAAAGATTTGGTTTGTACCCCAACCGCTGTGCAGTTTCCAATATCATATTGCGCGTCTGGTCGTTAATGCCCGATCTTCCGTTCAGTGCGCGGTCTACAGTTCCCCTGGACACATTACATAATTTTGCAAGCTCTTTACTTGTCACGATTGTACCTCCAGCATCGTTCATATGCACGGTGTCTGCATTTTAACAGAGTTTCGTTGTTATGTCAAGCAAGTTTGAATTATAAATTACAACCAGTTTTGATACAACCAACTTAAATTTATTGTCTATTTTGCTAAAATAAATGTTGACACAGCAGTTAGGGTGTGATATCATTATTATCGTGCACGAGCACGATAATGTGTGTCAAAATCACATGGCTGAGTATGAGGCTGTATGTAAGAAGAAAAAGCGAGGGGTGAGTGTCATTAGCAAACGAACTAAGTTAAGGAAAATGATTGAGGATTATGACCTGTACTTGCTAATACTGCCGGGCATCATCTACCTTTTGATTTTTGCCTACGGCCCCATGAGTGGCTTGCAGCTTGCATTTAGGGATTATCGCTTTGTAGATGGAATCTGGGGCAGTCCCTGGGTTGGGTTCGCCCATTTTGAAAGATTCTTTAACATGTTCCTCTTCAGGGAAGTCATGGTTAATACGGTTCTCATCAGCATATACTCTATCATATTCGGATTTCCGGTTCCTATCATCATGGCACTTTTGCTAAACCACTTGAGGTCAAAAATATTTGTCAGAACATTTCGCACCGTATCATACGCCCCTCACTTTATTTCCATGGTCATAATGGTCGGAATGTTGATTTTCTTTTTAAATCCGCGTACCGGGGTTGTCAACATCATACTTTCGTCACTTGGTTTTGACACGGTAAACTTTATGGCGAGACCTCAGTATTTCCGAACAATATTTATCGCATCAAGCATCTGGCAGGGCAGTGGTTTTGCTATGATAATATACACTGCATCGCTTTCCAGCGTAGACCCTGCCTTATATGAAGCCGCCGATATTGACGGTGCGTCAAAGTTAAATAAAATTCTGCACATTGACTTACCGACATTAAAGCCAACAATCATCATTCTGCTGATCTTATCAATCGGAAATCTCATGAACGTGGGATTCGAGAGGGTGTTCTTGATGCAAAATGATTTGAATATCGGCGTATCTGAGATTATTCCGACATATGTTTATAGGGCCGGACTGCTTAGAGGCAATCATGACTTTGCGACTGCGGTTGGTCTGTTTAATACTGTAGTCAACTTTGGGTTGCTGGTAAGTGCCAACTGGATTAGCAGGAAAGTTGCAGGTACCAGCCTATGGTAAAACAACTCGAACATCAGAAGGGGAAATTTAACAAAGAAAAATTCAAGACTAGGTTTAGTCTTTATAATGTGCTGGTTTACACCTTATTTATAATAATGTTTTTCATTATAATCTATCCGCTGTACTGGATTGTTATTGCATCCATAAGCGATCCGGATATGGTTAATGCCGGCATGGTGCTGCTGTTGCCGCAAGGCATCACATTTGCCGGTTACGAAGCGATTTTCACTTTCCCTGCAATAATGACAGGCTTTATGAACTCTATAATCTACACTGTTCTTGGAACTACCATCAATGTCATATTAACCATGATGACAGGTTATGTATTGTCCCGCAAAGATATGATTGGTGCAAAAGTTCTGATGATTTTTTTCCTAATACCTATGTACTTCAGCGGAGGACTGATACCAACTTTTCTCATGATAGACAGAATGGGGCTCGTTGATACGATCTGGGTTATGGTTCTTCCAAATGCCTTATCAATATTTAACGTCATACTCGCAAGAACATTTTTCTTAGTCACAATTCCCCATGAACTTTTAGAAAACGCAAGAATTGAAGGCTGTTCAAATGCAAGATTTTTCATCTCTGTGGCGGTGCCGCTTTCAGGTGCACTCATCTCGCTGCTGACATTGTTTTATGCCATGGGACATTGGAACTCGTTCTTCCATGCACTGATATATCTGCGCAGCCACAGCATGCTGCCACTGCAAGTTATTCTGCGTGAAATACTCGTCGCACAGCAGGACAACAATAATGTGTTTAATATGGCAGGACTTGCGCAATCGGAGTTCGAGCGTATAAGGCTTGCGCAATTAATTCGATATGGAATTGTCGTAGTTTCAGCTGCACCCCTTCTCATAGTGTATCCGTTTTTACAAAAATATTTTGAAAAGGGTATTATGGTTGGCTCTGTAAAGGGTTAAGCAATATATCATATAAATTTTAAGAGAGGATAGAATAATGAAAAAATATTTACTGGTACTTGCGCTCGCACTGCTAACGCTGTCTCTGGTCGCTTGTGCAGAACAAGAGACTCCCGCAGTGCAAACTCAAGACCCGCCTGCACAGCAACAGGAGGGACAGCAACCCGGGGAAGAGATTGAAACCGCAGCGCTTTTCAACGAAACGGGTCTTCCAATCGTTAACGAACCAATTAGATTCACCATCGCCGGCATAAGAGAAGCCGCTTGGGGTGAAGACCTTTCCCAAATGCACGTGTTCCAAAGATATCAAGAAGAAACAAATGTTTTCTTTGACTTCATGCTGTTCACAGAGGACGCATGGGAAATTCAAAAACATCTGATTGCGGCAGGCGGAGACTTGCCGGATGCTTTCGGAATCGGAAATCCACTAACTCAAGACGACATTTTGACATTCAGCTCACAAGGGATAATCATCCCACTCAGAGACTTGGCAAGCAGGTTTGCACCACGTTTTAACGAGATAATGGCAGAATATCCGCTTTTGCTTGGCTCCATTCTTTCTCCCGACAACGAATTCTACGCATTCCCCACACACTTTGACATCGATTTCGGAAACAGGAGCAGCATACTTCATGTAAACAGAGAATGGGTAACGCAGCTGCGCCCTGAGTGGACGATACGACAATCAGAGCATTTTGAGTGGCTCGACGAAAACTTGACCATCGAAGAATTCACAGAGTATCTCAGAGATGTAAGAGACGCTCATCCGGGCAGTATACCGCTGACATTCCCGGATTCAGGAATGCAAGCCCTACTCTTTGCACACAACTTCCACGATTTAATATACGTCGATAATGGCGTTGTCAGAGCAGGAGTTGTTGAAGACAATTGGAAAGCCGCGATAAACTGGGCTCACCAGCTGTACAGCGAAGGCCTTTTGGACGAAGAAATATTCACCCACAACTGGGATATGTTCAGAGCGAAGCTCATGGAACAGCCATCAATCGTCGGAGCTGCTTTCATGTGGTCAGGACTCATTGCAGTACCTGATTTCAGCGACATGGATGACCCAAGATATGCAAACTTTATACCGATTAGACCACTCGTCAGCCCCGAAGGACGGCAGACATGGTTCCGCACACCCGAAGGTGTAGCAATTCCGGGCGGATTTGCCATAACATCTGCCGCAGAGCATCCCGAAGTTTTAGTAAGATTCATTGACTACCTCTACGATGAGCGTAACTCTCTTGAACTAAGTTTCGGCATGTGGGGAAGAAACCTCATAGAAGAAGCTGATGGCACATTCACACAAATTTTTGACGAAGAAACACCTTTTGAGTATGCAACACTCAACTCTATGTTCATCACAACCAGAGGAATGAATAACCGTGTTAATTTCGCACCGGCTACTCAAATGCCTCAAGATGTTGCAGGATATGTCGTAAGACCATATCAAGATGCCTCGTTGACATTCCCGAACTTTATGTTCCCGGAAGAAGATGCCCGTGAAGTTGCAAGACTCAGAGATGAAATTACTGAGTTTGTAAACCGCAGAAGAGCTGAATTTGTTGTTAACGGCGACATTGATGAGCAGTGGGAATCATTCCTAAGTGACCTTGACAGAATGGGATTACCAAGATTGCTCGAAATAATGCAGGCAAATTTCGACAGACTACAAGCAATGAACTAGTATTCCGAAACAATTAAAGCTTAGAAGACAAGAGAAGGGGGCAGCCGCTCTCTTCTCTTGAAGCTAATTCCAAAAAACATTACAATAACTTTAAAAATGGAGAATGAAGAGATGCATAGTTTGTTAATTTCGCAAGTGGGATACCATAAAAAAGCGAACAAGAGAGCTTTTCTGAGAAGTGCAGATGCACCATCGAAAAAAGCAATTGATTTTTCTGTGTTTAACGCAAGCAGTGAGAAATGTGTTTATTCAGGCACTTTTGCTTATTGGGGAGAAAAGTGGGGCTCTTATTGGTGGGAGGCAGAGTTTAGTGAAGTATCTGACGACGGGAGCTATTACCTAAAAACTGATGTAACAGACGCATCTAACATTTTTACAATTTCAAACGACGTGTTTATATCCTCTTCCGGCGGGATTGAGGACAGAATTGATTTAGCCGGCATAGCGATGGACCAGCTTGATGCAAGGCTTAAAAAAACTTCCGATGAAGATGCTTTGCCGATAGAGGGGTATGACGGTGAGTACATTCCGGGGTGGCGCGATTGCGGCACTGAAATAAGGGAACTTTCTTCCCACATCATAACGCTTCATGGGTTATTAGATATGTACGAAAGCAGCAAAATATATGGAAAACTGTCGGAAAGTCAGCGTGAGCAACTCTTGCGCCAGATTAAATGGGGTGCAGAGTACATAATGTTCTCTCAGGAGCATTCGGAAGACCCTCTATACAATGGGCGGTTTAATCATGACAGCGGTATGCAAACCGACTATGGAACCACAGGCTACCACAATTGGCACGGAACGGCATATGCAATTACAGCCTTGGTAAGAACAAACCTGCTGTTTTGCGATAACTCAAGCTCAAAGCTGAGTAAACTTGCCTCACTATGTCTCGAAAGTGCAAAGCTTGGATATGAAAATGCTGTATTCAGGCCATATAACCTCGCTTCTGATTTTCAGGGGCGTACTGACCATAACGGAAATATTTTGTTTGACGACGACATGACAGATTTTGTAAACGAACTTGCAAGAGTAGTTTACGACAAGCCGGACAGCTGGTGTATTCCGACTTCGCTAAAAACAAAAGATAAGATTACGTTTCTCTGGGCGTGTACACTCCTATACAAGGCGACGAAAGAAGATAAGTACAGAGATATGGCAATTGAGTAGTAAGCGTAAAAAGAAGAAGCGTCTATACAAGGAAGTACAAATAGGGTATAGTCAAGAGCGGCCGAGAAAAAGAAGTGTAACTAGGGTCTGGGCGCGAGAAAAGGGAGATTCCAAAGAGTCAGGAGGGTTAAAAAGGAATGGCACAGAAGCGGACAGCCTCTGAATGGGCAGAGATAGTGAAAGCATATGAGGAGAGCGGAAAAAGCCAA
>WQSX01000003.1 GCA_009787625.1 Oscillospiraceae bacterium
AGTGGGTATCTGCCGCCTACCAATATATCTTCTTTGCTGTATATGAAGTTGCCTGTTGACATATTTACAGGGTCGCAGTCAAATGCCGAAAACGATGGCATCCCTGCATTGGCTCTCCGGGTAATTAGATCCATTACGTGGTTGCTCTGCCTCATCAAATCAGGCATACTTCTTCGGTCAACAGGAAAGCCTCCTTGTGGTATGCTGTTGCGTATTTCTGACATACGCCTGGTGAAATTTTCCATCCAGCCGCTTATCTCATTCAGACGTGCTGCGTGGTGCCTATCTGTACGTATTGTCTCGTCCACTATTGCATTAAATATGCTCCTAACGCGTACCATCGCTTCTTGTAAGCTTATTGCGCCAATACCTATGCTATCTGCTTTCCGTAATAGTGCCAGCGCAAACACTCTGTGTGCCTGTGCTGCTGTCCGTGCTCTTGCTCGCGCTGCTTCATCAGGAACTCGCACGGTGTACGTTGTCCCGTTTGTTCGGGTTCGAGTCTCAGTGCGGCGCGCATTTCCTGCTATTATGTCTTGGTCTGCCGCCATTCTTCGCTGTGCTTCTGCCATCACTCGAAGGCAGCTCGCTGTCACCTGCATGTTTCCTATCTGAGCATTCATCGAGCGTTCTATGTCGGCATGTATGCCTCTCGAATGCCCTTGGTTCATCACAAAGTCTAACATTTGCTCTACGCTCCTCACCGCTTTTACTATCACTTACATTAACTTCTTGGAAAACACTCAATCATCACTCAGCACTTCTTCAACGGCAGCATCTCTGGCTCGTTGCAATCCATCAATCCTGTTTGATATATAGCTGAGCAAAGTTGTCATCTCATAACCACTGAGTGTCGGGTCGTTTCTCACAACAACTTCATATTTTATATACGCAAACAAAAGAAGCTCGTCATCGCCTAAACGTTGTGCGATGTCGATTGCTTCCTCAAACTGCATACGCCCCAACAATATCCAATAATCGAATATTATCGGGTCCGTTCTCAGCGTTAGCCCCAGCAGTATATTTTCTTTCTGTACATCGGTCAATGCCTCTGTTATGACATATGACCGAGATAGGAAATATCTTGTTTCAAATGACAGTTCCGATAAATCAAATCTTCTCAAAGTTCGCTGAACATCAATATAATTACCTGCTATGTAGTGCGAGTTTGCAGTAATTATATTATTTTGGTATGGAATGTCATTAAAAAATGCTGTCCATAGAAAAAACGCAGCAGCAATAACCACCGCACCAAGTGCCGGAATTGCTACACGGCTGATAACCACACTACGCTTCGTAACCATCTGCCGGCTTTTGCTGTTTTTGCGAATTATTGAGCGATATTCTTCAAGGAGCCTGTTTTTGATTTCTTCTATGCCGGAAAATTCCGCAAGAGATGCGAGCAGCTTCTGTTTTTTGAATAAATCAGTGCCACCATTTAAGTAATCGTCATACTTGTACTTTTTTTGAAGCACACAACCAATCAAAGATTTATACTTAGACAAAAAATCAATGCCGGTATCACTTTTTGAATCCCGCATCAGAACTCGTGGTCTGAGGTTTATATCAAACATTAGGTTTGTCAGTGACAGCGAGAATTCATACTCAGTATTCAACTTATCAAGTTCGGCACAGTTCAGAAGAAAACGTAGCTGTTCTTCTTTCGCTTTTTTTAAAATCGAATTTGCGCTTTCTAAGCCGGCGGTTTCAAACCGCAGTTTTACACAATCATCAGATTCTTCCAATCCGCATACGGCAAGACCGTCAGACGGATAAGTCAAAAAAGCTCTCTTGTCCTTTGGCACAATGAGGTCGCTATTTTGAACACTATGTATAATTGTTGTGCTGTCGCCTGATTTAGTATTTTCACTATGTGCCATTTTACTTTTCTCCCATTACTCAATTGCGGTCAATATATCTCCATCATAAACTTTCTCTGCGGCAAACGTCATGTATGCACTTACTGTTTTTTCCCTGAGCCGTGACCGAAAATAGTCCGGAGAGTTTCCTTCCGGCAACTTATCGCTTTCACGCAGAACTTTCAGCCCCTCTCCGACAAGTTGCTCTGAATCAATACGGATATCTGCTCTTCCGCCGCTTGTTTCAATAGTGATGCTAATGAACATTTGCACCTCGTTTCCGCTGAATCAAAAGCACCGCAAGAAGAAATCCCCCGATTGCACTTAAAGAAAATATAACTACTACAAGCCACGTGGATATTGAATTATCTTCTGTTACCACACGTGTCCCCGAAAAATCTGTTGGTTCAGAAAATAAGCCGAAACCATATGCGGCACTTGAAATTTGTTCATACTTTATTACAGTTTGATTTCCGGATTCTAAAAATAAGCCCAATATTGCCGTTTCTCTCTGCCGGGCAGATTGTTCACCTATTGCCCTAGTGATTTCTCCCGCATTTGGTGTAAGAATTTCAATATTTCTATTTGCTGTGTGTGCCTCACCTGTACCGACATCTTGGTTTATAACACTTATGTCTATTGGTAAATCGACAGCAACAGCGACAATGCCGTCGGAAAGAATCACCACACATAATACAAAAGCTATAATGAACTTCATAACCACCTCATTACATTACGCAAAGTCCATGCCGCTTGGTTCCGGCGCCGCACATGGACTTTGCATTTTCTCATGTCGCACTTTATCCTCTCTATCGCACGCCCATCTTTGAAGCAATAGTGTTGTCCAGTTCTTCTACGGCCTGAGCTGTCTGGCGAAGCTGTGTGCCGAGGTCTTGCAGTAGGTTGTCCATGTTTTGAAATGCTGTACGTCTCAAATCTTCAAACTGCTGTCTGAAACTTTGGCTTGCGGCACCATCCCACTCTGCTTCGAGTTGACTGAGTATGCCATTCATTCTGTTGAGCAAGTCGCCGAATGCGTTGCGCTGTCCGTCCACATCTCCTGCTCGTGCCCGCATGTCTGCGGGGGTCATACGAATTTGTCCTGCCATAATTCTGTAGCTCCTTATTTTTTATTTTGAAAACGAGTTATTTAGTATTCTCGCATTTCATTAAGTCAATCGTGGTTTTCAATGTACACTATGTTCAAGGGCAAAAATCAAGACATTTTTCTAAATTTTTAATTTTTTTCGAACTTTGTGTGAATTTTAATAGATTGTATCATATTTTCTTTTTTCAATATGTTCGTTCGTAATGTAAATTTGTGTAGGTTTTTGTAAGTTCACGTATTTTAATGTATTCACATGCACGAAAAAATCACAAGTCTTGAAAATTCGTTCATTCTTTGATAAAATCAACTCAAACCCTTTGCCCTACCTCTCGTTTGGCACACATTTTGCAAAATTAAAACATATCTCGACTGAACAACAATGAACTATTCTCAGGAGGAAAAGCGATGAGTGACAAAAAACCTATGTCATTACTACTTATTGAAGATGACATTGCTGAATGCGCTAAATTCAAAAATTGTGCTAACAATAGAACCGATGTTACCTTTGTCGGAATGACAGGCTCTAGCGCTGAAGGTGTTCAATACGTTACCTCTCACTTGCCGGAAGGGGTTATTCTTGACTTAGAGTTACATAAAGGGCAAGGTTCCGGCATAAAATTTTTGGAAGATTTGAAAAGCAAAAAACTTAATCGCCGGCCGATTGTCGTGGTGACAACAAACACGTCTTCGCCTATTGTACATAACCACACTCGCGATAACGGTGTCGATTATATTTTCTACAAAGGACAAAGCGATTACAGCCCTGAAATGGTTATCAATATTTTATTGAGCTTACGAGAATTTTCCCACACTGCACAGAATAATAACCTGCCGAATGACTTGCAAACGATAGAATCTCCCGAAGAACTGCATAACCGCATAGCAACAAGGATTAGCGCAGAATTAAATTTTATTGGTATTAATATGCGCTACAAGGGTCGCGCTCATTTAGAGAAGGCAATCTTCCACCTCATTACCAATGAGTCCGACAATTCTCATAGCGTAATTTCACAGGTCGCAATATCTCTGAAGGTGCCCTACAACACTATCATTAGAGCTATCCAAACGTCAATCAACAAAGCGTGGAAGAACTCTTGTATTGACGATTTGAAAAAACATTATACTATGCGTATCAATATCCATACAGGCGTACCTTCACCATCGGAGTTCATTCACTATTACGCCGATAAAATACGAAAAACGATGTAAAAATAGCATAGATTTCACTTTAGCTCCCTACTGTTCATAAATGTTCTGTTCTGATACCACATAAATATTTCTCTTTGTGTGGTATTTTTTTGTCATTATATGTGATTTGCACAAATATGGCAAAAGGAGGAGACGTCTGTGAGTTTTGTAGATTGGTTACGAATGTTGTTTGGTTTCGCTGCTTAAAACACAACCTTGCCTGTATGCGGAGGGAAATGCCGGGTATCTATACTTTCGGCATTTCTCTTGTTCTTTTGAGGAAAACATGATATATTAGCCTACACTCATAACAGACACAAAAGGGGAATAACCGATGATTGGTTATTTAGGCGATACCTTTACAACGGCAGGAATGTTGAGTGTAAGTTTATATATTTGCGTAAAATCTGTAAATGTAACTTTATCAACAAACATAAAAATCCTTTCCATTATATGGTGCACAATATGGACAGTATTGAGTGCTTTAGCTTTGCTGTGGATACCTCTGATTATGATTCGTCTAATAACCTGTGTGATATTTTGCATTTTTACATGGAAGTGCCTAAGACTCAAACTAGATACTGCAATTTCAGCATATCTTATGGCATACGGTATCAGCTACTCGTTGCTTTTTATAGCAACACTCTCTATCGGTCTTATTTTTGGTTCATTTATGAATATAAGATATGGAGTTGAGGCTTTTGTCAATATTGGCTACCCCCTCTATCTTTTACTTTTCACACTTGTTTTCGCAACCCATTTTATGCTGGCATATCTTTTGTTCCGAATTAAACGATTTAAAAATGGATTCCCATTTTTATTTGAGAAATATGCGATAATTGTAGCTTTGGTTGTCGCAGGTTTAATTTTGTTTTTGGTTTCATTAATAGGAGCTCCACATGACGCCTATATGAGCAACTACACCTTCTTTTTTTTAGTTGCGGGCGTGATAATCGCTGGCGCAGTAATTATAATATGGGTGCGCCGGGGTATTAAGGCATTCTACAATAGGCGAATGAAAGAACACAGCATTGAGACTCTGGAGCAAGAGTTAATTGAAAAAGATATGGAAATCCGGCGATTAATGGAGCAAAACAACATATTGCGTACAGAAAGTCATAAAATCAACCACAGAATTGCCGCATTAGAGCATGGCGTTAGCTCAATGGTTCAGAAAATGCAAGATTCCGAAATTTCTTCAAATACACAAAATGAGCTATCCGACACATTAAGTAGCATACAAAAAGTGCTGGACAATTATCAGGAAGGAATTTCCAAAATAAAGGGAATCAACCTGTTACCTTCTACAAAAATCAGTATGCTCGACAATATTTTCGATTACTTTTTTGCACAGTGCGAAGCAAACAACATAGGTTTTATTCTCAAAGTATGTGGTAGCATTCCGTTTATGGTTGAGCAATTGATTTCACAAAGTAGTTTGGAAACGCTAATCGGAGATCATTTACAGAATGCCGTGACTGCCGTGAATTTGGGTGATAATGCTTTTCGCAACATTTTAGCCGTGCTTGGATTGATAGATGGACATTATGTATTTTCAGTATTTGACAGCGGTATTCCCTTTGAAGTGGACACTTTGGTACGGCTTGGAGCAGAGCCTGTAACAACACACATTGATACAGGCGGCAGTGGAATTGGCTTTATGACCACATTTGAAACTATTCGTGAGTATGGTGCAAGTCTTGTCATTAGTGAAAAGAAACCCGTAACTGCAGACTATTCAAAATCTATCACAATTCGGTTTGATAAAAAAAATCAATACACAATCAAAACCTATCGCCCTGAAAGCTTTCCACCCCTAGACGAAAGTCGCTTAAAGATTCAAGTTTACTAACTCTCATTTTGTTTGAATAATACGGATGACGAAGCTTGAGAATCGCCTTTGTGACGATGGTACGTGCGGCATCTTTTTTAATATTACTGATTATTTCTGCGGTTTTTGCATATGTGTTATTATAGCGGTAATAACTTTCCAGTGCAATTCGCTCGCGGTCACTCAGTTTTGACATGGCGGCTTCTATCCCCGGAACATGTGCATCTCCATCGTCATCAATCACGTTAAAAACTTGGCAATAAATTACACCGGCATATTCTCTATCAGTCATAAATCCCTACTCCTTTTTTGCAGATTCCATTACAACTATCATACATGACAATTGTTAATAAGTTGAATTATACGACTTTATAGGTCGCATGTCAATAAAAATACGACCTCACACGCACCATCAGAGCATATAAAATGCTTTATAATGATGAGTACGAATGAGGTGTGTATATGGATAAAAATGAATTCGGTCAGCAACTGGCAAAAGCGAGAATGGCTAAAGGTGTTACGGCTCGCAAGATGAGTCTTGATTTAGACATGAACCCAAGTTATATTGGTAGAATTGAGAATGGTCATTTTAAGCCATCGCTGGATATGCTTTTAAAAATTCAAGATTACCTGCAAGTATCTCTTGACGGCTTTTTGGATAATGATACTGCCTCCCCGCTTAAAGTTGCTGAAAAAACAGTCACATATGCCAGGCTGACAAGTGACGCAGAGTTGCTCGAAAAGTATCATAAGCTCAGTGACGAAAATAAGCATTTGGTTGTTGTGTTGATTGATGGATTGAGCAGAAACGGATAGATCATTACAAGTTTCTCTCAAAGAAAAAAGAATCAACCCGCAACCTCCCAAACTGCACTAATTGGTGCGACGAACAAGTTATCCCCAAATGGCAAAACGTCCGTTCCGGTGTAGAGCAAAATACCGCAATAAAATCGTTCGCCCAATATGTTTCTAAGCGTTTTTAGACCGGAAAAGTCGCTTTTCGAAACTGAACTGGCAGCTTTAATCTCAATGGCAATAACCCTACCATCTATAAATTCCAGTATGAGGTCAACTTCTTTGTTGTCGCTATCCCTGTAATGGAGTAACGAAAAGTCTGCGCTTGACCAAGCTTGTTGCTTAATAATTTCATTTATAACAAAAGTTTCTAGCAACGGACCTAGTGCCGTGCCATTTTTTATGTCTGCCAAAAATTCATAGTTTATGCCCATGAGCGAACACACAATCCCGGTGTCTGTTAAAACTATTTTTGGCTTTTTTATTGCGCGACGTGAATAGTTATTACCCCATGCCGGCAAAGTGTTTAGCAGACATAAATCGTCAAGCAGATGTATGTATCCATTCATACTGCTTTCAGGAATGCCAATCAGCCGTGACATATTCGCTCGTACATATATTTGAGAAGAATTTCCCGCTAAAATCTTGTAAATTTGTTGCATTCGGTCAATATGTGAAAGCCCGGAAAGTTCAGCCGCATCATGATCCAGCACTCGGTTAATATAGTTTCTGAAATATGCCCCTTTTCGCTTTCCGGAGCGGTGCTGTGCATCAGGATAACCACCATCAATAATTAGTTTTACGTAATCTGCTCGTGTTAATGGAGTCGCCCCTCGCAGATATGGCAAAATATCCCGACTCAAAAGATTACCGGCGAAATCTTCTTTTATTCCCATCTTTTCTCCGACAGAAAATGGCTGTAGTATTATTGTTTCCGCTCTTCCTGCAAGAGATTCGTTTGCGTCTCTGAGAGTTAGTAAATTTGCCGAGCCGGTCAGTAGAAATCTTCCCACTCTACGGTCTCTATCGACAGACATCTTTATTGCAGTTAACAGTTCAGGGCACCTTTGAACTTCATCAATAATTAGCAAACCTTCCGGAAATTGCGATATAAATTCATATGTGTTCCCCTTTGCCGCCATAAGCACATCTTCTGAATCCAGTGTAACACTCATGCTCTTCACGTCTTTAGAAACCATTTGTGTAAGAGTGGATTTACCCACTTGCCTTGCACCCTGAAGAACAGCAACCGGAGTATCGCTGAGGGTATCTCTCAGTATAGATTCTACATTTCTTCTTATCAATGTGTAATCCATTGCAATCTCCTATCTTCGCAGTGCAACGCCGCTGTTTTCCCGACCGCTTGTCGCTGTTTTCCCGACCGCTTGTCGCTGTTTTCCCGACCGCTTGTCGCTGTTTTCCCGACCACTTGTCGCTGTTTTCCCGACCACTTGTCGCTGTTTTCCCGAAGTTTATTGCTGTGATTATTACATTTTTTTATTGATAAGTCAAGAAAAATCAATTAAACTATCAAGTAGCTGTTTCATGAATCGCCAACTCCCGCCTCCTATGTCTCTTTGTTCATAGCCTGTACACAAAAATGTTATACTTATTTGTTGATTTCCACTCGTAGTTGGAGTAGAGTAATCTTATTAGAAAGAGGAACGTTAGTATGTATGTAGCACTTGGTCTTATAATTGGAGTAATTTCAGGAACTGTTCAGTTTTTCTTGTTATCTCGGTTCACGGGAGCCGTAACTAAGGGCAAAATTAATAACAAAACCGTTATTTTTGCACTGACGCAATTTCTTTTTCCTTTTGCCGTTTTGGTTGCCTGTGCTTTCTTTATTCCGGACAGTCTCGCATGGACAGGGGTTGGCATGGGCGGCGCGCTTGTGATTAGCGCAGTCACCAAGTTCATTCTCACATCACGTGGAGCTGAAGTAAAAGGCAAAAAGTAATGTACCTCTTTGTCATTCTGCGCGTAGTCGCAGAATTCGGAAAAGAAATAATCAACCCAAAAGTAATTTTACCTTATTATACAAAACATGAGGTACGAGATGAATATTAATATTTTGCTCCTTTTATTCTCCGTTCCGCTCATTGTCGGCAGTATTCTGTGGAGATGTAGAATAGACGCTCATATAAGTAAAGATAAACCAATAGATAAGCCTTTGAAGCGAATCAGGCTTATTTCAACTTTACTCGCTGTAGCCGGTGGTTATGTGTTTATCACAAGGCTCCTTGTTATTATTTTCGGACAGCATGAGCGTGAAGAGCTTGCTTTTTCTATTTGGCAATCACGAGTTGACATCTTCGGTTACAGCTTGAGCCTCACTGTTGTCTACACTTGGGTTGCGATGGCTATTTTGATAATTCTCGCTCTTATCATTCGTTTTACTGTGTTTAAAACTCCTAAGGATAAGCCGTCAGGTGTTCAAAATGTGGTTGAGTTCATTGTCCAAGCCGTCTCTGATTACACACAAGCACAGGCCCATGGTGCCGGAGAAATGCTTGCTTCATATATTCTCACTATCGCCTCTTTAATGATTACAAGTGCTTTTCTTGAACTTTTCAGGATTCGCCCTCCAATGACTGATATTTCTATGACATTTGCACTTGCTTTGATGACTTTTGTTTTGATAAATATTTACGGCATACGAAAAAAGGGAATTAAAGGCAGAATAAAATCGCTCAGCTCCCCGACCCCTATTGTTTTTCCTTTTAGAGTTATTTCAGACATGGCAATTCCCGTTTCAATGGCTTGCCGTCTGTTTGGCAATATGCTTGGTGGTTTGATTATCATTGATTTGCTCTATACTTCTTTAGGTAGTGGTGCCATCTTTTTCCCAAGCGTTGCAGGACTGTATTTCAATGCTTTTCACCCTATGATACAGGCGTTTATATTCGTCACTTTGACGCTGACATTCATAAACGAAGCTGTTGAGTAAATACAAAACCTCGGAAACCCCGCCATTAGTTCAACTATATAAATTATTTTGGGAGGATTAAATCATGGATACAATAGGAATTGCTTTAAGTCTTTTGTCTTGTGCCGGGGCTGCAATCGGGATGGGGTTCGCCACCGGTAAAGCGGTGGAAGCCGTCGCTCGTCAGCCTGAATCATCAAGTAAAATCAACAGCACCTTACTTTTAGGTCTTGCCCTCACTGAATCTGCTGCAATCTACGGCTTCGTCGTTGCACTTATCTTGATTTTCACCAGATAAAGGAGAGTATCTATGGATATTCATATTGAAGATATTATTATCAGTATCATTAATATCATCATACTCTTTGTCTTACTGCGGCTCATTTTGTGGAAGCATGTTATTCGCTTTCTTGCAGAGAGGTCTGAGCGGATAGGTCAGCAGTTTGCTGATGCTGAGGTTAAGGAGCAACAGGCGGATGCTTTATCTGCACAGTTTGAAAATAAACTTGCGGGGCTAAAGCAGCGTGACCAAGATTTGCTTGCGGCAGCAAAAGCCAGGGCATTTAAAGAGGCTGATTTGATTTTAGAGAAAGCACATAGTGATGCCGCTGTTTTGGTTAGTGATGCAAAAAATCATATCGCAGTGGAGAAAGCTCAGGCTCTTGAAGATGTGCATGATGAGGTGGCAAGGCTCGCCGCAAACATGGCATCTCAGATTTTGCATCGCGAAGTTTCCACCTCGGACAATGAGGGCGTAGTGGAAGAATTTTTCAGTTAACTTAGAGGTGAACTATGGAAAATAGACCAATTTTGATTGTGACTTCTAAAAATGACGAACATCTCATTTCGTCTATAAAGACGGGTTTTGAAAACAAGTTTGACAGGAAGCTTGACTTTGAAATTGTAGAGAGTCGAAAAATAGCCGGTGGGTTTATCGCCGTTATTGATGGCTCGGTGTATGACGCAAGTTTTTCGTCTCGTCTGCACGAGCTATCACGGCAGATGGTTCACCCTGATGAGAAAGGTTCCTCCGTTGAGTCGTCTTTTTCTTCTGTGGGTGCTATTTTAAAAGAGCGTATTAAAACACGTGAGCCTGACCCTATTGTCTATGAATATGGCATTGTCAAAAGTTACTGCGACGATATTGTCCATGTTGAGGGGCTTGCCAGTTGCCATTATGGTGAGCTTCTCACTTTTGACGGTGGGGCTGTCGGGCTTGCTCTTGACCTTGTGCTCGGAGGCGTTGGTGCCGCTTTGCTTGGTGGAAGTGTTTCGACTACCAGCCTTGTCCGTAAATCAGGGCGCATTGCCGAGGTCTGTGTCGGGGAAAAGACCTTGGGTCGCGTCATTGACCCGCTCGGTCAACCACTTGACGGTAATGAACTAAACGCCGATAAGTTCCGCCCTATTGAGGCTTCTGCACCTTCTCTCATGGATCGTTCACCTGTTGACACTCCGCTCGAAACCGGGATTTTAGCTGTTGACAGCATGATCCCCATCGGACGTGGACAACGTGAACTTATCATTGGTGACAGGCAGACAGGTAAGACATCTATTGCTCTCTCTGCAATAATGAACCAAAAAGATACAGGTGTTTTATGCGTTTACTGTGCCATAGGGCAAAAGACTTCTACCGTGTCGGGCATTGTTCACACTCTTCAGTCCGCAGGCGCTATGGATCACACTGTTATTGTTGCCGCAATGGCTCATGATACCGCCGCAATGCAGTACATCGCCCCTTATGCCGCCTGTGCCATTGCGGAGGAGTTTATGTACAGTGGAAAAGATGTGCTTATTATCTATGACGACCTCTCCAAACATGCTGTAGCCTACAGAACTATGTCATTGCTCTTACGCCGCCCCTCAGGCCGCGAGGCTTATCCCGGTGACGTTTTTTACCTGCATAGCCGCTTGCTTGAGCGTGCCGCTAAGCTTTCCCCCGAACTCGGTGGCGGCTCAATGACTGCACTTCCAATCATTGAAACGATGGCAGGTGATATTTCTGCCTATATCCCCACCAATGTTATCTCTATAACTGATGGGCAGATTTATCTTGAAACTGCAATGTTCAACGCAGGTCAGAGACCTGCTGTAAATGTTGGGCTTTCGGTTTCGCGCGTCGGGCGCAGTGCGCAGAGAAAGGCCATGCGTGCTGTTTCGGGCAATTTGAGACTTGAAATTGCTCAGTACCGAGATATGGCAGTTTTTGCCCAATTTGGTGCCGATATTGACTCTGCGACATCCGCTATGCTGAGTCGCGGTGAACGCCTTGTCAGGCTTTTAGTTCAACCTCGCGAACGTGCATACAAGCTCTCCGAGCAGGTTGTCTTACTGCTTGCTGCTGAGGACGGGCTTTTTGAGAAGTACAGTCTTGACACTATAACTGAAACTGCCGCTGCACTACTCACATTTGTCCGTGAAAAAGCAGGGGCGATTTTGGATAATATTGATTATGTCACTGAACTAATGGACGGAGACAAAGCGGGACTCAGGCGAGTTTTTGAGGAGTTTTTGACCGATTGATTTGCATGGGAGGTTCAAATGCAGAAGCCTAATGAGATTCGGGAGCATATTTTAGCTGTTGAGCAGACTAAAAAGATTACCGGTGCTATGGAGATGATTTCCTCTACCCGTATGAGACAAGTCATGGGACATATCGAGTTTAATCGTCGGTATTTTATTTATCTTCGCCGCACCATGAAAGAGATCTTGAACTCTTCTCAGGATATAACTCATCCTTATTTGCTAAAGCGAGAGCATGGGCATTGCACCTATGTTGTGGTTTCCGGCGATAAAGGCTTCTGCGGAGCTCATAACAACAATGTTCTCAACTTTGCACTTGACCGAATCGGTAAACATCCAAAACGCACTCTCGTGACTCTTGGACATAGTGCAGATACGTTTTTTTCGGCGCATGGTGTCTCTCCCGATATTTTTCTGCACGGTATCGTGCAAGACCCAACTCTCGAAAGGGCACGAGATGTTGCGCAGGAGCTTACAGACCTCTACGAAAAAGAATTGACCGATGAGGTCAGGATTATTTTCACATCCTTTTATGGTGAGACAAAAAGACAACCTGTTGAAGTACGGTTGTTGCCGCTTTTGCTCCCTGACTATGACGATATTCGTGATGTGGCGCAAATGAATGAAATTATGTATCATCCATCGGCTCAGACTGTATTTAATGAAATGGTTCCGCAGTATGTCGTAGGGCTCATTTTCGGAATAATGGTACAGGCATATGCAAGCGAACATTTTGCCCGAATGACTGCCATGCGCTCTGCCACTTCCAATGCAAGGGATATGATAAGCAGTTTACGCACGCAATATAATTTAGTTCGGCAAAGTGCCATAACCAATGAACTATCCGAAATCGCTGACGCCGCAGAGATTTTGAAGGAGGCGAACGAATATGACTAGTAACGAGAACACCGGTGTAATCGTCAAAATCAGTGGGCCTGTTTTAGATGTGCGCTTTGAGCAGGGCGCTAGTGAGCCTAAGCTGCACGATTTGCTCAGAACTTCTGATGGACGGCATATGGAAGTTGCGGCTAATATCGCACCGGGTATTGTACGGGCTATTGCTCTTGATGCGACTGATGGGCTGTGTTGCGGCACTGAGGTTGTTGCCTTGGGGCATTCCATAAAAGTTCCTGTCGGTCCAAATGTTATCGGGAGAGTTGTTGATGTTTTGGGACGGCCTATTGACAATGGTCCGCCTGTTGAAGATGCGCCGCTTTGGAATATTCATCGCAGTGCCCCCAAGTTTACTGATTTGACTCCTGTTGCCGAATTTTTTGAAACAGGCATAAAGGTCATTGATTTACTCACCCCCTACTGTAAAGGCGGCAAGATTGGGCTTTTCGGCGGTGCCGGGGTTGGTAAAACTACTCTCATCATGGAGCTTATTTACAATATCGCAACCGTCCATGGCGGGTTCTCTGTTTTTGCAGGAGTCGGTGAGCGCAGTCGTGAAGGTAGTGAGCTTATCCATGATATGAAAGCATCAGGGGCTATTGACAAAACTGCTCTTGTGTTCGGACAGATGAATGAGCCTCCCGGCTCACGCATGAGAGTTGGGCTCACAGGGCTCACAATGGCTGAGTATTTTCGTGATGAGATGAACCGTGATGTTCTTTTGTTTATCGACAATATTTACCGCTACGTTCAGGCGGGTAATGAAGTTTCGGCACTACTTGGACGTATGCCTTCTGCCGTCGGTTATCAGCCTACGCTCGCTAGTGAGCTTGGGGCACTCGAAGAGAGGATTGTTTCAACGAAAAATGGCTCTGTCACTTCTGTTCAGGCTATCTATGTCCCGGCTGACGACCTCACAGACCCTGCACCTGCTACAATTTTCTCTCATCTTGATGCCACCACCGTTCTGTCGCGCAGTGTTGCGGAGATTGGGGTTTACCCTGCTGTCTCTCCGCTTGAATCATATTCTCGAATTTTAGAACCTTCGATTGTAGGAAAAGAGCACTATGATACTGCTCAGGGAGTAATCGCTTGCCTCAACAGATACAAAGAACTAAAAGACATTATCGCCATTTTGGGCATGGATGAACTCAGCGCAGATGACAGGCAAACTGTCTATCGTGCCCGCAAAATTCAGCAATTCTTATCCCAGCCGTTTTCTGTGGCGGAAACTTTTACGGGAATGCAGGGGAGATTTGTAAAACTTTCTGACACAATACGCTCTTTTTGTGCTATACTTGGAGGCGAGGTTGATAGCCTCCCCGAAACGGCCTTTTTCATGGTCGGTGACATAGACGAAGCCAAGGAAAAAGCTAAGTCGCTATAACGATTCTGCGGCTAATGCGCACAGTGACGTGGGGTTTGCATATGAAACTTTTCAATCTCAAAATTTTAACACCGGAGCGGGAATTTTTCGATGGTTCGGTTGAGGCTGTTTCGGCTGATGGCCCTGATGGTAATGTTATGATTTTAGCCGACCATGTTGCGTTTATTATGCCTGTCGTGGTGGGAAATATTAAAATTAAGACAGATGGTGCTTGGCGTGAGACTGTCAATTCTGAGGGATTTTTGGAAGTTCGCACAGATGAGGTTCTTATTTTTGTTCAATCCTGTCTACGACCTGAAGAGGTCGATCTGGATCGAGCAGAAGCGGCTCGCTCCCGTGAAATTGAGCGGCTTCGTCAAAGACAGAGCATGAGCGAGTATAGCAGCTCAAAAATAGCCTTGGCGCGTGCAGTTGCGCGGCTACAGCTTGCAAAAAAATCATTAAATTAGTAGAGGGAAGTATGCTAGAGTTTTCGAAGCCGGAGATCAGTGACATTTGTAAGCTTAGACCTTATATTCAAAATGGCAATACCAGAGTTTGCAATAATACGGTTGGTAGCATTTTTATGTGGAGGGACTATTTTTCAACGGAGTTTTCCCTCTTCGGTGATGACGATAATGCCGGCGTTATCTTTAAGGTAAAGTCCAAGCATAATGATATAGACACTATGTTTTCTCTCCCACTTGGTGGTGACTACATAGCAGGTATCGAAGCGGTCAACGAATATTGTCGTGACCAAAACATACCTGCCTGTTACTATGCCTTGACTGAGAATGATCTCGAACCGCTCAGGTCAATATACACCAATCACGAGACTTTTTCCGATGATGATTGGGGCGACTATGTCTATAGTGCCTCTGACCTCGTAAATCTTGCAGGCAGAAAATACAGTGGGAAACGCAATCATCTCAATCAATTCAAATCTGATAATCCCGACTATATTTTTGAAGAAATTACTTCGGATAATCTAAATGAGGTAAGGGATTTTTACGACAGGGTCAGCCGTGATGTTATTTTCACTTCAAAAACCGCATCGGAGGATCACGACAAAACCCTTGAAGTGCTTGCAAACTACGAAGCTTACGCCCCGCTCGGCGGACTTTTGCGGACTCGCGGCTCTGTCGTCGCATTTTCTGCAGGAGATATAATCGGTGATATGCTCTTTGTCCACATTGAAAAAGCTGATACGAATTATAGGGGCTGCTATCAAACGATTAATAATGAATTTGCCAAACATTTTGTGTCTGACGATATCTTGTTTATAAACCGCGAGGAAGATGAGGGCGACCCGGGATTGCGGTTTTCAAAAAAATCTTACCACCCGATTGAAATAACTAGAAAATATATTTTCTTTGTGGTAAGATAACATTTACTTAAATAATTTACGGCTCACCATTTGGAAGCCGTAATTGATGTACGTAAAAAATCCATATCTGTTCAAGGGCTGTTTGTTCCTTAAGTGTGGCGAGGTCTTCAATGAGCGTTCGAGAGAAAATTATAATTGTTGACGATATTGATGTTGACCTTACTCTTGCCGAGAGTGCTCTTTGCGATTGCTACGAGATATATACTGCCTCTTGTGCAGATGAGTTTTTTTCCTTGATACGTAAAGTGAATCCGGTTTTGATACTTCTTGACATCAAAATCCCCGACATGGATGGGTTTGAAGTCATTACAAAACTCAAAGCACAAACTGAGACATCAAACATTCCCGTTATTTTTTTAACCGGAATTTACGACAGTGACTCCGAAGTTAAGGGACTTAACCTCGGAGCTGTTGACTATATAACAAAGCCTTATTCAAGAGAGCTTTTGCTCAAACGGGTGGATCTGCATGTACGGTTTGAAAAACAAAAGCATGAACTGCTGACCCACAATCTCAGCCTGGAGAGTGAAGTTGATAAAAAAGTTAGAGCCGTCATGGATTTGCAGTCCGCAATACTTTCTTCCATGGCGGAGCTTGTAGAACGCCGAGACCCGGGAACCGGCGGCCATATTGAAAGAACCCGGCATGATCTCAGCACCCTTATTCAGATGCTTCTGCGTAGGGGGGTGTATACTGAAGAGCTATCAAAAATTGATATCCCCCTGCTCGTTATATCTTCTCAACTGCATGATGTCGGCAAAATAGCTATACGAGATGATATTTTACTTAAAAAAGGCGTTTTGAGTGTGAGAGAGTTTGTTGAGATGAAAAACCACACCACTTACGGTGTTGATATCATTAAAAGAATCGAAAAAAACACCCCCGACAACATGTTTTTACAATACGCTGAAATTTGCGCCGGAACTCACCACGAGCGATGGGATGGCAAGGGGTATCCAAATGGATTAAAAGGCGAAGAAATTCCGCTCATCGGGCGATTAATGTCTATTGTTGATGTCTATGATGCCCTTATTCATGAGCGCCCGTATAAGCCTGCTTTTTCTCATTCTGTCGCAATTGATACTATTAAAAAAAGCCGTGAAACTCACTTTGATCCACTGATTTGCGATGTTTTTGTTGAAAGTGCAGATGAGTTTAAGAAGATTGATGAGCTTTACAGATATAATGCACTCAATTCAGATTACCTCAACCCTCTGATGGCTACCATAAGCAATGCCATCGGCAAACGCGGCGGCGGCGAAGAACATCAGGCAAATAAAATACAGTCGTATTTTGAAATTCTATTCGATGCGCTCTCAGAGCAAACCACAAGTGAAAGTCAGTGCAAGGCATGGGATAAGGAAATACTGCTCGCATCAGTTCATCTAAATGATGTAGGCGAGTTATCGGTTCCCGATAATATCTTAAATAAGCAAGGTGCTTTGACTGAGGACGAGTTTGCCGGAATTCGAAAGCATCCGCAGTTTGGCGTGCAATTTGTCCAAAGCATGAAAGATAATGCGGAGACTGATTTAGTTTTGCACCATGCTGAGAGGTTTACGGGCAGTCATCACGAAAAGTGGGATGGTACCGGATATCCTCTCGGACTCAAAGGCAAGGGAATCCCCCTTGAAGGCAGGCTCATTGCCATTGCTGATGTGTATGATGCACTGCGAACAGACCGCCCATATAGAAAGGGCATTACACACAGAGATGCTGTCAACCTCATAAGAAACGGCAGTGGTTCACACTTCGACCCTGAGCTTGTCGAGTTGTTCTTAAAACACGAGAAAGAGTTTGAACAGGTTTCGTTGGATTAGTGTTTTTTAGTTAATGTTTCATATAAAAAATGCTCTGATTAATTATTTAATCGGAGTTTTTTTAGTGTTTAAAGCTTGAAAATACATGCGTTTAAATATGCTTATAATATTGTTATTATCCCTTGCGAGCTACCCCCTTGCAATGCTAGAATTATCAACATACATATGGTTAAATGGGGTAAAGTGGCGTAATTTTTGTTTTATTAGCTGCGGCCTAGATTCCACTTGACAATGTAGGAGAGTATTAGCCAAATCGTTTTAAAAATGAGGAGAACAAAATGAAAATTTTCAGAAAATTATCAGCAATTTTTACCTTGCTGGCCATGGTGCTGGTCATAGCGTCATGTGCAGGAACACCACCAAACGAAACTCCACAGGCGGGAACACCACAATCTGAGGCTCCCTCCGGAGACACCGGCGGTGCCGAAATCAGTGAACTTGAAGATGGAGCATCACTTGTCTACTGGTCAATGTGGAGTGAAGCGGAACCACAGGCGATAGTGCTTGCCGCGGCTGCACGCGCATTTACCGAGGCTACAGGAGTATCCGTATCTGTCAACTTCAACGGTAGACAAGGTCAACGCGAAGGTATTGCACCGGCACTCGCAGCGGGAGAGCGTATCGACATTTTCGATGAGGATATCGACCGTGTTACAGGTCAATGGGGCGACCATTTACTCAACCTCAATGAACTCGTCGACAGTGTTTTCAGCGACACTAACGGTCGCCCCTACAAAGATCTCGTCAACACCGGGCTAATGACTATGGCACGGGAGAGAGGCGGCGGTAGCTACACTGTAGTTCCCTATCAGCCATTTGTTTTCACAACAATGTATAACAAAGCACTGTTCGACCAAGCCGGAATCACAAGAGTCCCAACAAATTGGAATGAGTTTCTCGATGCCTGTGAACTTCTGCTTGACATTGGCATTATTCCTATGACCGTTGACAATGCCTACATTCCTGCTCTATTTGGCTATACTCTCACTCGTGTTGTCGGTGTTAACAGATCTCTTGAAATTTTCGCAAACCTTGAGCTTGACGACCCCGGAATTCTCAGAACTGCCGAAATATTTGAAGATCTAATCACAAGCGGCTATATGTCACAAAGAGCTGCAACCAACGTATACCCCGAGGGTCAGGCTTCTGAATTTGCTATGGAAACAGTAGCCATTTACCTCAATGGCACATGGCTGCCGAACGAACTTCGTGAAATTAATCCGGATTTGAATTGGGGGCAGTTTGCCTGGCCTTCAATTGATCCAAACGGTGCAGGACCTGAGGCACACAACGTAGGCGCACAGTGCTTTGGCATTAACAGAAACACCGCCTATCCCAATGCCGCATTTGCTTTCATCAGATTCATTACACTCGGTCATTGGGATCAGCAACTTGCAAATGAAACTTGGGGTGTGCCTATGGCAAACGACGCCGTTTGGCCGCCACAGCTATCAGATGCCGAAGCTGTCTTTGCCGCAACAACAGTTCCGTTCCCGTGGGCAGCAGGCGCAGAAGACAACCCAAATGTCACTGCAGCTATCATAGAAGGCTTCCAACGAATGGTAGCAGGAACGCTAACCGCACAGCAATTTGCCGATTCTTTGGCTGCATTAGGATAATTCATTTCGTTATAGCACAAAGGTAGCCTGAGATGGGCTGTTTGTGGAGTCTTTTTTTCGAGAACAGCGGTGTAGATCCCGATGGCTCGAAAAAAAGCGGAACAAATTGCCCATTTCAGGCGGGGGCGAAGTAGTGTGTGGTGCAGCGCAGTTATGGAGGTTCGTATTTTGGTTGGTCGTAAAAATGGGCGGATGATTGTTATATTTTTAGTTCCTGCCCTGTTTTTCTATCTCAGTGTTTTCATTTATCCTGTTTTTAGAACATTTGTCATGAGTTTTTTTGCCGTTGAGGCTATTGAGCAGCCTGTGAGTGAGTGGTCTTTTGTCGGGCTTGGCAACTATATCAACTTGTTTGGAATCGAGCTATTTAACCGCTCTGTTGCAAATTATCTCACACTATGGCTTGTCGGTGGAATTGCCGTTCTGCTTTTGGGTATGATCTATGCTGTCATTTTAACAGGCAAAGTGCGGCTCAAAAAATTCTTCCGTGCTGTTATCTATATACCGAATGTCATCAGCGCAATTGCACTCGGCACTATGTGGATTAACTACGTTTTTCGTGATGGCGATGGTCTTTTTGACAGAGGTGCCGCTCTGCTCGGCTTTGACACTCCTGTCATGTGGACGGGACCTTATTTGGGATTTTGGAGTTTGCTCATTGCATATTGCTTTGGCATGGTTGGGTATATCATGCTCACCTTTATCAGCGGCATCGATAAAATCAGCGATGAATATTATGAATGTGCAAGCATTGAGGGTGCAAATGTTTTTCAGCAATTTTTCTTTATTACACTACCACTCATCAGAGGGGTTATAAGGAGTAATATTGTTATTTGGACTGTAAGCCTCGGAACAGGTGTGTTTGCTTGGTCATTTATGTTTTCGCCCAACAATTTGACATTGCCGTTCACAATGCCGCCGAATTATATGCGTGAGATAATTTTCGGCGGACGTGGTTCTGCTGTAATTCAAAGAGATTCCGGCGCAGCAGCATCTGTCGGCATTTTAATCGCACTACTTGTATTGGTAATATCGCTTTTATCCGGTCTGATAACAAGAAAAGACGATATTGAGATGTAATACATACAAGGAAGGACACATCATGGCAAATAACACTAAATTACGCTCCCCTATTAAGATTAGAAATGAACTCAAACTCAGTGTGGGTTATTTGCTTTGCATCGGCTGGGTTTTATTTACATTTATTCTGATTGGATGGACACTCGCCGCATCTCTTGTCACTCCAAGGGAAATTTTCGGCGGGAATGTTCCCGGCTCCTTTTTTGAAAGACTTCTAAGTGGTGAGCTTGTCTTTAACAACTATGTGCTTGCTTGGGAAGCACAGAACCTGAGTGTATTTTTCATCAACTCATTAATCTATTGCATAATTTCACTCACGGCGATCATAATTATTGCCGCCCCTGCGTCTTACGCACTCTCCAGATTCAGGTTCCGCTCAAATGCACTCATTCAGACAATAACTTCAATTGCTATGGGTGTTCCGGCTGTTATGATTATTATGCCTATTTTCAGCATAGCAATAGCACTGCAAGCGACAGGCACTCGCAGCACTTTGGTGTTTTTATATATCGGAATGAACATTCCATTCACTATTTTTTATCTGTTTCCATTTTTCCGCAACCTACCGTCAGGTCTGGAAGAAGCAGCGGCCGTGGATGGCTGTAATCCGGTCAGGACTTTCTGGCAAGTCATGTTCCCACTGGCTCAACCGGGAATTATCACTGTTACGATTTTCAACTTCATCACTGTATGGAATGAATTTTTTATCTCAATGATATTTGCAAACGATGCCGCAATTCGCCCGATTGCAGTCGGACTTTTCAACATGGTTCAAGGCATGAGGTACGCAGGACACTGGGGTGCCATGTTCGCCAGTGCCGTAATAGTGTTCGCACCTACTTTTGTGTTATTTATCTTGCTGAGCAATAAGATTATAACAAGCGTCACAGGCGGTGCGATTAAAGGTTAATACCCTGTTTTTGAGCTCTCAGCTCCGGTCACTATTGCGACTCCGGCGCTTGTGCCGAGACGGTTTGCTCCGGCGGCTACCATTTCTCTTGCGGCATTTGCATCTCTTATGCCGCCTGACGCTTTTACACCTATGTTCTCACCAACGGTTTTACGCATGAGGCTCACATCATGAGCTGTTGCACCCGCCGTACCAAATCCGGTTGAAGTTTTGACAAACCCAACGTTTATGTCTTTGCAAATTTCGCAGATTTTCACTTTTTCTTCATCACTGAGCAAACTTGTCTCAATGATGACTTTTAAAAGTGCGCCTTTTTCCGAAACGGCTGTATTTAACTTACTAATATCGTTCCTGACATAATCCCAGTCTCCCGATTTTACTGCCCCGTTATTTATAACCATATCCAGCTCTGTTGCGCCATTTTCTATAGCTTCTTTTGCCTCAAAAACTTTTGTCGCCGTGGTTGTCGCTCCGAGCGGGAACCCTATTACTGTGCAGACTTTTACATCTGTATCTTTCAAAAGCGCATAGCTCTGCGCCACATAAGACGGGTTCACACAGACAGATGCGAAGTCATATTTTTTTGCCTCATCGCACAGCTTTTTTATATCGTCTTTTGACGCTTCCGCTTTCAGTAGCGTGTGGTCTATCAATTTGCTCGATAGTTCTGCATTCATTGACTCTCTCCTTTAGGTTCTCGGTCAAACCGACTTAACTATACACTGTCGTCAACTTAAGAGGAACCCATTGTCCTCCGCCATTGCGAGCTTGATCCATTGTCCTCCGTCATTGCGGGCTTGACCCGCAATCCCATTATTTAGTGCATTATTCGCAGTCAAACCGACTTCACAATGTCACTGGCTTCTCTCGAAAGTTTTGTTATTTTTTCAAAATTATTTTCGCTGATATCCTTTTTGTCACAGAGCCAACTGCCACCTACCGCATGGATAAATGGAGCACTGATGTACTCTTTGAGATTTTCGCCCGAAACTCCGCCTGTGGGTACAAATTTCACTCCGCCGAACGGACCGGCGAGTGCTTTCATCGCCGAGAGTCCACCATAGACATTTGCAGGGAAAAACTTTATGATGTTTACACCCAATTTGAGAGCTGCCATTATCTCTGTCGGAGTGACACAGCCGGGAACTATTGTGATTTTGTTGTCTGCGCACCACTTAACTACTTCTTCATCAAAGCCGGGAGAAACGATAAACTGTGCCCCCGCACTAACTGCATCTTTGCACTGCTCCAGCGTCACAACTGTCCCGGCGCCAATGCAAATATCCGGGCAATTATCGGCAACCAGCTTTATTGAATCAAGCCCTGCAGCAGTCCGTAGTGTAATCTCCATGACATCAACGCCACCTGCCAAAAGTGCCTTAGCTGTGTTTACGGCATCTTCCGATTTCTCCATAACAACAACCGGCACCACACCGCATTTTTCCATTCTCGTATTAATGTCCATCTTAAATCTCCTTTTATTCTTTTTCACATATCATTTTAATATTGTCCCTGCCGAGGAATGCGAATGCAGCGTGATATAATGTCTTTCCGCTCCCGGCATATTTTTCGCTGTAACCTTTATCTCTGATTTGTTTCATTCCCGAGCTTAACGCTTCATCAAAAAGTTTTTGTTTTTTATCTTCCGGTATATCCTGCTCGGTATTTATATATTTAAACTCAATGATGTAAATCTTCCCATCAAGCTCAAGCACTGCGTCAGCTCTACCTTTCGCAGTTGAAACCTCTGCACTTATATCGAATCCCAAAAGTGTCATAATAGCGTAAAATATGGAGTGATAATACGCTTCTGCATCTACGTGTAGCTGATAAGGGATTGATGCAAATAAACCCTTAAGTATTTCAAGCACATTTTGCAAATCTCCGCTCTTCAGTAATTCTTTCATTTTTCTGTATGATGATTCTGTGAAAGCTTCTCCACTTTCTGTGAATCCTGCCAGTATGTGTAAGTTAAACGCTTCCCTGACCTCAAAGTTTGGAATTTCCAAAAGGTAGCTTGGCGTTCCATCATGAGGGGGAATCTCCTTTACTGTGAGATATCCTGTTTGAAACAGCAGGGACTCAGGTTCCATTCTTCTTATGTCGAAGGAATCCATAGACCACTCTCCTATTACAAGATTTCGGAGAGATAAAAATGATGCCGGCCTCTCTTTAAGCATTTCTATCAAAAAAGTTGGAGTTCCGCTTGAATACCAATACGCTCTGAACACCCCTTCCGTGAAAAAGCATAGCAGAGAAAATGGGTTTATAACGCGGTTTTTTCCATCCCAGGAATAGCCATCATACCATGCGAGAATTTTTCTTTTTATATCGTCATGTTGGGTGAAATTATCGAGTGCTTTGAGTTTTTCGATGTGCTCGCCAAAATATTTTTCAAAATCCTCAATAGCTATCCCACAGATATTTACATATTTTCTGTGCATAGTTATATCCAACAGGTTGTTAAGTCCTGAAAATATTGATGTTTTTGTAAACTTCGTCACTCCGGTAATAAAAGTAAACCTGATATGGGCATCCATTGACTTCAGTACACCATAAAAGCCTCCTATGACTTCCCTGTTTGCCTCAGCTATATCTATATTCCCCAACCTGTCTAATATCGGCTTGTCATATTCATCTATGAGAATAACCACTTTTTTGTTGTATTTCTTATGTAGTAATGAAATGAGATGCTTAAATAAATCCGATGGAAGCGTTCCCATCAAATTGAAGCCCTCGTCCTCCGCTCGAAGTTTTAGAGCATATATGAGTGATTCTTTCAATATTTGCGGTTCGCCATTTGATATATTACCCATGTCAAAACGCAGCACAGGGTGCTTTTCAAAGCTATAGTCTGAATCGTATATGAAGAGTCCTTTAAATAGCTCTTTGTTGCCGCTGAAGGCCGCTCCGATTGTGTCGAGCATAAGTGACTTGCCAAACCTCCTCGGTCGCGACAGAAAATAATACTTCCCCTCTGTGATAAGCTCATGCACATATTGGGTCTTGTCGACATATAAGTAGCCTTCTGTGATTATTTCTTCAAAATTTTGTATTCCCACAGGCATTTTTTTTAAACTCATGATGTCCTCCCTGCGCCGTAGAGCCACTCTCGTCTTGTTGCTTGGTTGTGAGCGATACCCAGTATATCATATTGCATCTATCATTACTATCAATTTTGGTTTATTTCCAAAATATGTACGCAAAAAACGGGCACCCGCGACGGTCGCCCCTACGACGAAGCGTAGCAAATTATCAATTATCTGCTAGAACGATGAAAATCATTACTGTTCACACACCACGCCATTGCGGCCTCCGAGCCGCAATCCCATGAATAATGAGCATACCTTCAGGGGATTGCGGGTCACGCCCGCAATGACGAGCTGTTGAGTGCTGTTTTCGGGTGGGGTCAGTAACCAAAAATCTACTGCTTCGCAATTTCGCTCAGCTTATCTAAAATTTCTCCCTCAATAGGTATATGGAATACTTCCGAAATTACTTGCGTCCAGCCGTGTATGAAGTATATCCAGCCGTCCTCTACATGTAATTTTTTCGATTCTTTTTGAGCCAGAGCTTGATGCATGAACAAAAGTTCGCCGCGGTAGTTTATTTCCCAAACAAGGCTGTTTTCGGGGTAATTGACCGCATCGGTCGTTGGAGAGCCGGGAGCATCTTTGCCCAATCCTGTTGCATTCACAATCAAAGAATACGGAGGTAGGTCAGCAATTATTTTATCGTTATCCGCAGGAGTCGGACCGTGTTTGCATGTGAGATTTATTCTGTCGGCAACTCTTTTTAGATGTTCTTTTGCGGAGTCCAACCTCGGAGTGCTGCGGTTGGCGATAATTACCTTTGATGGGACATTATCTCCCCACTTGTCTTGCCCAAAATAAATGGACATAGCAAGGGAACTGCCGCCCGCACCCAATAGTAGCACTTGCCCGCCACGATCTTTCCAAAAATTATCAGGTACAAAATTTTCCAGTGCCAAACCGCTTGAAATTGGGTCTTTTGCATGGGCGCAAAATTTGCCATCTTTTTTTGAAAGGCACGATACCTCACTGAGTTCCTCAGCATATGGATCGATATAATCAAACATATCCTTGGCACTATTGTACAGGTCGATTTTATGGGTCGTCACCAAGGCACCCATGGAAAGAGGGTCATTTTTCAGGAAATCTATAACCTCGCGATACTGCTCTTTTGGAGCGTGAAGTGGTAGGTCTATTCCTTTTATTACAGTGTCTTTGAGTCCGAGTGCCTCCGCCCATTTAGGAAAAACTTTCATAATCGACGACGACTGAGTTGTGACTCCGATGAAATATAGTGTCGGCTGTGTTGCTTTTTGCAAAATTCATTACCTCCTGCTTAATATCTTGGATTATCCACAATTGTCGGAGTACCGCTTTTATCCACAATTAATTTTTTAAATCCGCGCTGTTTTATTGTGCCGTAGTCATGCCCCGCATCCGCTCGAAATGCAAAAAATGTCACCAACGGAACATTTCCGGTGTTTATGCTCCTGTGCGCATAGCCTTTTGGAACATATACCATTTTACCGGCGTTAAGCTCATATGCCTCTGTGTCTCCGTCTTTATTTTCAACAAGCATATAGCCCTGTCCGCTCAAACAGTAATATACCTCTGCTGTCGCCAGAATCGTATGAAAATGACCTGCCGTCATGTAGTATTCATCGCCGACTTTTCCCGGATAAACTATAGATGTGCCTGCTGCCACATCTCCGCTGTCTTCGGGTGCACCGATTTCGTGAAACTCATACATCAAAGGGTCACCGTTTTCTATCAGTTCAAGTTCTGCTTTGCTGTCACAGTACATTCCTTTCATATTTGACGCCCTGCGTTTTGTAGATTCCACAGCGCCAGACAACCCTGTCGCTAAATTAAAGTCTATGGTAAATCCTCTGTTCCAGTTTAAACTCATAGTTGGTTCTCCTTCTATTTATAAGTAATGCCATACAATAATTGTTGTTATATTGCACCCTTGCTTCTAAGTGCGGTTATTATGTTTTCAGCCGCCATTGTGCTCATTGCATCCACTGCACCTTCTGTCGATGCGGCGCAATGAGAACCAACTACTACGTTGCTGAGCTCCAGTAGCTTTGAATCGTGCGATGGTTCGTGTTCAAATACATCCACACCTGCTCCGAGAATTGAGTCGTTTTTAAGTGAATTATATAAATCATCTTCGCTGACAATGCCGCCTCTTGCTGTGTTAATCAAAATCAGATTTTTCTTTGCAGTCTTGAGGTTTTCTTTATTGATAATATGCTTAGTATCATCTGTCAAAGGCATATGCAAGCTTATAAAATCGCACTCTTTTAGCATTTCGTCAATTGTAGCGAAAGTTATATTGTTATTTTTAATGTACTCTTCATCACGAAAAACATCAAAGCCATACACTTTCATGCTAAAACCTTTTGCACGGGCCACAACACCTCTGCCTATTGCCCCAAGACCTACAACACCAAGTTTTTTACCATAGACATCTGCTGTAACCTTCTTGCCCCAATCACCGCTTCGGCAAGCATTGTCTATCTCTACAACTCTGCGTGCTACAGCAAGCATGAGTGCAAATGAATAGTCTGCAACCGCTTCGCTGTTTGCGTTTTTGGTAATTAGCACATCTATGTCTTTTTCTTTGCAATAGTTTAAATCAATATTATCCGTGCCAACACCGTATTTTGAAACGGCTTTGAGATCACTCGCCGAAAGCACATCTCTATCAAGCGGGTCAACACCAACAATGATTCCGTCAACGCCTTTGATGTGGGTGAGCATTTCTTCTTTGCTCAAAATCCCGCCTGTAGGGTTTGGAATAATTTCAATCCCGGCTTCTTTAAGTTTTTTTATAGGTTCATCGCTATACTTAGCAAATGAGCGCGGAGTTACTAAAACCTTAGCCATATGTACACTTGCCTCTTTTCTTTTAATAGTTTATCTTTTTGACATGTCTGCAAATGTTTCTTTTAATGCCGCATAGCATCTTTCGAAATTCTTTTTAACAGGCTCGTATACTTTCTCAGCATTTTCCATCGGCAGGTGCTCAGATTTAATCTCCATAAAAGACTCTATTGCAGAAAAGTCCTTAAATAGTCCAACACCAACACCGCCAATTACTGCAGCTCCCATCGAACCCGCCTCTTCGAGCAGGTTTGGCACGGTTATTTTCGTGTTATAAATATCTGCCATGATTTGCCGCCAAACCGAACCCTTTGCACCGCCTCCGAGTGCAACAATCTCATTTATCGTCACACGAGTTTGCATTATTTTGAGAATAATGTCGAGATTCATTGTTGCGCCTTCGAGCACACTGCGGAGCATGTCTCCTCTTGTTGTCTCCGGTGTGATTCCTATAAATGCACCTTTTGCGTATGGATCCCATCTGGGGGCACGTTCCCCTAGCAAGTAGGGGAGAAATATAACGCCATTTGCACCGGGCGGACTCTTTTCTATAAGCTCATTCATATAGTCATATGGGGATTTCCCATCCACCTCGGCTTTTGCAATTTCATCTGTGCAGATGGTATTTTTCAGCCAGTTATAGGAGCCTCCTGCGTATTGCATTGTGCCGTTTAAGGCATAATAGCCGGGAACTGCATGAACCCATGTAACTGTGCGCATCTTTTCATCATAGACCGGTTTTTCCGATGTTGTTGCAATCCATGCAGATGTACCCATGCAGCAAAATGTCTTACCGGGGCTTATTGACCCGGCGCCAACGTTAGCCGTAACGCCATCGCCTGCGCCTATTACAACGGGAGTTCCGGGGACAAGCCCACACGCTTTTGCCGCCTGTTCCGTTACATTACCCGCAACAAAAGTCGATGGCATCACATCGGGCATTTTATCTTTTTCAATGCCTGCGGCTTTTAGTATTTCATCTGACCACTCCAGTTTGTTGATGTCTAGGCATGTGTTGCTGTTGGCATCTGAGTAGTCAGTGTAGTAGTTTCCGGTGAGACGCAGCACTACGAAATCTTTTGCATTTAGTGTTTTGTAAGTCTTTTTGTAGATATCCGGCTCATTGTCACGTACCCACATGAGTTTTTGCATACCATATGATGCGGAGTTTCTATGTCCGGCAATTTTGTAGTAATCCCACATTGATATGTTTTTCTCAACAGCTTCCGCTTGCTTTAACGAACGTGTGTCTGCCCATATCATTGACGGTCTGAGCGGATTTCCCTCTTTATCTACACAGAGGCAACCCATCATTTGACCTGAAAAACTTATAACTGCAACATCACTTGGGTTTATTTTGGTTTTTTCGATTAGATTCTTACTGGTTTTGCAAACTGCTCTCCACCAATCCTCCGCATCTTGTTCAACCCAAGTTTCATTGAAGTAATGCGTCTCGTATGAATACACTTCACTTCCGAGCATACGCCCGTCCTCTGCAAAAAGTGTAGATTTGTTTCCGGTTGTGCCTAAGTCATGTGCTATGATATACTTCATTGCAAAACCTCCGGTTATCAGTGATTGACCGCTTCGGTCAGTTTGGGGTTGCGGGTGGGTTTTCTATGGTTCAATATCAAGCATACTCATTGTTGCGGGCATTTCGTGCGCTGTGTTCACTTTATCTGCTCCGGTTACACAATCAAAACATGAGACAGCTATTTTTCCATTCCAAACACACGGCTCGCCCGGTTGGTCAAGTTCTCCGTTGAGTCCATCTGTGTCAGGGCTTTGTGCCATTCTCGTTACTTGACCGTTCGGGTCAATTCTCGCAATAGCGTTCACTACAAAATCTGCTACGTAGATATTTCCATATTCGTCAATTGTAAGACCGTCCACAGAGCGCAGGTTTTTTGGATCCTTTGCATACGAACGGTTTTCCTTTATGCTGCCGTCTGCATTGAATGTGATTTTAAATACCTCTCCATCACCAAAGTTTCCAACATATAAATTACCCTCTTTGTCAAATACAATTCCATCCATACCATATTGGTCGTCGGGATTATATGTTTCCCATGTTTCAAAGATGGTCTCGTCAGCAAGTGTGTTTGTGATTTCGATGTTTTCATCGTCAAGATGGAAACGGTATACGCAACTGAGCAAGTTTCCGCTCTCTGTTTTAACTTTTGATAAAAGACTTTGTGTGACATACATATAGTCACCCCAAATGCGTATGCCATTTGGATGCTCCATGCCTGTCGCCACTTCTGTCACTTTTTCGATTTTATCACCATTCATGCGAACGCGGATTATTCTTCCTTTAAACACTAGGTTTTCAGCACCACCCCAACCTTGGTTATCAACCATATATAAGTCACCATCGGGGCCAAATGCTATTCCCATAGCCCTTGCTTCCCCGGTTTCTTTGCTAACCGGTACGTCAAACCATTTTGTTACTTTGTGGTTTTTATCTATTTTTACAACGCAGCTTGGCATGGACATGTTTGCAAAATTTGGACAAGCCAGTACCAGATTGCCCTCCTTGTCAATTTCCATTCCATCGGGAGTACAGACATACTCCTCGGGTAATAAGCACAATAATTTGGGTGTTTGCATATAAATGATTCCTCCTTTTAAAATGTAATTATGCCTTTTTTAATTATTTTTTTGTCTAACAGTTTGTCGTATGCCGATACCGCATCTTCAAATTTGAAGTAGTCGGATATATAGTCTCTCATAACTATTTTTCCGTCTCTCACCCACTGCAATACTTGCTCGTGTGCTTCAAATTCTTCCTTTTTCTCAGGCATCTGCTGACATATGAAACTCCAGTTGTAAGATGCTGCACTAAAGTCTATTGTGATACTTTCTTTTTCTAAAACTCCATAGCAAAGCACTGCACCGCGGTCTGTCAGAATTTCCATCGCCTTATTCGTAACAAGTGGCAGACCAACTGCATCGAGGACAAATTTCACACCATCAGGGTAGATCTTGCGTATTTCTGCTGTCAGGTCTTGCTTCGTGCTGTTTATTACTTTTGTGGCTCCGTTTTCTGTTGCAATCTCAAGTTTGTCATCAACTATATCGACTGCCACTATGTCTTTTCCGCCAAGCAAGCTGAGAAACTTTATGAACGTTTGCCCAACGGGACCGCAACCGAACACTACTATAGAATCCTCAGGTTTCACACCAAAAAAGCGTATACTGCTCAAAACTTCTCTAAATGTAACGAACATAACAGCGTCAATGGGGTCTAAATCTTCAGCGAGAACTGTTTGTGCATATGCCACATCCGGTGCCTCGCCTTTCGGATACGCGAGCGGGTCGTGTACAACGCCATACTCACTCACAGCTCCCCAGCCGGAGCCCAGCTCACCGTATACTGCAGGGTCTGCGTCAACAAAAGGAAGCAACACTTTGTCTCCTTTTTTGAGCCCCTTTACGTCGGCACCTGTTTCAACGACTTCCCCAACACCTTCATGCCCCAACATTATTGGATACACTGAATCAGGGAATCCTTTGAAGCTTTTGTGTATGAGTTTTATGTCGGTTCCACACATTCCACAGGCAAGCATTTTCACCAGTGCTTGCTTTTCATTGTACTTAGGTTTTGGAACTTCATTTATAGATAGTTCCCCATCTTTATTAACTACCAGTGTTTTCATGGTAACAACCATTCCTTTCGAAAATTCTCAGGCACAAAACGACTTATTGAAGGAATTGTCATTTTGTGCATCATTTGCGGTTCCCCGTAGGGGAAGCAAATCGCGCATTCCCTCGTTAGTTTGAATACTTTCAAACTAACGAGGGATTGATAGTATTTACTTCACTTCGGCAACGCTAACGCGACGCCCTTCTTTGTTTGAAATTATGCCTGCTTCGAGGACCTGCATGATTTTTTTGCCGTCAATCAGATTTGGCTCAATTTTCATGTCACCGGCAAGTGCTTCAACAAAATCTTTTGCGGCATGTGCAAATGTGTGCTCATATCCTATGATATGTGCAGGCGGCCACCAAGCTGCTACATAAGGATGTACCCCCATTGTTGTAGGTACAGTTTTGAACCCACGCACTTCCTCGGGATCATTCGAACAGTATACTTGAAGCTCGTTTAGCCGCTCAAGGTCAAATAGCAAACTGCCTTGGCTTCCGTATACTTCAAAATAATTATAGTTATTACGTCCACCGGCAAAACGCGAGGTGTCAATAGAGCCAAGAGCACCATTTTCAAATTCGAGCGTCATGAACGAAGCATCGTCAATTTCAACTTTGCCCTTGCCTTCTGCCGCTGCTGACCCCGATGAAAATGTTCCGGCACCTGCTCCCGGAAGAGGTCTCTCCGTCACAAATGTCTTAAAGGTTGCAGAAACTGTCTTTACTTCACCAACCAAATAACGCGCTAAATCGACAGAATGTGACCCAAGATCATAGTGCGGACCTGCTCCTGCCGAACTCTTTTCAAGTTGCCAAATAAGTGGAAACTCAGGATCCATTATCCAATCTTGCAGATATGTCCCTCTCCAATGGTGGATTTCCCCTAGTTTTCCCTCACTGATTAGCTTCTTGGCAAGAGCTATTGCCGGAACACGGCGATAGTTGTGGTTGAGATAGTGCAAAACTCCCGCTTTTTCTGCAGCATCAGCCATTTCAGATGCTTCTGCATAATTTAAGGCACAAGGTTTTTCGCAGAATATATGCTTTCCGGCTTCTGCCGCTGCTACAGCCATCTCCTTGTGCAATCCGGTTGGAGTGCAAATAGCGATAACATCAATGTCTTTGCTCTCAACAGCTTTACGCCAATCACTTTCAACCGAAGAATAACCCCAGTTTTTAGCGAACTCTTCTGCGGCTACCGTATCTCTTGCACAGACCATCTTTAAAACAGGCTCATATGGAAGGTCAAAAAACTTTGAAGCCTGCAGCCACCCATTACTATGGGCCTTCCCCATGAATTTTGTACCGATTATTGCTATATTTAACTTCTTTTTCATATATAGTGATCGTCCCTTTCAAAATCTTCCTGCATAAAAAGACTTATCCGATTTTTTCGACAATATCTTTTAATGCCTTAACACTGACGCCTACAGCCTCATCTTCACATCCATACCAGTCCGGGTGTGGGTGGTCAATTTCAACGGCAAGAACGCCTTGATAATTGGCTTCCTTCAGAAGTTGCGCCAGTTTGAAGTTATCAATCAAGCCTCTGCCCACCGGAACTCCTGAGAAGAAGAACCAATCGGTCGGTTTCGCATTTGGATTAACTACCAGATCTTTTATATGTGTCGCAAAAGTATATGGAGCAAGTTTCTTCATCCCCTCAATTGGGTCATCCAGAAGGCGCAGGAAGTTTCCTGTGTCAAAGTTGATGCCAAAATTGGGGCTGCCAACGCCTTCAATCATTTGCAGCATTTCATCTGCTGTGTAGTCTATGTGGTTTTCATTGGCGATTTTCACTCCGTAATCATCTGCTATTTTCATAGCTTCTTTAAACTGGGCAACCAACGCTTTTATCTGCGGTCCGTGTGGCTCATGACGGAACATAAGACTGCTTCCACACACGCGCATAACTGTTGCACCGATAAGACTCGTGCGCTTTATGCTATCACACATTTGCTTAAAAGCAAATTCATTCTGACCGCGCTCAAGCCCATCGGGATGTCCCCACGCATATACTCTCTCAAACCCATAGTCATCGAGTTTATTTTTCAGATCCTTTAGATAACCATCGTCAATGCCGCTTTCATCTGCCCCGTTTACACCCGGTAAAAAGCAAGACTCCAACGAAACGCCATCTACACCGAGAGCCTTTGCACGATCTAAAAAGTCATCCATAGTCATTTTCTTTTCGGGTGGCTTCTGTCCGGGATATACCTCACCAAAAAGGCGGTGGTAGCAATAGCTGTCAATTCCTATCTTCATCATAATAGTATTCCTCCTCTATAATATTTATTAAAACATTTTGCGCTCTGTAGCCTCAGGGCTGACAAGCACCTTCATAAGTTTCGTGTTTGTCTGTATTTCGTTTAGTGCATCTTCAAGCTCTGCAAGCGGCACTACCATTGAAAACATCGGAGTTGGGTCTATACGCTTATATTGCAGAAGGTTTATTGCAATACCCCAGTCATTGCCAATTCCTGCACATGAACCGGAGACTTTCTTTTCTCCCAGCACAAAATCAAACGGCGAGAGCGCAGCCTTGTCATCGCCCGCACAGATTCCGAACGCTTGAAGCTTTCCTCCACGTCTGAGCATATCGAATGCTTGCTCATAAGTTTTACTTGAACCAACAGCTTCTAAGACAAAATCTGCTCCAATTCCGTTTGTAAGCTTAAACACTTCTGCAACTGTGTCAGGTGTTTCTTTAAAGTTGATATAGTAATCCGCAGCATTCATTTTCTTTGCCACTTCGAGCCTGTCAGGATTTCCGTCGATAATAATTACCGGAGTTGCCCCTCTGAGTTTTGCAAGCGAAGCATGCAATATTCCGAGACCGGCACCAATCACTACAACGCTTGAGCCGAGAGAGCAACCCATTCGTGATGAAGCTTGTATTGCGGTTGTGAGAGCTTCTATTGCAGCGGCATCAAAATCATTTATCTCATCAGGGATCAAGTAGCAGTTTTTCCATGGAACAGCAACATATTCTGCAAAACCACCATTTGTATGAATTCCAAGCTGCGTAAAAGACTGGCATAATAGCCCATCGCCCCTACGGCAGAAATAACAACTTCCGCATGTCAGGCACAAATCAGCTGCAACCCTGTCTCCAACTTTGAGGCCGACTGCATTTTTACCTACTTTGTCAACTACACCCCAAAACTCATGACCTGTAATTAACGGGAGTTTTTCCGCTGCATATTTCCCTGTGAAGATGCTCCAATCCGAACCACATATTCCACAGAGCTTAACTTTAACTAAAACTTCATCGTCCCCAATCTCAGGAACAGGAATATCCTTATACACCATTTTGTTTGGTGCCTCAACAACTTGTGCTTTCATCATTTTCATAGAAAACTCATCCTTTCAATAATTAATTTTGCACACTAAACTGCGCCTTAGATTCTTTTAAACTAGTGTGCAAACAGTTTATCCTTTCGGCCTTCATACGGTTTGTGGATAAGCAGTGGCTTCAGGAAATCTCTTACCTTATCTATACCGTCGCCGGCACAACTCATTGTGACATCTTCATGCTCATATGAGAGAACTCCTGTATAACCTACCATTGCAAGTTCAGTAATTGTTTTCTTCCAATCTACGCTTCCCCAACCCGGAATGCGGAAGCGGAACGCACGATCAAGTCTACGCCATTCACCTTGCATTAGAATTCCTCCGTATCCGATGTTGTGCTGCACAATTTCACCATCTTTCGCGTGTACTGCAAAAATTCTGTCACCAAGCGCGTTGATGAATGACTCAACATAAAGACCAAGATAGATGATATTAGCCGGATCCAGATTATATCCAAGGCAGGGGTGATTATCAACCAGTTCAACACATCTCAGTGCAGTGTGAATGTCATAAATCAAATTGTTTGGGTGAGGCTCTACGGCAAACTTGACACCATACTCTTTGAACTTGTCTAAAATAGGAACAAATCGCTCAACAAACTGTTGTTCGCAAGCTTCCCAGCCTTTAGGATATGGGAATGGGAAATAGCGACCAAAGTTTTCTACGCCTGTGAAGCCGATAACAACATCAACCTCAAGAAGGTTTGCAAGCTGCGCCGAGGCGAGCAGACTATCAGTACCAAACTTGATTTTTTCCTCTTTTGTGCCTTTGTAGATGCCGTCTGTATCCACACCGTGCGGGCCCAGAATAAGTAGGGAGTCTGCATGATTACTTATAGCTGAGATTGACAGCCCATGCGATTGAATCATTTTACGCATCTCAATGCCTTTTCCGTTTTTCAGCATCTCTCCTGAATCACACTGACCATTTCCGTCATAAGTTGCAATTTCTATCGCTTCATACCCCTTGTCGGCAATCAGTTTTGCCAGTTCCTCTAATGGTTTGTCCGAAATGTTTTGTGCACAGAATCCGAGTTTCATGTTTAGTACCTCCGTTTTGTTTTAATATGTTTATAATTGATGCTATTTTTTGTTATTATAAATGTAATCTCCGAGATCAGACATCATGCTGTTTGAATGCTCAAATAATTTAAATACGTCCTTATACAACTCTACATTTGCAGAAATTGGTATGCTCTTGCTCTCTGTTTTATGCATTTTAGCTATGTTTCCGTAATCTTCCCAAAGCCCCACAGCTTTAAAGGCAACTGCCGCCGCCCCAAGAGACGCAGCATCTTGATCAATGGTTGTTTTAAGTATTTCCATTTCAAATATATCAGCAAAAATTTGCATCCAGAACTTACTTTTGCTGCCGCCGCCTGTGAAGAGCATCTCCTTAGACAACATAACACGTTCTCTTATGTTATCTAACGAAATACGCAAGTTCAGAGCTATACCTTCCAGTGTAGCACGGAGCATTTCCTCTCTGGTTGTTCCAAGGCTAAGATTAAGAAAGGCACCTCTTACATGTATGCTTTTATCTTGTGATGTCCCTCCTGCAAGACTTGGGTTGAAGATAACACCACCCGATCCTATCGGAACTTGCTCTGCCAGTTCAGTGAGTTTATCGTATCCCTCCGACACAGGGACATCTTTGCAGATATTATCTCTAACCCACCTAAATGAGCTACCTCCTGAAAATATCGAAAATGCCGATGTATACATTCCAGGTTGCAGATGTGCAAACACATAGGATTTCTTTTTTGCGTCTAAAATAGGTGTTGCTGAGTTGGCTGCAATCCAACTTGATGAGCCAAGCGAAGTATAGCACTTACCTTCATCAGCACCGACTGCGCCCATCGCCATGCACGCATTGTCAACACCACCGCAAGCCACTTTTGTTCCGATGCGAAGTCCCAACGCAGAGGCGGCTTCAGGCACCAATGAGCCAATTATATGGTGAGACGGAACCATTTCAGGGAAAAAGCTTGTAGGTATTCCTGCAGCTTTTAAGAACTCCCCTTTAAATTCACCTTTTATAAGGTCGTATGCACCTGTGCCGGATGCATACGAAGGGTCTATAAACATATTCCCGGTCATTAGCATATTAATATAATCCTTTGAGCCTAATACTCTATGGATTTTTGAGAATATCTCAGGTTGATGCTCTTTCATCCACATCAGTTTAAAAATCGAGTAGCAAGGAGCCGGAAAGCCATTGCCCGTAGTCATATACCAATCACTTTCATCTACAAGGGAGAAAAACCTTTCTGCCTGTTTAATAGCCCTGGTGTCTGACCAAATCGGAACTTGGTCTAAAAGCGCTTTTCCGTTATCGCCAACGGGAATTGCGACCAGGCTTTGCCCCGAAATTGACAAACAATCGACTTCAACATCTTCCCTACCGGCTTTTTCGAGTAGTTCGCGTGTACCTTGAACAACCCCTTTCCACCAGTCCTGCGGACGTTGCTCATGCATGTTAGACTCCGGATAATAAGTGCCATACTCTACAAATGTTTTCGCCAAGGTTTCACCTGTCTTATCATAAAGCGAAGCTTTAACACCGCCTGTACCTAAATCATAAGCAATAAACAAAATGCATTCTCCTTTTCTTTATCTACCGGACATTAAAAACCGTGATTATAAACTTGAAATTAGGATTCAAAAGTGATATCATTGTATGGAAAATCTTTATTTTTACGCGAGTAATAAATTTTAGGAGGCAACTTAATGAGCTACAAAGACACACTTCTCTCGAAACTAAAAATTGGGGAACTTACTTGCCAAAATCGTTTTTTTATCCAAGCCATGGAGTGTAACGACCAAGATAAGTCAGGAAACCCTTCGCAGCTTACACTAGACAGATACTTAAAACTTGCAGACGGCAAGGCAGGGCTTGTATCACTGGAAGCGGTCTCGGTCACACACGAAAGTAGATCCAGACGTAACCAATTGATGATAATGGAAGATAATAGACTTCCTCTAAAGGAGTTTGTCAGGGAAATTAAAAAAGCCAATCCGGAAATGCTTTTGGTTTTTCAGTTAACCCATTCAGGTGAACTCTCTAATCCTGAATTTTCTCGTAGAGTGACTGTAAAGCCGCTACATGGCTATGGTGGTGACCTTTTGACGGAAGAAGAGGTTGACGATATCATTAACAGGTTTGTATTAGCAGCACAAATCGCTCACGATGCCGGTGCTGACGGTATAGACCTGAAGCTTTGTCATGGTTATTTCGGTAGTCAGGTGTTGCGTCCCTACAACGACAGAGACTGGAAATACGGCGGAAGTTGGGATAAACGCAGCCGCTTTGCCTTTGAGTTGGTGGAGAGGATAAGTAAGGCAGTAAATGATAAGAATTTCCTGATAGGTTCTAAGATTTCTGCGTGGGAAGGATTTCCCGGTGGTTTTGGAACTGATGGTCCCGATTCCCCTATAATCGACCTTACAGAACCGATTGCGTTACTACAAGGTCTTGAGGCAAGAGGAGCTCAATTCTTTATTTCATCTGCAGGAAGCCCGTCCATAACACTCAGTCTTACGCAAGCAGATAAACACTCTCCATACTTTGCTTATTTACATCAATTTTTTGCTAAAGAGTTAAAGAAAAACTTAAAAGCTGAAACAGTAATGATTGGTTCAAATTTCAGTCCGTTCAGAAACGGTAAAAATGGTTTGTGTGCAGTCAGCCCTGAAGACAGTTCAATGTTTGCATACGGTGCTCAATGCATTGAGCGCGGAGTTCTCGATATGGTGGGACTTGGCAGACAATCTCTGGCAGATCCTCTGCTCCCGAAAAAGCTTGAAGAAGGTAAAGAAGAAGATATTAAATGGTGCACAATTTGCGATAACTGCATTGAGCTTCTTATCTATCAATGCAACATTGGTTGCTCAACTTTCAACAAGTTCTACACTGACATTCTTGTGAAAACACGCAAGGAAAAAGGTCCGTTAAAAGTTCTGCGCACGTAAGCTGATTGTTTTTGTTTGTTTATCTCTTTAAAATAGCTTCATTAACCACAAGAGGTCGGCTACTCAGATTATGAGTAGTCGACCTCGTTTTGGTATTTAAACCAGTTGCTCTACTATTTCGATCGCCGACTTACTATTGATACCCATCCTCTGTACGCCCATTTCACAAAGTAGCTTGAATTCCTGCAGGGTACGTATTCCACCTGCGGCTTTCACTTTGATTTTTGAGTCACAGATTTCCATTATTTTACGGATTCGGTCAATGTTGGCATCACCGGCAATCCACCCTGTTCCGGTTTTCACGAAGTCAGCACCACTTGACATTACACACTCACAGGCTTTTACAACTTCATCGTCCGATAGGGTATTAATCTCGATAATGACTTTTGTCAAAACATCTTTTGGGGCAAGCTTTACAATTTGCGTAAGTTCGTCCACGACATAATCGTATTGCTTATTTTTGAAACGTCCAATGTTCATGACTATGTCCATTTCCTGAACACCGTCTTTAATCAGGCGCTTCGCCTCTTCAAGCTTTACAGTTGTCGTGTGTCCACCCGAAGGGAAGCCTACGGGTGCCCCTACATAAATGTCAGACTCTGACGAGATTAAATCAGAAAGTTCTTTCACCCAACTTGGCAACACATGGACATTGATGAAACGATATTTTTTTGCTATATCAACAATTTCCGTAATGTCGTCAATCGAATGGTGTGTGCGAACAGCACTTATGTCTATGAGTCGGGCTGCTTCTAATGATGTCATTTTGGAACATTGCCTCCCGGATTAGTAAGCGTGAGCATAGAACTCGTGAACATTGTCTCTTGTTACAAATGCTCCGGGCACGATGGTGTCTTGTGGGTGGTTTCCGCGTCCGAGAAGAACATCAATTGCGAGCCAGATTGCGTCATAGCCCATGCTTGGCGGATAGAGAGCTGTGCCTCTGAGAAGATCTTGACCGGGCATTACATCTTCGCCGAGGTAGATTCTCATTGCGTCAAGTGTAAATCCGAATCCGGTTACGACTTGAATGTCTGTTCTGCCTGCTTCGTGGATAGCTGTGAGAACACCGAGTGCTGTCTCATCGTCATGTGTGAAAACTATGTCGATATGTGGATGTGCAATAAGCACTGTTTGCATTGTTTCGAGACCTGCATCTCTGTTTGGTGCTGATTCGTAGCCTTCTTCAGGTCCGAGGAGGTTGATTGCAGGATTACCTGCAGCCACGCTCATGAAGCCTTCTTGACGGTCTTGTGCAATCGGCATTCCTGAACCCATGTTGATTGCAACAACATCGGCTTGACCACCGAGATTTTCGTTGATAAAGTCAACAATGTACTCAGCTGCCATACGTCCACCCGGTACGTTTTCACCTACAATGAATTTTGTGTAAGGGATACCGTCGGGAAGCCTGCGGTTGATAATGACGGTCGGAACTCCGGATTCATAGGCTTGTTGTGCAAGCGGAGCCACGAGAGCTGCATCTTGCGGCATCATAACCAACAAATCAACGCCTTGATTCAAAAAGGTTTCAACTTGGTTTAATTGTTCATCGGGAGTTGTAGGGTTAACTGCTTCGATTGTGATGTTGGGATATCGGGTTGCAGCTTCAGCGATTGCCCTATCAACTTCTACACGCATTTGTGAGTGGAAGTCATTACCCATGATGCCTAGTACAACGCCAATTGTGAATTGTTCGTCAGATACGTCTTCCGGAGCTGCGGGAGCGGGATCCGCCGGTGCAGGTGCTGCGGGATCTGCCGGCGCGGGTGCTGCCGGCGCAGGTGCTGCCTCGGGTGCACATGCAGCGACAAGTGCGATAGCGAGGGTCATTGCCAGAACGATCAATAATACTTTTTTCATTTCTTTTTGTTTCCTCCTATAATTTTTTTTAATTTTATTTAAAAGAATCGTTTGATCCTTTCAAAACCTAACTAGTCTTTTCTTTGCATCAAAACGGCTGCAAGGATAATTCCGCCCTTTACTGCTCCGGACAAAAATGGAGAAATGCCCGTCATAATCATCAGGTTTGTAACAACTGTAACAAGTATCATTCCAAATACAGAACCGACAATTCTACCGCGACCTCCCGCAAGAGATGTTCCGCCGACAACTGCCGCTGTAATGGCATCAAATTCATATCCTTCGCCTGCCATTGCCGGCGATATCGCCGCCATTCTTGACATATCAAGTACTGTGGCTATACCGACGCAAAGACCGGCAAGTGAAAAAGCCAATATCCTAATCTTAGTTACATTTATACCTGAATAGTGTGCTGCATTTTCGTTACCACCGACAGCGTAAATATAAGAACCGAATTTCGTGAATTTTAGTACACATCCAAGCACGATGGCGCATACAATCCATATAATAAGGGAGTATGGAATAGGTCCGATTCCACCGAGCCCAATTTGTGTAAACTCAGGCACTATGCGCCCTCTCCCGGTGGCTCCTCCCAAGAAAAACATGGTGAGTGACCTAACAATTATACCAATGGCAAGTGTGGTTATAAAAGCCGGAATCTTAAACTTCGTCGTCAATGCACCATTAACAAATCCTATTGCTGTTGCGATAACTATTGCTGCAACTATCGCTAATGGAATTGCAATATGTAATGGGATAGCTTCGTTGCCCTGAATAAAGATGAGCGCTGCACCTGAGAATGCAACCACATGACCTGATGAGAGATCAATGCCGCCTGTAATAATAACAAAAGTCATACCAAGTGCAATTATTCCAACTATTGATGAGTGGCGCAATATGAGAATTATGTTGTTTACTTGCAGAAATCGCGGTTCAATTATACCAAATATGATGAAGAGAACCACACATACGACAATAATGCTGTAATTCTTCCAAACATATTTACAAAGATTTAAAAACTTGTTTTCCTGCTTGATTACTTCCGTACCACCTGACATATTAGAAACCTCCAATTTAATAATTACATAACATTTACTGCTCGAAGCATGATGTTTTCTTCTGTGCGCTCATCTCCAACGAGCACACCGGTCATTACGCCTTCGTGCATAACGATAATTCTTTGGCAAATACTCAATATTTCAGTCATATCCGACGAGACTATTATGATTGTCTTCCCTGCCTGCGCCAGCTCGTTGATGATGTTATAAATCTCCTGTCTTGCACCTACATCAATACCTCGTGTCGGTTCATCAATAATAAATATATCAGGCTCCGAGAGTAGCCATTTTGAGAGTACTACCTTTTGCTGATTACCGCCTGACAAATTTTTCACAAGTTGAGAGGCGCCGGTACAAACAACTCGCAAGTCCGTAATTTTCCCGCCTGCTCTCGCATCTATACTCTTTGGAGAAAGAAAAGAACCTTTGTTTTTAACGCGGTAGACATAGTCAATGTTTTCTGCAATGCTTCTATCGGGCACTATGCCTGTGCCTTTGCGGTCTTCCGTGGCAAAGCCCAAGTTCGAACTGATGGCGGCTTTTGCGCTTTTAATCTTCACGGGCTTATTAAACAACAGCACCTCGCCTTTATCGAACTTACGCAAACCAAATATCATTTCCATGAGCTCAGTGCGCCCCGCACCAATCAAACCGCTAAATCCGAGTATCTCTCCCCTTGCGGCCTTAAAGTTGATGTCTTTGAGAATATCACCTGACATATTCTTAACTTCAATCACAATATCCGACTCATCACCTTCGAAGTTAGTAGCGACAGACTTCTCAACATCACGTCCCACCATCATACTTGCAATTTCTCGTTCCGTAATCTCACTGACATTTTTTGATCCAACCAAATACCCATCACGAAGCACAGTTACTCTATCGGCAATTTCTACTATCTCTCCCAGCCGGTGGGAAATATATATAATGCCTATCCCACGCTCAGCGAGAGATTTTATCAATTTAAACAGGATTTCGGTCTCTTTATTTGTCAGAACCGCAGTTGGCTCGTCCATAATAATGATTTTCACATCAAACGATATAGCCTTAGCTATCTCGACCATTTGCTTTTGCGCAATTTTGAGGTCACCTACTTTAGCAGACGGATTTATATCCTGTCCGAGGCTCTCCAGTAGTTCCTTCGCATCGTTATTCATCTTGGCAAAATCGATAAAACCAAGCTTGCGGGTCGGCTCACGTGAAAGATAGATATTTTGCGCCACCGTCATCTCCTCTGCCAGAACCAGCTCCTGATGAATCATTGATACGCCTTTATGCTGCATTTCAAGCGGGGTTGAGTTTCCGATTTTTTTCCCTGAAAGTAGAATTTCACCGGCGTCTCTATCGTGAACACCGGCAAAAACTTTTACCAACGTTGACTTTCCGGCACCGTTTTCTCCGCACAAAGCAACGACCTCTCCGGCAGCCACATCAAAATCCACAGCATGAAGGACTTCTACCCCGTAGAAGCTCTTGCGGATACCTTTCATTTCAACTAATGTCTCCACCTAAATTCCCCTTTGTCATGTTTTAAATGCATTAATATGTTAATTATATGTTAATTGTATTAACTATTTTTAAATACGATTATCATTGTAACGCAATTTGAACACAATTGTCAATGGTGAATTTTCAGTTTTGTGCATTTTGACACATTTTTTGTCATTACATACATACGTAAATATAATTAAAGCTTACTCTTTACAATTTCAAGTGAAGGTGTTATGCTTACTAAGATAGTCAGCTAAATGAAGCTCACTCAACTCATGGGAAGGGCTGTGTGCCATGGATACAACCGAAGCAAAAGAAATTTTTGACAAAATACGTACAAACATTGAGAAAGTAATTATCGGTAAGCCCAAAGCCATAAACCTTGCGCTCATTTGCCTCTTGTGCAACGGACATGCTCTAATCGAAGATGTGCCGGGGCTTGGAAAAACAACCTTAGTTTCAGCGCTCGCAAAAAGCATCGACTGCTCATTTGCGCGCATACAATTTACTCCGGATATAATGCCGTCCGATGTGACGGGTTTTACAATGCTTGATATAAAGACAAATGAAAAGCAATTTGTTCATGGAGCTGTAATGACGCAAATACTGCTTGCCGACGAAATCAATCGCACCGGACCGAAAACACAATCTGCGCTACTGCAGGCTATGCAAGAGGGGCAGATTACCGTAGATGGCAACACTTATGATTTGCCCCGGCCTTTCACAGTAATGGCAACACAAAATCCGGTGGAATTGACAGGCACCTACCCCTTGCCTGAAGCACAGCTTGACCGTTTTCTTATGCGCATCACCATAGGCTATCCCGAAAAAGCTGACGAGAAGCAAATTCTCGAACGTAACAAGTCGGGCATTAGTGTCGTAGATCTTAACCCTGTAACAACTGCAGATACTATTATTGCACTCCAAAAACAGATAGATGAAATCACATGCACCGATTTGATAACTGATTACATAATAGAGATTTCGCGGAAAACTCGCGAACACAAAGATGTGGTACTGGGAGTTTCGCCGCGCGGTTCCATTGCACTTATGCGCGCATCCATGGGGGAGGCATTCCTAAACGGGAGAAACTATGTATTACCTGATGATGTACAGCATATGTTGGAACCCGTGTTAGCTCATCGACTCATTATACGTTCACAAGCATATGCGCAAAGCAAAACTGCTCGAACCATCTTGCAAGATATCAAGCAACTTGTTTCGGTTCCTGCAGTCAATTGACGACAATGAAATGGTTTAGGGTAGGTTACTACCTTTCAATATTTATTCTTTTATTTGCCGGACTCGGAACAGGAAGATGGGAATTTTATTTTTTACTGATGGTGCTTCTCGCCATGGTTGCTTTCGCATTTGTACTAAATCTGTGGACCTTTTTTTCTTTTTCCTATCGGTATGAATTCACCGACAAACGAATAACAAAAGGCGAATCACCAACACTTAAAATCCACATTCACAACAATAAGCCTTTCTCGCTAAATTCGATTTACGCCACTGTTCAGGGTATCACGCCTTCCAATCAAGTGCAGTTGCAAATAGAAGTCGCCCCTATGAGTACCATTTGCTACAATATTGAGTTACACTGCAAATATCGCGGTATGTATGAGGTAGGTATAACTTCTCTTGAAGTTACCGATATTTTCGGCATTTTGCCTATGCGCTTTGATATGAAAAATTTGCCACACCACCATATGGAGCAGATTGTCGTCTATCCGAGACTATTGCGATTATCTACCCAACCGACCGAGACACAGGACGAAGCGCTCTTCAGCGGTTTAGACCGCCGCAAGGTTTCAACACATGGTGAAGAATATCACGACATTCGAAAATACCGTTTCGGCGACCCTTTCAAGCGTATCCACAGAATTATATCTGCGAGAAAAAGGGATCTTCACGTTCGGCACGATGATATTCCTCCGGAAAGTTCAACGATAATCGTCATGGACACTCGTAAAAATGCTGCTTGTGGGGATGAGTCTTTACACTTAAGCGATATTGCCTGTGAGTGTGCCGTCGCCATAGCTGACTACCATCTTCACTCAGGGAATGCAGTCACATTGCTCAGTTTAAACGAAAATGAACCTGCAGTTGAGGCATCAAATCCGAATGATTTTCCCAAGCTTCTCGATTATCTTGCCACTATGAGTTTTGATATGCATTATGACACAAGTTTCACACTGCAAAATGATTTTATAAACTATGTAAACGTTGATGTAATTTATATCATTTCTCCAAGATGCGACAAGACCTTCTCTGACACACTCATATCGCTCGTGAAATCAGGTACGACTATTAGACAATTCGTTCCTTCTCTCTGTGAAAGAAATGAGATCGACCAAATCACCGCTTCAGTCGATGGCATAGTTCAAACCATTGTAAAAAATGTAGATGATATAGCAACACAATAACATGCAGGAGTATACCATGAGTTTATCGGCAAAGGCTACACATCTAAACGCAACAATTAAAGGTGCTCTCATAGGTTTCGCTGTACGGGTGGCTAAGCGTGGCAGCGCAAAGCCGGACTATTTCGAATCGGATACTCCTAAGCAGTCCGGGTCTGTTGCGAGGCACCGCTTTTTCACAACCCTATTACAAAACGATTTATTTATAGATTCTCTCGTAACTTTTTTTATCTCAAGCGCAATAAATCTCACACTCATGACTTTACCATACTTCAGCATCGGCATTAGCCCTCTAACCGCACTTAGCTTCACTGCTTTAAGCATCATTGTTTTTTTAATATTACGATTGCGCCCATGGTTTGCTCCACTGTTGATTTTGTCGGCGGCAGGCATTATTAGTTTATATCACTTAAACTCCGGAACCTTAGCTGAACGCTTCTATTATTGGGTAGAGCTTGGCACTTGGATCTTTATCGGCTTCCCTGAGCAAGAAATCATTCACCAAAGTTCTGAGTGGACTATTTTTACATATCTTATCCTTTTTCTTGTAACGCTTTTGATATATTTTATTATGCGGCATTTTTATTCCATTCGGCTTCTGATCGTTGCAATTTTTTTCTTCACAGCTGTTTTTCTTGCCGGAGGATTTATTGGTCGTTATCTATCACTTTCTCTGTTTATCGTTGGCGTCATAGGACTACTGCCGCACACCTATTTCAGCCGAACAAAGGATCGCAAAAAGAAGCGCGGAAAGCCTTCTCGCCCTCCTGCGCAACTTATTGCCATACCAATTGCCATGCTGACCGTGCTTTTAAGTATAAGCATCTTCTCTCCATCAGGTTCTTATTTTCGTTGGCGCCCTTTAGCAAACATCATTGATGATATCAGCCGCCTCGTGTCTCCGGCATCTACTGAAGTAACAGGTTCATTTGATATGCATACCTTGGGGTTCGGAATTTCACCCGACCGTTTGGGAGGTCCTGTTACTTTAAGCGATGGTTATGTGCTTACGGTAGTTTCGAGCGCACCGGATGTTCCGGTGCTTCTCAGCGGTGCTGTAATGGACTACTATACAGGTTATCGTTGGCTACACGGTGATGCCAACAATTCTTTGCGCTTCAACAGCATATTGTGGCGCGACAGCCGAGCGAATTCCTTTGACTTTAATATACCGAGTGGAAATAGTTCAGTGCAAGATGCATTTTATTCCATTACAGAAGATATAACCTTGAGTATAACCTATGCTTCTGAGTTTTACACCACTGTATTTTCAAACTCTGCAATGCGCAATATATCCTTTGCATCTTCCGTCTTTAATAGCGATCTACGCTTTAATGAACGTTCTGAGCTCTACATGCCGACCCCCATTCCAATGGGAGAAGCTATCACGGTAAACGCTCGTGTAATAAACAGAAGCGCTCCGCTATTTTACGATACTATTTTGTTTCTTGAAGGTGCGGTAGAGGAGGATTTTCGTTACTCTGCAATACTTGAGCGATATACAATTCTTCCTGACAGTCTGCCGGACATTGTGCCGGAAACCGCATTATATGTCGTTGGAGATGAAACCTCACCATTCTTAAAAGCAACTGCAATTGCAACTTGGCTTGGTGAGAATTTTCATTATACACTTGAGACGGTTATACCCCCGGATGATGTGGATTTCGTTGCGCATTTTCTCGAAACAAGGGAAGGGTATTGTACATATTTTGCAACGGCAATGGCAGTTATGGCGCGAACAGTAGGTCTTCCTTCCAGGTACGTTATTGGATTTGCACTGTTCAGAGACCCTCTACAAAATGATATATTCTACGCAACCGGAAGAACCGCTCATGCTTGGGCAGAAATATACTTTTATGGACTCGGATGGATTCCCTTTGACCCTCTTGATTGGAATCCTGACATGCCTCCCCACTCGCCTTTTGCTTTTGGCGGGAGTTGGGTGTATTGGTACTGGGATGATTACATGGCTTGGGGTGGAGTTGGTGACAGATTCGGCTACTATGAACTCATCAGTCTGTATGAGGTGCCTCAATCCGAGATAAATTCCACCTTCATAGTCGCGGCAGTTTCCGTTCCTTTAATGATTTTATTAATTATTCTCATTTTCTTTTTCATACACAAACAACGCAAATATTCATTACATCATGTACTGCGCAAATTCCCCGATTTGGCAGATAGGTTCGGCTTTTACTTTTCTGACATAATGAGACACTTACGTGCATTGGGCATAGGGATAGAACCCGGAGAAACACTGACCGACTATATCAAACGAATCCATGTACAAGTTGCTGCTCAAGGACTGAATGACGATTCTTTACACACAATCGCCCGGACCCAGATGCGTCTGAATTTTGCCGGGCTGCAGCCAAGCTCCGCTGACATAGAAATCGTAAAAACATTTCACATTGCCCTTATCGAAAAACTGCGAAAAAGTAGCACTAAAAAAATGCTATGAAATAATCCGCATTTTACAGAAAGTTAGCTTTCAAAAATTTCAAGCCATTTTCGGCATCTGCGTCCATTTTAGCTTCATCAGCACCATTTGACAAGTCACGAAATACTTTAATAGATTCTCCAACTTGTCCACCTTGCAGCACAAAGGGTTCCATAACAACATCGCCATTAAAGCCTATATCTCGCAATGCCTGACCAATTTCTCCCCAAGGAAGATTGCCTTGCCCCGGAATCTTTCTGTTACTTTCCCCTACGTGCATATAGCTCATCAGATCTCCTGTAAATCGAATGGCATCAGCGATGTCATCTTCTTCAATGTTCATATGAAAGGTATCAAGTAATATTTTCACATTTGGATTGCCAACATCTTTGCAAAACTGAACAGCTTCCTCAGCCGTATTCATTACTATTGTCTCATAACGATTTACAACCTCCAAGCTCATGGTAATATCATGCTCAACTGCAGTCTTTCCAAGTTCTTTAACACTTTGCACCCCTCGTGCCCATACTGCCGGTTTGTCCAAATCACTATAATCACTCGGCCAACACGTGTACTGAACACCGATTAAATCATTAGAACCTATTTTAGTCATTTGCTTCATAATACCTGTCAAAAAATCTACCCCCGCTGCACGAATCGCAGGGTCACTTGAAGCCACATTGTATTCTTTTGGCGGCCCGATATTTGCATTCAAGTCAATCTGCAAATCATCTGCACAGGCTTTTAGTTCCTTGAGTTCTTTATCGCTCATGCTCAACAAAGCTTGTGCGCCTATTTCGAGAATATCAAAGCCAAGTTTTTTCACTTTCCCTGCGTAATGTAAATAATCTCCGGGCCAATTGTTTTGCCAATAAACATACGAAATTCCAAATTTCACAGTGAACGCCTCCTACTTTCTAAACTTAGTCGATTGTGAGTCCCAAAATATATAAATCAACGCTATCATCATTATATAAGTATAACGAAATTTATACTAGCAAATTCACTGCGACTTGTCAATATGCACTCAACACTTCAAGCAATGTGTTGACATCAGTATGCTAATATGATAGTGTTTCACTTGGTAAACGCTGGATAAACAACCATGGGCAGGAGAAAGTGCCGGAAATTGTTTCTGATTTCAGAAACCGGGGAAGGAAATTATTAGTATATGTTTAAAATTGCTATTATTGGAGCGGGTAGTATTGTTTTTTGTTCGACATTTCTCAATGATATTTTCAATGTTCCGGAGCTTAATGGGTGTGAAATCGCCCTAATGGATCCAAATATAGACAAGGCAAATAAGGTTAAAAACTACGCTGATAAGCTCATACTGGAAAATGGATTAAAAACCAAGGTTTATGCTACATCAGATAGAAAAGACTCGCTAAAGAACGCAAAATATGTCATATGCACTTTTCTGATAGGTGGAATCGGCGCTTTTGGTCACGACTATGAGATTCCGCTCAGATACGGTGTTGACCAGTGCATTGCAGACTCAATAGGACCCGGCGGCATTTTCAGACTGCTCCGTACTGCTCCTGTCTACGATAGCATAAACAAAGACATCAACGAACTTTGCCCTGACGCCTATGTGTTAAATTATGTCAATCCTATGGGCGCATTATGCACCTATCTTTCGAGGTATACATCTCTTAAGTATGTCGGACTGTGTCATGGAGTTCAGACCACAATGGATTTGATTTCCGGCTATGTCGATGTTCCAAAGGAAGATATAGACTTTGTTGCGGCGGGTATTAACCATATGGCTTGGTTTTTAGAGCTTACGCACAATGGCAAAGATCTCTACCCAAAACTCAAGCAAAACATGGAAAAACCTGAATTTTACGTCAACGAAAAAGTGCGAGGTGAGTTGATGCGGCAATGCGGCTACTTCATGACTGAATCTTCAGGGCATTTGTCCGAATATCTGCCATGGTTTAGAAAAAACAAACTCAGCCTTGACGCTTACTGTGACATGCCTGATTTTGGCGGTGAAAGTGGGGCAGCGTATCACTTCACAAAAAATATTTCCGAGAAGTATGCTGATGCTGATGTTTTTGAGTTAGAGAGTGGCAAGCTTGAGTCACGTTCAAAGGAGTATTGCTCATATATAATCGAGGCCATTGAGACAGGCGTGCCATTTTTATTTAACGGCAATGTAGCAAATGACGAACTTTTTATAAGCAATCTTCCCGGCGACTCCTGTGTAGAAGTTCCAATTTATGCTGATAAGCAAGGACTTCATCCGTTAAGCGTCGGCAAATTGCCTAATCACCTTGCTGCTATGAACCTTTCAAACATCACTGTCCAATCACTTGCAGCGCAAGCAGCATACGAAGCTGATCCTGAAATGGTATTTTGGGCGATTTCTATGGACCCGCTCACATCTGCGGTGTTAAATTTAGATCAAATTAGAGCTATGACTGCAGAAATGTTTGATGCGCAGAGACAGTGGCTTCCACAGTTTGACGGAAAGACTCTCAAAAAAACACCAACAATAAACATTCCCGGCGATGTCAATCCTGTAAATGTTCCGCTTGACCCGGCACTTGCGATAAATATGCGCTTTGGCAAATTGTAAGCGAAGTTGGATTTACTACAATCCTTCTCATAATTTTGTAGTAATTGCATATGCGATATGATATACTCTACTAGCCTACTTGAGAACCATTAGGTTTTGCGGTGGCTACAACAACAATTTACTTTACATTGTAACAGGAGGAATTCAATATGCTTCAGCAAGTCATGACTGCTCCCGGCATCATCGAGTACAACGAGGTTGAGGTACCAAAACCCAAAAAAGGTGAAGTCTTGCTTAAAATGATGACTATCGGCATCTGTGGTTCGGACATTCACGTCAATCACGGTCAACATCCTTTTACATCTTACCCCATCACACAAGGGCATGAAGTTTCAGGCGAAATTGCGGAGCTTGGCGAAGGCGTTGATAATTTTCATGTTGGCCAAGCTGTTACACTGCAACCGCAAGTGGTTTGTGGCAAATGCCATCCATGCCGTAATGGTAAGTACAATCTGTGCGAAGAGCTAAAAGTTCTCGGTTTCCAAACAACCGGAGCGGGCTCTCATTTTTTCGCTATTGACGCTTCGAAAGTCACACCTCTTGCAGATGGCATGACTCATGACGAGGGCTGCATGATTGAGCCTTTGTCTGTTGGTGTTCACGCTGTGCGCAGAGCAGGCGAAATCGAAAACAAAGGCATTGAAGGTATGAATGTAATTGTTCTCGGGGCAGGTCCAATCGGCAACCTCATCGCACAAGTTGCCAAAGGTATGGGTGCCGCAAAGGTTATGATTACAGATATTAGCAAGTTCAGACTGGACAAGGCTGCCGAATGTGGCATAGATATTTGCATAAACACAATGACAGCAGACTTAGGAGATGCCATCGCTAAACACTTTGGTCCCGACAAAGCTGATGTCATTTTCGACTGCGCAGGAAACGATATTACCATAGACCAAGCAATAACCTGCTCTCGAAAAGGGTCAACCATCGTTACTGTTGCCGTTTTTGCAGACCTCGCTAAAGTAAACATGGCTCTTGCCAACGACAAGGAACTCTGCATGACAAACAGCATGATGTTCCGTAACGAGGATTATATAAAAGCCCTTGAGCTTGTAGCGTCCAAAAAAGTTACACTCAAACCACTTGTTTCAAAACATTTTAAGTTTAGGGAATTCAAAGAAGCATACGATTATATTGACGCAAACAGAGAGACCACAATGAAAGTTATTATTAACGTTCAGGAGTAAACCCGGTAAGTCAAATCGAAAATAGTGGCTGTAACAAACCGAATCTTGTTACAGCCACTATTTTTATGAGTTATCTTTTATATTTATCTGAAGCTGTTTCCATCAGAATGTAAAAAGCCTGACCTTCCGATGCATAACCTGAGCGGTCAAAGCTCGGAGCACCACAGACTCCTGCAACCATACCGTAGCGGTCAACCTTTGTGTTTGCAGCAGCTCTCATTTTATCCGCCGCCCGCAGGTAATGGTCCTCATCAAGCAACCCAGCTGCAAGTCCCTTATAGATTGTATATGCCATCATCTGCGGAAAGTTCGTCTCAATAAACGTTTCGGGATCGTCCAGCACATCGTGGAAAAACCCATCTTCACGCATATATGGAAGTGCCCCATCGAGTAATGTTTTAACTTTTTTTACCAGGCATTCTTTTTCGCTCTCCATATTTTCCGGCAAAGTAAGAATTGCCCTCATTATTCCCGCCAGCGCCCAACCGTTGCCTACACCCCAAACATCACTGCGGATAAAAGCCTTCTCTTTTTCGTTATACATATGCCCCAGTAGGTTTTTTTCGGGTATAAATAGTGCATCCCAATATCCGTTGATTTGCTTTATCGCTTCCTCATATTTGCCTGTAACCGCCAAGTACGGCGGAAGCATATAGACTGAATCTACCCAAAACTCAGGCTTGTCCATCACATGATATAAAATACCATCCGCACTTCTTGGCGCAGTTTTCATCACCCATTCATCAAGCTTTTCGAGCGACTTTTTGAAAATTGGGTCGCCGGTTTTTTCATATGCAAAAAAAATCGGCTCGCCGGTAACGACAGGGTCTGTCACGGTAATATTGTCTCCTATCATGGCGGGGCGTCCGTCATCAATTTGGCGGTGAACAGCCTCGCGTGCAAGGCAGATGGTTTCATCTTCATCTCCGCACTCCAAAAATGCCTGCGCCACGACTCCGTGTTCCCACGGATATTTTTGCATTGCCAGTGTCATCAATTTTACTTGTTTTAATTTATCAGTCATTGTTATGCTTCCCCATGTAATATTTTCTCATTTCAAAATACTCACGTGGAAAGTACTTTTATCGCCACGGTAACGGGCTACAGAGAATTCAACGGGATTATCTTTTTGATCATAAGACATAGTTTTAACAAAACAAATGGGGCTGCCCTTTCTGACATCAAGTAGTTCAGAGTCACGTGAATCTGCTGCACTAGCTTCAAACATACGGTCAACACGTGAAATGGTGATGTTGTACCGCTCTTCAAGCATAGCGTAGAGCGAAACGTCTGTGAAGTCAAGTGATAGTAAATCCGACATTGAATCGTATTTCAAGTATGTTTCAACCCATACTATAGGTTCATCATCAGCGAAACGCAAACGCTCCAGACACACCAAATTTCCGGTTGGTATACCCAGTTTTTCAGAGGCTTCACTGTTTTCTTTGACCCCTAAGGTCAATATTCGGGTTTTAGGTGTAAGATTCTTTGCCGCCATTTCGGCATTAAAGCTCTGCACGACGTTAAAAAACGACCCTGCCACTTTAGGCTTTGCTACAGTTACTTTTCGGTAGCCGCGAGTTAAAGACCCCTCCGCTACCAATTCGTTTATCGCCTGCCTGACTGTTGGACGGCTAATAGAAAACTCATTACAAAAGCTCTGTTCCGTGGGGATTATAGAGCCTACACCCCAATCACTGCTTTCAATCTTTCCTACTATGTATTGTTTGAGTTGATAATACAGTGGTACCGGGATATATCTGTTCAAAACAACAGCCTCATCTATCACAGCTTGCACACCTAATTCTGCCATATTAGCGTCCAATCCTTTCTACTAACTTCAGGTCAAGACCATTTTCATGTCTGAACCAATAGTAGCAAATACAAAGCAGGATGTCAATATGTACTGACATTTGTTATTCACTGACGCTCTTGATCCTTTTCGGGAGGCTCTCAAGATATTTCATGAATATATGGAACCCCCAAAGCACTAAATTTACACGATTTTTTATGTTATGCACGATTTCATGCATGCACAAAACACAATAATAGTGAAAAACATACGAAAAAAAACATTGTTTTGTATTGACATACATACATCATAATGTTACTATGTAGTCATTCTTTGTTGTTAATGTCGCTAAAATTCCGTATTTTTAAAGAAGGTATTTCGCTATGCGTATAGAAATGAAAAATATATGCAAATCGTTTAGTAAGGTTCAGGTTCTCAAAGATGTTCATTTTTCACTGGACGATGGAGAAGTCCACGCTCTTATGGGTGAAAACGGCGCAGGTAAATCCACTCTTGTGAAAATTCTCACTGGTGTGTATACGCGCGATAGTGGTGAAGTCTTGATCGACGATGAGCCTGTTCATTTTAAACATCCCATGGAAGCTGAGCAGTCCGGCATAGTTTTTATACATCAAGAATTAAACACTATGCACGAACTGACTGTGGAAGAAAACATGTTCATGTGCAAAGAAATAAAAGGTCCGCTCGGCACGGTAAACAAACGTGCAATGCGAGAAAAAGCCCGCAAAACGATCAACCAGCTCGGCATCGACATCGACCCCAAAACAATCATGAAGCATCTTTCGGTTGGTCAGCAGCAAATGGTCGAAATAGCTAAGGCTCTCATGGTGGATGCAAAAGCACTTATTCTGGACGAACCAACCGCTGCGTTGACACTTTCAGAAACAGAAGTGTTGTTTAAAGTCATAAATCGTCTGAAAGACTCCGGCGTATCACTCATATATATAACTCACCGTATGGAGGAAGTCTTTGAAATATGCGATCGTGTAACTGTTCTGCGTGATGGTGAGTATGTCAACACAAAACCTATCGGTGAAACCGATATGAACGATGTTGTTAAAATGATGATAGGCAGAGAGATTGGGGAGCGCTATCCAAATAGAGAATCTTCGATTGGTGATGTGTTGCTTGAGGTCGACGGGCTTACTAAAGAAGGCGTCTTTAACGATGTATCCTTTACCGTTCGAGCCGGAGAAGTCTTGGGTGTTGCCGGTCTAATGGGTGCGGGGCGCACAGAGATAATGGAGGCGATATTCGGAAGCCTTCCTTATGAAAAAGGAACAATCAGTCTCGATGGAAATACAGTTAATATTCGTTCTCCGATAGATGCAAAGCGTCATTCACTCGGATTCATAACAGAAGATCGGAAGATTGAAGGTCTTATGTTAGAAGATAGTATTGGACATAATATCTCGATAAACAATCTCAAGCGAATTTCCAATAACGGTGTTTTAAATCGTTTTAAAGAACTTAGTTTGGTGCGCGAGGCAATAGAAAAGCTTCATATAGTCTGCAGGGGTCCGAAGCAACTTTGCAAATTTCTCAGCGGCGGAAATCAACAAAAGGTCGTATTTGCCAAGTGGATATACACAAACCCTCGGGTTTTGATTTTAGATGAACCTACACGCGGAGTTGATGTTGGTGCAAAAAAAGAAATCTACAACATTATAAATGAATTGGCAGCAGACGGAGTTGCAATAATTCTCGTATCTTCTGAGCTTCCTGAAGTATTGGGAATGAGTGATCGCATAATGGCAATCCACGAAGGTAAGATAGGCGGAATTATAGATAGCACAGACGCAACACAGGAGTCTGTAATGATTTTATGTACAGGAGGAGTTCACGCATGACAGGAAACAGAGAAAAGCTGGTAGACATGCTTAAAACAATGGGGGCAATTTTTTTCCTCATACTCCTCGTTACTGTACTGAGCATTATGATGCCGCAGTTTAGGACTTTAAATAATGCGATGATTGTGCTTAGGCAAGCGTCTGTAACAGGATTTGTCGCTTTTGGTATGACCTGTGTCATCTTGACCGGTGGCATTGACCTCTCCGTGGGTTCTGTTTTGGCTCTTACTGCTGTTATAGGTGCAATGATGCTCGATGCAGGTGTCAATGAGATAATTGCAATATTCGGCACCTTAGCCGCAGGACTTGCATTGGGTTCTCTTAACGGCTTTACGGTCACAAAGCTGCGATTGCAGCCCTTCATTGCAACGCTTATCGGTATGTCGGTGTATAGAGGTTTAGCTTTGATTTTAACCGGCGGCCGTTCAATAGCCAACTTAACGGGCTTTTATGTTTTGGAAGCTATTGGCAGAGGCGATTTTCTGGGCATTCCTGTTCCGATATGGCTTATGCTTGTTGTGTTTGGACTATTCTTCTTTTTACTGCATAAAACTGCTCTGGGGCGTCGAATATATGCTGTGGGCAGTAACGCAACAGCCGCTCAGCTTGCAGGTGTAAGTATCACAAAAACCAAAATGTTTGTGTATGCTGTTTCAGGGCTTATGGCATCCGTGTCAGCACTCATTTTAGTTTCTCGTTTGCGAAGTGCGCAGCCTGTAATGGGTGTTGGGTTGGAACTTGATGCTATTGCCGCTGTCGCTTTGGGTGGCACAAGTATGGCAGGTGGGCGCGGAAAGATTTATGGCACTCTTGCAGGTGTGCTCATCATAAGCGTATTATCAAACGGCATGAATATTATGGGTGTTCCATCTTATTATCAAACTGTCGTCACCGGCATCGTCATTTTGCTGGCTGTACTGGCAGATCCAAACCGCTGACTCGGTGTCAAACACCAATTCAAGTATATATTGCCCAATGAAGTTAATAGGGCTTTATATAAATACAAACTCAATAGTTAATAGGAGAAAAATCATGAAAAAAGTATTGGCATTACTACTGGCATCTGCTATGCTGTTCGTCCTTATTGCTGCTTGTGCGGCTGACGAACCTACACCGGCTGCCGACCCAACCCCCGCTCCCGCTGCAGACCCCACTCCTGCCCCGGAAGCTCCTGCTGATGAGCCTGCTGATGAACCTGCAGGTGACGCAGAAGTTTCTAATTTCGACCTTGGTTTGATTGGCCTATCCCTATTCACCCTCGACATTCCTTTCCCACTTGCATCATACGAAGGTGCCCGAAGTGCAGAGGCTGATCTCGGCGCAAATCTTACGGTTGTTGACAATGGAAACGATATTGCCACAAATGTTTCTCAAATCGAGGATCTAATGGGCGCAGGCATGGCTGCTTTGGTTATTATGCCTGTTGACGTATTTGCAGTTACTCCCGTGGTTGAAGATGTTATGGCAGCAGGTATCCCTGTAGTATCTGTAAATCGCTTGGTTGCCGACATTGAATTAGATGGTGTAAATCATGTTTGGCTTGGCACAGACAACGTAGAAGCCGGCTATGCAAAAGGTGAGTTCTTCATGACTCTCGTTGAAGAAGGTGCCGGAGTTATAATCCTTGAAGGCACTCCCGGTGCAAGCTCAGGTATTGACCGCTTAGACGGGTTTACTGCTGCAACAGCAGGCAGACTCAATATCCTTGAAAGCATTACAGCAAACTTTAACCGTGTTGATGGTCTGCACGTTACCGAGGACCTTCTTGTTAGATTCCCGGACGTTCGCTACATCGTAGCTATGAATGATGAAATGGCTCTTGGCGCAATTCAAGCTGCTTTAGATGCAGGCAGAGTACCCGGTGAAGACATTTTTATCACAGGTTTTGATGGTGGTGGCGATGCTCGTGATGCAGTCGCCGCAGGTGATATGTTGTTCACAGTTTATCAAGACCCCTATGGAATGGGTTACATGGGTGTTGAGGTAGCGCTTGGTCTACTGCGCGGCGAAACTTTCCCACCAAGAATACTCTTTGATGTAGGTTTTGTTACAGAGTAGTTTCATAGGCTTTCCATAATTTTGAAGGAATCCCGCCTGGCTCATACAGTCGGGATTCCTCTTGCAATCAACTTGCCATCGTAGCATGTAAAATGCGATTAATATTGTTTTCAACATAAACTGACATTTTCCATGAAAGGGTAATAATGAGTAAGTATATAAAGTCTGCTGTCTTACTAATCCTTGCTGCTGTGCCGATTATAGTTGTGCTCATGCTCGCATACGGAAACGATATGACATCCGATTTTGAAACCACTGACTATTACAGCGAGACCGATAATTCCAATACTCATGAAATTGGATATGACAGTGCAGAAGAGATTTTTGACTACTCACAGGTTACAACACTTTCGCTGGGCGGACTGTTTTTTTCAAATAGTGTACGTGTTGAGGTGGAGCGGTTCAATAGTGAAAATGTTTATTATCAAATTGAGTTGTCAGTTTTTAACGCAGCTATTGATCCATACACCGGAGCACTTGAGGTTGACTATGAAGTTATGCGAGAGCAAAACTTTGACATGATATTTGGTGATTTTGAAGCATTTTCAGTTTATTCCTTTACTCCGGTCGACTTGTACACATTTATTGATGCAGATATCAAGCTAACTCGCGAGGATTTCTTCCCTAATGCAATCATGTCTTTGGAAGCTCCGGACGGCACGCTTCCTTTTATCACATATGGCTTTATAATAGAGACAATGATTTCTATGGGTAATGTTTCAGAGCAGGTCGGCTCGATGACTTTTGAGAATGTTTTTAGCGCATTAAATAACCCAAGCGAGCCTAGCTTTGCCAATTTCGGCTTATCATATAATTTTATTATCAACCGCGCATTACTTACGTCAGGCAATAATTTCGTAGACTTGGAAAATAGGCAGGCAAACTTCAACAACGTACACTTCATTTCTGCCTTGGAGATTGCAGCAAATCCTTCCGGAATTGATTCATCTTTGTTTGGCATTTTAAGTGTATTGGAAGCTGAATGGGAACGTTTTCGACGGGGTGATGCCCTTTTTAGCCAGTTTTGGATTAGTCACCCTGAGCATCTTCGCAGATATCAAGCTATTTTGGGAGACGTTGCCGCTGTGGGAATTCCAACAACAACAGGTGGCGCACACCTCATCGTTCCAAATCGCGGAATTGGCATAAATGCCAATTCCCTTCATCAAGAAATTGCTTGGAGTTTTGCTCGGCGGTTCCTTTTGCCGACACATAATGATGGTCGCAGCTATGCTTTTTTGCCCATGCGCATTGATTTGTTTGATGCACATATTTCCGAATTGATTACACCCAATATCTATAATGGCGTAGAACTTCCGCAGGAATTGTTGTGGCATGGTCCGCGCACACCACTGCACCCTATACCGCTTCTCATATATGCCATGACTGAAGATGAAGCGGCGGAAATCAGAGGGATTGTCGAAAGTGCCAAACCTGCTTTGAATATCTATAGGGTTATATACACAATGATACGTGAGGAAGTGTCGCTGTTTATGGCAAATATACTCTCTGCGGAAGAAACAGCGATAATAATTCAAAAGAGGGTTCAGGAGCTTTTGGATACTTGGTAATGCTACACTTGAATTTTTCCTCTGAATGCTGTACACTTTAGATTGTCAATTAAATTAGAAAGAAGGTTTATACATGTTCAAAAGTTTATCAGAAGGTTTCAAATTATACAATGGCGTGGAGTCTCCATGCATCGGGTTTGGCACATTTCAAATGCCAAACACAGCAGTTTGCGAAACGGCTGTAGCAGAGGCGATAAAAGCAGGATACCGTCACATTGATACTGCTGCAATTTACGGTAATGAAGAAACGTGCGGCTCAGGCATAAAAAAGAGCGGCGTAAAACGTGAAGAACTCTTTATCACCACTAAGCTGTGGAATGACGTTCGCGGCTATGACGAAACAATCGCTGCGTTCGATGAATCGCTTGAAAAGCTCGGTCTTGATTACCTCGACCTCTATCTTGTACATTGGCCAAATCCGTTAAAACACCGCGCCAACTGGAAAGCAGCTAACGCTGAATCTTGGCGTGCGATTGAAAAGCTCTATGCAGATAAGCGTGTACGTGCCATCGGTGTTTCAAACTTCATGCTTCACCACATGGACGCTCTTTTAGAAACTGCAAAAGTCGTTCCTATGGCTAATCAAATCATGCTTCACCCCGGTGCTATGCAAGATGATGTCGTTAAGCAATGCGAAGGCAAAAACATTTTGATTCAAGCATACAGCCCCATTGGACAAGGTTCCATGTATGAATGTGTACCCGTAATTGAAATGGCAAAGAGATACAACAAAACAGTTGCCCAGCTCTGCATCCGTTTCAGCTTACAAAAGGGCTGGCAACCTCTGCCCAAAACTCAAACGATATCACGCATAGCAGAAAATGCAAATGTGTTCGACTTTGAAATTTCCGATGCAGATATGTCTGCACTTTCCGCAATGAACGATTTTGCAGGTTCAATCCAAAATCCTGACACAGCAGGCTTTTAGCGATTGATTATGTAGAACTACTCCCTTGAACTAGCCGAACTGCATAATAGCTAAAATGCACATCAAAGGTAAGACATTCTGTCGAATCTTTGATGTGCATTTGCTATTGATATGTAGCCACACTCTACCCCTGCATAACTCCATAAGAAACACGCTCTTCAAAGCTGAGCTTGTCACGGCGTGAGCCTTCGCCGTCAGGCAGGCCTATTGGCAGCACTACGCGCAAGTGGTATCTGTCTGACGCTCCGAGCGCTGTGCGTGCGGCTTTTTGGGTTTCATCGCTGAAAAACGGGCTGTCGAGCCAAACTGAGACATAGCCCAGTGCTACTGCGGCGAGTAACATTTGCGTTGCTGCAGTGGAATAATCCTCCATCTCAAAGTTATATGGAGCTCTATGACCTTCGCTGTCTGTCAAAACGGCAATAGCAGACGGAGCTGTTTTTAGCCCTTCAGTGCCGACAATATCGGCGAGCTTTTGAACTTCGTCACGCTCTCTGAGTATAACAAGTTTCACGCATTGAGTATTATTCCCCGTCGGTGCGGCAAGCCCAGCTGTTGCAATCTGATTTAACGCAGATTCAGGCACGCTATCCGGAAGAAACCGCTCCTTATGCGAATATCTTTGTTGAGCTGCTTCAAAAAAATTCATTTTTTACATAACCCTTTCAAAATTGTTAGTATAACCCTGCTTCTCTACATGGTTACTACGTCGAAATCGAAGATGCGTGCCACTTGCTTTAGGACTGGGATTTGGTCGCCTGCTATGAGGAGCGCATGGTGAGAGCTGAGTGCATCCATCACCTCATGCCCATTGTCTCCCAAATAGTGAATCAGTGCGCCGTTTCGGCAGTCTGAGCCGGGGTACTGCACATAGTCAACAATCTCACATGCTATCAGCGTTATTTTCTTCATGTCCGAGTGTAGTTTTGCCATGGTAATCGGTCCGGTTGCCATGCGGCAATCGACCATCAATGCATCGTCACCCACTATTTCGAGCACTTTGGGTCTTAACACCCATCTGTCACAGAAACTCTGCGGTGCAAGCCCAAAGTAACCACAATGCACACCCAGTGCGTGATTGTCGGGGTTGTCAACGTCCGGAAAACTATCTATTTTTTCGTGTTTGAGTGCCGCCATGCCCATTAGAAACGGATAAATATTTGTCATCATAATGGGTTTTTGGAGTGCTGAGTAGAATAAAAACTTACTAATCAGTGACAATGTATCACCTTCGCACACCCAGAGCAACCCATCTTTCTCATAGAGCATGTTCCATGCAAGGCAGGGGGTTGTGTCGCTGTGAAACGACTCGTTTAAGCAATTTGCCCCCACTCCCTCAACACCACCAATTTCGGCTATCACATCTTTGACGGCTATGTAAACTTTCACCGCTCTGAGGTAGTTTTCCTCTGTGACTCCTTCCATTGGAATATCCCAAGCCGCACTTACTTCTCGGGCTTTTTCATCGCTAATCTGCTTTGCGCTTACTCCGAGTTCTTTGTAGCTCTTATAGAATATCCTTATGCCAAATGTTTTTTCAAGTGCCTCGGTACACTCGCTTTCCCACCAGTAAAATCTTTTAAAAATCCCCGCTTGCATACCTTCGCCTGGGTCGTCTTGGAACATCAGAAAGCGAACACCTTCCCGCATTTGCCTTTTGCTTGCTATTGCCCGCAGGATTGATTTTGCGAGCTCCACTGAATACGGTGAAAACACATTCAACCCTGCATCTCTGAGATAGGTGACTATCTCCCAGTCCCACATCTCCACTGTGCCAAACTCACTTGTGAGTATGATGACCGGCAAACTTATCTCTTTTAGATTCTCCGTTTGTGAGTATGCCTGCCCGACCAGTTGTGGGAACACCACGGCATCCGCCTCTTTTGGAAGGCTTTCGCCGATTGTTATTGGCGGAAGAAATGTTGCCACGTCACCGTACAGGTTTTCAAGGTTTTTGCACTGCGCCTCAAACGTTGTTTGTTCACGCTCATTTATGTTGTCAAAGCGTATTACAGCAATAGTTGCTTTCATCTATTATCCTCCGATTGTTTTTACTGCGCCACTATACACAAGTAAACGCACCGTCCATGATTATGTCACTGCCGTTTGTGAACTTCGATGTGTCTCCGGCAAGCAGAATAACCATTGAAGCTAATTCTTCGGGAGTTCCCATTCTCTTGGTTGGTGTGAGTTTTAGCCACTCTTCAATCCAGTCTTTTCTCACATGTGCGGTGAGGTCTGTCATTATGTAGCCGGGGCTGATGCTGTTGACTCTGATGTTATGCTCCGTAAGTTCAACTGCAAGGCTCTTGGTTAGGTGTATAACTCCCGCTTTTGATGCATTATAAGAAGCTTGCGGCTGAGGAACATTTACGATTGTACCGGACATTGATGCTGTGTTTATTATGCTGCCGGGACGCTTAGCCGCTACTAGTTTCTTTGCAAATGCCTGTGCCACAAAGAACACGCCGTTTAAGTTTACGTTGATGACATTTAACCACTCGTCGGGAGTTACGTCAAGTGCTGATTTATGCAAAACAATTCCTGCATTGTTAAAGAGAACATCAAGTTTTCCAAAATCAGAAGCAATGTTGTCCATCACTTCATTTACTTGCGTTGGGTTTGTCACGTCACACGCGTAGGCTTTTGCTTTTACGCCGTGGGCTTTTTCAATTTCTTTTGCGGTTTCTTCAGCTACATCTAAAAGCATATCAACTATAGCAATTTCTGAACCAACTTTTGCCATCTCCATGGCTACAACTTTGCCAATACCTCTGGCACCGCCTGTTACTACTGATGTTTTTCCCTCCAGCGAGAACATGCATTTCTTTTCGCTCATTTAGATATTCCTCCATTTTTTATTAATAAATTTTACTTACGCTTAATTTTTAATTAGAACTCTACGAGCTCTTTTATCTTCACAGGAATCTCGGCGGCAATGGACTTGTTTGCCGCAATTCCTGTCAAAATTGACATTGCACCATCAATATGGGATGCCGCTCTCTGAAATTTATCCGGTCCGGGGTTTCCGAATATATCATCAAGCATAACGATGTCTCCGCCGCCGTGCCCGCCTGATTTAGTTTCAACATCTACCGAATATGGACTACCAAACATCGGCCACACCATTATTTCTTTGTCTTTTAATGCCCCTTCCTCCGCTTTGTCACCACCTGCGCTGAAGTAGGAGTTTTCCACTACTTTATATTCCAAGCGACCTTTTGAGCCGTTGAAGTTTACGACGAAGCCTTCCCAAGGCATATAGCTGTTGAGCGAATATGTCAAGATGGCTTTTGAATTATACTTTACAATCACTCCGAGAGTATCTTCGATACTCACATCATCAGAGAAAACACTTCTGTCCCGTATATAGCCACTGTCTGCCTCCGCATCCAGATAGAGACCTTTAAGCGTTTCATTTTTCTCCAAGTCGATTGCAAAATGGTCATCTTTTGCTTTTTCATTCCCGTGACTGCGGTAGTAAAAGTCCTGAACTTTCCTCTTCTCTGCATTATGCATTCCGTAGAAGTTTAGTTCCCCAAAAGCGAATACACTCTCAGGCTTTGCACCCAACCAAAAGTTTACCAAATCAAAATGGTGTGTAGACTTATGGACTAACAGTCCACCGCTGTTGTGCTTGTTTCTGTGCCAGCGTCTGTAGTAGTCTGCTCCATGGTTTGTATCTAAAAGCCACTCAAAATGCACCGAGAACACATCTCCTATCACACCGTCCATGAGAAGTTCGCGTATTTTTGTATTGTTTGGTGCATAGCGGTAATTGAAGGTCACTTTGATGTCTCTGCCGGTGAGCTTTTGTGTGTCAATGATTGCCTGTGCCTTTTTTTCATCTATGGTCATTGGCTTTTCTGTTATGACATCGCAGCCTTTCTCCATCGCTCGAATGATGTAATCGTGATGCGTCCTGTCAACAGATGTGACTATTATTACATCGGGTTTGGTTTCATCAATCATTTTGTCGAAATCGGTATAGCTATACATTGGAACAGGTCTTGCGCCTGTTTCAGTGGATATATAGTTATTTGCAAACTCCATTCTTTGTTTACTTAGATCGCAAAAAGCTACCATCTCTGCGGTATCTTTATAAGTTTTACAGACAGCTTCATAAAACATCATAGCTCTACTGCCCAGCCCTACTTGTGCGTATCGTTTTTTCATTGCTTTACTGTTCCGCCCTTTTTCAAGATTTTTGTTTATGTTCGCCGCTTGGCGGACCCTTATGACATCGGCAAATCCTCGCCGCGGTCCAGCATGTCGAATCTGCTGAGCAAGACATCTTGCAGGGTCATTCGCGTTATGAAGAATCCCGTGCTTTCGCCGTTTTGCACTATGAGAAACTGCGATGGATTCAGTGCAAAAAGTTGTAGCATATCTGTCGTCCCATCAAGCATGTTAATGGTTATTGTGTAATTTGGCGGAACTGTGTGGTGTGGGACCGGCTCATCTGAACTGCCATCCTGTATGACTCTTAGGGCTCCGATGTAAAGTCTGCGAGCGTTCGCATCGCCTATCTCTACATCATCGAGAAATCCTGTCAAAGACTCATTTTCGAAATCATGCTCAAGTCGCAGCATACGTGTTTCGCCTTCAAGGTCAAATGCAACACTGTCTACATAGTTGATATTGTGCAGCCAAACCAGCCTGCCTCTGAGCATCACGGGGTCAACACCCAAGAATAAATATTCACCAACTTCATCTAGGAGAACTGCATCATAACCCTCTATCATCACATATGTTCCGGTTCCTTCCTCGTTGCGATTCCCTATCAGGAGTGTTGTCTCCCAATCGTATGAGACGAGAGTGAGTCTACTGGGGTTATCAAGCCCATATTGCGATAAGTCTGCAGGGCGCACTTCAACAACACTTGATGGCTCTATTTCTATAATATCTTCAAGAAATATGGTTTGAACCGTGTGGTCATTCGCATCTCCTGACGTAGGTTCAATCATTTGAAACATGGCTGTACCAAGCGGCAGTGCGAGTTGCTCCTCAATTGTAAGCCTGTTCAGTTTTATCAAAGTATCCGGTCTTTCCAAAACAATGCGGTCAAAAACATGCATGAGAGACTCCGCTCTGAATAAAATCTCGTCGGGGACAATGGTTATGTCGTACATGTCCTCAAGTGTGTTCATTAGCATTGCACTCTGGTGCGCATTTAAAATAACAACATCACGGCTGTTTTCACTACGTGCAAACCTCCCGGTGCCTGCCACTTGTGCCGCACCAAGCATAAAGCTCTCTGCTGAGCCATCTGCCTTTTCAACGTGCCATGTCAAAACAGGCTCTACAAGTCCAAAGTTTTGAAGTTCTTCGTCATCAGCATTTTCAGCTATGACAGGCACGTTTCTCAATGATATTGCGTTGCTCCATACTGACTGCATTAACGAACTGTTTCCGGAAAAAATCGGGTCTGCCGCATCGAGAAAAACAGAAAAAACATCGTCTTGCGTATCGTTAATCAAACTATATGTTGCGCCTTCTTGCGGCACAAAAGTAACTCTTAAAACTTCATCGCGAGTAAGCCCTATCAAGTCAATCCGTGTGGTTTGCTCAACAGCCGGCAACTCCGGCTGAGCATCTTCCGGCTCTCCCTGCGGCAAAAACATGAGCATAGCTATGCCTGCCGATAACAATACAACTGCTATTATGGAAATTATGAGAGTTTTTCGTCGCATTACTTATGCCTCCGTCTGCGCCACGTTACAATTCCTGCCACTATTATGAGAAGCGGCACGATTATGACCATTATTATCAGCACATTACGCGCCCCCGCGGCACTTACAACAAGGTTAGTTGGCGTCAAATCCCTTGCGGGTATGAATATGCGCTCACCAAATGGATTGAGATCGTTTGCTATGCCCGTAAGTAGTGTCGCATTGAAAAATGTACCGGAAAATGCTGATAGGAAGGGGTCGTCAAACATACCTGCGCCAACAACTATTAGGTTTGCCCAAACTTGATTGTTATCTGCGTCTCTCGTCAGGTGGCGAATATTGTAGGCGAGGGTGAACGGTCCTGATGGGTCTCCCGGCTCCCTTTCTATTGTGGTTGCCGTTCCATCAAGTGGCTTGGCAAATGAGGACGTGGAAATGGTGCGTACCAATGGGAACATGTTTTGCATAACACCCTCTCCCATTACTGCTCTCAGCGGGCGCGCTCTATGCACACCCATTGGAATTGCTTCTCTTGTAAATGCAGCCGCATATTCCGTAAATGGAAGCGGTCCTTCTGAAACGTGTGCGCCTATGACTATTTCACCGCCGGCTGTCATAAGAGCGTGGTCCTCGTCAAGTACAAGCATGTGGTCAACCGCAACACCCCACTCAGCTAAAAAGGTGTCCAGTATTGGCAGCTCAGGTGTGTTGAAGTCGTAGAGTATTAGAATATTACCACCAAGGGCGAAAAATTCTTCAAGCTTAATTATCTCCTCAGGAAGGAAGTCAAACTTTGGTGCAGCCGAAACTATGAGTACCGTGTCCTCGGGAATTTCATCAAGCGCAAGGTTTATCGAGGAACTCACAAAGCCGCCCCTTTCAAAAATCACCCTAATTTGCTCTGTTGCACTTTCGTTATGATTTTCAATGAAAACAACGCGTGCTATTCTCTCATTCAAAACATGTATGAGAGCACTAATGAACTCTTGGTCGACTGCAAGCCCTTGCTGTGTAAGGAGACTTGCCAGCGGAACTCTTGTCGCACGCCTTTCGCTGATGAATATTATGTCGTTGCGGGTCATTCCTTCGAGTTCGCTATGTGCTTCAACAAGTGTTGACAGAGAATTTCCATAATTTGGTCCGTCAAAGACATTGAGGTCGGGATTTACATATTGCACTCGGATGTTCCCGCCTGAAGATGCAGCGTAATTTGTGAGAATATCTGCAATCATTGATAGTCCTGTGCTCGCACGCCATGTTGACTCCTCAGCAAGTACAACAACATCTACAGTTTCATTCACTTCAGCCAAGAAGTCCACCGCTCTATCAGACAGAGTAAATATACCTGCCTCTGTGAGGTCAATCCTTAAGAAAAACCTATCTGTTAGCATACTTGCGAATATATTTACAAGTATTATCAGTGCCAGAAAAACCAGTGTAATAATAATCGGCAACCCGCTTTTTTTCATTTTTTCTGCAGTCATAACTTAACCTTACCTCCTTTTTTCAATAACCCGCGTTGTTAAAAACAGGAAGAAAGCGCACACAGAGATGAAAAAGACCATGGTGTCTAATGCCAATAGACCTCTGGTTATTTCTCCATATCGTCCAAAAATTGAGATAAAAAGGAATATTTGCATCACAGCCTGCGGGAGTACACCACTCGCAAAAAAGAACATCGCCACTTGTTCGAGAATGAACAGAGCAACAAAAATTGCCAGCGAACCCACAGCCGCTATAACTTGATTTTCGGTCAGGGCTGAGACAAAAACGCCAATAGATATGTACGCTGCGCCTATACCGATAATTCCGATATAGTTGCCAACAACTTCGTCTAGGTGGAACCCCCCGAAGATATTCAAAACAATCGGCCAAAGCACTGTGATAGCAAGCAAACAACCAAATACCGCAAGCGATGAGAAGAACTTGCCTAACACAATCGATGTCGAAGTGACCGGTGCGGTCAATAGTAGTTGATCTGTTTTTTGTTTAAAATCTTCCGAAAAAACACGCATTGTGAGTATTGGGGTGACAAACATCATAATAAGAAGCATGAAGCTGAATATGCCTGATACAGATGTGGATGCGCTTAATATATTTGCAAGGAAAAAGTATAGGTTAAGCGCAAAAATGTACGAGGCGATATACACATATCCAATCGGTGAGGTGAAGTATGCACTAAAATCGCGTTTAAATATCGCTTGCATCGCTTTCATCCTCCTTTTCGGTCAATTGTAGGAATATGTCCTCTAGGGATTCATTTTGCGGACGTAGCATCAAAAGTGGAAATCCTGCCGTTGCCAAAGCACTGAACAGTGGCTTGCGAATATCCACTCCCTGCTCGTTTTCCAAAATAAAGTCTGTAGTTTCAGGCTCTATAATGCCCAAATTTTTCACCGAGCTGACGCCTGCGACTTTTTTAAGTACTTTGCTCACATCATCTGCTTGCCCGGCTACTCTGGCTAACTGAGCTCGATTGCCCTTTAGTCCGGAACTTAAGCTTTCAGGGTTGTCGTCTGCGACTAACACTCCATCTGCTATAACCAAAACTCGCTCACAGACTGCTGATACTTCAGGCAGAATATGGGTTGAGAGGATTATTGTTCGCTGTTTGCCCATCTCTTTTATGACATTTCTTATCTCCACGATTTGCCGCGGATCCAGTCCAATAGTCGGCTCATCCAATATAAGCACATCGGGATCACCCAACAGAGCTTGCGCAAAACCAACTCGTTGCTTATAGCCTTTTGACAGATGTCCTATTACTCGACCTCTGACATCACTGAGTCCAAGGCTTTCGCATATATCGGATAAATGCTTTTTTCTATCATCTGCCACAACTGCCTTTAGGTCATATACGAAGTCGAGATATTCGTTTACTGTCATGGCATGGTAAAGAGGAGGCTGCTCAGGCAGATAACCAATGTGCCGTTTTGCCTCAATTGGAGATTTTTGCATGTCGACGCCTGCAATTTCGACATTTCCTTTATCTGCGGAGAGGTAGCCGGTTATGATGTTCATTGTTGTGGTTTTCCCTGCTCCGTTTGGTCCAAGGAAACCTACTATTTGCCCCTCGGGAACGGTGAAAGAGATGTCATTGACTCCGCGATTTTTTCCGTAGGTTTTCGTAAGATTGCTAACAGTTATCAATTGTCTTTCCTCTCTATCTGTGATTGGCGTTTTTACGGCATGTCGGGGTGGTTTGGCCCGAAGTGCTTCAGCCCTACAAGCGGTTCTGTTTTGCTGTGGTTTATTATGGTTACACCTTTTTTTGCTGAACCTTCCGAGACGAAGAACTCGTCGTCACTTTGTTGCCCAAATCGGAGCATCGTTGCGGCACTGCATTTGTGTACGCCGAACTCGCCATATCCTTGCACAAAGACTATTCCGTAGGCTGCATCGTCTCTGACAACAGCTTTCTGTCCCGGATATATCGTCAGCTCTTTTGCTCCAACATACTCATTTCCGTATGTTATCCAGTCCTCTTTGTATTCCTTTTCGGACACAGCGGGGACGGGTGGACGGAAGTACTTTTGCCTAAACTCAGGATCTATGTTTTTCTCCCAGTCCAGCAGGCTGAAAATGTATTCCACGTCTTCCTGTTTGTCTTTAGGGCACTCCTCAACAAGCAGGTTCCTATCCATAACCTCGCCTGCAACAACGTTTTCCCAGACTGAGTATACATCGGAATTCCATTGTGGTTCGTATGTCAGTAACGAACCGGGTGCATGAAGAACTCCCGGTGGAACATACCAACCTGTGCCAAGCTTTAAGCGGTATGACCTTGAAAACTCGGTGATTTTTGTATCTGCTTTTTCGTAATTTCTGATACAGTCTTTGACCTGTTCATGTGTTGTCTCAGGGTTGAGACCAAAAAAAGTATGCGGGAAATCTCCGTGGTAATTATTGAGCTGCTTGGGATAAAAATATGCCTCCGGTTTTCCCTGTTTACCCACTTTTGCCGCCGCATCAAACATGTGGTGAATATGATGAAAGAGTGGATTGAGGTAGTCAAAAAACTTTGAATACATCGGCCACTCGCCGTATTTCTCTTGCAACTTGCTTCCGATTAGTTGCTCTTTTAAGGTTTCGACTGCCTCTTTTAATGTAAATCTCTCGTCCGATTCGTGAGATACCGCAACATAACTGAGCCCCTCATCTTCTTGTGCAAGCGGTCCGTTACTGCATGTAATTGTGGAAGCAAGCCAACGCTCTTTCATTGAGCCTCTTTTCGTACCCAATGCGTAGTAGTCGTCGGGATGAAGCCTAAGCCTCTGCCCCGCTTTGCCAAACGGTCTTGGAACAAAAACCGGATTGAGACGAAAAATTCCGTCACCCGCTTCAAATGTTTTCTTTATCAGTTCTATATTTCCCATCTTTTTATCTTCTCCTCTCTAAAATGCACCTTTTTTCAGGGATAGGTTCGCCCAGTGAGCTGTTGTGCCTGTTTGCACTATTGCATATGCTTTTTTTGCAAAATCATAGTACTCATATCTGTCCATCAGATGAAAATCTTTAAACGCCTTGTCCGTGTCATGCTTTAAGATTATCTTTCTAAACTCACTCCAAATCGGCGGTGTTGATATATCAGGTCCCGGATACATAACTACAACGGGATCGTCTACAAATGTGTCAAGTGGGAATAATTGCAAAACCGCGTCAAGCATGTCTGTCACTTCGACACCGCTTGCGCGGACAAGTCTCTGCGCTCCACTTGTGGCTGGGTAATTTGCATCAACGAGAACAATGTAATCGTTGTGTCCCATTTCCATGAGAATTTTAAGAAGTTCCGGCGACAGAATGTTTGGGATGTTTTTAAGCATTTAGTTATCCTCCTAATTTTTTTCTCAGAAAAGCGTTGTTTGATTTTAGTATTTCCTGCCAGTTTTTTTCGCCTGTATGCCAGAATTCACCAACGAACATTCTAACACCCATATCAAGCGAGGTTTTGCACATTGTATCGAAGTCTACATGCCCTGTTCCATAAGGCACTTCGCGGTATATTCCGGGCGTGGTCTCCTTGAGGTGCACGGCAACTGTGTGTCCCGCGCCTTTCATGAGATCTTTTGCCTCGTTCGTTTTGTAAATTTTTGCGGCATTTGTCAGGTTTCCGATGTCAGGGTACACATGCAAATATGGAGAATTTATTTTATTTACCCAAAACATTGCCTTCTCTACCGTGTCGAGAAACGGAGTTTCCATTGTTTCAAAGCCGAGCAACACCCCTTCGGTTGCAGCCATTTCCACAGCTTTTCCGAGATTAATCGAGAAATTCTCTCTCGTGTCCTCGCCATTTTCTTCGTAGTAGACATCATAACCCGCCAACTGGATTATTGCTATGCCAAGTTTTGAGGCTAACGTCACCGCTTTTTGCATTATTTCGAGACTGCGTCTCTGAGTGCTTTGCTCACGCGATCCGAGCGGATATTTTCTGTGACCGCTGAGACACATGGACTTTATCGGTACTCCCGTCTCTTTTATGGCATCTCTTAGTGCGCTAATTTCCTCTGCTGTGAAGTCCAATCTTTGAAGTTTCTCGTCCGTCTCATCTATCGACAGCTCCAGATAATCATACCCTGCTTTTGCCGTTTGTTCAAGTTTTTCTTTAAGAGTTAGCTCATTTGGCATACTTTTTTCGTAAAGACCTAGTTTATAATGCATATTTATGACCATTCCTTTGTCCGACGTGTGCTGCGCTTAAACTTCAAAACTATCCCATACTGTGTTTAAGGCGTCACAGATTGAACTGTACTTTTCGTATTTACGCTTATAGATTTCCACTTTTTCGGGATTTGGTTTCACGGGGGTGTCTATCCGCACCATCGCCTTTGCAGCTTCGGTATAGTCTTTATAGATCCCGGCGGCAACTGAGACAGACATTGCCGCTCCAAGTGCTCCGAGTTCACTGACTCCTGAGACAGTTTCAATCGGCAAATCTAAAACATCTGCAAAAATCTCAATCCAAAGTTCAGAATTTACCGCACCACCCGCCATTCGAAGGGTTTTCGGGCGCTCACGCACACTGAGAAGTCTATCAATATGTGTTCTTGCTGAGAACGCCGCACCTTCAAATACCGCACGCATCATGTGCTTTGTCTCATGAAAACTTGTGAGTCCAATAAAACTCGCCTTTGCCAAATGATGTGTGTTAGACGCAAATAAAAACGGCAAATAATACACTTCACAGTCTGACGGGTCAACACTCGCCACCATTTTGTTGACATCTGCATAGTTACTTCCGTTCGGGAAGCTGCTTCCTGAAATATTTTTGAGCATCCACTCCAGATTCCCAACTCCGGTTGCTGAGCATTCTTCAATCAAATAGTATCCCGGAATTGCGTATAGCGAGTTCATGGCTATGGCTGTTCCTGTGATTGGTGTTTTAGAGATAAATTCATTTATCGACCATGTTCCCGTGATTGTACACATATGCTCAGGCTCGGTCACAGCCATGGCGATAGCACAGGCATCTATGTCAAACATGCCGCCCGCAACGGGTGTGCCTACATTAAGCCCTGTTTGCTTTGCTGTTTCCTGCGTAATGCTTCCGCAGTGATCTGCCGAATACCGTATAGGCGCGAGTTTGTCATAGACTTCGCCAATTCCGTATGCTTCAAGCAGGTCTTTATCAAAACGAGCATCTTTTACGTTCATAAGTGCAGAACCGGAAATGTCGGTCGCCTCGCAGAACGCCTCACCTGTGAGCCTGAAACGTATGTAGTCTTTAACAGAGAACACCCATTTTGTGTTGTCATAGACAGTTCTTTCATTGTCTTTCATCCAAGCAAGGAGCGGCGCCTGTTGACATGCAATCACCTGCTGACAGAGGCGCGGATACAGCTTGTCAAATGTGCCGTCTTTTTTCCACTTCTCAGGATATTGCCAAGCTCTGTTGTCGGTAGAGATAATGCCATTATAGGCGGGTTTTTCATCTTTTCCCCATGCGTAAAGCCCTTTACCGTGACCGCAGACCGCTACGCCTATTACATCATTTGGAGAGATTCCTGTCTCTTTGAGCACTTTTTTTATACATGCACAATTTTGAAGCCACAATTCTTCCATGTCCCTCTCAGTATGCCCCGGCCGGGGGGTGAGCAACTTAGTGGATTCAGATGCCACACCATGTTGCTTTCCGTTTATATCGAATATTGCCGCCTTAATGAGTGTGCCGCCATTGTCAAGACCTATTGCGTATTTGTTCACAATTTGCCCTCCATTTCGATAGTATAAATAGTTGATTAATATTATAGCAGATAATGAGCAGTTTGCAAGATATGCAGGATAAAAAACATCTTGCACATGCGAAATTTATGATACTATAAAACACAGTTTACATTATCATAAGTTAATATGCAAAGAGAGCAAACAAGTTTTTTACATATTCACCTTGCATGTATGTGTGCGCCCCAAAGTTGCATTGGCGCATACAAAATTTTACGATATAATGATAGTGCAGTTTGATAATTTCGTAATTATCGACGAAGTTCACAATTATCATTCAGTTATTGGCTATCGCCATACTAGCCTTTATAGCTTGCCGGATTTGCCACCAGCTCTTTGATTAATTCTGTGTTGTTTTCATCTTTTTTGATATTTAACTCCATGTGTAAATCTTTCATTGTATCCACAAAGGTATATGTGCCCACGGAATAAAAGCCTTCATGATATGGTTTTTTTTCATCACAGATTTCGCCAATGACTTCATAGGCTTTCGTGCGGTCGGGAACGAAGAACGCAACATTCATAACCCCTTCACCGTTTTTGTCTAAAAATCTTTTCCACGGATTATTTCCTGTGCCGGGACCAAAAATCTCCAGCGCAACTCCTCCATCCAACTCATAGACCAGAAAATCCTGCGCTTCAAAGTCATCCGGTTTCCCATCTGTGTATGTCGGCATGTCGCTGAATGCCGGTGTTTTGCACCTATTGGGTCTCTTGCCCAGTATATGCGTCCACTTCTTTTCGCATTTTTCAAGATCCCATGTACATATACATACTTGTTTGATTAAGGTCGATCCTATTCCTGCCATATTAATGACCTTTCCTTTCTCGGTGTACCTATAATTTTTCCTACTCTTTGCTTTTGTTTTCAGCTTCTTCTGCTTTTGCGGCTGCATCTGCAACTACGCTCCCGGCTATGAACAGCACACCAAAAAGAGCTGCCACCACCGCCCACATGTTCAAGTCTCCAAACACACCGGTGCTCAACAAACCTACCAAAGCACCCACCATGTAGATTACACCGGCCACAATGCCGCCTTGCTTTTTCCCTTTGCGTGTTTTAAACCCAACGATTGCACCAATCAGAACTGCAGTTGCCAGAGCCGCTCCGCCTACTCCACTGAAACCCTCATATTCTGCAGTAGATTCAATGATGAAAGCTATATATGACTGAAATGCGACTATAAGGAAAATTATAATACTGATGTAAAATGCGACCGTCTTAATTGATTGTACAATTTCTCGCCAAGTCACCTCTATGCCCTCTCTAACCTTTCACTGAACCCAGAACCAAACCTGTTGTGAAGTATTTTTGCAGGAATGGGTATATCAAAAGTATAGGAATTATAGCCAGAAACATTTGTGCTGCCGCTGTCGTTCTCGCATTTACCAGCCCGAGCAGCAAAGCCAGGTCTGCAGATATGTTTGTCGCATTGCGGAAAAATGCCTCAATATTTATGACAATCGTTTGAAGATAACTTTGCAGTGGGTAGTTTTCGACCCTGTTCATGTATATTAAGCCATCAAACCAGCTGTTCCAATGAGCTACAAACGAAAATAGTGTGACCGTTGCCAGTGTTGGTGTCGAGACAGGGAGCACCACTGATACCAGCGTGCGTATGTGGCTTGCACCGTCCACATATGCCGCCTCTTCAAGTTCAGGCGGAAGCGAGCGTATGTAGTTCATTACAACAAGCATTGAGAATACAGGAAGTGCCCCGGGAAGAATGAGTGACCAAATGCTGTCTATGAGTCCCGTGAAACGAACAATCATAAACATGGGAATCAGTCCTGCATGGAATAATATTGTTACGACAAAAAACCACGAGTAGACATTACGTAATTTGAAATGCCTTTTTGCTTTTGACAGTGGATAAGCTGTCAGAATAATTAACAAAAGATTAATAGGAACACCTATGGCAACCCTTTGCAAAGACACCAATAACGCTCGCATAAACTGATTACCTTGCAAGATGAAATCGTAAGCTCCTGTGTTAAATCCCATAGGCCAAAACATGACTTGATTAGCCTGCACGTACCTGCTGTGCGAGAAAGATATAGCTAACTGATTTACAAAAGGTAAGATACAGATTAGCGCTGTAGCAGTAAGAAACACTGCATTACAGAAAACAAATACTTTTCTGGATGGTGATGATTTATGCATTGTGACACCCCCTAAAAAATCTTGTATCCGGCTGCCTTGCCCGCCAGAAAGTACGATAGCACGACAAACACGAGGGATACTGCAGATCTAAACAATCCTGCTGCGGTACTGAGCGCAAACTGTGCCTGCTCTATGCCAAGCCTGAAAATGAACGTATCGAGTATATCACCTGTCTCCATAACAACGGGACTGTACAAGTTGTAGATTTGGTCAAACCCTCCATTTAGCACGTTTGCCATACTCAGGACGGACAAAAGAATTATCACAGGTGTGATTCCGGGCAAAGTTATATGCAACGTTTGTTTCCACCTATTTGCGCCATCAATCATTGCAGATTCATATAAAACAGGGTCGATGGATGTCAAGGCTGCAAGATATATTATCGAAGCAAAACCAAAGCCTTTCCAAACATCAGTGACAACCATAGTAATGGGGAACCAAAATCTGTCCCCAAGAAAAAATGGAGGGTCTATACCAATGCCGGAAAGCAAAATACCAATAGCCCCACTGCTTGGTGAAAGGAGTTCTCTAAAAATACCTGCAAGTATAATCCACGATATAAAATGCGGCAAGTAAACTAATGTTTGCACGGAGCTTTTAAATTTTCTGTTTCTAACTTCATTGAGAAGCAGTGCAAAGATGACCGGCACAACGATGAGCAGTACCATCTTCGACACTGCAATTATAACTGTATTTCTGATAACGGGCCAAAAGTTGGGCAACGAAAACAATGTTTGAAAATTTGCCCATCCAATCCACTCAGAGCCGAACAATCCATGTGCCGGATTAAAGCGCTGAAACGCAATGGCTGTGCCTGCCATCGCACCGTAGCTATAAATAGCGACAAGCACCAGTGAAGGGATCAACATAAGGTGTAATGGGAGTTCTCGGAAGAACGCCTGCCGCTTCGCTAATGATTTGTTCATTTAAGCTGCCTCGCTTTCTGTAAAGTTATGTGTAGTTGCGAGTATTGAATAATCAAGGGCTGTGCGGGCGGAATAAATCCCGCCCGCGCAATACACTGATATAACTAATTTGGGAACATTTCATTCAACTCGTCAAGAACTTGCTGACCGCCCATATTGAGCCAGTCTTGAACAAACTGGTCAAACGCTTCCAGTGGTCTTGCTCCGGTTATGATATCGGTGAACACCGCATTCATCTCGGTTTCAAACAGGGCTACCATTTGCAGCCATATTTCAGGGCGCTCTGCTCCCATTATGCTGTACACCATTTGTCCGCGATCCTTATATTCAAGAGCAATTGCCATCGAGCCTCTCTCAAACATTTGACCCCATGTGCCGTAGCGAGTTGGATCTGTGTTTATTCCTGTTTCAAACTCTTGCACAAAATTAAAGAACGGCAACACAGCGGCAGACAAGTCTGATGCGTCATTTGCAGCGAGTGCAGGAAGAAGTTCCGGTGCGAATAGTTCGTTCGCAATGTGCAGATATACCGGCACGAGCCTGTATTGCTCTTCCGCCCAGTAGCGTTCGAAATAGTCGAGGTTGCCTGATTCATAGACAATGTAGTAGTAGAGGTTGAGAATCTTCATAAATGCTTCCGGATGAGTTGCGTTAGCGTTGAGCATGAAGAGCCTTTCAGGTGTTTCATTATTTTGAACACCAATTCTGACCTCACGACCTTCAGCTACGGGTACCGGGAATGGGCGTGTAACTATACCCTCTTCTTCAAAGAGCATATTGAATGGCCACCATGTTCCCCAGTTCATGTGGAACATCATGCCGATTCTTCCCGTTGCAATGTCGGGGATTAGTGCAGCTTGGTCTTTAACTACAAATTCCGGATCAATCAAACCTTCTGCAAACATGTCACGAAGAACTTCAAGAGCATCTCTGACTCCCGGCTGAATCCATCCGTGAGTGATGAGACCATCCTCACCGCGATAGAATACGTCCTGACCGCGAACAGGCACTCCAAACGAGCTTGCAAGTCCTGCTATGTTACCAAAGTCAGTGAGCGTTAGGTTCTGGCTGAGTCCAAGGCCAAATGTACTTCCATCTCCTGATGTAAATTGACGTGCAAGTTCAATCATTTCATCGACTGTTTCAGGTGGCTGACCACCCGCTTCAGCGAGCCAATCTTCACGAATCCAGAGATAGACTGCTTGATGGAAATTGTCAACTATTGACGGGAATGCGTAGAGCCTTCCATCGATCGTTGCACCATCAAAGCCGCCGGGGAATTGAGCTCTGTAAGCCTTGATACCGTCAGCGGCATAGCTCTCAAGCATATCTGTGAGGTCGTACAAGAAGCCGGCTTCTTGAGCTTGGTGGAACCAGGTGGGTTCACCGATCTCAAAAATGTCCGGCAAATCGCCTGATGCGAGTGCTACTTGCATTCTATTTAAGAACGCATCTGTCATAATGTCTGCTGAAAAGGCTACTTCGAGTTGGATGTTGAGATCTTCCAGAATTCTACGTGACCAGCGATTATAATCGTAGTTGTCTCCGTCGAAGAATCGCTGAACCGCAGAGGCTTGAACTGCCCACGTTACAGTGACGGTTTCTCCATAAGGAGTGGGGAATCCATCATACCCTGAAGGAGCTGCCCCATTCCCCGCGTCATCTGCACACGCAGTCAAGGCAAAAGCCAAAATGAGCATGAGTGCGAGGATTGAAATGCGTTTGAAATGTGTTTTCATTTTCTACTGTTCCTCCTTTAAATTTTGCAGGTTTTGGTGATAACCTACTCTTGCCACGTGAAGACAGAAATGTTTGTGAACACGTTTTCACAAATTTAGCCAATTATTTCTAATTTGTAAAAAATATATAAACACTTGCTTCACAACTTGATTTTAATATTATCACGCCTTTTTGAAATATGCAATATAAAAATGTAAGTTTTGATAATTTTTTTGAAAAATATGATAAATATTTATAGATTATCTACAATTTTTTATTCAAGGCATACAGTCTTGACATTGTTCATTATGTATGCTACTGTATTCATAATCGCGTGTGCAGCAAAAGTCGTATTTTAATGATTGATGCACAAAATGACAATTCCTTTCATAAGTCGTTTTGTGCTGAAATAACACATAGAAGGAATGGTTGTTTATATGCAAAGGTTAAATAGTAATGAAATTGCCAGGCTTGCCGGAGTTTCACGAAGTACGGTGAGCCGTGTGGTGAATGGTTATAGGAATGTGCCTCTGCAAACCAGAGAAAAAGTTATGAAGGTCATTAATGACAATGGTTATTACCCACTGTTATCCGGTCAATTGCTTGCGGGGAAAAAAACAGGGACGCTCGGTTTCTTTTGGATTTCCAACACTGCTGTTGCCAACGATATGCTATGTAGCGAATATTTTGCCAGAGTCACTGAAAGTGCAGCCGAGCTCGGTTATCTGGTACTCACTTGCATAGTAAAAAACCTCAGTGATCAGGAGAACGTTGAACTGATTAAACGCGTGTTCATGCAAGGCAGAGTTGATGCGGGCATCTTTATTGGAGCTAAAAACAACGAGCCCCTTATTGAGGAACTCATAGCAAAAGACAAAATTATCGGGGTTTTTGACCATTTTCACCCTGACAGAGGTGAACAAAACAGGATTTCAGTGAATTACGAGATTGAAACCGGAGTTAAAATTATTGACTATCTTTACGAGCTGGGTCACAGAAAAATTGGCATCATTGATGGAGACATGAGCCGATACTGTATGCTCAAAAGACACGAGGGCTTTCTGACAAGCATGCAGCAGCATGATATAGAGATGCGTGGTGAGTGGATGTTTTACGCTGACATTTTTAACGACTGCGATGCCGGTTATTCGGCAGCAAAAAGCCTTTTAAAAAGTAACGAGTGGCCGTCTGTTATATGCGCCGGCAATGATTCCATAGCTTTTGGTATTTACAGGGCACTTGAAGAGGATGGAATCTCAATACCCGAGCAAATATCTGTAATTGGTATAGACGGGCACGGGTTGGGCGAGTTTTGTTCACCACCTTTGACAACTTTTGCGTATGACTACAAGAAAATGTTTTCCTCCTTAGTCAGACGCACCATTGCTGCCGTTGAGCAGGAAACAGATTATCAGACTACCGAATTTATTTCCGGCAAGCTCATTGAAAGAGGTTCTTGCAGAAGGCTATAGGCAACATAGAGGGCTGTGAACTTGGTTATAGAGCACGCTCTCTAGAATATTATATGTTAACAGAAAGGATTATTAATTATGGCTGGAATTATTGGCACAAACGTTATGACACAGGTAGGTTTTATCGTCAAGGACATCGAGAAAAGCAAAAAAAAGTTTGCGGAATTTTTCGGTATTGAGCCTCCGCCCCACTTTGATGGAGGCAAGTTTGAAGTGACCGGAACCACTTACATGGGCGAGCCTGCACCTGACGCCAATTGTCTGATGGCTTTCTTTGATGTGGGGCCGAACTTGCAACTCGAACTTATTCAACCAAATGGCGTGAAGAGTGTCTGGCAAGATTTCTTGGATGAGCGCGGCGAGGGTATACATCATTTGGCCTTTAATATTAAAGGCATGGATAAATGGATTGTCGAATGTGAGAAATTTGGGTTAAAATGCTTGCAGCGCGGTAAATATGGCGATGGTGGCGGTGAGTATGCATATCTGGACGGCTACGAGGACATGAAGTGCCTTGTTGAGTTATTGGAGAGTTATTAGTTAATCGGAAGGGAATGATCGTTAATATGAACGTGGCAATTATCGGGGCAACTCAAGGTCTCGGACTTGAGCTCACTAAAAAATTCCTCACAGAGGGGCATCGTGTCGCTGCAGGCATCCTTGAGCGGGAGGCTCCCCCCGCTCTTGCAGAGCTCGCAGTCATGTATGGCGATAATCTCATGGTTTTTAAGGCTGATGTCACTGACGAGGCTGAAATTATCCACGGTTCCGGTCTTTGCAGGGAGTTTTTTGGCGAAATTGATGCACTTTGCAATGTTGCCGGCGTCTTGCTTTCGGGTGATAGGGTCAACGAAATTCATGAGTGTGATATTGCCGAGCTTCGCAAGTCTTTTGACGTGAATGTTGTTGGTGCAATTATTGTTGCCAAAGCGTATTACCCTGTTATGAAGCGAGGCGGCATGATTATCACAGTCACTTCCGAGGGGGTTGGTGTATATAGCTGTGGTTCCTGGGTTCCCTGCTATGCGCTATCAAAGATGGCGGCAACCAAGGTCTCAGGTATTTTTAACGCCTCAATTGACGATGTTGATTTTTACTCGATTCATCCGGGGCGCATGAATACCGAAATGGGCAGGACTACTGCACAGATTGAGGCATCCGAATCTGCTGATGGTTTTTACGAGATTATGATAGGAAACAGACCTGTCTCCCGTGATACTTTTTATGTTGATTATAAGGGCAAACCCATGCCTACATAAGAATAAAATGCTCATCACTCGCAAATGGACAGCTTTTAATAATTGCATATCCTACTCTCATCGATTATGTACATTATTTAATAAAATTTGTTTTATGAAAGGAATTGTGTTTTATGCCAAAGTATGAGTTTCCGAAAGATTTTAAATGGGGGACTGCTACTGCTTCTTATCAGATTGAGGGTGCAGTGAAACAAGATGGGCGAACAGAAAGTATCTGGGACCGTTTTTGTCAAATGCCCGGTAATATTCTACGGGGAGACACGGGTGAGGTGGCAAATGACCACTACAACCGTTATAAGGAAGATGTAGCACTTATGAAGGAACTGGGGCATACTGCGTATCGTTTTTCTGTATCATGGTCACGTGTTTTACCTGACGGCGTTGGAAAAGTCAATGAGAAGGGCTTGCAGTTTTATTCCGATCTCGTTGACGAGCTTATTTCCGCAGGAATCGAACCTTTTCTTACCCTTTATCACTGGGATCTGCCACAAGTTTTGCAGGACAAAGGTGGTTGGCAAAATTCCGATTGCGTGAAGTGGTTCGAAGAATACAGCAAGGTTCTCTTTGATAAACTCGGTGGTCGCGTGAAATACTGGAGCACTTTAAATGAACCTTTCTGCGTTGCTTTTGTCGGCAATTTCTTTGGGGAGCATGCACCCGGAATACGCGACCTCGGCGCATCAATTTTGGTTTCATACAACTTAATGTTAGCACATGCAGCATCCGTAAGACTGTTCAGGGAGATGAAAATTCCGGGAGAAATGGGAATCACTCTCAATTTCACACCATCATATCCTTATACCGATTCTGAGGAAGATAAACTCGCTTCACGTTACAATGATGGTTTCGCTGTCCGCTGGTTCATGGATGCTATCTTTAATGGCTCGTTTCCACAAGATATGCTTGATCTTTTCAAAGAGCGAGGCATTACGCTTCCTGATTTTGCGGATATAGCCTCCGTCGCTGAGGATATAGATTTTCTTGGTGTAAACTATTATCACCCGGCATGGCATCGTTACAATGAACATTCCTGGCCATTTTATGCCGATAACATTAGGCAAGACATTGCTCACACAGATCGTGATTGGGCGATTCATGAGGAAACTCTTGAAAAGTTGCTAATTAGGCTAAAAAATGAGTATAACACTCCTAAGATGTATATTACCGAGAACGGTTGCTCTTACAACGACGCAGTAACAGAAGATGGCGAAGTTCTTGACTACAGCCGCATTAACTACCTAACACGCCACTTTAAGGCGGTTCACAGAGCCATAGAAAAGGGTGTGGACATTCGCGGTTACATGGTCTGGTCATTTTATGACAACTTTGAGTGGGCTTTTGGTCGTTACAGCCGATTCGGTATCGTACACCACGATTTTGATACACTCAAGAGGACACCTAAACAAAGTGCATACTGGATGCGCGATGTTATAAAAAATAACGGACTGGATTAGTTGTGATGAAAAATGTTTTAGTTACCGGGGGTGCCGGGGGGCTTGGGCTTGAGATTGTTCGGCAGCATTTGGAGTTTGGAGACCGTGTTTGGGCGCTCGATATTGGTATGCGTGACGGTCTGGCTGCCCTTATGTCCGAAAATAATAGTGTCAAGTTCATTGAATGCGATATTTCTCGAACCTGCAACGTACAAGCTTCCCTCAAAGATTTAGCGTCTACCATCGGCAAACTTGACTATCTTTACGCTTGTGCAGGAATTTACCGCTTTAGCGAACGAAATGTGCGCTTACCTGAAGTCATACTTGATGATGCCGCCTCTATGTTTGATATAAACGCTGTTGGCTTCCTGCGTGTGTGTCAGGTTTTACTCAGCACCATCAAAGATAACAGCGTCATCATGTGTATTACCTCAGAGGCAGGCAGCATAGGTGAGAACACACGCTATATGGAATATAACTATTGCATGTCTAAAGCCGCAGAAAATATGGCGTGTGTCATTTTGCAGAAACATTTTGATAATGATGGGATAAATGCAAGGGTAGTTTGCATACACCCCGGTTGGCTGCGCACAGAAATGGGTGGTCCCGATGCTTTCGCAAATCCTGAACATTCAGTAGCTCCCAAAGATAGTGCAAAAGGCATCATTGGGATTGCGCGCGACATTGATGCAATTCCTAAAGAGCGCATGTTCATGGACTATAAGCGCATGGATATTAATTGGTAGCGCTATATCAATCAAAGACTCCATTGTTACGATAGCTCATGAGTACACCACATTGCGGCACGCTTTAACAAAAGGCAAACGCTTTCATCTACAAACGTTTCTGAAGTGTGTCCGGGCTGAAAATAGCAAACCCTGCCGTTTCCATAGGCACGCACCCAAACGGCAGGGTGTTTTTTGTCTTTGTAGATATATTCCATGATAACTGCAACATTTGCAAGATTATCCATCTTAAACATATATGGCTCTTCATTTATTGTGAACGAGTCAATCATGTCTACAATTGGATGATCGCATGATTTTACATATTTAAGAGGCTCGATGGGTGGATGCTCAATAAAAGATGCACCCATAAGCTGCAGTAGTTCGGGAAAATCGTCTGCAAGAATGCCATTATGAATAGCAAGTAACGCTCCGCCATTTGCCACATATCCAAGCAACGCCCCTGCAAATTCAGGCGAACCATGCTCCGAAAGCGTGTCTGCATAGTTAATCACCAAATCATACGCCTGCATTTCGCTTAATTTCATAGACTGATATTCTTCCGTCACGTCTATAGTAAAATCAGTTAAAATGCGTTTGATTTCGTCATCCACTCCGGAAAGCGGATGCCACTGTGCCTGTTTGTAATTTCCAATAAGTAAAGCCTTTTTCATATTTATGACCATTCCTTTCTGCTTCGCTCAGGCACAAACGACCATGAATGGTCATAAATATACGTGCATGAACGACGGTTTCGCGCAAGCGAGAGTCGCTCGCACATTTCAATAAGTTTGAATTCATTCAAACTTATAAATACTCCTTTTCTGAATTTGTCTATGGCATTGCTCAAGAAAATCATACCAAGTTATGAGTGTATATGCAATAGGTGTAAACAAATTTTTTTGTGCATCAAAAATTTAGCCAAATCTCGTAAAAACATCAGCGATAAAACTGATGCCTGTTGTCCTGTTCTTTTTTGTCCTGCGCCACAATAATGAGCAGTTTGCAGGGTAGGTATAGAAAATATCTACCTTGTGGATATTGCCATAGTCTGGTAGGGTTAAATTCAAATTTATTGTATATAACCACAAATAAGAATTTCGAAGTGCGAACTGTTTTTACCTTGATTGCAGGAAAGGGATGCATTCTTTATGAACAAAGTGAGATTCATGAAAAGACTACGGCAGGTCGTTTACGTCACTGTCCTGATATTTTTCTTTGTGATACTTGTTTTTCCGTTTTACTATGTATTGAACATTTCTTTCATGTATGAGCGCTATATCAACGTACTTCCTATTTACTATATACCCGTCTCACCCACGCTCTCTAATTATGCACGAGCATGGGCAGATTCCAATTTCTCTCTTTTCTTTTGGAACACCCTTTTATTGTCTGCCGGAGTTCTTGGGATTGTCACCGTTATTTCAACAATGGTTGGATATGCTTTTTCACGCTACCGTTTTTTAGGCAAAGGCATTATGATGGTGCTTTTTCTAATCACACAGATGGTCCCCATAACCCTGCTGCTCATTCCGCTATTTAATGTAATACGATCACTTGGACTCATCAACACAATGACTTCTGTTATAATCACTACATCTGCCAGCCTACTTGCATACTGCTCAATAATGATGCGGGGATTTTTCTCAAATATTTCAGTGCAATTGGAACAGGCGGCTTGGATTGATGGCTGCTCAAAACCACAAGCTGTATACTATGTTATTCTTCCTTTACTTTTACCCGGTCTTGTTGCTACAGGTTCATATGCTTTTGTCAATGCATGGAACAGTTTTCTTTTGCCGCTCATCTTACTTAATGATCCGAATAGTTTCACTCTCACGCTAGGTCTTCGTTCTCTCATAGGGCAGTACACCGTCAACTTCGGACGCCTTGCCGCTGCAGGGGTTATTTGCCTGGTTCCTGCAGTTTTGCTTTTTGCATACATTCAAAAGCATATGGTCGTGGGGCTCACCGCAGGAGCAATCAAAGGGTAGATCCTGCTTTTCCTCTTGAAAACGCTGCGAAATTAAGCGGATAACTCCGCTCAAATTTAATTATTTATAAGGAGAAGGACAATGAAAAAAATACTAATTCCACTACTTCTGGCATCGCTTTTGCTTATCGCCGCGTGCGCCGCAGATGCACCGGGCGATGTTGCAACGCCGGCTGCCCCCGCAGCACCTGCAGATCCGACGACACCTGCGGATGACACAGAAGACGCACCCCCACCAGCAGACACCACAGAGGACCCCATTACACTGACATTTTGGATTAATGACGGTAGCCCCCAATGGATGGAAGTTTGGGACACTGTGCGTGACAACTTTGCAGATGTTGCACCTCACATCACGATTGAAAATCACGGAGTTCCGTGGGCTGATGCACCTAATGTATTCAATGTTGCCGCAGCAACAGGCACACTACCTGACATGGCACATGTCGCGAATCTCATCCATACGAACATGATTAACCTTGGTGTCGTGCGAAATGTGGACGACTTATTTGCAACATATGAGGGAGCAGATAACTTGCTTGTATCACATTTTGAGTTTGTCAGGGGAATGAATCAGGTAGAAGATGGTCTGTGGGGATTCCCAATGTTCGGAACCTCTCATCAATTTTGGTATCGCACGGATATGTTTGAGTCAGCCGGCATTACTGAATTCCCCACCACATGGGATGAATGGTTCGACGCAGTTGAAGCAACTACACGCGACGGTCACTTTGGATTCAGTTTTCGGGGAGGTCCGGGTGGTTGGAATGTAATGCTTGCATTCATGATGGCATATACAGACACCGTAGATTTCTTTGATGCAAACGGAGTTTCTTTCTTAAGACGCCCCGAAGCTCTTGAAGCACTTACACGCTACATAGGCATTTTTCTCAACAATCAAGCTCCGCCTACAGCAGTCGGCAACGGATATACAGAGATGATAGCAGAAGTTACATCACACAACGCTGCAATTGTCTATCATCACCTACAATCAGCTGAACTTTTACGCGAACACCTTGCAGAAGATCTAATTGGGTATGGTTGGATTCCACTTAATTCAAACGGCCGCAGAATCAAATTTGATGATCCCCAGTGCATTGCTATTTTCAATACAGCTGCAGAAGAGAATATGCAGGCAATCTTTGAATATATCCGTTTCTTGTGGACTCCTGAGCAACAGTTTGAAATCGTCAGCCGTGCCGGCGGCGTTCCCACTAACATAAACACCACTGTTGACGACCCGTTCATTATGATGGCTCTTGTGCAAGATAGCGATCCTGCAACAGTTTCAACAAGATTTCCATCTTACATACCGGGCTTTGGTCCTTTCACAAACGAAGTGCTGTCACCAAACCTTCAAGCTATGATGCTTGGAGAACTCGACCCTGCTGTCGCGATTGCGCAGTGGGCGGATGATCTGGAAGCTATGCTCGCTGAGTTTTTGGCAGGCTAGTAACTAAGACTCCCTTCGTGCAGAAACGTCAAATATACTCTGCACGAAGGGATTATATGTTTTGAGAGGTACGACATGAGTACTACAGTCATAGCAACAAAAAAAAAGAAGCTAAAATTAAAGCATTTTGAGCCATATATTCTACTCATTCCTGCTGTTATCTTAATCGCTACGCTTATTTTGTTTCCAATAGGACGGACTTTTGCTTATTCTTTTCAAGAGCTCAACTTACTCAGACCAAACAGATATGGGTTTGTCGGGTTTGATAATTTTCGTGCCTTAGCAGACGATGTAATCTTTCACACTGCTTTGCAAAACAGTATTTTTATAACCGTAATCGTTGTATTTTTTCAGTTTCTCATAGGACTCACTATGGCACTTTTGATGAAAAATATGAAGCGCTGCCGCGGTTTTTACCGCGCAATGGTTTTTGCACCTTGGGCGGTTTCAGGCATTTTAGTTGCTGTTTTATGGCGAATGATTTTTTCCGGCACCACCGGTGTTGCAAACGATTTAATGTTGAGATCCGGTTTAATAGAGACTGCAATCCCATGGGGTGCCAATGGTCAAACTGCAATGATTATGGTTATTGTGGCATCTGTATGGCGCGGAATTCCGTTCTTTGCGATAACGATTATGGCTACACTGACAACCATCCCTGAAGAGTTATACGAGTCGGCGCGTATTGATGGTGGTGGCGCAATTAGGTTATTTTTCAGTATTACAATGCCTTTTTTGCGCGAAACAATCGTTTTGACAACCATGCTCCGTTTTATATGGACATTTAATGATGTTGACCTGGTATTTGCACTCACAGCAGGTGGACCTAACAATGCAACGTTGACCTTGCCGGTTTATGTCACACGCACTGCGGTTGAACATTTAAATTTCGGATATGGTTCAACTCTGGCAATCGCTCTTGCAGGCGTATTGCTTGTATTCTCAATTATTTATCTGCAGCTCGGCAGAACTAACGATGACTTTTCAGCATAGTTTTATGCTACATATATGCTATAAAAATAGATAGGAGAATGAATTAATGGATTATCAAAGCCGATACGATGAAACTTTTAAATTTACACATGCAGTCATATACTCACTTTATCCGATTCCGATGGATGCGCCTTTTTATGACTCTACAATGGGACCCTTTGACACGACAAAGATTCTCTATTGGATGGAGCTCTACGATGAAGATGGATTTATGGGACAATCACCTGTTGGCAGAAACATGCTCACGGATGTGCTTCCCCATGTTCTCACGGGCAAAAGAGAGAGTTATAGCGAAATATACAAGCGTATATACTGGCTCAACCGCAATTACGGTTTCCAATCAGGATCCTTTGCAGATGTGGGCTATTTTGATCGAATAATGCTTGATATACTTTCCAAACGAAAAGGAAAACCTTTGCACCGCTATCTTGGCGCAACACGCGATTGGGTGCATGTCTATGGCAGTGCACACGGCATAAATACTACTATAGACGAACTTTTGACTGAAGCACAGTCTATTAAAGATTTGGGATACACTGTTTATAAGATGAAGGTAGGCACAGACTGGGGACGAGATAAGCAAACAGACGCTGATCGTGTACGGCTTGTCCGTGAGCTCATAGGGTCGGATGCAAAGCTTGCGGTGGACGCAAATCAAGTTTGGACAGCGGATGAAGCTATGGAGTTTTTTGAACTCATAGAAAAATATGATATCTGTTGGTATGAAGAACCTGTCCATTCCCATGAGATTGTTGAGCTTGAAAAAATATGCAAACTATGCCCTGTTCCTGTTTCTATGGGTGAATCTCTCAGGAGCAGCCACTTTTTTAAAGTTTATGCCGATGCCGGGGCTAAAATGCTCCAAGGCAACGAGATGTTTCACGGATTTGACGACTGGCTCAAAGTTCGCGAACTAGCCAAGGAGCGTGGTCTCTGGTTCAGTGGTGGTGGCTTACCTGTTCACTGTGCATACATGGCTACATCGGACGAAAAGTGTTATCAAGAGCATCTCAAACCCACGAATGACCCTGTTATGCGCTATATGCTGATAAAGCCTGAGGAGAAAAATGGCAAATTCATAATTCCGGATACTCCGGGCGTTCCGATGACACCGGATTGGGATAAGCTTCACGGAGACAATTATGTAGAGAGTATAAATTACTATTATCCAACTGAAAATTCAAACTATAGGCAGATTTAATCGTCAAAATATGATATTATTAGTCTTCAGCATGATAAAAGAAAGGCATGATATAGCTTATGGCACATAAAATTGTAATAGCTGACTGCGACCATAACGATATTGATATTGAAAAAGTCATATTATCTGAGAATGGGCTTGATTGTGACTGGCGAAAGTGTATCACCGAAGATGAACTAATCAAAGGTTGCACTGATGCGAGCGTACTCATCATTCAGTATGCAAAGGTGACTCGCCGGGTTATGGAAAAACTTCCCGATTTGAAATTAGTTATCCGTTATGGTGTTGGTTATGATACTGTTGATGTGCCGGCTGCGATGGAATTGGGTATAGAGGTCTGTAACGTGCCTGATTATGGTACAAACGAAGTTGCTGACCACGCCCTCGCCCACACGCTGTGTCTGCTTCGCAAGCTGTACAAAACCAACTCCGATATAAGATCCGGCGAGTGGAACTTCATAAGCACAATGCCCATAAGGCGCATTAACTGCCTGACAGTCGGTGTTATCGGATTTGGACGCATTGGTAAGCAGTATGCAAAGCGAATGGAAGCATTTGGGGCAAAAATAATTGCCTATGATGTGAGGGAGGTAGAAGCGCCATCTTACGTCTCCCTTGTGAGCTTTGACGAGCTTTTGTCGGCTTCAGACATCATCTCTATCCACTGCCCGGCAGACAATAATCTTAATCTCATCGGAGAAAAAGAATTTGAGTCAATGAAAGATGGTGTTTATCTCATAAATGTCTCTCGTGGTGGGATTATTGACGAAGAAGCTCTTGACAATGCACTTTCATCAGGCAAGGTTGCAGGTTGTGGGCTGGATGTTGCTTTAAAAGAACCGCTACCTTCCAATCATCCTTTACTACGCCACGAAAACCTGACCGTCAGCCCGCATATGGCTTGGTATTCAGAAGATTCGGCACAAGAATTAAAGCGAAAAGTAGCGTTGGAAGCGACACGTTTTGTCAAAGGGGAAAGCGTGCTGTATTCGGTTATTACAAATTCAACAAATTAAGGAGCTGATACTTTGTGAAAGCAATAATATTAAAAGCCCCAAAAACAGTAAATTTCTGCGAAACTGCAGATCCGGAAATCCGTGACGGCTTTGTGAAAGTGAAGGTTGCTTTTGCCGGAATCTGCGGCGGTGATGTCAATGTTTACAATGGCACCCACCCACGCGCAAAGCCTCCGCTCATTATGGGGCACGAGATGTCCGGAACCATCGCAGAAGGTCACCCCACGCTCCCTGTTGGCACACCTGTAACAGTTAATCCTTTAATCATGTGTGGTGAATGCTTGCAATGCAAAACGGGCAACAAACATGTGTGTAAAACTCTCAAACTTTATGGAATCGACCGAGATGGTGCAATGGGACAGTACATGCTTGTTCCGACTCATAGTGTCGTCGCACTTTCGGACAAACTAAGCTTAAAGACCGGAGCGCTTGTTGAGCCTGTTGCGATAGCAGTACACGCTACACGAGAGACTGACTACAGGCCGGGCGACAATGCTCTTATATTCGGTGCCGGTCCTATCGGTCTTGCAATGGGGTTAACTCTTCGCGCATTCGGCTGCACAAATCTTGCTATCGTAGAAATAAATAAAAAAAGGCTCGAATTTGCCAAAAATTTGGGTTTTGACACGCTTGACCCTGAAAGCTGCGATATTGTAACCAAAGTGTTGGAGCGCACACAAGGCAACGGTGCAGACCATGTTTATGACTGCGCCGGGCACCAATCTATTGCAGATATTCTTCCACAGGTTGTGCGAATAAAAGGAAAAATTACCATTGTCGCTCATTATAAAAAGCCACCTGCCATGGATTTTGTTTTAGGCATGTTTAAAGAGTTTTCGATACATTTTGTGCGTGTCTACAGGGACGAGGACTACACTATCGCCGCTGATTTGCTTGCCGAAGAACCCGCCTTCGAAAAACTCGTGACAGACGTCCTCAGCCCACAAAACCCACAAAAAGGCTTTGATAAGATTCTCGACCCTACTACCGACTCTGTAAAAATTCTATTCGACTTCGCACTCGCTCTTCCTGCATAAGATTGCAAAAACGACAACATTCGAAGGGGATGGTTAAATTTGAATAATTTATTTGATTTAAGTAATAAAACAGCCATTGTCACCGGTGGAAGCCGTGGGCTTGGTCTGGCTATTTCCCTAGGGCTCGCAGAGTGTGGCGCAAATATCGCAACAGTGTCCAGAGAAGCTTCCGCTGAGCTTGAGAATAACATTTCTAAATTTGGCACGCAGGTTAAGTCTTATACCCTTGACTTGCAAAATTTTGATGGTTACGATGATTTTATCTCGCGGGTGCTCTCAGATTTTGGTTCTATAGACATTTTAGTCAACAACGCAGGTGTCCAGCGCAGGCACCCGGTTCTTGAGTTTCCTCCTAATGATTTTGACTTTGTTTTAGATGTCAATTTAAAAGCCCCGTTTTTGCTTTGCCAGAAAGCTGCCAAAGTAATGATAGATAAAGGATACGGCAAAATAATAAATATTGCATCACTACTGTCATTTCAAGGAGGGCTCACTGTGCCCGCATACACTGCAAGTAAGTCTGCAGTTCTTGGATTTACAAAAGCTATGTCAAATGAGTGGGCAAAACTGGGCATCAATGTCAATTGCATTGCCCCCGGTTATTTTGCAACTGATATGAATGAAGCTCTTTTGGCCGACGAAAATCGAAACCGTCAAATCTTGGAACGAATTCCTAAAGGTCGGTGGGGCACTCCCGAAGATATTGCCGGTGCCGCTATTTTCCTGGCATCAAAGGCTTCAGACTATATAAGTGGAACAACAATTGTCGTTGACGGTGGTTGGATGGGAAGGTAATTTAAGTGGCATACAGCGTAGTACTCTGTGATGACAATAAAAATATCAGAGCATTTTTGCGCTTTGTTCTCTCAGAGCAGCACAACATAGATTTTGTTGCCGAGGGAGAAAACGGAAGCGATGCTGTACGGCTTTGCCGCGAGCTAAGCCCCGCGTTACTTTTAATCGACATTGAGATGGCTACGAAAACAGATGGCATAGATGCAATTGAAGAAATCCGCACTTTTAATTCCGAGATAAAAATTATTGTTATCACCGTTTACGATAATGACGATTTCGTTATAGATGCTTTTGCACGCGGTGCTGACAATTTTTTGTTAAAAGACCAAACTCCTGATGAGATTCTGGCTATCATAGACAGTACAATTAACGGTCAGTCAAACATTTCTCAAATAGTTGCGCAAAAGCTAAAAAACTATATAGCCCGTAATGTGCACAAGAAAAATACAAATGAAACCAATTACATTGAGTCCGTGCGAATTCTTTCTCTACTCACAAACACTGAACTTGACATTTTAATCTTACTCAGGCAGGGGTTGACTCGGAAAGAAATTTCCGATATAAAAATGGTAGAGCTCGGTACTATAAAAACCCATATCACCAATCTTTTAAAAAAGTTTGAGAACAATCGCTCTTCTGACTTAATCAAATATCTTGAAAATATGGGCTTTTTTGATTTTCTGGACACGATAAGAAGATAGGAATGCAAGTCCCTCGATGCAACTAGTATTTACTAGCGGAGAGTTTTATGCTTATAATTTCTTCTCTACTGGTTTTCTTGATTTCAATATCTGTAATAACAATATTTACCATCCGCTCTTATATAAAAAACAAAGCCGAGAGTGGGTGCTTGATTGTTGCGATAATCGGCTTCAATTTGACAAGCCTATCTATTTGCTTGTACTACGCATTTCACAGAAGCAGTAACTACATTCTAAATAGATTTTTGTTTTTGCAACAAGACGTGCTTGTTTTTTTGCGGCAGTATAGAATGTCTCTGATTGAAGTCAGCAACTTGTTAAATGCGGGGCGACTTTTATTCATTGTTGGGATATATTGTTTTGTGGCGTTGATTATTGACCGAAAGTTGAGTTTCAAAAAGGATGCTATTCTAATTTTTCCTTTAATTTTCATTATTTTGAATATCAGCCCAATTTACATATTTTTCATTCGTCTGCTGAGGACTTTTTCGCCTTCTTTGTTTCACTATGCACTCAATGCATTCGATAACTTCGGGACTATCAGCTTGATTGCAGCTTTAGTTAGTCTTACAATTAGACTTATTTTTTATTATTTTCAAAGCGACAATCCCAGGCTAAAAAGAAGTGTTCTTTTGCTTATTGTTGGGCTTGTTCTTGTTTGGGTCGGATATGTTTTCATTTTTGACCTTACTCCGACTTCAATGGCTAATGTCTTTAGAGCATCACTTTCTTTGGACGCTTTTACAAGAGTTGCCATGACCGCCCAGCTTCAAGGGCTTTTACCCGGATTAATTGCATTTTCTATTTTTATAATAGTTTTTTCATATCTGCTTTTGATTTTTTCTTCGTTGGATGTTCTGCGCCATCACAACCAGCAGAAAGTAGGCAACATAACTTTCAATAAAAATATCAGCATTAGTAACGTTCAGAGCCTTATACCCTTTCTGCACACTTTGAAAAATCATTTAGTGTCACTTCATCAGTTTGAAAGCATAATGACTAAAGAGAACTTTGATGAAACCCAGCCTATGGTGAAGTCTATTTCAAAAGAAATTTCTGACATCGTAGATAATATTTACGATAATTCATGTGAGATTAAACTCTTCATTGTCAGATGTGATGTCTGCGAGTGCTTATCTAATGCTATAGAAAGCGTACAATTTACCAATGATATAACGATACACTTCGAGCACAGCGGACCAATATATGCAATGGTAGACCCTAAAAACATTTGCCACGCTTTTGAAAATATTTTGCTCAACAGTGCCGATGCCTGTAGTACACGCGAGGAAGGCGAGATAAAAATAGTAATAAGCGAAAAAGCACGTTTTGTGAAGATAATTATTTCGGATAATGGCATTGGCATCGCTAAAGAGAATCTAAATCATATCTTCAATCCATTCTTCAGCTCAAAGCAAAATTCTCAAAGCTGGGGCATGGGGCTTTACCATGTATCGCAAGTAATTAAAGCTCACAGCGGCTGGATAAAATACAAAAGCGAGCCCGGTGTAGGAACAGATGCAGTAATATTTATTCCTACCGGGAAATGAATATACCTAATCTTGCAAGCAGTACGAAAGCGCAAGCATATTCTCACGCAACTTCATATCTTGCGTGTTTTGCTTCTCTCGTAGTTGCGTATAGTAGAATCTTAAGTAGCGTGACAGGGTTTGTTGCAGGCTTTTGTATGCTCTCAATAATGCGCTATATTCCATCTCCTCCACTATTTCGTCTAAGAGTCGTGCACTGTCATCCGCAGCTATTACTTTTTTTGCAAAAACCTCATCAATTTTTAAAAATAAACAATTGGAAATAATTCTTTCTTATCATAAATCAATTTTTTTTCTGCAATACTATTTTTTATGTAACGCTCAAACCATTTTGGTGAATTTTTTTTTATGTAACAAACATCATTTATTTTTTCTGCAATAAAATCGGGCTGGCTCCCTGAATTGTCATAGATAACTGCATGATGCGCTTCATGGATTACTTCAAGCATTAAACGCATACACCTGTTATAACGTGACACAATTTTATCAATTGGAACATCATGACCACCTTGAATTACTCTCATTTTTACTCGCTCAATATTAATTTTAGAATCTCCTGTTGATACGTAAATAACATGAACAAAATAACCCTTTGATTTTGCATAACAAATGAAATCAAGTTTTTCTCTTTTAGACAATACAGTTTCAAATGAAAATGAATTGCCTTTTGCAACTTCGTAAAATCTACGCTTTTCGGCTTTACGAGCGGCGTTTATATAAGCATCCTTATTATTTCTATCTTCTAGTCGAACTAAATTATCGGGGCAAATAAGATTCTCGGAGCATTGCCCCATTCTAATGTAATTTTCTATAATCGTTGATTTTCCAGACCCATTTGGACCAGCGAAAACCCATATTTGTTTATCATTTACAACCAAGCCATTTCACCCCGTTTACTTAGAGAATGATTCATTCAAATCTTGCATCATTCTTTCTGTAGATTTATCCACGGACTCTTGTAAGGCTTCATGTACCTTCTTGTAAGGCTTAACTTCCATTTTATTTGAAATTTTTGCTGTTTCTCGCAGTTGTGCTTGAACTTCTTGTGGAATCGGCTGCGCTTCTTCTTGTTCATTTTTCCAGGCAAGTCTATTTTTAGGTATAATAGGTGTAAGGATATGTGAAGCGTTTGCTTTGTCCGCTACATTAAACACATTGAGTCCGTTATGATATTTTTCATTTATCCTACCTGCACCACGTACCCTCGTAGCCACTAATGCTGATTTTTCAATGCTACGAAGGTAGGTATCGCCTATACGTTGATTCTTCCCTCGCGAAAACATCGCTTGACATTCTAAATCATTCACTACAATAACATGAGGTTCCGCAGATAAGGTTTTGGAACGCAATCTTTTTTTAGACATATTGCCACCTCTCTTTTACATGCGTATGAATCAGTATACGTAAGGTGATATTCCCTGTTTCAAATTTTTTATGCTTATTTGAAGTTAAAACACATTACTATTACAGATAGTATATCATAAACCGTGTCAGAATCCTACAATATTTTTTGTAAATAATAAACACCGCAGGCAACGCAAAACGCCCATTGTATGAAGTAACCGCAACGGACGACCCCACGGACATAAATGAGGACGAGGCATTCTCAGGACGACCCGGAAACTAAGTGTCCGGAGGTGTACTTAAAATTAATTTTCCCTCACGAACTATTCCCAATAAGTGAATTTTTTCAATTTTGAGAGCTCTTCAATTATCTCGGCAGGCACTGTTTTCTTCATGCACTCCACACCTTCTTTTAACTGCGCCATATTGTCAAAAGAGGCAATCGGCACTGCGGGGAAGAGTTTTTCAGCTATGATATACATGAGAGCCATGTCGATATATGTGTAGTTCCCTTGCTTGGCTACAGACACAAGTCTCTCAAAAATCGCATCGTTTGAAGGCGAGTTATACAAGTCCGCAACGCCTGCCGGAAGGTTCTCACCTGCGGCACGTCTGGTGAAGTACCCTTTTGCTACCGACATGTATGCCATAACATTCATGCCCGTTTGAGCGCTGTATGCGTGAGTATCTTCATCCATGAGTATAAATGATTTGTCAACCAGGTTATAGAAGTTTATGTCTGCGAGGCTCCACATCAATTGGTTGCAGACAAAACCCTCAAGTCCTGCTGATTTGCTATACTCTTGTGCCTCTTTTATGCGTGGGAGTTTCCAGTTTGAACAACCGTAATGGCGTATTTTCCCCGCTTTGCGCGCCGCATCAAGACATTCCATGATTTCCGTTACAGGGGTGTTTGGGTCGTCTCGATGCAGGAAGTATAAGTCGATATAATCTGTGTTAAGGAGCTTTAGGCTACCTTCCAGGTCTTCATTGATATCCTTTGCGTTAACGCGCGGTTTGTCCATATGACCCCACTTGGGATGCGCACCTTTTGTAGCAAGAACCACCTTTTGGCGATTACCGGTCTCTTTAAACCAGTTACCAATGACATACTCGCTAAAACATTCAGGACTGTTACCCCATTCTCCATAAATTTGCGCAGTGTCAAGGAAATTTCCGCCGTCATCCAAGAACTTACTCATCTGGGCTTTAGCGTCATACTCAGACATTTCAGTGCCATAATTGACCGTCCCCATACAAACCGGGGAGACAGACAGTTCTGTGTTGTTTAATTTTCTGTAATTCATAATAATTTTTCCTCACTTATTATCCCTGTTTTCATTTTATCTTTTGCCGAAGATTTTCGAAAGGCATTCTAAGTTTCCAACCAATTAGTATGATACATCTCACCGCGCGGTTTGTCTACCCTTTCGTATGTGTGTGCACCGAAATAATCTCGCTGGGCTTGAAGTAGGTTTGCCGGTAGTCTTGCTGTGCGGTAGCCGTCGTAGTATGCGAGTGCACTTGAAAAGGCAGAGATTGCCACTCCGTGTGTGATTGCTGCTGCGCACACTCTGCGCCAACTGTCCTGTGCTTTTGCTATCGCATTGCAAAAATATGGGTCAATAAGTAAGTTGTCGAGATTGGGATTAGCGTCAAAAGCATCTTTGATATTTGATAAAAATGAAGAGCGGATAATGCATCCACCTCGCCACAACATGGCAATATCACCATAATTTAAGTTCCAACAATATTTCTCCGATGTTGCACGCATTAACGCGAAACCCTGTGCATAAGATATTATTTTTGACGCAAACAGCGCTTGGCGAATATCTTCGATGAATGCCGCTTTATCGCCTGTGAATTTGCCTGTCGGGTGCGGGCCGGCGAGGACTTTCGATGCATAAACTCGCTTATCTTTCATAGCCGAAAGGTAGCGGGAGTATACCGCTTCGCTTATAAGTGTAAGTGGCACCCCCTCATCGAGTGATGCAACCGATGTCCATTTTCCTGTGCCTTTTTGCCCTGCGGTATCGAGAATTTTTTCTACTAAAGGTGTGCCGTCATCATCTTTACGTGCGAAAATATTTCCCGTTATTTCAATTAAATAGCTGTCCAACTCCCCGGTATTCCAACTTTTGAACACTTCGTACATCTCATCAGCAGATAATGAAAGATACTCTTTCATCAGAAAATATGCCTCACAGATTAGTTGCATGTCGCCATACTCTATGCCGTTGTGTATCATTTTTACATAATGACCCGCTCCGTCACTTCCAACCCAATCACAACAGGCGATGCCATCTTCGACTTTTGCGGCAATCGACTGAAAAATCGGTTTAACATGTTCCCATGCACCTTTAGAGCCACCCGGCATGATGCTTGGACCTTTGAGTGCACCTTCTTCACCACCGGAGACACCCGTGCCGATAAGCAACAACCCCTTTGACTCTACGTACTTAGTGCGTCTGGTGGTGTCAGGATAGTGAGTGTTTCCACCGTCAATAATGATATCGCCGGGTGAAAGCAATGGAATGAGTGCATCAATGTAATCGTCAACAGGTTTCCCCGCTTTTATCATTAACATTACTTTTCTGGGCACACTCAAACCGGCAACTAATTCTTCAAGTGAATCAGCTCCGAAAATATTCTTGCCTTTAGCACGTCCTTCAATGAAATCCGTAACTTTCTCAGTGGTGCGATTGTAGACACACACCGAATATCCTCTGCTCTCCATATTCATAACTAGATTTTCACCCATAACGGCAAGTCCAATCAGACCAATATCTGCTTTTTTCATAATAATGACCATTCCTTTCGAAAATCTTTAGGCACAAAACGACCATGAAAAGGTATGGTCATTAACGTGCATCATTTGCGGTTCCCCGCAGGGGGAGCAAAT